>NZ_BKAJ01000047.1 GCF_007992495.1 Reyranella soli
AAGGCATCCATGAAACAATACATCATCCGTCGCGTCGGCTACTCCCTGCTGTCGCTGTTCCTGCTGTCGGTCACGATCTTCCTGTTCGTGCGCGTCACCGGCGATCCGGTGAGCCTGCTGGTCGAGCCCGGCGCCAGTCCCGAGGACATCGAGAACATTCGCCGCCAGCTCGGCCTCGATCGGCCGCTGTGGGAACAGTACTGGCACTTTATGGCGAGCCTGTTCGCCGGCGACTTCGGCCAGTCCTTCTATTACCGCGTGCCGGTGCTGGATCTCTATTTCCAGCGCCTGCCGCACTCGCTGCTGCTGGCGGCCGTCGCCATGGCGCTGTCGCTGCTGATCGGCATCCCGAGCGGCATTTTGGCCGCGGTGCGCGTCGACGGGTTCTGGGACTCGGCCGGCAAGATCTTCGCCCTGCTCGGCCTCTCGCTGCCGCAGTTCTGGGTCGGCCTGGTGCTGATCCTGTTCTTCTCGGTCTATCTCGGCTGGCTGCCCTCCTCGGGCTCGGGCGGCGTGCTGCATCTCCTGATGCCCGCCTTCACGCTCGGCTGGTATTTCGCCGCCGCCCACATGCGGCTCACGCGCTCCTCCATGCTGGAGGTGCTGGGCTCGGAGTACATCAAGCTGGCGCGGCTGAAGGGCCTGCCCGAGGCACTGGTGATCGGCAAGCACGCGCTGAAGAACGCGCTGATCCCGGTGATCACGCTGGCCGGCATCAACCTCGTCGTCATGATCAACGTCGCGGTGGTGGTCGAGACCGTGTTCGCCTGGCCAGGCATCGGCCGCCTGCTCTACGAGGGCATCACCTTCCG
Organism: Reyranella soli; assembly: GCF_007992495.1. Taxonomy (GTDB): domain Bacteria; phylum Pseudomonadota; class Alphaproteobacteria; order Reyranellales; family Reyranellaceae; genus Reyranella; species Reyranella soli. The sequence goes on from NZ_BKAJ01000047.1 coordinate 813, forward strand.
CGATTTCCCCGTCGTGCAGGGCGTCGTCATCATCGGCGGCGCCATGATCGTGCTGGTCAACCTGCTGGTCGACATCCTCTACGCCCTGATCGATCCCCGCATTCGTTTGGAAAGCTGACGGCCATGACTGTCATCACCCCCGTCACAACCGACACCATCGCCTCCGCCGCGCCGTTCTGGCGATTGAAAGGCTTCCCGGTCATCCCGGTGTCGATCCTGCTGTTCATCGCGTTCGTCGCCGTGTTCGCCGACGTGCTGGCGCCGCACGATCCGCAGATCGGCAGCCTGGCGCGTCGTTTCAAGCCGCCGTTCTGGCTCGAGGGCGGCAGTCTGGCCTATCCGCTGGGCACCGACCATGTCGGACGCGATGTGCTGTCGCGCCTGATCTTCGGCGCACGCGTCTCCATGGTGGTGGGCATCACCGCCGTGCTGGTCGCGGGCGGCATCGGCACCTTGCTCGGCATCATGTCGGGCTATCTCGGCGGCTGGGCCGACCAGGTCGTGATGCGCATCACCGATACCTGGCTTGCCCTGCCAGCGCTCACCTTCGCCATCTTCCTCGCCGCCATCGTCGGGCCCAGCGAGCTCAACATCATCCTCATCCTGGGCCTGGTCTACTGGACGCGTTACGCCCGCGTCATCCGCGGCGAGGTGCTGTCGTTGAAGCAGCGCGACTTCGTGCGGCTGGCGGTCGTCGCCGGTTGCTCCAGCCGTCTCATCATGTGGCGCCACATCATGCCCAACGTCATCAACTCCGCCATCGTGCTGGCCACGCTGATGCTGGGCGTCGTGATCGTCACCGAGGCGTCGCTCTCCTTCCTCGGCGTCGGCGTGCCGCCGCCCAAGCCCGCCTGGGGCCTGATGATGGCCGACGGCAAGAAGGGCCTGATGGTGGGCTACTGGTGGCTCACGGTGTTCCCCGGCATCTGCATCATGCTGATGGTCCTGTCCGCCAACCTCCTGGGCGACTGGCTGCGCGTGAAGCTCGATCCGCAGCTGCGGCAGCTGTAACCATGCCGCTGCTGTCGCTGGAGAACCTTTCAACCCACTACGTGTCCCAGCAGGGCGCGCGTGTGGTGCGCGCGGTCGACGAGGTGACACTGAGCCTCGAGGCCGGCGAGACGCTGGGCATCGTGGGCGAATCAGGCTCGGGCAAGAGCACGCTCGCCCTCACCATCCTGCGCCTGCTGCCGGCGGCGGCGCGCATCACGAGCGGCCGCATGATGTTCGAGGGCGAGAACCTCCTGGACAAGTCCGACGAGGAGATGCGCCGGGTGCGCGGCAAGCGCATCGCCATGATCCTGCAGGATCCGATGGCCTCGCTGAACCCCCTGTTCACCATCGGCGATCAGGTCGGAGAGCCGATTCGTGTGCACGAGGGCGCCTCCCGCGCCAGCGCCTGGAAGCGCGCCATCGGGCTGCTCCGTTCGGTGCGCATCGCCTCGCCCGAGACCCGGGTCACCCAGTTCCCGCACGAGATGTCGGGGGGCATGCGCCAGCGCATCGTCGGCGCCGTCGGCATCTCCTGCGAGCCGCGCCTGCTGATCGCCGACGAACCGACCACCAGCCTCGACCTCACCATCCAGGCACAGTACCTGAAGCTCCTGCGCGACCTGCAGCGCGAGCACGGGCTGGCGCTGATCTTCATCACCCACAATCTCGGCATCGTCGCCAAGATGTGCGACCAGCTCGCCGTGATGTATGCCGGCCGCGTCGTCGAGCACGGGCCGGTGTCGCGCATCTTCAACCAGCCGGCGCATCCCTACACCAAGGCACTACTGGGCTCGATCCCGCGCATGACCGACAATCGCGATCATCTCACCGCCATCGACGGACAGCCGCCCGATCTCGCCTCCATGCCACCGGGTTGCGCCTTCGCGCCGCGCTGTCCCGAGGCGTTCGACCGCTGCCGGGCCGAAGCGCCGCCGGAATTTGCCCTCGACCACGAGACAAGGGCGCGCTGCTGGCGGGCCCCAGTCGATGCCAGTGCCAAGGCCGCGTCATGACCGCCCCCCTTCATACGTCGGTCGTCCAGGCCGCCGAGCTCACCAAGCACTTCCCCGCCCGCCGCGGCATCTTCGGCGGCCAGCGCGGCGTAGTGCGCGCGGTCGACGGCATCTCCTTCACGATCGAGGTTGGCAAGACCCTGGGCGTGGTGGGCGAATCGGGCTGCGGCAAGACCACGACGGCCAAGCTCGTGCTCGGGCTGGAGGAGCCCACCGGTGGCACCATGCTGTTCGAGGACCGCGACCTCCTCAGGTTGGACGCGGCTGGACGCCGCCACTACCGCAAATCCGTGCAGGCGGTGTTCCAGGACCCGTATGCCTCGCTCAATCCGCGCATGCGGATCAGCGCCATCATCGCCGAGCCGCTGATCACCAACGAGACCGTCGAGCCGGCCGAGGTACGCCGGCGCACCCTGGAGCTGCTCGACCTGGTCGGCCTGCCGGGACGATCCGCCGATCTCTTTCCGCACGAATTCTCCGGCGGCCAGCGCCAGCGTATCGCCATCGCCCGCGCCCTCGTCCTGTCACCCAAGCTGGTCGTGCTGGACGAGCCGGTATCGGCACTCGACGTCTCGATCCGCGCCCAGATCCTGAACCTGTTGCGCGACCTGCAGGCAAGACTGGGCCTCTCTTACCTCTTCATCGCCCACGACCTCGCCGCCGTGGCGCACATGAGCCACCAGATCGTGGTGATGTATCTCGGCAAGATCGTCGAAAGCGGCGAAGCGCGCGCCCTCGCCGGCAACCCGCAGCATCCCTACACCAAGGCCTTGTTCGCCGCCGCCCTGCCCAGCCATCCTGACGAGCGGCGCGAGGACGAGCCGTTGGCCGGCGAAGTGCCGAGCCCGCTCAACCCGCCATCGGGTTGCCACTTCCATCCACGCTGCCCGCACGCCATGCCGCGCTGTGCCCAGCAGGCACCGCCATTGGCCAAGGTGGGCGACCGCATGATCGCCTGCCACCTGTTCAGTTAGCGGCGCAGCGCCAGCGCCACATCGGGACGATCGGTCGTGATCTGACGGATCGGCCGGGCCAGCCAGTCCGCGATGTCGGCGTCGTCGTTGGGCACCCAAGCGCCTAGAAATTCGCCGCCGACCCGTCGCAGGCAGAGATCGAGGCTGTCGGCCAGCAGTCCCTTCTCGACCGCGACCATGCAGTTGCCGATGACCGCCAAGCGATCCAGCGCCGACGGCAGGCCGCCGAAGAGCTCGGCCGAGCGGCGGTCGAGCGAGGCGAGCACACGCTGCTGCGGCGACAGGCGCCGCACGGTCTCGAGGATTTCGGGCACGAAGCTGGTGACGACGGCCTGGTGCTCGAGCTTGCGTCTGCCAATCACGTCGAGAAGCCGTTTCTCCAGGCCTTCATAGGGCCGGCCGAGCACGTCGGTCTTGATCTCGATATGAAGCTCGATCGGCGTGCCGGCATAGACGTCGAGGACCGCCTTGAGGCCGGGAACGCCCATCGCGTCGAGGTCCCTTGCCGTCCGCTCCGCGACCGGCCCGGTGCCTTCGGTCGTCCGTTCGAGCGAGGGATCGTGGATCACCACCAGTTCGCCGTCCCGCGAGAGATGGACGTCGAACTCCACGGCATCGACGCCAAGATCGCGCGTGCGCTTAAAACCCTGGAGGCTGTTCTCCGGCCACAGGTTGCGCGCGCCGCGATGGCCGATGATCAGCACCATGAACACTACTCTCCGTTACTTGCCGCTATCGACCAGGCCCTTCACCAGCCAGCGCTGCAGCGCCACCACGACCAGGGCGGGCGGCAGCATCACCAGCAGCGCGGCGTTCATCGCCACGTTCCAGGCGGGCTCTGCGTCCGACTGCGGGATCAGATGCTTCAGCCCGATCACGGCGGTCGCCATGTCCTTCTCCGTGGTGAACAGCAACGGCCACAGATACTGGTTCCAGCCGTAGAGGAACAGGATGATCGACAGCGCCACCATGTTCGACATCGACAGCGGCAGCAGGACGTGGCGGAAGAAGTGCAAGGGCGAGGCGCCGTCGATGCGGGCGGCCTCGCACAGCTCCTCCGGCACGGTGAGGAAGAACTGGCGGAACAGAAAGGTGGCGGTGGCCGAGGCGATCAACGGCAGGATCAGCCCGCCGTAGCTGTTCATCATGTTCCATTCCAGGGTGACCTCGAACCCCAGCCAGTCGAACAGCCATTGCAGCGGCAGCGCGACGTTGGTCACCGCCTCGTAGGTCGGCAGGATGCGCACTTCCACCGGGAGCATCAGCGACGCGAAGACCAGCCAGAACGCCGTCATGCGCCAGCGGAAGCGGAAATAGGCGATGGCGAAGGCCGAGAGCAGCGACACGGCGATCTTGCCGACCGTGATGCCCACGGCCACGACCAGCGAGTTGAACAGCAGCCGCCCGAGATTGGCCTTCTGCCAGGCCGTCACGGCATTCTCGAAGAAGCGGCCGCCGGGCAGCCAGGGCGGCGGCACGGCGAGCACGTCGCCCACCGTGTGCGAGCCCACCACGAAGGCAAAGTAGATCGGGAGGCAGACGAGCAGGCCGCCCAGGATCAAGAGGCCATGACAGGCGATGTCGAGGGTGCGGGTGCGCTCGACCATGTCAGACGTCGTAGTTCACGTTCCGCTCGACGTAGCGAAACTGCAGCATGGTGAGGATGACGGCGAAGATCATCAGCAGCACCGACTGCGCCGCCGAGGAGCCGAGATCGATATGCACGAAGCCGTCCTGGTAGACCTTGTAGACCAGGATCATCGTCGCCCCGCCCGGGCCCCCCTTGGTCACCGCGTCGATAATGGCAAAGGTCTCGAAGAAGCCGTAGACGAAGTTCATCACCAGCAGGAAGAACACCGTCGGCCCGATCATCGGCAGGGCGATCTTGAAGAAGCGCAGGCCCGGACCGGCGCCGTCGACGGCGGCGGCTTCCAGCAGCGATGCCGGCACGGCGAGCAAGGCTGCCACCAGGAAGATGTAGTCGTAGCAGATGTGCTTCCAGGCGGCTGCGAAGGTGACCAGCAGGAAGGCGTCGAAGCCGTTGCGCGTGGGATCCCAGGCGACGCCCAGCGCCTTCAGCACATAGGTCAGCGGCCCGACATGGGCGTTGAACATGAACGCCCACAGGATGCCGGCGATCACCGGCGCGATGGCATAGGGCAGCAGCACGATGCTGCGATAGAGGCCGCGGCCGCGGATCACGCGATCGGTGGCAAAGGCCAGCACGGCGGCGACGGAAAGCGTCAGCACGCTCTGCGCCAGCGTGAACCACAAGGTGACCCAGACTGACGAGCGGTACTCCGGGCTGGCGAGCAAGGCGCGGAAATTGTCGAACCAGACGAAATGGACGGTGGTGCCGAACGGATCGGTGATGACGAACGCCTGGACGAGCGCCCGCACCGCCGGGATGAAGAAGAACAGCAGCAACACCAGGAGCTGCGGCAGAAGCAGCAGGAATGGCAGGCGCGAATTCGTGTAGTGGGCGCGCTTCAAGCCCGCCGTGCCACCCGCAGCCGCACGCCGCCGGCGGTCGGCCCGAGGGGCCGCCGCCGGCAGCTCTGCCGTGACGCTAGTACTTGCCTGCATGCAGCTTCTCGAACTGCCGCAGGATCTCGTTGCCGCGGCGGACCGCGTCATCAAGCGCCTCCTGTGGCGACTTCTTGTTGGCCCACACGGATTCGAGCTCCTGGCGCAGAGCAAAGGTCGACTGCGTGTAGTTGCCGAAGTGGAAGCCCTGCGAGTTGGCCGTCGGCGTGCCGCGGTTGAGCTGGAGGATGGCGATCTCGCGCGTCGGATTGGCCGTGTAGTAGCCCTCCTTCTTGGCCGCCTCATAGGCCTTGTTGGTGATCGGCACGTAGCCCGTCACCTTGCTCCACCAGACCTGCAGGTCGGGGCTGGCGACGAAGGCCAGGAAGTCGGCGACACCGTCATATTCCTCGGCCTTGTGGCCCTTCATCACCCACAGCGTGGCACCGCCGATGCTGCTGTTGCGCGGCTGCGTGCCTTCTTCCCACGGCAGGTAGGTGGCGCTCCACTTGATGTTGGCGTTGCGCTCGACGCTGCCGTGCGCGGCCGTCGAGGCGAAGAAAGTCGAGCACTTGCCCGAGGTGTAGAGCTGCTCGGGCGAGAGGCCCTGGCCCGCGATCTGCATGATGCCGTCGTCGATCCACTTCTTCAGGCGCTTGGTCTGCTCGACCACCTTGGTCTTGTTGTAGACGAACACCGTGTCGAGGCCGACATAGCCGTTGGCCTTGGTGCCGAACGGCTGGTCGTTCACCGTGCTGTAGTTCTCGATCAGGCTCCAGAAGAAGTCTCCGGCGAGCGAGGAGCCGCATTCGGAGATGCCCTTGCTCTTGATGGCGTAGAGCTGCTTGTCGAGCTCCTGCCAGGTCGGGCCCGGCTCCTTGAAGCCAGCCTTCTCGAAATGCTCCTTGTTGTACCACAGGATCGGCGCCGACGAGTTGAAGGGCATGCTCATCAGCTTGCCCTTGTACTGGTAGTAGCTCGCGACCGGCTTGATGAAATCGCCCCAGTCGATCGGCTTCTTCTTCTCGGTCAGGAGGTCCTGCACCGGCACGATGGCGTCGGACAGGAGCATGGTCATGAACCCGCGCTCGTAGATCTGCGTGATGTGCGGCGCCTTCTTGGCGCGGTAGGCGGCGATCGTGCCGTTGATCACCTCGTCGTAGTTGCCCTTGTTGGTGGCCACGACCGTGAACTTGGTCTGCGAGTCGTTGTAGCGCTTGACGATCTCGTCGACACGCTCGCCGAGCACGCCGCTCATGGCGTGCCAGAACTGGATTTCGATGCGCTGTTGCGCGATCGACGGCGCGGCGATGCCCGCCGTCATGGCGGCGGCAAGCAGCCCGCCGACGAATGCCCGTTTTGTCTTGTCCATTTTGCCTCCCTTGCTTGTCTGAGCCCCTAGGCGACCGCCCGGGACCCTCTCCAGAATCCGCTCGCGCCGAACAGGTCGCTGACCATGGCGTCGAGCCAGCCGAGCTCATGGAGCACGTCGAGGCCGGTGAAGCGGCGGCGGATCAGCCGCGCGCGCTTGTAGTCCCGGGCATGCTTGCCGCCGCTGACGCCGATGGCTTCCGTGCTCGAAGGCGCGCCGGCCGAGTTGAGCCAGCGCCGCACCGTCTTCGCCTCGGGCAGGCTTTGGCGCAGCTGGCCCGAGAGCTGCGGCCAGCTCTCCTGCAGACGGCGCAGGCGCGCCTCGACGACCGGCGCCGCCACCGCCTTGGCCACCGCTTCGACTTCGGCGTTGGCGGCCATGAAGGACAGGGGAAACGACGCCGCAACCTCGGCACGCAGCGCTGCCGGCGACGGCGTTCTGCCCGCGAGCTCGGCCGGCGCAATGCCTGACAGGTCCTGGCGCAATAGCCATTCGTAGGCCGCCAGCATCGACAGGCAGCCGATGCCGACGCAGGCGCCGTGCGACACCGGCACGCCGCCGACCGCGACCTCTTCCATCTCCCAGAGATGCGCGAATTGATGGTCGCTGCCGCTGGCCGGCCGCGAATTGCCGTGCGCCTGCATGGCGAGCCCCGCCATGATCAACCCGCGCACCAGGCCGTCGAGCGCCGCGCGATCACCGCGCCGCACGCCGGCCGGCTCGCCGAGCCAGGCGGCAAGGTTGTTCTGCACCATGCCGAAGGGGCCGGGATTGAGCGCTTCGACACCGAGCGCGTCGGCCACGATCCAGTCGGCGCCGGCCACAAGCTTGCCGACGAGGTCGCCGTAGCCCCAGCCGGCCATGACCGGGGGCGCGGTGGCGATGACGGCGAGATCGGCCACGATGGCGACGGGCGCGGCGCAGGCGAAGGTGCGCTTGAAGCCGTCGTCGCGCAGGGCCGCGCCGGATGCGGCATAGCCGTCCATCGACGCCGCGGTCGGCACGCAGACATAAGGCGTGCCGGCAAGCTCGGCAGCGTACTTCACCAGATCGTTGATGACTCCGGAGCCAACGGCGATGGGAAGAGCGGCGCCGGACTTGATCGTCGTTGCCAGGGTCCGCGCCGTCTCCGCGCTTGGCTTCACCCGCGGCTCGCCGGTCAGCATGACCGGGCCACAGGTCGCCAGCCGTTCCGATGCCAGCAGTGACGCCACCCGCTTTCCAGCCACCTTCCACGTGTGTTCATCGGCGACCACGACATAGCGCTCAGCCGGCGCTGTCTGGCGCAGGACGGCGGGCACGCAACCAAGGTTTCCCGCCGCGATGCGTACGTCACGCGTGGTCACTGCGGATCGAACTGCCGCCGCAAGATGCCCGTCCATGGCCCATCAATATCAACTGCCGGAACATTTGTATATGATACGATACAAATGTTTATGGGCTATGACAGTCGCCGGCCCCAACGGGCAATTCGCAGGAGGCAGGCAGCTTATGTCGGAGGATGACGAGCAGCTTCGGGTGCGTGTGGCCTGGCTCTATTTCATGGAGGGGCTCACCCAGGCCGATATCGCGGGCAAGCTCGGCATCACACGGCTGCGCGCCAACCGCCTGTTGGGTGAAGCCCGGGAAAGCGGGCTTGTAAACATCCAGGTCAACGCCCGGCTGGCCGACTGCGTCGAACTGGAACGGCAACTGGTACAGGAGACCGGGCTCAAGGACGCCGTGGTCGTCCCGACTCCGGCCGACCAGGACCAGATCGCGCCCGTGCTGGGCCGCGCCACCGCGGAATACCTGGCGCGGCATCTCGGCGAGACGCGCGTGCGCGGGCTCGGCATCGGCTGGGGCGCCACGTTGCGCGAGACCATCCGCCATCTGCGCCCGGACAATTTCCCCGAACTCAGCATCAATTCCATGATGGGCGGCCTGACGCACGGGCTCGAGATCAACACCTTCGAGATCGCCAGCGAATTCGCCCGCCGTATCAACGGCCAGTGCAACTACCTGGCGGCGCCGATCTATGCCGGCAGCCCGCGCTCGCGCGACACCATCCTCGACCAGGACGTGTTCCAGGAGACCTTCCAGCGGCTCGCGACCAACGACGTGGCGCTGCTGAGCGTCGGCGATCTCAGCCGCCGGTCGCTGCTGATCCGCTACGGCCTGCCGCGCGACGTCACCGTCGATTCGCTGCGCGCCGCCGGCGCCGTCGGCGACATCATGGGCACCTTCCTCGATTCGTGGGGCAAGCCCGTGAAGCATGCGGTCAACCGGCGCGTGATCGCAGCCCCCGTCGAGATGCTGCGCAACATCGCCACGTCCATCGTCGCTTCGGGCGGCCTGAACAAGACGGCGATCCTGGCGGGCGTCCTGCGCGCCAAGCTGTGCTCGGTCCTGGTGGTCGACGAAGCCGCCGCGCGTGCCGTGCTCGGCATCCTGCGCGGCACCGGCTGACCGTTCCATGTATCTCGGCATCGACATCGGCACGTCGAGCGTCAAGGCCGTCGTCATCGACGACGACGACCGGCCGACGGCGACGGCCAGCGCACCACTTGCCCTCTCCCATCCCCGGCCGCTGTGGTCCGAGCAGGCACCGCAGGACTGGTGGCAGGCCGTCGTCGACAGCCTCGATGCCCTGGCGGCTGCGGCGCCGGCAGCGATGGCGGCCGTGCGCGGCATCGGTCTGTCGGGCCAGATGCTGGGTGTCACCTTGCTCGATGCTGCCGACGCGCCGATCCGGCCGGCCTTGCTGTGGAACGACGGACGCGCCTCGGCCGAGTGCGCCGAGCTCCATCGCTGCCTGAAAGACTTCGTCGATATCGTCGGCTGTCGCGCCATGCCGGGCTTCTCTGCGCCCAAGCTGCTGTGGCTGTCGCGGCATGAACCCGACACCGTGGCGCGCGCCCGGCGCATCCTGCTGACCAAGGACTACGTCCGGCTGCGATTGACCGGCGAGGCCGTCAGCGATCGTGCCGACGCCTCGGCGACGCTGCTGATGGATACGGCCCGCGGCGACTGGCACGACTGCATTTTAGCCGTCTGTGGCGTCGATCGCACACACCTGCCGCGGCTGGTCGAGAGTGACGAGGTCTCGGGCGCGCTGCGCGGCGAACTGGCAGCGCGCTGGCATCTGCCGGCCGGGACTCCAGTGGCAGGCGGCGGTGGCGACAACATGTGCGCGGGTGTCGGCGTTGGCGCGGTTCAGGCAGGTGCTGCCTACATCAGCCTGGGAACATCGGGTGTGTACTTCGTCGCCAACGACCGGTTCGTCCCGGCCCAAGGCGGCGGCATGCACACCCATCGCCACGCCGTGCCCGGACTCTTCGCCCAGCACGCCGTTGCCTTGAGCGCCGGCGCCGCCCTTGCCTGGATCGCGGGCGTGCTCGGCCGGCCCGACATTGCAGCATTGATGACAGAGGTCGAAGCACAAGGACTGTCGCCAGATACCACGCCGGTCTTCACGCCCTACCTTGCCGGCGAGCGCACGCCGCACGACAATCCGCTGCTGACCGCCACTTTCTCGGGCCTGACCCACATGACGGGGCCGCATCATCTCGTGCAAGCTGTTCTGGAAGGCGTGGCGCTCGCGCTTGCCGATGGTCATGCGGCGCTCACCAACGACGGCGCCAGAATCGAGCGCATCGTCCTGACCGGCGGCGGCGCGCGCAGCGCGTTGTGGGCGCGGCTGGTCGCCGCTGCGATCGGCCAGCCGCTTCACCTCGCCGCCGACCAGCGCTCAGGTCCCGCGATCGGCGCCGCCCGCCTGGCGCGCGCAGCGGTCGGCGGGCCGCTGATTGCCGAGGCAGGAAGCGACTCGCCCATCGTCGACGTCGATCCGCGACTGAGCGAGCAGCTTTTACGTAAAAGAGCTCTGTTCCACGGGCATCAGTCATGAGGCTTCCACGTCGCCGCTTCCTCGCCGGCTCCCTGGCTGCCAGCGCGATCGCCGGTCCGGTCGGAATCGTCCGCGGCCAACCGGTCGCCTTCACCTCCGACCCTTTCTCGCTTGGCGTTGCCTCGGGCAGCCCGCGCGAGGACAGCGTCGTGCTGTGGACCCGCTTGGCGCCACGGCCATTGGAAGGCGGCGGCATGCCCGAGAGCGCCGTCGCGGTCGACTGGCAGATTGCCGAGGACGAGAAGTTCGCACGCGTCGTCGCGAAAGGTACGGAGCAGGCCATGCCGGCGCTGGCTCACGCCGTGCACGCCGAGGCCAAGGGACTGCGGCCCGGTCGGCAGTACTGGTATCGCTTCCGCGCCGGCAACACCTTGAGCCCGATCGGCCGCACACGCACCGCCCCGGCCGTGGGCAGCACGCCGGCGCAGTTCCGCTTCGCCTTCGCCTCCTGCCAGCAGTATGAGCAGGGCTACTTCACCGGCTTTCGCGACATGGCCCAGCGCGATCTCGATCTCGTCGTGCATCTCGGCGACTACATCTACGAGAAGACCTGGGGATCGCAGCTCGTGCGCCAGCACGGAGTCGGCATTCCAACAACCTTGTCGGAGTTCCGTGACCGCTACGCGCTCTACAAGCTCGATCCCGATCTGCAGGCCGCCCACGCCGCCTTCCCGTGGCTGGCGACCTGGGACGACCACGAGGTCGCCGACGACTACGCCAACGACCGCTCCTACACGACCCGCGATCCCGCCCAGTTCATGAAGATCCGGGCCGCGGCCTATCAGGCCTATTACGAGCATTTGCCCTTGCCGGCGTCGGCGCGACCTCGCGGTCCCTTCGCCACCATCTACGACCGCTACCGCTTCGGCGACATGCTCGACCTGACGCTGCTCGACGATCGGCAGTATCGGTCGCCGTCGGCCTGCGTCGGCGGCGGCCGGCCGGGCACCGTGGCGGACTGCGCCGAGCGCACGCTCGAGGCGCGCAGCATGCTGGGCAACGAGCAGGAACAGTGGCTGGACCGCCAGTTCGCCTCCGCGAAAGCGCGCTGGACGATCGTGGCGCAGCAGACGCTGATGGCCGAGCTGGCGCGTCCGGGCGACGGCGAGCAAAGATTCTGGATGGATGGATGGGACGGCTATCCCAACGCCCGCCGCCGCCTGCTGGATTCGATCGCGACCCACAAGCCACGCAACCCGGTCGTCATCGGCGGCGACCGCCATGCCTTCTACGTTGCCGACCTCAAGCGCGACTTCGCCCAGGCGCACGAGCCTGTCGTCGCCAGCGAGTTCGTCGGCACCTCGATCACCTCGCAAGGTCCGAGTGCCGCCAGCATCCAGCAGGCGCTCAAGGTCAATCCGCAGCTGAAGTACGCCCGCGGCGACAAGCGCGGCTATGCGACGGTCGATCTAGCGGCGGCGCGTTGCACAGTAGGCTTCGAGGCGGTCGATGACGTAAAGCAGAAGGACAGCGCGGTGCACCGCCTGGCGACCTTCGTTGTCGAAGACGGCGTGGCGGGCGCCAAGGCCGCGTGACAAGCTGCGGCATGACCAAGCCGCCACCCACCGACGACGACATCAAACGACTCGCGCAGCAGGCCGGCCTCGACCTGCCGGCAGAGTTCATGCCCGAGCTGATCGAGGCTTATGGCCATGTCCGCCAGATGGTCGAGCGCCTGTCCACGCCGCGGCCGCGTGGCGACGAGCCGGCCCACGTGTTCGTGGCGTCGGCCTTCAAGCCAGTGAAGGAATAGCCGTGTCGGAGCTTGCCTTCCTGACCATCGTCGAGGCGTCGCGCCGCATCGCCAAACGCGAGCTGTCGCCGGTCGAGCTCACCGAAGCCTGCCTCAGTCGCATCGCGGCGCTCGACAACCAGCTCGACAGCTTCGTCACCGTCACTGCCGAGCGCGCGAGAACCGAGGCCAAGGCTGCAGAAGCGGCGATCATGGCTTCGGCGCCGCGCAGCCGCCTGCATGGCATCCCCTATTGCCTGAAGGACATCTTCGACACGGCCGGCATCCGTACGACGGCGATGTCCAAGCTGCTGGCGGACAATGTCCCAACGCGGGATTCTCATTGCCAGGAGAAGCTCGCCGCCGCGGGCAGTGTGCTGCTGGGCAAGAACGCGACGTGGGAATTCGCCCATGGCGGACCGTCGTGGGACGTATTGTTTCCGCCGGCGCGCAATCCCTGGGATCGTACCTGCTCGCCGGCGGGCTCTTCGTCCGGCTCGGCTGCCGCGGTCGCGGCGGGACTTTCGCCGGCAACGCTCGGCAGCGACACCGGCGGCTCGATCCGCGGTCCGGCTGCGGCTTGCGGCATTGCCGGCCTGAAGCCGACCTACGGCCTAGTCAGCCGCCGCGGCGTGCTGCCGAACTGCTTTAGCCAGGACCATGCGGGACCGCTCGCCTGGACGACCGAGGATGTCGCGATCCTGTTGCAGGCCATCGCGGGCCATGATCCGGAGGATCCGGGGTCGGCCGACGTCACCATCCCCGACTACTCGGCGGCGCTGACCGGCAGCGTCAAAGGCATGGTCATCGGTGTGCCGACGGCGTGGCTCGAAAAGGAAGCGCCACCGTCGCCCGCCACCATGGCGGCGTTCGAGGCGGCCCTCGCCGTGTTCCGTGGGCTGGGAGCGAGCGTGCGGCCTGTCACCTTGCCGCCGATCGAGCAGTTCGACGACGTCAAGAAGACCATCGCCATCTCCGAGCTGTTCACGATCCACGCTGCCGACCTGCGCACGCGGCCGGAGCTGTTCGGCACCAGCCTACGCTATCGCATCATCGCTGGCGGCCTGGTGCGCGCCGAGGATTACATCCAGGCGATGCGTCTTCGGACCGACCTGGCGCGCAGCCTGCAGGCCGTGCTGTCGACGGCCGATGTGCTGATGCTGCCGACGGCCGAGCCGGCCGGGAAGCTCGAGCCGGTCCCGCACTCCAGCCTGTTCACACGCCCTTCGCTCACGGCCGCGTTCAATGTCGGCGGCAATCCCGCCCTGTCAGTGTGCAGCGGCTTCGACACGCGCGGCCTGCCGTTTTCCCTGCAGATCGTCGGCCGTCTGTTCGACGAGGCGACGGTCCTGCGCGCCGGCGACGCCTATGAAAAGGCGACGCCGTGGCGTGATCGACGTCCGGTGTTTTGACACGGGAGCGCGGGCCTCTGGCCCGCTCATGATCATGATG
>NZ_BKAJ01000048.1 GCF_007992495.1 Reyranella soli
CTCATGATCATGATGCGGGCCAGAGGCCCGCGCTCCCTTAAGCCTTGACCTGCTGGCCCAGCCAATCGATCGCGGCCTGGGCGCCGCCCTTGCCGTGCGGGATCTCCAGCGCATTGAGCGCCATCTCGATCACGCTCAAGGTGCCGAGGATCATCGGCGCATTGACGTGGCCCATGTGGGCGACGCGGAAGGCCTTGCCCGACAGCTCGCCGATGCCGTGCCCCAGGATGACGCCGCACTTCTCGTTGCAATAGGCGCGCAGCGCCTCGGGATTGCGGCCGCTGTTCACCAGCACGGCCGTGACCGTGTCGCAGCGCTCGCTGGGCTCGATGATGTTGAAGCCGATCGCCTGGCCTTCGGCCCAAATGCCGACGGCGCGGCGCACCGCTTCGGCCAGCAGCTGGTGGCGGCGGAACACGTTGTCGAGGCCCTCGGCGAACAGCATGTCGAGCGCCTGACGCTGACCGAACAGCAGGTGCTCGGGCGGCGTGCCGGCGTACTTCTGGTAGTGCTGGTCGCCCTCGCGGTCGGTCCAGTCCCAGTACGGCGTGCGCAGGCCCGCCTTCTTGTGGACCTCGCGCGCGCGGTCGTTGGCGACGACGAAGCCCAGGCCCGGAGGCGCCATCATGCCCTTCTGCGAGCCCGACATGGCGACGTCGACGCCCCACTCGTCCATGTTGAACGGCATGCAGCCCAGCGACGCCACGGCATCGACCATCAGCAGCGCATCGTGACCCGCAGCGCGCACCGCCTGGCCGATGGCGGCGATGTCGTTCACCACGCCCGAGGCGGTGTCGACTTGCGCGACCAGGATGGCCTTGATGGTCTTGCCCTTGTCGGCCTTCAACCGGGCCTCGACCTCGGCCGGCCGCACGGCGCGGCGCATGTCACCCTTCAGGATCTCGACCTCGACGCCCATGCGGCGGGCGCTCTCGCCCCAGCCGATGGCGAAGCGGCCGCTCTCCAGCACCAGGATCTTGTCGCCCTTGGACAGCACGTTGGTGAGGGCGGCTTCCCAGGCACCGTGGCCGTTGGAGATGTAGATGTAGGCGCGGCCCGTGGTGTTGAACACACGGGCGATGTCCTTCAGCAGCCCGTCGGTCAGCGCCAGCAATGGCCCGGAGTAGATATCGACGGCCGGGCGGTGCATGGCCCGCAACACTTCGTCCGGAACCGTCGTCGGTCCGGGAATGGCCAGGAACTCGCGGCCTGCACGCACGCTCATCTTTTGTCTTCCTCCACGGTGTGAACGCAAGATAGCACAGGCCGGCCGATTTCTGCCGGACGTAATGGACCAGCTTTCCTATTGGCTGCTGATACGCCGCTTGATCCAGACGGCGAGTCCCGCACCAGCCAGTCCGATCAGCAGCAACAGTGCAGGAAAGCTTTGCACCACGAGCGACTTGGAGCCGCTGACCAGGTCAAGATTCGCGGCCATCAGAACGGTGCATGTCGCGAGGCCGATGGCGCTCAGTGCCGGCGCGATCAATCGCCGCCAGACGGTCAGCCCCCTCTTGTCCCGCCAGAAGAAGGCGATGACCGCGAGCGAGACCATCGCCTGCACGACCAAGATGCCGAGGGCGCCGAACGTGCTCATCCAATCGAACACCACGCCATACGGATCCGATCCCGCCAGCGCGAACGCCAGCACGATGGCCATGGCGCTCGCGATCTGCGCCACGCCGGATACCAGCGGCGAATGGTGGCGGTGATGCGTGCGGCCGAAACCCCGCCACAGACAGCCCTCGCGGCCGAGCGCGAACAGGTAGCGGTTGATGGTGTTGTGGAAGGACAGCCCGCAGGCGAACAGGCTCACCGCCAGCAGCGTTTCCATCAGGAAGCCGGTCGGACGGCCGAGCAGCGTGTTGATGGCATCGAGATAGAGCGTGGCCGTGTTCCTGGCGGCCTGCTGCTGGATATGGTCCGGCCCGTAGTAGAGCGAGATCGTCCAGGTCGTGAATGCATAGAAGACGGCGATCAGCGTTACCGCGATGTAGGTGGCCCGCGGGATGGTGCGCCTGGGCTCGCGCGCTTCCTCGCCGAAGATCGCGGTGGCCTCGAAGCCGAGGAAGGACGACACGACGAAGACGAGCGCCACGCCCAGCCCGGGCGCAAGCACGGCCTGGAGGCCGAACGGCGCAAAGGCGATCGGCCTCGCCGGGCCTGCCGTCACCAGGATCGCAACGCTCAGCACCAGCAGGATCGTGATCTCGGCCACCATGCAACAGCCCAGCAGGCGACCGCTGAACTCGATGCTGCGCGAACCGCAGGCGAAGATGACGATCGCCAGTGCGACGGCATAGATCCACCAGGCAACGTCGGGTCCGCCGTTCAGGCGCACGAGGTCGTTGAGAAAGAAGCCGAACAACCCGTACAGGGCGGCCGCGACGCTGGTGTAGGTCGAGAGCGCGATCAACGCACCCGCCAGGCCGAACACAGGGCCCAAACCCGCCTTGACGTAGGCATAGAAGCCGCCGGCGCTCATCACGAAGCCGCTCATCGCGGTGAAACCGGCGGAGAACAGCAGGTAAAGGCCGCCGGCCAGGAGAAAGGTGACCGGCACGCCGGGTCCATCGCCGAGCTGGAAGGCGGCCGGCGTGACACCGACCACGGCCGTAAGCGGCGCTGCCGCCGCAATGACGAAGAAGACGATGTGGGGCGCCCCGAGCGCGTTCTTGCGCAAGGTATCGGCGATGCGGGGGTCTGACTGGCCGAGCGCGATGCCTGAAATTCCCATAGACTTCCGCACGTTTTGTGAGGGGGAGCATGATCATAGATTGTCACGCCCACGTGTTCACGCATTGGATCGGCGCCTGTGGGCATCCGTCGCGCGACGTCCATAACCGCTACCTGCAGCGCATGATCACGCGAACGGCCGCTTCGACCTTCCGCACGCGCGACTGGGCGTCCGCCGACACCAAGGCGCTGTACCGGCCGGACGATGCGGGCTGGAGCGGCCTGACAGACGTCGATTTTCGCGTCGGCCGCTTCGGCCAGCTCGAGTTCACCCACCAGGGCGAGGACCACGTCATCCAGTACATGCCGGTCGGCATGCAGGAGATGACGGCGCCGCCGGAGCTGATGCTGGCGCAGATGATGTATGCCGGCGTCGACCACTGCGTCCTGCAGGCGGGCGGCGCCTACGGCGCGATGACGGAGATGAACGCCTTCGCCCAGCAGCAGTATCCCGATCGCATGACCGGCCTGATGCATGTCGACGAGGCGATGGCGGGCACCAAGGCCGAGCTCGCCAAGGTCGATCATGCCTTCCATGTGCTGAAGCAGCGCGGCCTCTACTTCAACGTCGATTCGATGAGCCGCCATGGCTTCCCCTGGCCGCTCGATGCCAAGGAGATGGCGCCGTTCTGGACCAGGCTTGCCGAGCTCGGCATCGTGCTCTGCCTCGAGCTAAGCTCGGGACCGACCTACGACAAAGCGGGCTACATGGCCCACATCGTGGCACTGGGGCGGGTCCTGGTGCGCCATCGCGATCTTCGCGTGCACTTGGCGATGAGCCCGCCGGTCGCCTTCTTTGCCAAGAACGGCCGCTACGAATTCCCCGAGGAGCTCTTGGCTGTCTACCGCCACGAGCCGCTGGTGCTGGAAGTCATGTTCCCGATCACCTACGGCGGCGTCTGGGACTACCCCTATTCCGAGGCGCAATCGCTAATCGAAAGTATGCGCGACCAGTTGGGCGTGGAGCGGCTAATGTGGGGTTCCGACATGCCCAACGTCGAGCGCTTCTGCACCTACAGGCAATCGATCGACTACGTACGCAAATACTGTCCGTTCCTCACGGCGCGGGAGAAGGACCTGATCCTGGGCGACAACTGCGCCGCATTCTACGGCATCGGCAAACCGCGAGTTTGAGAGGGCTTGTAACGATGAGCGACGGAATATTTTCAGGTCTGCGGGTGATCGACTGCGCAAGCTGGATCGCGGGTCCGGCAGCGGCCACCATTCTTTCGGACTTCGGCGCCGAGGTGATCAAGCTCGAGCCGCCGGGCGCAGGCGATCCGTGGCGAGCATCGACGCCGGTCCCCGGCAAGGTCACCGACTACTGGTGGCAGTTGACGTCGCGCAACAAGCGGAGCCTGGCCATCGATCTCAAGGCCCCCGAGGGCCTCGCCGTGCTTTACCGCCTGCTGGCCTCGACAGACGTCTTCGTCACCAACTTCCCCTTGCCGGTGCGCGAGCGCCTGAAGATCGCCGCCGCCGACCTCCTGAAGGTCAACCCGCGACTGATCTACGGCTCGATCACGGCCTATGGCGAAGCTGGCGACGAGGCGGCCCGCACTGGCTTCGACGCAACTGCCTACTGGGCGCGCACAGGCCTGATGGACATGGTGCGGGTCACGACCGAGACCGAGCCGGTACGATCAATGCCGGGCATGGGAGACCATCCGACCGCGACGGCGCTGTATGCGGCCATTGTGACAGCGCTCTATCGTCGCGAGAAAACGGGACGGGGCGGCGTCGCGCAGACCTCGCTCCTGCAGAATGGCCTGTGGGCCAATGGCTGCTATGTACAGAATCGCCTGTTCGGCGAGCACGTCGCCCACCGGCCGCCGAGGGAGGCCACACCAAGCGCGCTCGCCAACCACTATCGCTGTCGAGATGGGCGGTGGTTCCTGATGGCGTTGCACAACGAGGCCCGTCAGCTCCCGAGTTTCCTGAAGGCGATCGAGGCCGAGCATCTTGCCGAAGATCCACGCTTTGCAACGCAGCCATCGCGGCGTGCGAACGCCAAGGCGCTGACCGCGATCCTCGACGAGGTCTTTGCCAAGCGTGATCTCGCCGAATGGCGGACAATCCTGGAGAAGGCGGGCGTGACGTTCGGGCCCGTGTGCTCCGTCGATGAAGCCGCGGACGACGAGCAGTCACGCAAGATCGGCGCTCTCGTTCCGTTCGCCGACGGGGCCCACCTCACCGTGTCGAGTCCCTTCCACATCGACGGTGTGACCAAGGTCGCGCCGGCCCGCGCCCCCACCGTCGGCCAGCATTCGGAGGCGGTGCTGTGCGATGCCGGGTACTCCGCCGACGAGATCGCGAAGCTGAAAGCGCTCGGCGTGTTGCAGAACTAGGCGTCGTCACGCCTGTCGTTCAGCGGAGCCGACCCTGGCGGACAAGCTCCGCGCGGATCTCGTCGATGCGGCGCTCGCCCTTCACCAAGGCATCGGCGCTGGTGTGGACCGAGTAATAGCCCAGCACGAGATCGTGGGGATGCGGCACTGCCGAGCCCAGCATGAACTCCGTGTCCGCCTCGGCCAGGAATTCGACGGCACCCTCGCCCGGCGCGAAGATCGCAAGCTCGCCGTGGGCGACCCGGTCCGGGGTCGCGATGGCACCCTTGCCGACGGCGACCCAGAGCACATCATGGCCCACCGGCCGCGCGTACCGCCAACGCTCGCCGGCGGCGAGCCGGACGGCCAGATAGTTGATGCTCGAGGGCGCCTCGATCGCGCTGCTCGCGCCCTCATAGGCACCGAGCAGCACACGCGCAGGCCCAGCGACCGGCACATCGTCGACGCTCTGGTAGATGCTGACGGACGGCCCAAGCTCGAGATGCGGCGGCAAGGCGATCCAGAGCTGGAAGCCGCGGGCGCGGCCGGGCTTGCCGGCGCCACCGCCGTGCCACACACCACCGCCCGCCCGCATCCACTCGATACCGCCCGCTGCCAGCACACCGCGGGCACCCGTGGTGTCCTCGTAACCGGCGCTGCCTTCGGCCAGGTAAGTCAACGTCGCGATGCCGGAATGTGGATGCAGCCCGAAGCCCGGAAACGCCCGGCCGCCGTTGTCGAAGAGATCGAGGAAGACGAATGGCTTGAGCAATCCGCCCAGATCGCCTGGGCTCGCCAGTCGCGTGATCGGGCCATGCGTCTGGCCGAACGTGCGGTGAATGATCGGCCGCACGGTTCCAACATCCTTAACGAGCGAATCCATCGTCGGTCTCCTCTCAGGTGGCCCGCGCCGCGGGCGAACTCGCGCGCCCCGACGGTCCCGATGTTTGGGACCAGGCATACCGATCGATAATATGGAATAGTGCGAATAGCCTATGCGGCTTTTCAGAACAATGAAGCCCGAGGCATTATTCGGGAAAGCCACAAGGCCCATTCACATTGTTCCGGCTTATCCGGGAGGCCCGTTCCGACCATCTTTGCTCCGTCAACACGTCCACCCATCACGACACGGAGCCCGTCATGAGCAATGTCCTTCTCATCCATTCCAGCGTGTTCGGCGAGAACTCCCAGTCGCTGGGTCTCGCGCGCGACTTCCTGAAGCGCTATCCGCATCGTTCGGTCGTCGAGCGGGCGCTGACGCCGGAAACCATGCCGCATCTCGATGGCGCGACCTTCGCCGCCATGGGCACACCGGCCAATGAGCACACCAGCAGCCAGCGGGCGGCCGCCGCACTGTCCGACGAGCTGATCGCCGAGATCGAGGCTGCCGACACGATCGTGCTCGCGGTGCCGATGTACAATTTCTCGATCCCCTCGACCTTGAAGGCGTGGATAGACCACGTGGCGCGCCGCGGCCGCACTTTCCGCTATTCGGAGAACGGTCCCGAGGGCCTGCTCAAGGGCAAGAAGGTGTTCGTCCTGGCCGCCCGCGGCGGCGTCTACAGCAAGGGCGCACCGGCGGCAGCTTTCGACTTCCAGGAACCCTATCTCAGGGCCGCGCTGGGTTTTCTCGGCCTGACCGACGTGACCTTCATCCATCTCGAGGGGCTGGCCATGGGACCGGAAGCGGCCAACACCAATCGTGGCAAGGCGCTGGCCGAGATCGGACGCCTGACCGGCGATGTGGTCGCTACGGCCGCCGCCTGACCTGGCCTAGGGGCGCCGGTCGCGCTTGCGCAGGAAATCGACCAGCACCTTGAGCGCCGGCCGGATCTGGCGGCGACTGGGATAGTAGAGGAAGAAGCCCGCGAGCGGCGGCGGCTGGTAATCGTCGAGCACGGTGACCAGCCGCTTCGCCGCGAAGTCGCGTTCGACCGCGTTGCGGGGCATCTGCAGCAGTCCGGCGCCTTCGAGGACCGCCTGCATCGCCATCCGGCCGTCATTGACGATGAAGCGTGCCCCGACCGGCACTTCGACGACGCGCCGGCTGAGCCGCAAGCGCCATGGGATGAGCGCGCCGCCGCCCAGGCGAATGCGGATGCAATCATGCTCGGCAACCTCCTGCGGTGTCTGCGGCTTGCCGCGACGCGCTATATAGGACGGCGCCGCAACCGTCACCGTCGGGACCTCGTCGCTGATGCGCACGGCGATCATGTCGCGCTCCAGCCGCTCGGCGTGGCGGATGCCGGCATCGAAGCGGCCGGCCACTATGTCGGTGAGGGCGCTGTCGGCGGAGATCTCCACGCTGATCTCCGGGTAGGCAACGAGAAAGCGGCTGATGCTGGATATCAGCCCGAGATAGGCTACGGGCGGAGCGACGGTGAGGCGCACGACGCCAGCGGGTTTCTCGCGAAAGTCGTTCACGAGGTCGAGCGCGGCGCGATAGTCGTCGAGCACGGGTCGCAGCCGCGCCAGCAGGCGCTCGCCCGCGACGGTCGGCGCCACCGAGCGCGTCGTGCGCTCGATGAGCCGCACGCCCAGCGTCTCCTCGAGCTGGCGCACCATCTCGCTGACCCTGGGCGGCGACAGGCTCAGATGCCTGGCGGCCTTGGTGAAACTCTTCTGCTCGAGGACGGCCACGAAGGCATTCGTCTCGGCCAGGCTTGGCTCGGCCATAGGCTCTCCTTGTGTTCGGAAATCCCGAACAAGGGGCTGAGACTATTCCCTTAGCGGCTTGTCGGCGAGGCGGTCATGCCGGGAGCCAGGCCGGGATTGATCTGTCCCGGCGTCAGGCCCATTTCCTCGACTTCCTCGGTGAGTGATTCGGTCTGGCCGTTTGTGGTCGCCTTGATACACTCGGGCTTGGCAGGCGGTCCGTCGAAGACATCGGCAAGCCGGGCTTTCAGTCCCGCCAGTACGGCGCCCGGCCCACTCCCGTCCTGGCCGCTCCGGCCCTCCGCAGGTTTCCGCACCGTCACCGTCGCCGTCATGCCGGCGACCAGGGGAACACCCGGCGGCACCCGGTCGATCGCGATCCGCACCGGCACACGCTGCGCCAAGCGCACCCAGGTGTAGACCGGATCGACATTGGGCAATCCCTGCACGCCCGACGCCGCATTCGCCACGCCAATGCCGCGGGTGACCGTCGCGACATGACCCACGATCGGCTGCGCATAGCCCATCAGCTTGGCCTCGACACGGTCGCCGATGCAGACCCGCGCCATCTTGGTCTCCTCGAAGTAGCCGTCGATCCAGTAGCTGTCGCTGTCGATGACGGAAACAATGACGCTTCCCTGCTGCGCGTAGTCGCCGATGCCGATCAGGAGGTTGGTGACATAGCCGTTGACCGGGCTGCGGATCTGGGTGCGTCGCAGATTGATCTCGGCCTGCGCGAGCTGCTGCTGGGCCGCATCGAAGGCTGCTTTCGCCTGCAGCGCCGTGCCGGCAAAGACCTGCTGCTCCTCCGGCGTGGTGGCGATGTTCGACAGATGCTGGCGCCGGTCGGACTGGACCTGCTTGACCTGCAGATCGGCCGCCTTCTGCTCCAGTATCGCCTTGTTGGTGCGCACGGTGACCTCAAAATCGAAGGGCTCGATCACGTAAAGCACGTCGCCCTTGTGAACGAACTGATTGTCAACGACGCGCCGCTCGGTGATCTGACCTGATATCTGCGGGGCCACGCTGGCGACCTGCACGCGGACCCGTCCATCGCGCGTCCATGGCGCCGTCACGTAATAGTCCCAGGTCACGAGAGCCACGACGCCCGCCACGGCCATGATCGCCAGCGTCGCCAGTCTCCGCATCCACGGCAGCAACAATTGGATCGCGCGGCCCATGAGCATCCCCCTAGAAAAACACCGTCAGCAGGCCCAGCACCGTCACGTAGACGCTGAGCTCGGCAATCGGCGGATGGCTGAACAGTCGGGCAAAGCCCGAAAGACGAAGGATCGGCCGAAGGACCAGGAAGATTGCCAGCGCCGCCACGGCATAGGTGACGAACGGCGCCAGCAGCACGCCGCCTACGACCAGTTCGCTAAATGGATGCGTCATGGCGCCTTCTCCCCCATGACGAGACTTGCGACCTGGAGTGCGAGGCTTGTTGCGGGTGCAGCCTCCTGGATGTAGGCAGCGACCCGTCGGATGGATTGCGTGTCCCGGTCGACCAGGGAGCGCCGCGCCTGATCTGCGAGACCTGCCGGCAGTCCGCGCAGCCTCGTGTCGCTCAGCCGGATCAGCGCAGCCTGGTCGAACAGCGCGAGCGCTTCCTCCACGATGACCCGGTGCTGCGGGCCGGGCACGCCGACCCCCGCGATCTGGCCGATCCGCACGGCGTCGCGGAACATCGCTTCTTCCGGTTCATAGGGCTGAGCCCGCCCGACCTCATGCCGGGCCGATGCGATCAGCAGCCGTTGGCGGCGCTCATCGGAAACGGGTTGGACGAGGATCTGTGCTGCCAACAACACGGCCGGCCCCAGGCAGACGAGCAGCGCCGTCTCCAAAAAGACTTCCGCATTGTAGGTCTGCTGATTGGTGAGCCCGGCAACGACCAGGATGACGATCAGGTTCATTCGGCCGATGCCGGCCAGCAGCGGGTTCGCCAGGGTCGTCAACACGGCCGAACCGATCATGAAGGGGGCAAGCCCCAGCGCCAGCAGCGGGAACTCCGTGACGTCGCCGAGAACCAGGAAGTCGAGCACGCCGGCAAGCAGGGCGCCGATCGGGCAGGCAATGAGCGCGGCCATCGTGAACGCACGGGGATTGGGCGTAATCACGCCCAATCCCATGAAGGCGGTGATCAGGACGAGCGAGGCCGCCGCGGCCGGCCAGCCGGCGAGGATGAAGACGACCGACGCCAGCGCCAGCCACAGCGCGGCCCGCACCCCGGTCTCCGCGGCGAGGCGATGGCAAGCGTAGAACGGTGTCCGCCAGGTGCGCAGAGGCCGATTGCCCGATCGCAGAGCCGCAAGGGCCTCGCGCACATCGCGATCGCGTCGCAGCAGCTCCCGGAAGGCCCACTCCAGGGGCGCACTCATGGGGGCCATCGAAGCAAGCCAGTCATCGCCCGCTTCAAGAGCCCACGTCATGCGATCGCGGACGGCCAGATCGGCGTCAGCCGGCAGCGCTTGCAGGACACGCGCTGCGTGGACTTCCGCCACCAGCGCCACGGCCGTGCTGCGGGCAGCGGCGACCAGGGTCGGGCCATTGCTCGATTCGGCCACCAGGCTCGTGATCTCGGGCCGCAACGCGGCGATTTCCCGTAGCAGCCCCGCCGTCACCAGGGGATCGGCCGCCTCACTGCGGATGACCGCCGTCGCATTGTCGCGCACGCGGCGATGAAGGGCGGCGAGTTGGGCCGCCAACGCCAGGTGCCGGTCGGGCGCGGCCAGCAGGTCGTTGACGAGGGCGATGGCGGCGATTCCCAGCGCAATGGCGGCCCCACGCTGCATGCCGAAGTCGAAAACGTTATTTGGTGTGTCGATCTGCTGAATGGCGACGAGCGCCACCGTGTAGCCGGCGAGCACCGCGCCGTAGGCGCGGAAGCCATCCGAAAGGGTCGCCACATAGACGCAAAAGCCGACCCATGCGGCGAACGCCAGGAAGAACAGGTCCCTCGCCTGGGAAAGGCTGCCGACGAGGACGATCGACGCGATCACGCCGATGACCGTTCCGCCAAGCCGGAAGCCGGCCTTCTCCAGGGCTTGGCCGCGGGTCGGGACTGCCAGGATTCCGACGGTGATGGCGGCCGAGGCGGGCGATTCGAGCTCAAGCCAGAAGCCGGCGTACAGCGCGACAACGACGGCGAGCCAGACGCGAACGCCGAACGCCCAGGAGGCGACGGGAAGACCAGCAAAATATCGCGGAGCCAGCGCTGTCGTGACACTCATGAGTTCGTCCCTGCCCTGCCGTCGTGCACGAGTGAAGGGACTATCCGTGCCTATGTCCGGATGGTCTTTCCGCTTCTTCGTCTAATCGGCCCTAAACCTTCGTATGAATCGTGGCCGACTCGCGCGCGACGCAGTTGAGTCACCTGCGGCCGCCATGAAAGCCGCCATGGTGAAAACTGCCACGGTGGAACCCATGAAAGTGATGGAAATGGTGGAAACCACCGGTGAAGAAGAAGACCGGCCCCCCGACAAAGGCCGGCCCATAGAACCAGGGATCCCAGTATGGCTCGGGGTATTGATACAAATGGATCGCCTGCGGCGGCAGTGTATAGACCTGCTCCGGCAGGCCGGGCGTATTCTGGGTGACCCGCCAGCGGCCATCGGGCTGCTGGCACGCCCACCCGACGGCTTGCTGCTGCTGTCCTCCAACCGTCACCGGCGCGGTGAATTCGCGGCAATTCTGAGGGTCGTTCTCAGGGGTGAGCTGCGCTGTTTGTGCCGAGACGGGTGCTGGGGTCGCCGTGGTCGCCGGGCGCTGCCCCGCGCATCCCGCCAAGATCAACATTGCCGCGACACTCAAAAAGGGACGCGCATATCAATCTCCTACAACTGGTCTGGATCACGACTCGGGGACGTGATCATGGACAACAGGTAGGCACTCCATGCCCGTCGGTCTGTTGTACGGAGGTTTGCCTCCGATGCCTGTTGGTATGAAGACCTGCGTTTCAGCGGAACGTCAGCCCCTCGAAACGGCCGGACCGGCGCCATTCGTCGATATACTTGAAATAGGCCGAGGCGCCGGCTGGGTAACCGACGGCCAGGCGGGCGGCCAAACCGGCGTCCTGTCCCTCGTTGTTGTAGTAGCCGGGCGTGCAGTCGGCGCCGCCGGTCATGCGGCCCATGCCCGTCAACAACAGCTTCACCCATTCATCCTCGGCCTGCTTCGTCACCTCGATCTCGCGGAAGCCGCCGTCGAGGGCGTGCCGGACCTCGAGCGCGATGGTGCGGCCGGCCTCGGTCAGGTTGTGCGGGACATTGGAGATCAGGTTCGCGCCCTGGGTCGGCTGCACGAAGAAGGCATTGGGGAAACCATGGACGTGCATGCCGTGCTTGGTGCGCATCCCCTCCTTCCAATACTCGGACAGTTTCAGCCCGTCGCGGCCCACCAGGTCGAACCCAGCGCGGCGGCGATACTCGGTGCCGACCTCGAAGCCCGAGGCGTAGATCAGGCAATCCAGCGGATACTCCACGCCGGCCACGACCACGCCCGCCGGCGTGATGCGCTCCACGCCCTTGCCGTCGGTGTCGACCAGATGGACGCCCGGCAGGTTGAAGGCCTGCAGGTAGGAATCGTGGAAGCACGGCCGCTTGCACAGCTGGCGGTACCAGGCCTTGAGGTGCTGCGCCGTCGCCGGATCGCCGACGATCGCGTCGACGCGGGCGCGGATCTCTTCCATCTTCTCGTGATCGGCGTCCTCGAACGCGGACAGCATGTTCTCACGCGTCCGCTGCTCCTTGGGCAAGGTCAGGATGCGCTGGCGAATGCGGCGCGACAGGTCGGTCCAGCCGTCCTGCACCAGATCCTCGGTCGCCGTCCCTCCCGCCTGGTTCGCGGTGAAATTCTCCAGCCAGCGCTGCTGCCAGCCCGGCGTGGCGATACCGGAAAACCACCCGGGATCGATCGGCGCGTTGGCGCGGACATCGACCGAAGACGGCGTGCGCTGGAAGACGAAGAGCTCCTTTGCCGACCGCGCAAGGTGCGGCACGCACTGCACGGCCGTGGCGCCGGTGCCGATGATGCCGACCCGCTTGTCGGCGAGCCTGGTCATCGGCGCGCCGAAGGGGTCGCCGCCGGTATAGGCGTAGTCCCAGCGGCTGGTGTGGAAGGAGTGGCCGGCAAACGTTTCGATGCCCGCAATGCCGGGCAGCTTGGGAACGTGCAGCGGACCGGTGCCGAGGCCGATGAACTGCGCGGTGAAGACGTCGCCGCGGTTGGTGCGGACGACCCAGCACGACCGCTCGCCGTCCCACGACAGGTCCTGCACCTCGGTGTGGAACAGGGCGTTGTCGTAGAGGCCGAAGTGCCGGCCGATGCGGCGGCAGTGCTCCAGGATCTCGGGCGCGTGCGCGTATTTCTCGGTCGGCCGGTGCCCGGTCTCCTCGAGCAACGGCATGTAGACCATCGATGCGGTGTCGCACTGCGCGCCGGGATAGCGGTTCCAGTACCAGGTGCCGCCGAAGTCGCCGCCCTTCTCGACGATGCGCACGTCCTTCACGCCGGCCTCGACCAGGCGCGCCGCCGTCACCAGCCCGGCGAAGCCGCCGCCGACGAAGGCGAAGGTGACGTGATCGGTCTTCGCAGCGCGCGGCTCGATCGGCGTGTAGGGATCGTCGAGGTAGCGGGCGAACACGCCGGCTGCCTGCACATACTGGGCATTGCCGTTGGAGCGCAGGCGCTTGTCGCGTTCCTCGCGGTACTTGCGCCGCAGCGCTTCACGGTCGATCGCAGTCATGGGGCCGGCCTATACCGTGCCGCCCCCTGCTCGGCTACCCTGTACTGGGGATTGGCCTATTCGGCCTTGATGCCCGCGAACTTGATCACCTTCGCCCACTTTTCGGTGGCCTCCGCGACGATCGTCCCGAATTCCGCGGGCGAGCCGCCCATCACCGTGCCGCCCAGCTCGACGATCCGGCCTTTGACTTTGTCATCGGCGAGGCCGGCATTGAGCTCCTTGTTCAGCAGGTCGATGATTGCGGCCGGGGTGCCCTTGGGCACGCCGATGCCGGCGAAACCGCTGGCCTCATAGCCAGGCACGAACTCTGCCACCGTTGGCACGTCGGGCAGCACATCCAATCGCTTCGCCGGCGTTACCGCCAGCGCGCGCAGCTTGCCGGCCTTGATTTGCTGGATCGACTCCGACACCGGTGCGAAGATCACCTGCACCTGATTGGCGAGCAGATCGGCGACCGCAGGCGCGCCTCCCTTGTACGGGACGTGGACCAGATTCACCCCGGTCATCATCTTGAAGAGTTCGCAGGCAATATTCTGCGGCGTGCCCTGGCCGGCCGACCCGTAGTTGATCTTGCCCGGATTGGCCTTGGCGTAGGCGATGAACTCAGGGAGCGTCGTGGCGGGGACCGACGGATTCACCACGACGACGTAAGCCAGCCGGGCGAGGTAGATGACCGGCGCGATGTCCTTGACGAAGTCGAAGCTGAGATTGCTGTAGAGCGCGGCGTTGATCGCATTCGGAGTTACAGCCTGCAGCAGCGTGTAGCCATCCGCGGGTGCCCTGGCGACCAGCTCGGTTCCGATGTTGCCGCTGGCGCCGGGCTTGTTCTCGATGATGAACTGCTGGCTGAGGCGCTGCGTCAACCATTCGCCCATCAGGCGCGCCATGATGTCGGTCGCCCCGCCGGCGGGGAAGCCGACGACGATGCGTACCGGCCGTGACGGCCAGGCTTGTGCCTGCGCGACGCCGGATACGGCCGGCAACGCGGCTGCCCCTATGCCCAGATTCAAGAGTAAGCGGCGAGAAAACTTCACGGTGCTCTCCTCCCATTGGCTTTTTTAGTTGGCTTAGTTCGCCTGCAATCGCACTCCTTCGGCGTTGCGGACATGGTCGTAGTTCTGGTTCTGGTACCAGGTCATGAACGCCGTGTAGGTCGTGGGCTCGTACTTGATCGGATGCGCCGCGTCGGTGCACGAGGGCAGGCACACCATCTCGTGGTCGATCGTG
This sequence comes from Reyranella soli, assembly GCF_007992495.1. Classification (GTDB taxonomy): domain Bacteria; phylum Pseudomonadota; class Alphaproteobacteria; order Reyranellales; family Reyranellaceae; genus Reyranella; species Reyranella soli. The sequence goes on from NZ_BKAJ01000048.1 coordinate 14,689, forward strand.
CAGTCGAAGAAGAACGGGATGGCGTAGCGCTCGCCGCCGGAACGATTCACGACGCGATGCGGCGTGGCGCGGAAACGGCCGTTGCTCCACCGGTTCAGCATCTGCCCGCTATTGACCAGGAATGCGCCTTCGATCACCGGCGCGTCGATCCAGCGTCCCGACGCGGTGCGCAGCGACAGTCCCGGCACCTTGTTCTGTGCCAGCAAGGTCATGAACGAGGTGTCGGCGTGCGGCGCCAGGCCGTACTCGCCGTCCGTCAGCACCGGTGTGTGAGGGTAGTGCGACATGCGGAGCGTGTATTGCGGCTCGCGGAAAGCCGGCGCGAAGTGCTGTGGCGGCATGTCGAGCGCGGCGGCGTAGACCGGCAGGATCGACAGCGCCGCCCGCTCCAGCGCATCGCAGTAGGCAACGACCGTCTCGCGGAAGCCCGGCAATCCGGCCGGCCACTGGTTCGCGCCGCGGAAGCGCTTGTTGGCGATCACATCGGGATGATCGAGCGGCAGGTCACGTTTGACGAAGAATGCTTCGTTGAGGTTGGGCTTGTTGTTGGTGCTGACGTCCGAATGGCGCGTGGTTGCCGCCTTCATCGCCAGGTAGCCGATATTGTGCTCGTTGATCTTGAGCCTGAGCTTGTCGTCCAGCGGCTGGGCATGGAACCGGCTGGCTTCGACGAACACCTGGTCGACGAGCGACTGCGGCACGCCGTGCCCGGTCATGAACCAGAAGCCGACATCCTCGTAGGCATGGCGCAGTTCCTGGGCGCAGCGCGCAAGTGCATCGGCGTCGCCAGCGATGGCGCCCGACACGTCGATAATGGGAATCTCTTCGCTGCTCACGCCGGACATCGAAACTCTCCCGATCGCTGGCACGCTTTTGGCAAGCCTAGGGCAGCGTTCCTGCCTGCGGCAAGGAGCATCGCGCCTGCGGGTCTTGCCCTGCGATACCAGCGGGCTCAGAGTCGCGACCGGGGATCACGGCAGTACAGGAAGGGAAGAAGGGGGACCGCATGACACGCTTCACGACATTGGCCCTGGCCGGCGCACTGGCGCTCGGCCTCTGGGCGGCACCGACGCCGCCGCAGGCCCAGCAGGACAAGAACGTCCTGGTCTGGGGCGACACTCTGCCGGCGGGCCTCGATCCGCATGCCATCTTCGACGTGCCGATGCAGTTCATCCTGCTCAACATGTACGACACGCTCTATCGCTACTCGGGCAATCCGCCGGAGCTGCAGCCGTGGCTGGCCTCGGCCCACCAGGTGAGCGAGGACGGCCTGACCTGGACCTTCAAGCTGGTCCCGGGCGCCAAGTTCCACGACGGCAGCCCGGTCAGCGCCAACGACGTGGTCTACAGCTTCCGCCGCCTGCTCGGCATGAAGCGCGGGCCGGCTGGCGCCTTCCTGCCGGTGCTGAAGCCCGACAACGTCACGGCACCCGACGCCGAGACGGTGCGCTTCGTGCTCGACAAGCCCTATGCGCCGTTCCTCGCCGCCATCCCGCTGGTTGCCATCGTCAACCAGAAGCAGGTCGAGGCGAACGTGAAGGACAACGACTTCGGCTCGACGTGGCTCTCGGCCAACGACGCCGGCAGCGGCCCCTATCGCCTCGATCCGGCGTCCTACCGGCCGCGCGAAGCGCTCGACCTCATTCGCAACAAGGATCACTTCAAGGGCTGGGCCGACAATGCCAAGCCGATCGACCTGGTGCGCTCCCGTCCCGTGGCCGAGACGTCGACGCGCGTGCTGGCGCTGATGCGCGGCGAGATCGACGCCACCGATTCCTACCTGCCGACCGACCAGGTGGAACGGGTCGAGAAGAACGCGCGCACCCGCGTCGCCCGAGACGAATCCATGCGCGTCTTCATTATCCGCATGAACAACAAGAAGCCGCCGTTCGACAACGCCAACGCCCGCAAGTGCTTCGCCTCGGCCTTCAACTACGACGGCTTCAACCAGGTGATCCTGAAGGGCTATGTCGACCGCAATCCCGGTCCCAATCCGCGCAACCTGTGGGGCAACCCGCCCAACCTCGCGGGCTACAAATTCGATCCCGCGGCGGCGAAGGCGTACTGCGACAAGGCCAAGGCCGAAGGCGCCAAGCTCGATCGTGAGGTCGAGATCCACATCCAGAGCGAGCTCGAGCAGACCTCGCAGGCTGCCCAGATGTTCCAGGCCGACCTGCAGAAGCTCGGCATCAAGATGAAGATCGTGCCCAGCACCTGGCCGCAGATCACCTCGGCGACCGGCAAGCCCGAAACCTCGCCGGACCTCTGGATCCACTGGGTCAGCACCTACTTCGTCGATCCCGAGAACTGGATCGGCCAGATGTACGACACGCAGTTCTTCGGCACCTGGAAGGCGTCGTCCTACTACGGCAACCCCGAGGTCGACGAGCTGCTGCGCAAGGCGCGCTCGACCAGCACCAAGGCCGAGCGCGACAAGCTCTACCAGCAGGCAACGGCGCGCATCGTCGAGGATTCGCCCGACATCTGGGTCTACAACACCATCCAGCTGCGTGGGCTCAGCAAGCGCGTGCAGGGCTACAAGTTCAGCCCGGTCGGCGGCGGCGGTGACCTGCGCTGGATGTCGCTGTCGGAGTGAGCCAAGGTCTGAACGCGCCGCGCTCCTGCTCTTCTCTTCGACTTCATATTCCTCTCCCCCGCTAGAGGGAGAGGCTAGGAGAGGGGGAATCGACGTGCGTAGCCCCCTCTCCCAACCTCTCCCTCTAGCGGGGGAGAGGAGCATGAGGGTGAGAGGAGCCTAGGTTGTTAAGACGTGTTTTGCTCATCAGAGAATTTACTCGTTGCTCCTCTTCCTGATCCGCCGTCTGCTTCTGGCCATCCCGGCCCTGCTCGGGCTGATGGTGCTCACCTTCGTGCTGGTGCGCGTGGTGCCGGCCGACCCCGCCACCACGCTCGCGGGCGAAACCGCGACTCCGCAGCAGGTCCAGGAGATTCGGCGCAAGTACGGCTTCGACCGGCCGCTCTACGAGCAGTTCGCCATCTATGTCGGCCAGGTCGCGTCGGGCGACCTCGGCAACTCAGTGTTCTCGAACCGGCCGGTGATGGATGACGTGCGCCGTACCCTGCCCGCCACGCTCGAACTGATCTTCGTCTCGCTGCTGCTGGCGACGCTGATCGGCATCCCGCTCGGCACGCTGTCGGCCGTTCACCACAACGGCCTGCTCGACCATGTCGTGCGCGTCGTCACTGTGGGCGGGCTCGCCGTGGCGTCGTTCTGGTTCGCCATCATGCTGCAGCTCCTGTTCTCGATGGAGCTCGAATGGCTGCCCTTGCGCGGCCGCATCGGGGTGAATATCGGCGCACCGCCCAGCGTGACCGGGTTCTTCCTGGTCGATTCGCTGCTGGCCGGGCGTTGGGACCAGTTCGTCAGCAGCCTGCGGCACATCGCGTTGCCGGCGATCACGCTTGCCGTACCGGCACTCGCCACCATCGCCCGCTTCGCCCGTGTCGGCGTGCTCGACACCATGCAGCGCGACTTCGTGCAGTACGAGACCGCTGTCGGTTATCCGAGGCACCGCATCGTCTGGATCTACGTCCTGCGCAATTCGGTGATCGCCGCCGTCACGCAGATCGGGCTCCTGTTCGGCGCCCTGGTGTCAAGCGCGGTCGCGGTCGAGGCGATCTTCGACTGGCCCGGCCTCGGCAGCTACGCCGTGCAGGCGATCCTGAGCAGCGACTACAAGGCGGTGCTGGCGGTGACTCTCGTTGTCGGCGTGATCTACGCCGTGATCAACATCCTGGTCGACCTGGTGCACGGCCTGCTCGATCCGCGCGTCGCCGAGCAGCTATGAGGCTGATAGCGCTGAAATTCCTGCGCGATGTGCCGGCGGTGATGGGTCTCGCCATCGTGCTGTTCGGCCTGTTCGTGGCGGTGTTCGCTACCGAACTCGCGCCCCATCCCGAGGCCGCCTTCCAGTCGAACCTGCTGGCGCGCTTCAAGCCGCCGTCGGCGGAGTTCTGGTTCGGCACCGACAATCTCGGCCGCGACATCTTCAGCCGCGTCGTGCTGGGCACGCAGAGCGCCTTCGTCATCGCGCTGACCGTGGTCGGCTCGGCGATGCTGATCGGCGTGCCGTTGGGGCTGTTCGCCGGCTACCTCGGCGGCTGGCGCAGCGAGCTCATCATGCGCGTCACCGACGTGGTGCTGGCCGTGCCGCAGCTCATCCTGGCGCTCGCGTTGGCGCAGCTCATGAAGCCCGGCCTCAGCACGGCCATGCTGGCGCTCGCCCTGACCTACTGGCCGTTCTTCACCCGCACCGTCTACGCCGAGACGCGCCGCCTCAGGACCTCGCTGTTCGTCGAGGCCCTGCAGGGCGTCGGCGCCTCCACCGTGCGCATCGTGTTCCTGCATATCCTGCCCAACGCCGCCTCGCCCATCATCGTGCGCGCCACGATCGGCATGGGCTTCACCATCCTGACCGCGGCCGTGCTGGGTTTCCTCGGGGTCGGCGCCACGCCGCCCGATCCCGACTGGGGCCTCGCCATCGCCGAAAGCCGCAAGTTCCTGCCCGAGACCTGGTGGTTCGCCACCTTCCCCGGCCTGGCCATCCTGATCGCCGTGCTGGGCTTCAACCTGCTGGGTGACGGCTTGCGCGACCTGGTCGATCCCCGCCTGAGGCGCTCGCGATGAACGACGCGCTGCTGAAAGTCTCAAACCTCGCCGTGTCGATCAGGGGCGACGAAGGCATCGCGCGCATCCTCGATCGCGTCGACCTGGAAATTCCGCGCGGCCGCATCGTCGGCGTCGTGGGCGAATCGGGCTGCGGGAAGTCGACCCTGATCAAGGCCATCTTGGGCGTCCTGCCGACGCGCGCGCGCATCGATGCCGGCGAGATTGTGTTCGAAGGTCGCGATCTCGCGAAGCTGCCGCCCGACGTGCTGGCGCGCGAGGTCCGCGGCGCCGCCATCGGCTTCATTCCTCAGGATCCGTTCCTTGCCCTCAATCCGGTGTTCCGCGTCGGCACCCAGATGCTCGAGACCATGCGCTGGCACGCGCCGCCGCAGTGGAAGGGGCGCCATCGCGAACGCCTGGTCGAGCTTTTGCGCGCGGTGCAGGTGCCCGATCCGGAGCGCGCCCTCGAACGCTATCCGCACGAATTCTCTGGCGGCCAGCGTCAGCGGCTGCTGATCGCTGCCGCCCTGTCGTGCCAGCCGAGGCTTTTAATCGCCGACGAGCCGACGACGGCGCTCGACGTCACGACGCAGCAGCAGGTGCTGATGCTGCTGCGCAATCTGGTCGCCGAATTCGACCTCTCGATGCTGTTCGTGACCCACGATTTCGGCGTCGTCGCCCAGCTCTGCGACGAGGTGAGCGTGATCTATGCCGGCCAGACCGTCGAGGCCGCGCCGACGCGGCGACTGATCAACGAGGCTGCCCATCCCTATGCCCGCCTGCTGCTGGCCTGCCACCCCGATCGCGCGACCGATCTCGGCGGCATCCCGGGCAGCGTGCCGAGCCCGTTCGCGCCGCCACAAGGCTGCCGCTTCCACCCGCGCTGCCCGATCGCCGTCGCAGACTGCGCCAGTGCGCGGCCCATCATCGAACAAACGTCGGAGCGCCACGACGTGGCCTGCCCTCGTTACCGCCTTCCCCTCCCGCAGGGCGCCACGCCATGACCGCCGCGCGCGACGTGCTCCTCGAAACGCGCAGCCTCGCGACCGTGCTCGGTCAGTCCCGACCTTTGATCGGCCGACACAGCGCCGGCGTGCGCGCCGTCGATGGCGTCGATCTCCAGGTCAGGAGCGGCGAGATCCTGGGGCTGGTCGGCGAAAGCGGCTGCGGGAAGTCGACCCTGGCCAGAACCCTGCTCGGCGTGCAGCGCGAGAGCGCGGGCGACATCATCCTTGAAGGTCGCGCCGTCGGCGGCCTGGCGCCCATCGAAGCCCGGCGCGTGCGCAGCGACATCCAGTACGTCCATCAGGATCCCGGCGCCGCGCTCGATCCCTGGTGGTCGATCGGCCGTTCGCTCGAAGAGGGCCTGAAAATCCGCGGCAACCGCTCGGCCGCCGACCGGCAGGTGCGCATGCGTCGCGCGCTCGCCGAGGTCGGCCTCGATCCGGCGACGTCCGGCCGCTATCCGCACGAGCTGTCGGGCGGCCAGCTGCGTCGTGTCGGCATTGCCCGCATCCTGGTGCTTGAGCCGAGGTTGGTGATCCTGGACGAGCCCACCGCCGGCCTCGACCTGTCGGTGCAGGCGACGGTGCTGCGCCTGCTGCGTGACCTGCAGGCGCGGCTCGGTCTCACCTATCTCTTCATCAGCCACGACCTCTCGGTCGTGCGCCGGCTGTGCGATCGCGTGGCCATCATGTACCTCGGCCGCATCGTCGAGATCGCGCCGACCGACGAAGTGTTCAGCATGCCGCGCCATCCCTACACCCGCGCCCTACTCGCGGCCTCGCCGCGGCTCGACAGCGAACTGGTGCAGAACGCGCCGGTGCTGGGCGAGCCGCCCAAGCCGGGCGCCGTTCCGGCGGGCTGTGCGTTCCATCCGCGCTGCCCGGCCGCCGAGCTGCAATGCGCGCTGAGTCGCCCCGAGCCCGAGCCGGCAACGACCGGCCATCTGGTAAGCTGCCTGCGCTGGCGCGAGCTTCCCCCGTAACCGAACTCTGGCGTGACATGACCGACTCCCCCGCCCGTTCCAACATTCCCACCTTCGACAGCGAGGAGATCCTGGCCGGCATCCGCCGCTGGGTCGAAATCGAGACGCCGAGCCACGACGGCGTCGCGGTCAACCGCCTGGTCGACGTGGTCGAGAGCGACCTGGCGCGGATCGGCGCGCCGACCAAGCGCACGCCGGGACGCGACGGCTTCGGCGACATCCTCGAAGCGCGCGCACCGTGGGGCGACGAGGACGAGCCCGGCATCCTGATCATGGGCCATCTCGACACGGTCCATCCGGTCGGCGCGCTGGCGACCACCCACGTGTTCCGCCGCGAAGGCGATGCGGTGTTCGGGCCGGGCATCTACGACATGAAGGCCGGCTCCTACATGGGCTTCTATGCCCTGCAACATTTCGTCCGCGAAGGCCGGCGCACCAAGCTGCCGGTGCGCGTGCTCTATATCCCCGAGGAGGAGGTCGGCAGCCCGACCAGCCGCGCCGCCATCGAGGCCGCCGCGCTGAAGTCGAAGTACGTGCTGGTCATGGAGCCGGCGCGTGACGGCGGCAAGTGCGTGACGGCGCGCAAGGGATGGGGCCGCTTCGACATGACCATCACCGGCCGTGCCTCGCATGCCGGCTCGCGGCCGCAGGACGGCCGCAGCGCGCTGCGCGAGCTCGCGCGCCAGATCCTCGATCTCGAAGCGATGACCGACTACGACAAAGGCATCTCGGTCGTGGTCGGCATGGCAAGCGGCGGCAGCGCGCCCAACGTGGTGCCGGCGCTTGCCACCGCCACCATCGACCTGCGCGTGCCGCCCGGCATTGACGTCGATGCCGTCGTCAACCGAGTGCTGCAGCGCACGCCGTTCGATCCCGACTGCCGCGTCGAGGTGACGGGCGGTATCAACCGGCCGCCCTACGAGAAGAACGCCGGCATCACCGCCTTGTTCGAGCACGCCAAGGCGTGCGCCGCCGAGATCGGCTTTGTGCTGGAAGACACGCCGCTCACCGGGGGCGTCAGCGACGGCAACTTTCCCGCCGCGCTGGGCATCCCGACTCTCGATGGGCTGGGCGCCGACGGCCGCGGCGCCCACGCGCTCGACGAACAGATCAGCTACGCCTCGCTGGTGCCGCGCGCCCAGCTCCTGGTGCGGATGCTCGAAACGCTGACCTGACGCGGCGCTACAACCAAGAAAGCACGCCGCGTTGGGCGCGCGAGGGGGAGGACTATGAGACAGGCGCGTCAATACGGGCTCAGTGCGGCGTTCGCGCTGGCCACGGGATCGCTGATCCATGCCGCGCCGGCGGGTGCACAAACCGCCACGGCCTGCGTCACCGCCGCATGCACCACCACCCAGCAGAACCAGCTGACGTCACTCCTGTCGCCCTTCACGACCCTGGTCGGGACAAACGCCTTGTCTGCCAGCTTCCAGACCCAGACCAGCCTTTACCAGAGCCCGACCTACAACCAGCAACTCCAGGCGGCGGCGAACGCCAACCTCGCGGCCGTGCTGACCCAGATCTGGCAACCCTACAACAACCCCTCGTCGCTGGATGCCAACGTCCTGGCCGCTCTTGGCAACAGCAGCGTGATGACCGCCGTCAACAACGCCTTCCAGGTCCCCAACATCTCCTCCCAGGCGACGTTCCTGAAGAGCTACACCGGCTTCACCACGTACCAGAGCTTCGGACAGTCGGGCCCCTACAATCTCGCCAACATCGATCCGCACCCCTTCCAGACCAACGCGGTCATCTGGGGAAACCAGTGGACCAATGCCACGGTCCCTTGTCCCGCGGGCACGGCGGCCGCCAACTGTCCGGCGGCGGTGCAAACCGCCAACTGGGAGTCGGATTCGGCAAAGTCGACGTCGGGGTCCTTCCCCAGTGCACACATGATGGGCAGCAGCCTCGCCGCCCTGACCTATGCCGTCATGATGCCGGAGGCCTATCAGGACCTGATGGTGTCGGCCCAGCTGTTCGGCCTCAGCCGCAACTTCATCGGCGTGCACTATCCGACCGACATCATCGGCGGTCGCATCGCGGCCTACTACACGATGGTCCAGGTGCTGGCGAACAACCAATCCTTCGTCACCGGCGACTATCAGGCCCTGCTGCAGTCGACGGCGGCCACGCTGCGCGGAGCGATCGCAGGCGGCGTGCCCGTACCCTATGCGACCTGCGCCACCAACGTGGCGACCTGCATCGCCAACGGAACCTTCCCGACGGCGGCGCAGTTCACCGCCGCCAGCCAGGCCTATGCCGCGCTGACCAACTACGGCCTGCCTACCACCGGCCCGACCAATCTCGCGCCGGTCGTCCCCACCAATGCCGAGCTGCTGATCGCCTCGCGCTTCCCTTATCTCTCGGCGAGCCAGCGGCGGGACGTGCTGGCGAGCACCGAGCTGCCGTCGGGCGCACCGCTCGACGACGGCTCCGGCTGGGAGCGGCTCAACCTGTTCGCCGCCGCGGGCGGCTACGGCGCCTTCACCTCCAACGTCACGGTGACGATGGATGCCTCCAAGGGTGGCTTCCACGCCATCGACATGTGGAGCAACAACATCAGCGGCCCGGGCAGCCTCACCAAGCTCGGCACGGGCATCCTGGTGCTCGGCGGCAACAACACCTACACCGGCGGCACCATCGTCGGCGGCGGCACCCTGGCGCTGAGCGGCACCCTGATCGGCAACCTCACCACCTTGCCGGGCGCCACCTTCGTGACGGGCGGCGGCTATGCGGTCTCGCCCGGCGCGACGCTCAACAACGCCGGTACCTTCCAGTCGGTCAATGCCTCGCTGCTGAACCAGGGCACGATCGTCAATAACGGCACGATGCTGAGCAGCATCAGCAACGCCGGCAGCTTCGCCAACAACGGCGTGGTGACCGGCTCGATCGTGAATGCAGGCTTGCTCTCCGGCACCGGCACGATCGTCGGCAACGTGGCCAACTTCGGCGCGCTGGCGCCGGGCAACTCGATCGGCACCATGACGGTGAACGGCAGCCTGGCGCAGAACGGTGGCACCTATCAGGTCGAAACCAGTGCAGTGGGCCAGAGCGACCGCATCAACGTGACGGGAACGCCGGGCACCGCTTCCCTCAATGGCACGGTCAGCGTCGTCGGCGCCTCGGGCGTGCAGGCGCCACGCACGACCTACACCATCCTCAATGCCACCGGCGGCGTTGCCGGCACCTTCGCGTCGGCCAACAGCCTCTATCCGTTCCTGCTGCCGTCGCTCAGCTACGACGCCAACAACGTCTATCTGACCCTGCAGGTGGGCGGCTTCGCCGCAGCGGGTCAGACGGCGACGCAACAGACCGTCGGCCGGGTGCTCGACGCCAACGTCTTCACCGCGACCGGCGATTTCGCAACGGTGCTGGGCACCATGGCCACCAACACCCAGTCGCCGGCGCTGGCACAGGCGACGCTGACGTCGCTGAGCGGCCAGAACTACTCGAGCTTCTCGAGCACCCTGGTGCAGGGCGCCCTGCTCTTCATGAACAACTTCGCCAACCAGACGAGCGGCGGCGGCAGCCCGGCCAGCAATCGCGTCGCCCTGGCCGAAGCGTGCGATGTCGCCTGCGACGTGAGCCCGCCGGCCGCCTGGGGAGCGTGGGGTGGCGCGCTGGGCGGCCTCGGCACGATCGGCGCCAACGCGGGTACAGGCGCGGTCACCTATAGCGTCGGCGGCTTCGCGGCCGGTTTGGATCGCGTGGTCGCACCCGGCCTCAGTGTCGGCGTGACGGCGGGCTACACCGCCGGCACGCAGTGGACTTCGGGCTTCAGCGGCAACGGCACCACCGACACCTTTCTCGCCGGCCTCTATGGCGGCTATCGGCAGGACAAGGTCTATGCCGACGCCGTGCTCGGCTACGCCTACAGCTACAATCAGATGTGGCGGCAAATCTTCATCCCCGGCCTGCAGCCGCGCACCGCGCAGGGCAGCGCCGGGGCGAATCAGTGGTACGGTCAGATCGAGGGCGGCTACCGCTTCGATATCGGCACCCCGGCCGACGCCGCCGTCACGCCGTTCGCCCGGCTCCAGGGTTACACCGGCGCGATGAACGGCTTCACCGAGAACGGGGCACAGTCGCTCAATCTTACCGTGGCGGGCCAGACGACGAACTCGCTGCGGTCGGTGCTCGGTGCCCAGCTCGGCGCCGCGATCGACCTCGGCTGGCGCGAGAAGCTCGCGCTGCAGCTGCGGCTGGGCTGGAGCCACGAGTATGCCGACACGGCGAGGCCGGTGACGGCGACCCTGGCGGGCGCGCCGCTCATGCCGTTCACGACCTACGGCATTTCGCCGACGCGCGACGGTGCGGTGGTGGGCTTTTCGGCCAACACCGCGATTGCCGACGGGACGTCGGCCTATCTCCGCTACGAGGGCAACATCGCGGGCCAGGACAGCGCGCATGCGCTCACCGCCGGCGTGCGCATGAGCTGGTAGCTGGCCAATTTGTTTTGTAGCCAAACAGTTTGATAGTAGGCTACCGCGATGGAAGAGAGGACCCAGGTCGGCATCATTGGCGCGGGCCCGGCCGGCCTTTTGCTGGCGCGGCTCCTGAAGGTGCATGGCGTGGAGAGCGTCATCGTCGAGGCGCGCTCGCGGAGCTACGTCGAGAATCGCATCCGCGCCGGCGTGCTCGAGCAGGGCACGGTCGGCCTGCTCGAGGAGGCGGGCGTCGCCGAACGCCTGCACCGCGAAGGGCTGGTGCATGACGGTGTGGAAATCGGCAGCGGCAGCCGACGCTTTCGCATCGACTTTCGCGAGCTCGTCGGCAAGACAGTCACCGTCTACGGGCAGACCGAAGTCACCAAGGATCTCATCGCGGCGCGGCTGTCCGGCGACGGCTTGATCGTCTGGGAGGCGTCGGACGTCGTCATTGACGACCCCAACAGCAATCGCCCGCGCCTGGCTTTCGACGTCGCCGGCAAAAGACGGGAGCTGGTCTGCGACTTCATCGCCGGATGCGACGGCTTCCACGGGGTCAGTCGACCGACCCTGCCGGAGTCGATCCGGCAGACCTTTGAGCGCGTCTATCCTTTCGGCTGGGTCGGCATCCTGGCCGACGTGCCGCCCTGCTCACCGGAGCTGATCTATGCCAGCCACGACCATGGCTTTGCACTCGCCTCGATGCGGTCGTTGACGCGCAGCCGCTACTACCTGCAATGCGATCTCGACGACAAGATCGAAGAATGGTCCGACGCGCGGGTATGGGATGAACTCAAGGTGCGGCTGGGTTCGGCGTCACCCAACATCACGACGGGTCCGTCGATCGAAAAGAGCATCGCCCCGCTGCGCAGCTTCGTCTCGACGCCGATGCAGCATGGCCGCCTGTTCCTGGCGGGCGATGCCGCGCACATCGTGCCGCCGACCGGCGCCAAGGGCCTGAACCTTGCCGCCTCCGATGTGCACTACCTCTGCCGCGCCCTGGTCGCGCACTACAAGACGAACAACGACGACCTCCTCGCTGCCTACAGCGACACCGCATTGGCGCGCGTCTGGAAGGCGGAGCGCTTCTCGTGGTGGATGACGATGCTGCTGCACAAGCTGCATGCCCCGCAAAGCTTCGAGCGGCAGATGCAGATCGCCGAGCTCGACTATCTCGCTTCCTCGCGTGCCGCCCAGGTCATGCTGGCCGAGAACTACGTCGGCCTGCCGTTCTGACCCGGGCGCTCGCTCAGAGCGCCTACACGGTCTGCAGGATCCTGTCCTTGGTGATGTCGGGCGCCAACGCCTGGTGCCAGTCGGCATCGCGCGCGAAGACGTCTTCGCCGGCCTTGACCGTGTAGTAGCTGATGCCGGTGCCGGCCGGCTGCTGGCCAGCTTCGACTGCCTTCACCGCTTCGCGCAGCAGCTTGCGGGCCTGGATGATCGCCTTGTCGGCGGGGCCTAGATGCTCGCGGCTGCGGTCGACGACCCGGCCCATACTTTCCTGCAGGGCGCGGTCCTGCTGGTTGATGCCGTCGATGCCGGTGTAGCTCTCGGTCTTCTGCACCTTGCGGTCGAGGCCGTAGTTGTTCGTCCGGTTCTGGAACGAACGGAAGGTCGTCTGGTCGACATGCAACGGCCCATTGCCGAGGCCGCGTTCGAGACGGTCTTCCGCGGTCAGCGGCTGATCGGTGATGCTGTAGATCCAGTTGTAGACCATGCAGTTGTGGTCATCGATCGGCACCCAGATATGGCCGGCGTCGGTCCGCAATCCGCTTTCCGAACGCGACGGGCGGATCTGGTGGAACGGCATGATGAAGTGATAGGTCCGCACGTGGATGTCGCCCTCGGCAAGCGGCCGCACCCCGGCGTAGAGATAGCCGTAGTCGGTGATGTCGACACGCAAGTTCGGCGCCTTGCCGCGCACGAACGGGCTCGACGGCTTCAGGCCGCCGCGCGTCGACTTGTCGGTCAGCAACCGGTGCAGGATCGGCGCGTGCGAGGTGTCGATGCCGCCTTCGAGCGCCTGCAGGTAGTTGCATTCCTCGACGACCTTGGTGACGTGGCGGCGGGCTTCCGCCACCTGGGTCCAGGCGAATTTCGGCAAGGGCGGCATCTTCTCGGCCGGTCCGAGGTAGGCCCAGACGATCCCGCCGAGCTCGCAGGTCGGATAGGCCACGAGCTTCACCTTGTGCTTGAACTGGTGTTCCTCCGGCTCGTTCAGCTGATCGACGCAGGCGCCGGTCACGTCGAACTTCCAGCCGTGATAGACGCAGCGCAGGCCGCACTCCTCGTTGCGCCCGAAATAGAGCGACACGCGACGATGCGGGCAATACTCCTCGACCAGCCCGATGCGCCCCTCGGTGTCGCGGAAGGCGACGAGCTCCTCGCCCATCAACTTGACGCGCACCGGCGCACCGTCCGCTTCGCCGATCTCGCTCGACAGGCAGGCAGGGACCCAGTAGCGCCGCATCGCATTGCCCATCGGCGTGCCGGGGCCGGTGCGGGAAATCAGTTCGTTGTCTTCCTTCGAGAGCATGCGGGTTCTCCTCGGCTAAAGGGCCTTGGACGATGCTGTTGCCTCGACTTCATGAACGCGCCACGCGAGGATAGCCCCATTTTCCGCCGACCGCTACGGCCGCACCGGCTAGACTGTGCCTGGAACGGCGGCGAGAGGCGAACTGGCATGATCGACAGAAAGGCCATAGCGGTAAACGGAAGGGACTATTCCGTCACGCTCGAGCGGTTCGATCAGGACACTGTATCCGGTGGCCCAAGCTACCACGGCTACTATGTGACCATCGAAGGTCACGGGCTGACCTTGAAGGCGAGGAAGTACGACAACGGGAGCGACATGAGCATCCAATCCGGACTCAAAGAATCGGATTCGGACGCCATCAAGGTCGTGCGAGACATTGCTCGGCAGATATTCAGGACCGATCAGCTTCTGCTGCTGACTACGGACAATCTCGTTCCGTACAAGGAGATTTGAAGTCAAGTTCGCACGGGCAGGCTACGAACGTCAGGGGAGCCGAAGGAAGCGCCTGGCGTTGCCGTACAGCCACTTCTCCACCACGGCTTCCTTCAGCGGCAGTGCTTCGTACAGCTTCACCATCTCCGCAATCGACAGGCCGAACTGCTCGGCGGAAAAGCCGACCATCACCTTGTCCTGCAGCAGCGTGTTGCCGAACTGCAGCAGCATCTCCCAGCCCGAGCCTGCGGTGCCGAAGTAGCGCGGATGGTGCGAGGCGGTGTCGCAAACGAGGTTCGGGTGCCGGCGCAAAAGACCGACCATGTCGTTGATCCATGGCCAGCCGGCCAAGCCGGCGATGATCCTGAGTTCCGGGAAGTCGATCGCCACCTGGTCGAGGTGGCGCGGGTGGCCGAGATCGTAAGGCCGGTCGTTGGCGTAGTTCATCGAGGTGTAGATGCGCACCGGAATGTCCAGCTCGACGCATTTGGCATAGAGCGGGTAGTAGCGCCGGTCGCTGGCGGCGAGGCCGTTGTACAGGGCGCCGACGCGCAGGCCCTGCACCTTCTCCTCGCGCACCAGCCTCACCAGTTCGCGCACCCCACGCATGCCGTCGAACGGGCTGAGCGTGGCGAGGCCGAAGAAGCGCGTCGGATAGGCTTGCACGATCCTCGCCAGCAGGTCGTTCGGCATGCGATGGATCACCGAGGTCTGAACACCGTCGCGATCCATCTGCGCAACGATCTCGGCCAGCGACTTGCCGGCGGGCTTCGCGGCGTCCGGCTGGCGCGCGCCGCCCTCACGGCGTGTGAAGATGTTGCGGTAGTTCTCGAAGCCGTAGCCCGGCAATGGCGGCAGCAGCTCGGGATCGCCCTCGCCGATGCGGTGACCGGCGGCACCGAAATATTGCCGCGCAACGCCGTTCTCATCCGGTGGCAGCACGCATTCCAGATCGATGACTCGCCGCATGCGTTTCCTCCATGGTTGCTCGACATGGACATCCCACACGTGCAGGATGGCGGTCTTCAATCCGTTGGCAAGTGCTCTCGAGTACTCGGTATCTGATCCGCCGTAGGGAGTTGAAGCAGATGCAATACAAACGAATCTCGGCCGATTGCCATCTCGATATGATCTGGTTGCCGCCGGATCTCTTCACTTCGGAAGCATCAGGCGATCTCAAGGAGCGGATGCCCTTCGTCAGCGAAGGACCGAACGGCAAGGAGTGGGTCGCGCGCAACGGCGCCTCCTTCGGGCTGATCGCCGGCGTCGGCTCGGCAGGCCGCAAGTACGAACCCGGCAAGCAGCACCGCGCCGACCGCATGGCGGAGACTGGTCTGTATGACGCCGGTCTCAACGGCGTCCGCCGCCCGGGCGACCCCGACCTGCGCGCCCAGGAGCTCGACAAGGACGGCGTCGACGCCGAGGTGATCTACGGCGTGCTCGCCGCCGCGGCGAAGCTGGAGGACGCCGGCGCCTCAGCGGAAATGCTGCGCATCTACAACAGCTTCATCATCGACTTCTGCAAGCGCCATCCGCAGCGGATGATCGGCCTGGCCTGCCTACCGTTCGGCGACATCCCCGCCGCGGTGAAGGAAGTGCATCGCGTCGCCAAGCTCGGCGTCAAAGGCGTCGAGCTCAGCTGTTCCTGGAACATGACGCCGATGTGGCATCCGATGTGGGATCCGCTATGGGCGGCGATCGACGAGACGCAGTTGCCGCTCCATTTCCACACCTTCCCGTCGGTCGATCCGAAGCTCCGCGCCCAGACCACCGGCGCTGCCGGCCTCGCCATGCGTTACAGCAGCATCTGCATGTTCCAGATGACGCTCGGCCACATCCTGACGGCGCTGATGGGTGCGGCGGTGTTCGAGCGCTTCCCGCGGTTCCGGGTGGTGTTCGGCGAGAGCGGGATCGGCTGGCTTCCCTACCTGATCGACCGCATGGACAACGAGTATCTCGACCAATACCGCGACATAAAGATGAAGCTCCTGCCGAGCGAATACTGGCGCCGCCAGTGCCGTGCCACGTTCCAGTATGACCGCATCGGCACCAAGCTGATCGAGGACATGGGCGTCGAAACCCTGATGTGGGGCTCCGACTACCCGCATCCCGACGGCATCTGGCCGGATTCCTCGGAATACATCGCCAAGCAGTTCGGCCACCTGCCGGACGACGTCACTCACAAGATCACCTGCGAGAACGCCGGCAAGTTCTACGGCCTCATGAACTAGTTTGGGATACCGATGCCAAGCGACGGACATTGGGTCGGAACCTGGGCGGCAGCGCCTGCGCCGGCTGAAGGCGTTGTCGGGTTCAACAACCATACGCTGCGCATGAACCCGCGCATCAGCCTCGGTGGCGACCGACTGCGGGTGCGGATCTCAAACGCATACGGCAATCGCCCGCTTACCATCGGCGCGGCGCAAATTGCGTTGCGCGACAAGGGACCCGCGATCGTCGAGGATAGCGGCCGCAAGTTGAGCTTCGGCGGCAGTGATTCGACCGTCATTGCGGCCGGTGCGGTGCTGTTCAGCGACCCGGTCGAGCTTTCCGTTCCGCCGCTAGCTGATCTTGCGGTCAGCTTTCATCTGCCGGGCGAAGTGCTGGCGAATTTCTCGATCACCGGCCGCTATGCAAGGCAGACCAACTACATATCGCCGCCGGGCAATTTCGTTGCCGATCGGGTGATGCCGGTTGGCAATCTGTCGGATCAGTGGTTCTTCCTGTGCGGCGTCGATGTGCTCGCCTCGAGCGAGGCTTGCGGGGTCGTGGCGCTCGGGGACTCGCTGACCGACGGCAACATTTCGACGATCGACGCCTACTGTCGATGGCCCGACCAGCTGGCGCGTCGCCTCGTCGCCCATGGCAGACGCCCGTTTGGCGTCGTCAACAACGGACTGGGCGGCAACCGGATTCTGCACGACATTCGCGGCGATAGCGGTCTCCGACGCTTCGACCGCGACGTGCTGGCGCAGCCGGGAGTAACGCACGCAATCGTCATGCTCGGCACCAATGATCTGCGCAACCGTTGGGCCAGGCCTGAAGAGGAAGTCACTGCCGAGCAGATGATCGCCGGGCTGCAGCAGATGGTGGTTCGCGCCCACAGCGCCGGCATCAAGCTGTTCGGCGCGACGCTGACCCCGTTCGGCAATGAAACCTTCATGGCAAATGCCTGGAACCCGACGCGGGAAAGGCACCGGGTCACGGTGAATGCCTGGATACGGGAAAGCGGGGCCTTCGACGGCGTCGCCGATTTCGACGCCGCGTTGCTTGATCCCCAGATCCCGACCCAGATGCGGACAGTCGACGACTGCGGCGACGGCCTGCACCCGAGCGATAGCGGCTATTGCAAGATGGGCCACGCGATCGATCTCACGTTGTTCGATTAGGAGATCCTCACACCCTGACCTCAAAAATCGAGCGGCGCGCCGTCGACGACTTCCTTCATCACGAAAAAAGTGCGGGTCTGGCGCACGCCGGGCAGCGCGATCAGCTGCTCGCCGTGGATGCGGTTGAAGTCGGCCATGTCGCCGACCCTTATCTTCAGGAAGTAGTCGAAGTCGCCGGCCACCAGGTGGCAGTCGAGCACGAAGCGGAGCTTCGCCACCGCCTTCTCGAACTGGGCGAAGCTCTCCGGCGTCGAGCGGTCGAGCACCACGCCCACCATGACCAGCGCGCCGCGGCCGACCTTGCGCGGATCGACCATGGCCCGCACCTCGGCGATCAGGCCCTCCTCGAACAGGCGCTGCGTGCGACGATGGCAGGTCGCGGCGCTGACGCCCGCCTTCTTGGCCAGCTCGGCATTGCTCAAGCGGCCATTGGCCTGCAGCAGCCGCAGCATCTTGAGGTCGATGCGGTCGATATGGGCCTCCGGAAGATTCTTCCGGATTATTAACTCATAATGAGACTATCAACAAAGACAAAGCACCTCAGTGAAATCTGAGCGCAAACGCATCCACTTATTCGGGAGCACCTTCAGGAGGCGATTTGCTATGAATCCGCCCATGCTCAAGGACTTCCCGCGTTATCCCCTCACCTTCGGCCCCACCCATATCGAGAAGCTGGAGCGGCTTTCCGCCCATCTCGGCGGTCAGGTCGAGCTCTACGCCAAGCGCGAGGACTGCAACTCGGGTCTCGCCTACGGCGGCAACAAGCTGCGCAAACTCGAGTACATCATCCCGGACGCGCTCGCCTCCAATGCCGACACGCTGGTCTCGATCGGCGGCGTGCAGTCGAACCACACCCGCATGGTGGCGGCGGTCGCGGCCAAGATCGGCATGAAGTGCCGACTGGTGCAGGAGAGCTGGGTGCCGCACGAGGATGCCGTCTACGACCGCATCGGCAACATCATGCTGAGCCGCGTCATGGGCGCCGACGTGCGCCTGGTCGATGACGGCTTCGACATCGGCATTCGCAAGAGCTGGCAGGAAGCGATCGACGACGTGAAGGCCAAGGGCGGCAAGCCCTACGCCATCCCGGCCGGCGCCTCGGTGCACAAGTTCGGCGGCCTGGGCTATGTCGGCTTCGCTGAGGAAGTGCGCGAGCAGGAGAAGGAGCTGGGCTTTTCCTTCGACTACATCGTGGTCTGCACCGTCACCGGCTCGACCCATGCCGGCATGGTGGTG
Source organism: Reyranella soli (assembly GCF_007992495.1). Taxonomy (GTDB): domain Bacteria; phylum Pseudomonadota; class Alphaproteobacteria; order Reyranellales; family Reyranellaceae; genus Reyranella; species Reyranella soli. The sequence continues at coordinate 33,329 of NZ_BKAJ01000048.1, forward strand.
GGCTTCGCCAAGGACGGACGCCAGCGCAAGGTAATCGGCATCGACGCCTCTGGCACGCCGGCGCAGACCAAGGCGCAAGTGCTGGAGATTGCGCGCAACACCGCCCAGCTCGTGAAGCTCGGCAAGGAGATCGCCGACGACGATGTCGTCCTGCTCGAAGACTACGCCTACCCGGCCTACGGCGTGCCGTCGGAGGAGACCAAGGAGGCGATCCGCCTCACCGCCCGGCTGGAGGGCATGATCACCGACCCGGTCTACGAGGGTAAGTCCATGCAGGGCACCATCGACCTGGTGAAGAAGGGCCTCTTCCCCAAGGGATCGAAGGTGCTCTACGCCCATCTCGGCGGCGCGCCGGCGCTCAACGGCTACGGCTACGCCTTCCGCAACGGATGACGCGCCGCGTACTCACGCGCTGAATTCTCCGCGGCGTTCTTTCCCTGAATTCGAGGGTTTGAAATTCGGAGAACACGAATTACGGTAAACTCATGCAACGGGGGCGCAAAGACCGACTCGCGTCGCTCTTGAGCGGCCTCGCCATGGCGGTGATGCTCGGAACTCTTCTTGGGATCCCCTTCTGGTTCCTCGGACTGTTCCGCGTCATCAGGATCAGCGGCTATTGGCGCGCAGTGGGCTACATGCGACGCGGCCGCGTTCTGATCGTTGCAAACCATCCATCGCTCATCGAAACGTTTTTCATCCCTCTCGTGTTCTGGCCCTGGGCGATGTTCAGGCTCAGGATGTTTCCATGGAGTCTTCCGGACAAGAACCTCTTCAAGGGGTTCACGCCGGAGCATCATGAGTGGCTACGCTGCATTCGAGTCGGCCGCGACGACACGCTGGAGTCGCGGAAACTCAACTGGTCTGCAATGAAAAGGGTCATGGAACTCTTCGACAGACAGCAGTGCTTCGTTGCGCACCTCGAAGGCGGTCGAACGAGCAAGCAAGCCGAACACGTGTCGGTCGGACCGAACAGGATGGGCAGGATAAAAAACGGCCAGATCCTCAAGGCTGCTTGGAAAAAGGGCGCTTGGATAATGCCGCTGCACGTCAAGATGACGGACGACATGAGCCGGGATCTGCCGGGATTCGGAGAGAGTCTGCGGCGCCTGCTACTCAGTCCGAAATGCTGGCCGATCAGGCTCGAGTTCCGCCGCCCCTACAAGATCGTCGGCCAGAGGTTTGACGAAGAAGCAGAAAAGAAACGCCTGGAATTGGCGATTCTCACACCGGCGTGACTGGCCCATGCTGACGCCGCCCGTCAGCGCGGTCGGCTGCTATGCACGGAGCGATGTTCCCGGGAACACAACCACTGATGTAATAGGCTGCGCGCAACGCATCACCTGTAGAGAGAACCATGCTGGCCGAGCATTTCGACACCGCCTCGCTACCGGCCATCCGGCAGCTGGAAGGCTGGCAGGCCTGGTATGACAAGATGTTCGACGTCATGCCGGCTCCAACCCGCGACGAGGGTTTTGTCGCTCAGAACGAGACGTGGGGCGTTCCCGGGATCACCCTGAGCCGCGTCAACTCTCCCGCCAACACAGTCAACCGCACGACTTCGGTCATCCGCCGCAACGCGATCGACCATTGGGTGTTCACGCTCAGCAAGCAAAGCGCGAGCGACGTGACGGCGCGTGGCGGCATCTCGTTCGAAGCGCCGCCGCAGACACCCTTTATCCTGTCGTTCGGCGAAGAGATGGCCATCCGGCGCAGGACGGACGACCGACGGATTCAGGTCATCCTGGCCCGTGACAGTTTCCCGACGATCGCCCCGTTGATCGACGCCGCAAGAGGCAGGACGATCAACACTCCCGGTGCCCGGATGCTCGCCGACTACATGCTGCTGCTCGAGCGGAACATGCCCGTGCTTGAGGCGGAAAACTCGCAACGGCTGCGGAGCGCCGTGGAGGCCATGCTGGTAGCGTGCCTGGCGCCTACCGCAAAGGGTCTTGCCGCCGCCCGTGACCAGATCAACCTGACGCTCATGGAGAGAGTCCGGCAGGCCGTTCGCCGCAACCTGCGCTCACACCTGCTTGGCCCCGACAAGCTCTGCCGGGAAGCAGCGACATCGCGATCGCAGCTCTACCGGCTGCTGGAGAGCGAAGGCGGCGTTACGCGGTACATTCAGCGCCGGCGCCTATTGGAAAGCTTTTCGTTGCTGTGCGATGCCCGAAACGACGTCACGATCGGCGCAGTGGCCGAGATGCTGTGCTTCGCCGATCCCTCGACGTTCAGCCGCGCGTTCCGGCGCGAGTTTGGCATGAGCCCCAAGGAAGTCCGCGCCCTGTCGCACGCAGGCCTGCCGCCTGCCCCGCCGGCAAAGGAAATCACCGGCCCGGCGATACGGACCTTCAGCGACTGCCTGCGGGCCTTTTAGTCCTCCTTCGCCGAGGCTTCGGAGGGTTAGATCCTGCGAAGCGCATAGCGCGAAGCAGGATCACCTCACTTCATTGACATAGCAGTGGCCCGCTGTCGTGGCGCGATGGCTGCCGAGCAGCACCGGCGCACCCGACTGGTCGAACGCGACCTCGTCGATCACCAGCAGCGGCGCCGGCGACTTAAGCTTCAGCAGGCGCAGGTCCTCGGCATCGGCCAGCGCCGCCGTGATCTGCTCGCGCACCGCCGAGACGCGCAGGCCGTAGCGCTCGATCAGATGGAGATACAGCAGCTCCGGCACGCGCGCCGGCACGGTCGGGAAATCCGGCACCGCGGCGGCCGGCAGGACCAGGCGGTCGCGCATCACCGGCTTGCCGCCAACGATGCGCAGGCGATGCACGTGGACGACCTCGGCGCCGGGCGCGAGCTGCAGGCTGGAACTCTCCTGCCGGTTCGCCCGGGCGACGCCGACCGACAGCACCTTCGCCGTCGATCGCACCAGCCCGCCGTCGCGGTCGTGCAGGCGAAAGTACTGGAAAAAGTGGCGCAGGCTGTGATGCGGCGTGCGGCCGGTGACGACGGTCCCGGTCTTGCGGCGCCGGCTCAACATGCCTTCGGCGGTGAGATCGCCCAGGGCGCGCCGCACCGTGCCCACGGCCACGCCGAACATGGCCGCCAGCGCCACCTCGCTCGGCAGCACCGTGCCGGGCGGCCATTCGCCGAGCAGGATCGCTTCCGACACCCGCCGCTTCACCGCCTCGTGCAGCGGCGCGCCGGTCGCCTCGCTGAGCCGCGCGAAGACCGGGCCGGGGGGTGCCGCCGCCTTCTGCGCTTTGCCGTTGACTCGCACGCTCTGTCCTTTTCTATTACTATAAAGTTTATAGAAAATGACCAACGGGACAACGGCTTTTCTTCAGGCTGGCGGCGCGGCCGACGCTACGATCGCGCGCGATGCCGAGCGAGCCGTCGACGAGCTCGCGCGCATGATCGCGATCGACACGTCATTCCCGCCCGGCCGCGGCTACCCGGCCTTCGCCGACCTCATGGAGGACCTCACAGGGCCGCTGGGCTTCGAGCATCGGCGCCTGGACGTGCCGGAGGCGCTGTGGCGCGTGCCCGACGGTCCGGCGTCCGGGGCGCGGACCAACCTCCTGGCGACGCGCCGCACCGGCAAGCCGGTGTGCGGGCTCTACTTCCACGTCGACACGGTGCCCGCGGCAGCGGGCTGGCGGCGCGACCCGTTCCGCCTCGCGCGCGAGGGCGAGCGGCTCTACGGGCTCGGCACGTCCGACATGAAGGGCACTATCGCCGCCGTCCTGCTGGCGCTGCGCGCGGCGGAGGCGTGCGGCATCGAGCTGGCGTACGATCCCATGCTGTTGTTCTGCACCGACGAGGAAGGCGGCCTCTATCCCGGCGTTCGCTACCTGGCGGAGCAAGGCATGCTCGAGGGCCATATCCTCAACTTCAATGGCAGCGCCGCACCCCGCATCTGGGCCGGCTGCTTCGGCCTGTTCAATCTTCTGATCCGGCTGCGCGGTGTAACGGTGCATGCCGGCGACGGCAATCGCGCCGGCCGCGGCGTCAACGCCATCGAGCAGGCGTTACCGGTTCTGGGCGCTCTACAGGCGCTGAAGCCCCTCGTGGCTCGCCGGCAGTCCGCATTGCCGCCACCACCGCACGCCAGCGGTCCCCTCGCGGCGCAGCTCAGCATCGTCAGCGCTCACGGCGGCACCAGCGGCGGGCAGATCCCGGACCTGTTCGAGATCGTCGTCAACCGGCGCTATCCGCCGGAGGAGCGCTTCGAGCGGGCGCTGGCCGAGATCGAGGAGACGGTGCATGCCGCCGTGCCGCCCGAGTCCGGTCTCGCGGTGGAGACCCATCTCATCGGCCATCTCGCTCCTACTGACGATCCGACCGGCCCGCACTGGCCGCGCTGGCAGCGGGCGCTGTCTTTCGGTTTCGGTTGGCCGCTCGAGTCGTTCCGCAAATGGGGCGCGGCGAGCTGCTCGGATTTCGGCTGGGTCCAGCGCACCGGCATGCGCGAAGTACTGCTGGCCGGCTTGGGCCGGCCGGAGCGCAACGGACACGGCCCCGAGGAACACACGACCATCGGCGACATCGTGGCGCTGGCCCGCAGTGTGCTTGCCTATCTCGCGGCCGACTTCGCCGCCGATCTCAATCCCGACCGAGCATCGCTGCCATCACGGAGCCTCGCATGACCGCCCTCTCCCGCCGCCTGCTTCTCGCCGCCACCGGTGGTCTCGCCCTCGGCGCTTCCACCTCCTTCGGCCCCGCCCGGGCCGCGCCCAAACGCGGCGGCACCTTGCGCATCAGCGTCGACCAGGCGGTGGCCAAGCTCAATCCGCTGCTGACGCGGGTCAATCCGGAGTACCTCGTCGCCGAGCTGCTGTACTCGGCTCTGACGCGTCTCAAGGTCGACATGACGGCCGAGCCCGATCTGGCGGAATCGTGGACGAGCTCGCCCGATCTCACGGAGTGGACCTTCGTGCTGCGCAAGGGTGTCGTGTTCCACGACGGCAGCCCGTGCACGGCGGCCGACGTCGTCGCCACCTTCACCGCCATTCTCGACCCCAAGACCGCCTCGCCGGCGCGCCAGTACATCGGGCCGGTCGCCAAGGTCACGGCCAAGGACGACAGCACCGTCGTCTTCACCCTCTCTTCGCCCTACGCCGACCTGCCGGTGATGCTGGCCAACACCTGCGCCAAGATCGTGCCGGCGGCGATCGTCAGCGCCGGCCTGGCGCGCCTCGACCGCGAGGCGGTGGGCACTGGCCCCTTCAAGCTGGTCTCCTTCGAGCCCGAGCGCCTGATCGTGGTGACGCGCAACGACGCCTACTACGACAAGGAGCGCCCTTACCTGAACCGGGTCGAGGTCGCGGTCTACCCCGATCCGACGGCCGAAGGATCGGCGCTGATCGCCGGCGGCACCGACCTCATGCTGGCGGTGCAGCCGACCGAATACGCGCGTCTCGAGAAGACGAGCGGCGTGCAAGCGCTGCGCGTGCCGTCCGGCCAGTTCTGCAACGTCAACATGGGCTGCGACCAGAAGCCGTTCAACGATGCGCGCGTGCGCCAGGCCCTGGCGCTCACGGTCGATCGCGCGGCGATGGTCGAGCTGGTTGCAGAAGGCTACGGCACGCCGGGCAACGACACGCCGCTCAACCCTGCCTACCACTTCTATACCGAGCTGCCGCTCAAGAAGCCCGACATCGCCCGTGCCAAGGCGCTGCTGGCCGAAGCGGGCTACGCCGGCGGCCTCACGGCGACGCTGATCGCCTCGGACCGGCCGGCCACGCGCACCCAGCTTGGCGTGGCCTTGCGCGAGATGGCCAAGCCCGCGGGCTTCACCATCAACGTGCAGACCATGCCGCACGCCACCTACCTCGACCAGGTGTGGAAGAAGGGCCCGTTCTACGTCGGCTTCTACAACATGCAGCCGACGGCCGACGCGATCTTCAGCCTGCTCTACACCTCGAACGCCGCGTGGAACGAGACGCGCTGGAACAACGCGGCCTTCGACAAGCTGGTGGGCGATGCCCGCGCCGTCATCGACGAGGGCAAGCGCCGCGAGCTCTATGCCGAGGCCCAGCGGCTGATGAACCAGGACGTGCCCTCGATCATTCCGGTGTTCTTCGACCTGCTGGCCGCGCAGCGCAAGTGGGTCGAAGGCTACAGGCTGCATCCCCGCGGCGCGGTGTTCCGCATCGACCAGGTGTCGCTGGGCGACGGCGCGCCGCGGCGCGGCTGAGGCAGATAGCCCGGTGTCACCGAGCTACTTCGTCAAGCGGCTGGCGCTGATCGTCTACACGCTGTTCGTGGTGTCGCTGGTGGTGTTCGGCATCACCCAGGTGCTGCCGGCCGATGCCGCCGTCATGCTGCTGGGCGAGAACGCCACGCCCGATGCGCTGGCCGCAATCCGCGACAAGCTCGGTCTCGATCAGCCGGTGTGGGTGCAGTATGGCCACTGGCTGTGGGGCGTGCTGCAGGGAGACTTCGGCGTCTCTCTGCGCACCGGCCAGCCGGTCGCACCGGTGTTGCTCGAGGCGCTTGGCCGCTCGCTCACCCTGGCGGTGCTGACGATCGCCCTGATGCTGGTGCTGGCGCTGCCGCTCGGCATCGTGGCGGCGCTGCGGCGCGGCAAGCTCGCCGATCTCCTGGTCAGCATCGTGTCCTATGTCGGCGTGTCGCTGCCCGAGTTCGTCACCGCGACGCTGATCGTGCTGGTGCTGGCCGACTGGCTGCAGCTGCTGCCGGCGACCGGTTTCGTGCCGCTCACCGAGAACTTCTGGGACGGCCTTGCCCACCTCGCGCTGCCGGTGCTGACGGTGTCGGTGATCCTGATCGCCCATGTCTCGCGCATGGTGCGTTCCGAGCTGGTCGACGTGCTGCACACCGATTACGTGCGGGCCGCGCGCCTGAAGGGATTGTCGCGACGGTCCGTGCTGTTCCACCACGCGCTGCACAACGCGCTGCTGCCGACCATCACCATCGTCGCCCTCGACGTCGGCTACCTGCTGGGTGGCGTGATCGTGGTCGAGGAGATCTTCGCCCTGCCCGGCATTGGCCGTCACCTGATCGTCGCCATCCAGACACGCGACCTGCCCTCGATCCAGGCCGGCGCCCTGATCATGGCGGCGACCTACTCGGTGGTGAACTTCATGGCCGACCTCGCCTACGCCTGGATCGACAAGAGGATCCAGTATGGCTGAGCTTCTGCGCCGCCTGCTGCGCACGCCGCAGGGCCTGCTGGGCGTGCTGATCGTCGGCCTGATCCTGGTGATCGTCGTCTGCGGCCCCTGGCTCGCGCCCTACGGGCCCGACACCATGGCCCCGCGCCTGCGCTATCGCGCGCCCAGCGCCGAGTTCCTGCTCGGCACCGATCAGTACGGCCGCGACATCCTGAGCCGCCTGCTCTACGGCGCACGCTCGACGGTGATCCTGGCCTGCCTGGCCACGGCCTTCGGCACCCTGGCCGGCGCACTGATCGGCACCACGTCGGCGTTCCTCGGCGGCCGCGCCGACGAGGCGATCATGCGCACCATCGACGCCATCCTGTCGATCCCGTCGCTGCTGTTCGCCCTCTTGATCGTGAACCTGCTGGGCAAGAGCAGCTTCAGCGCCGTGATGGCGATCGGCATCGCCTTCACGCCCGGGATGACGCGCGTGACGCGCAGCGTGGCGCTCGCGGTCACCAAGCAGGACTACGTCAACGCCGCCATCGCGCGCGGCGAGCGCGGCGGCTACATCGTGCTGCGCGAGATGCTGCCCAACGTCGTGGCGCCGATCGTGGTCGAGATGACCATCCGGGTGGCCTTCGCGGTCATGCTGTTCGCGACCCTGAGCTTCCTGGGACTCGGCGCGCAGCCGCCCTCCTCGGAGTGGGGCCTGATGGTCGCCGAGGCACGCCGCTTCATGCATCTGAGCTTCTGGATGATCCTGTGGCCTTCGCTCGCGGTGGCGCTGGTCGCGATCGGCTTCAACCTTCTGGGCGACGGGCTGCGCGATGCCCTCAATCCGAGAACGTGAGCCGGCGATGAACGTCCTCGAAGTCAAAGGCTACGGCCTCGACTACGCCACGCCGACGGGCTTCGTGCGGGCGCTGGACTCGATCGACCTCGCAATCGCGCGCGGCGAGGTCTTGGGCCTGGTGGGCGAATCGGGATCCGGCAAGACGTCGCTGGCCTGGGCCATCATGCGCCACCTCCCGCCACGCGCCCGCGAGCAGGGTTCCATCAGCCTGGCCGGTCAGTCCTTGATGACCGCGACCGAGTCCGAGATCGCCGCCATCCGCGGCCGGCGCATCGGCATGGTGTTCCAGGATCCCAGCACGTCGCTCAACCCGACCCTGACGCTCGGCCAGCAGCTGGCCGAAGTGCTGGCGCGCCACCGCGGGCTGACACGCCGGCAGGCCTGGGCCGAGGGCGAGGCGATGATGGCGCGCGTCGGCCTGAAGCAGCCGGCCGCCATGATGCGCCGCTATCCGCACGAGGCCTCGGGCGGCGAGAAGCAGCGCGTGGTCATCGCCTCGGCCTTCGCCTGCCAGCCCGAATGCATCCTGTTCGACGAGCCGACCACCGCCCTCGACGTCGTCACCGCGCGGCAGATCCTCGACCTGTTCGCCGAGCTGCAGGCCGAGACCGCCGTCGCCTCTCTCTATATCTCGCACGACCTGGCCCTGGTTTCGCGCGTGGCCGACCATGTCGCCGTGCTGCATCGCGGGCGCCTGGTCGAGCAAGGTGAGGTCGACGCGGTGTTCGACGCACCGCGTGACGACTACACGCGCCGCCTGCTTGCCGCCGTGCCGCGGCCCGACCATCGCCTGATGACCGGCAAACCAGCCGCCGGTGCCGAGCCGCTGGTCGAGGTCGAGAGGCTGAGCGTCCATTACGGACGCACGCCTTTCCTCTCGGCGCTGGCCGGTCGCCGCACCGCGCAGGTCGCCGGCAATCGCGAAGTCAGCCTCTCCGTCCAGCCCGGCGAGATCCTGGGCATCGTGGGCGAATCGGGGTCGGGCAAGTCGACCCTGGCGCGCGCTTTGACCGGCCTCAACCGCTTCGAGGGCGCCGTGCGCTTCGGCGGCCGGCGCATTGCCGGCCGGCGCGACATGGACCGCGGCTACCGCCGCGACGTGCAGATCGTCTTCCAGCATCCTGATTCTTCGCTCAATCCGAGACAGCGCGTGCGCGAGATCCTGTCGCGACCGCTGACGCTCTACGGCGGCGAGGCGCGCATCGAAACGCTGCTCGAACAGGTGCGCCTGCCCGCGGCCTATGCCGAGCGTTTCCCGCACCAGCTCTCGGGCGGCGAGAAGCAGCGCGTCGCCATCGCCCGCGCCTTCGCCAGCCGGCCCAGGCTGGTGATCTGCGACGAGATCACGTCGTCGCTCGACGTGTCGGTGCAGGCCGCCGTCGTCGAGCTCCTGGTCGACCTGCAGCGCCGCAACGGCACGGCCTACCTCTTCATCACCCACGATCTCAACCTGGTGCGCCAGCTCGCCCATCGCATCGCCGTCATGTACCGCGGCGAGCTGGTCGAGCTTCTCGACATCGACGACCTTTCCACCACCGGACCGCGCCACCCCTATACGCGGAAGCTCTTGGACGCGGTCCCGCCACCCCGGGAGTACAAGTCATGACCGCGATCGACCGCAATGCCGTGCTCGCCCACCTCGACGAGAAGGCGTGCCTGGATTTCCTGTCGGCAATGGTGCGCCACAAGAGCTACTCGCAGACCGAGGGTGAGCGGAAACTGGCCGAGTTCATGGCCAGCAGCATGCGCGGGCTGGGACTCGAGGCCGAGCTGACGCCGGTCGAAGGCACGCGCGTCAACGCGATCGGCCGCTGGAAGGGCACGGGCGGCGGCAAAAGCCTGCTGTTCAACGGCCATCTCGACACCAATCCGGTGACCGAGGGCTGGACCGTCGATCCGTGGGGCGGGCTGGTCGACGACAAGTTCATCTACGGCATCGGCGTCTCCAACATGAAGTCGGGCGATGCCGCCTACTACTGCGCGGTCAAGGCACTGATGGATGCGGGCGTTCGCCTGAAGGGCGACGTCGTGTTGACCTTCGTCGTCGGCGAGTTGCAGGGCGGCGTCGGCACCCTGGCGGCGATCCGCCAGGGCGTGCGCGCCGACTACTTCATTAACAGCGAGCCAACCGACCTGCAGGCGCTCACCATGCATGCCGAGGCCGGCACCTTCATCATCGAGCTCACCGGCAACACCCGCCATCTCTCCAAGCGCGAGCAGGCGGTGGATGCCCTCGTCGCTGCCTGCGACCTCGTCCCGCGGCTCAATGCGCTCACCTTCAGCGGCGCCAGGAGCGACGAGCACCGCTCGATCAACCGCTGCCATGTCGGCGTGGTGCACGCCGCGTTGGGGCGCGATCTCGCCGAATGGCGGCCGCCGCAGGTCGCCGACTTTGCGCGCCTGAAGGGTTCGGTGCGCTACGCGCCGGGCCAGACCGAGGCGCAAGCCTTCGCCGACCTGCGCGTCGTGCTCGACGACCTCGAGCGCCGCTTTCCCGGCCTCAAGGCCACGGTGACGTCGGAGCGCACCGAAGGCCGGCCGGTGATGCCGGCCTTCGAGGTACCGCGTGACGCCAGGATCGTGAAGACCCTGAATGCCGCCTACCAGGCGGTGCGCGGCGAGCCGCAGCCGACCGGTGCGCTCGCCCCACCCTGCTACTACGGCACCGACGCCGGCCACTTCTATCGCGAGCTCGGCATGGAAGGCGTCGTCTGCGGTCCCGGCGGGCGCTACAACACCATGCCCGACGAGCGTGTCGACATCGCCGACTATCTCGACATGATCCGCATCTACATGCGGGTCATCCTCGACATCTGCGAACCGGCCTAGCAGCTCCGCACAGGGGTTTTGACCAGCTGGCTGGCGAACAGGATCGCGTTCGCAGCGCGTCTGCGGAAACGCCCGCAAGCCATTGATGCTTCTACTCTTTCTGGTCGTGGCGACGGCCACGCGTTGTCCGCTAAACGAGGACAGCAACGACAATGCGCAGTCCTCGCCGCTGCGCATTGATTTTGCGGCATTCCCGGCATTTCCGGCGGAGGTCGTAGTGGCGCCTCGGAAGCTGACCCCCAATCCATTGCGCCTGCTGAGCTCGAGCAAGGCCGGCGGCTTCGGCCGGGCGCGATGGGTATCGGATAAACGATGCAAAGAGCGGAGCCACCGAGAGGCGAGCGCACAGTCATTATAACTCAAGTAACTTACCATGTAAACTATGGTTCTGTTCGGCGGTTCGGTCTTGTGAGTTTTTTCGCACCGTAGAGGACCTGTCGCGACGAACTGCTAGCAGTGCTGGCAATCTCAGCGGCCCCGCACCGGTCAAAGCCAATCGATATGATCGGCAATCGATGGCGAGTTGGTCGTGGGTTTGAGGAGCAATGTCCCAGGCCAGTCACCACCGTCGACCAGCTTGATGACAAGGTCGCGGATCACCGCGCGAGCAGCATCAGATGCGGGGTTGGTCTTGCCCTTCAGGGGGCGCACCAGCGTGACGATGCGGACGAGTGCAGGCTCGACGAGTTCGACGGTCCAAAACTCTCCGCGTGCCGCCTCTTCCTTGATCGCTGTCGCCGGCAGGAAGGTGCAGCCGAACCCTGATCGAACAAGTTCCTTGATGGCCGGCACGGCGTCGACCTCGAACTTCACCAGCAGGTCGATCCCAAGCGCCTTGGCGTACTCCTCCACCAGGAGCCGCGTGCCATGTTCGCGGCTCGGCAGCACGAGCGGTACGGAGGCAAGGTTGGCGGCGTTGACCGCAAATGCGTTGCCGAAGCGCCGTGGACCGGCACCGACAAGGTAGAGCGTCTCGGAGACGAGCCGCTCCGCGCCGAGCGCCGCCAAGGGGCCAACTTCGGTCACCATCGCGAGGTCGACGCGCTTCTCGTGGGCCCAGGCAAGCAGCCTGCTGGTCACGCCGTCGACGATGCGTAAGGTGATCTTGGGATATCGGACCTTGAGCTGCATGAGGAGCGGCGCCGAGAAGAAGGCGGCGATGCTCGCCGGCAGGCCGAGTGTTACGACACCGGCCGGATTTTCCGCGAAGCTGCGAATCTCTTCCATCGTCGCGTCGACTTGGCCGATGATAGCGCGCGCCCGGGTGAGCAGGAGCTCGCCGCATTCGGTCAGAGCGACGCCACGCCTGCTGCGGACCAGGAGCTCCACACCGAGCTCTTGCTCGAGATTGGCGACATGCAGGCTGAGCGAGGACTGCGAGACCCGCAGATCGGCCGCCGCGCGCGACAGGCTTCGCTTCTCGACAATGCGCATGAAATAGCGAAGCTGCCTGACATCCATGGAAGTCCTGCCTGCGGGTACCGCGGCGCGGCCATCGCCTGCGACTACTCGGCCGCCCGCCTTCTTGCCAGATGCTGATTGAGCTTGGGCATGACGTCCTCGGCGAGAAGCGTCATTGAGCGCTTGTGCAGCCTGGGCTGATCCCAGTCTTTGTGGGTGAGCAGCAAGGTACCGAAATAGCCGACCTCGTCGACGAGGGCGACAAGCTGGTCGAGAACGCGCTTGGGGCTGCCGTGGATGACCATCCATTCGATGCACTTGCGGATGGTGACAGCCTCGTCGGGAATGGACTCTTGCGGCTTGAAAATCTTGAGCAGCTTGTAGGTCGCCAGGTTATCGCGGAGATAGGCGTAGTACCAACCGATGCTGGATTTTTCGTTGGCAAGATACTCCGCCGTTTCGGCGTCGCTTTCGCCGACCAGGATGGTGCGGGCAAGGCGCCACTGCCCGCGGTCGGGTCGGCGATGCGCGGCTTCGCAGCCGGCGCAGTATTGCTCCCAATGGGTCTTGGCGTGGCCGACCGGCATGAAATTCGCCGAGACGAGACCCCAGCCGCGCTCTCCCGCGAGCCTCGCCGTGGCCGAGGACGGACTCATCGCAGAGACGGCCAGCGGCGGATAGGGCTTCTGAAAGGGCTTCAGCATCGGTCCGATGCCGAGCCGCGGCTGGTAGGAATTGTCGATCGTGATGTCCCAGTATTTGCCCGGAATCCTGTAAGGCGGATCGGAGCTCCAGATGCGATGCACGATGTCGATCGCCTCGACCATCATCTCCGACCGGTTCTTGTCCATGACCTTGAACAGCTCGAAATCCGAGCCCAGCCCGCCAGGGCCGATCCCCATGATGAAGCGGCCCTCGGCGAGATGATCGAACATGGCGCAATTGCCGGCGACTTGCGCGGGATGATGCTGCGGCATGTTGATGACGCTGGTGCCGAACTTGATCGATTTGGTGACCGGGATCAGCGTCGCCATGAACTGCAGAGGATCAGGAATGGGTTCGGTGCGGGCGCTGTAGTGCTCCCCGACCCAGGCCTCTTCGTAGCCGAGCTTTTCGGCCAGAAGGATGGCCTCGCGGTCCTCCTGCAAGACTTGGGTGTAGTCCCGCTGCGGGTCGTGCAAGGGCATCATGAACAGGCCGAGCTTCATGGCGTTACTCCTTTGGCTTCGGGGCGGTAAGCAGCAGCATCATGATGATCACCACACCGTAGATGATCTGTCGGCTCGCCTCCGGCATCTGCATCACCGCGAGCACGCTCGACAGAAGCGTGATGACGAGGACGCCGGCGACCGTGCCCAGATAGGTGCCGCGCCCACCGAGGATATGTGTGCCGCCGATCACCACGGCGGCTATGGCCGGCAACAGATAGTCGTTGCCCATGCCCTGATAGGACTGATCGAAACGGCCGGCGAGCAGGATGCCGCCCAGCGCGCTGGTGAAGCCGGCGAAAACGAAGGCCGTGCAGATCACCCGACCCGTTCGGATTCCCGACAGATAGCTCGCAATCTCGCGATTGCCCACGGCGAAGATGGCCCGCCCGAAGGTCGTTCGCCGCAACAGCAGCACGACAAAGAGGCCGAGCGCGAGCCACACCCAGAGCACGTTTGGTATGCCGAGCAGCGAGCTCTCCCGCCCGAGCCAACGCATCAGGGGCGACGCCTTGGTCTGGGGCGCGAACCCACCGGTGTAGACGACCGTCAGTCCGAGCAGCACGGCGTTCACGGCGAGTGTCAGGATCATCGACGGCAGGCGAATAACGCCAACGCCGATACCGTTGATCAGGCCAACCAGGACGCCGACGAGAAGGCCGCCGGGGATGGCCCAATCGATCCACGCCCCGCCGAAGCCCGTGATCGTCGTCGCTACCATGGCGGCGACAGTCATCGTCCAAGGGATCGAGAGGTCGATATGACCGAGCAGGATCACGACCATCGCTCCTGTCGCGATGATGCCCAGGAACGAGGCGATGCGCAGTTGCTGGATCAGGTACTTTACGGAAAGGAAGTCGGGTAGGAAGAAGCTGCCGACGGCGCCGATGAGGATGATCGCTGCAAGCGAGACGAGGACTGAATTGTCCACGCCGGCGATAAGACGCTGTTTCGGCTCGCCGCGGCTCACTTCCTGCGCGGCCATGAGGTCGAGACGGTTCTTGACGTTGAGGATGCGCGCTCCGCCTATGCCGATGGCGGCCAGCAAGACGAGACCCTCATAGAGTGGCTGCGTCAACGGCGACACGCCGGCAAAGAACAGGACGCCGGTGATGGTGCGCAGCATATAGGCACCGAAGATCGAGCCGATGGCCCCGCCGCTGCCGCCGACCAGCGACGTCCCACCGATCACCACGGCGGCGATGGATTTCAGGGTATAATCGCCGGCAATCTGGGCATCGCCGGTCAGCGTCTGGAATCCCAGGAACAGCCCGCCCATGCCGGCAAACAGCCCGCCCAAGGCATAGGCCGCGAGCTTCGCCTTATCGATGTCGAGGCCGGACATGTAGGCCGCCGCCGACGACGATCCCGCAGCGTAGGCCGCCCGCCCCACCGGCGAGCCCTTGAAGTACCACCAGACGCCGGCTGCGGCGGCGAGCAGAAGGAGCGAAACCGGCACCACGCCGCCGACCGCCCCGGTCATCATCTCGCCGAGAGCGTCGTCGATCTCGCCGCCCGGGACCGGCCGCAGCAGATAGGCGATGCCGGTGTAAGCGGCACCCGTCGCGAGCGTGGCAATGATCGGTTGAATGCGCCCATAGACCACGATCACGCCGTTCAGCAAGCCGCAGCCGGCGCCGGTCGCGAGCACGAGCAAGACGCCCAACGCGATTTCCACTGGCGACCCGCTGACGACGTTCGAGGCGAGGCAGTTGGTGAGCGCGAGTATTGGACCGATCGAAAGATCGAGCCCACCGGTCAGCACCGGCAAGGTCTGTCCCATCGCGACCAGCGCGAGGGCCGCTCCCTCATTGGAGGCCGTCTGGAGGACGAGCGGCGAGAAGCCGCGTGGATGCAGCACGGAAAAAACGAAGAAGAGTGCGATGAACAACGCGAAAGCCAGCAGGGGGCCTTGGTTGCGCCGCAACCAGATGCCGAGAGCGCTCTGGCCTGCGGGAGCCCTGACGTCCTTCGTTCGATCGATCTGCACCAGGGCTCCTTCGCTCATGGGCAAGCCTCAGTGGCGACGGTCGGTTGCTGTAGGCTGAGCGAAGCTGCCATCATGTTGGCCTCCGTCATCGCCTCGCCCTTCAGCTCGCGCACGACGCGCCCCTGGTAGAGCACGACAATCTTGTCGCACATGCCGATCAGCTCGTCATGGTCGGTGCTGTAGAACAGGATGCTGACGCCCTGGTCTGCAAGAGTGCGCATCAGGCGATAGAGTTCCTGCTTGGTGCCAACATCGATGCCTCGCATCGGATCGTTGAGCAGGATGACGCGTGGCTCGTTCATCAGCCATTTGGCCAGGACGACCTTCTGCTGGTTGCCACCGGAAAGACTTCCGACCGGGCTGTCGAGAGAAGCCGCCTTGATGGCAAGATCGCCGACAGCCTGCGTGGCGATTCTCGTCTCTTCGGCAAGGTTGATCAGGAAGCCGCGCGAGACGCGCCGCAGAGCAGCGAGCGTCATGTTCTCGCGCACCGACATCGACAGCATCAGCCCTTCGCTCTTGCGGTCCTCGGGTACCAGCGCCAGCGACAGGCCGGCGGCTTGAGCGTCTGCCGGGCTCTTGAGCACGACGTCACGCCCGTCGAGCCTGATCGTGCCCCGCGTCTCGCGCAGCACGCCGAAAAGGCCGAGCAGCAGCTCGCGCTGGCCCTGACCGTCGAGTCCACCCAGGCCGACGATCTCGCCCCGACCGACTGCAAGCGTCACGTCGGAGAGCCTGTTGGTCCAGGAGAAGTGCGACACGTCGAGCACGGGCGGCGTCGCAGCGGCCGGCGCGGGCTTCGGCGGATAGATGCGGCTGAGATCACGGCCGATCATCATCTGCAGGATCTCGTCGGGGCGCCTGTCGCCACTCTTGAAGGTCGCGATATGGCGACCACCACGAAGCACCGAACAAGTATCGGCAAGCTCTTCGATTTCGTGCATGCGATGGGAAATGTAGATGACCGCCAGCCCGCGCTCGCGCAGATGGCGGACGATGCGATAGACCCTTTGTGCATCCGCCGGTGTCAACGCAGACGTCGCCTCGTCGAGGACGAGCAGGCGTGGATTGCGCCCGAGAGCCTTGGCGATCTCGATGAGTTGGCGTCGTGACAGCGGCAGGTCCTTGACGGTCAGGCGCGGATTGATGTCCTCGCAGCCGATCGTCGCCAGCAGCTCCTCCGATCGGCGGAGCTGGGCGCGGCGGTCGATCAAGCCCCAACGCCTCGGCGCATCCGTAATGCAGATGTTGTCTGCGACCGTGAGATCGGGGATCAGCGACAGTTCCTGAAATACACAGACGATGCCGTTCGCGATCGCGTCACGTGGCGCCAGGAAGGCCGCCGCCTTGCCGTCGATCTCGATACGGCCGGAGTCGGGCGAGACGACACCACCGACAATCTTGATCAGGGTGCTCTTACCGGCGCCGTTCTCGCCGAGGACGGCGTGTATCGATTGGGCGTGAACCGCGAAGCTGACATCATCGAGTGCGACCACGCCCCCATAGCGCTTGCCCACATTGGCAAGCGCAAGCAGTGGAGGTCCTGACCGCGCGCCACCGGACATCACGAAGCAGATGTCAGGTATTGTCGGGTGTCTGTTTCAGCAGCTCCTGGAAGGGAAGGACGACATCGCAGTCCTTGAAGTCGGCGCCCGCCTGGAAATTGTCCGGCAGCGACGTCGAGTAATTGGCGCCGTCCTTCAGGTCTTTCGAATAGAGGGTCGGCACCGGCAAGCCAACGTGCTGAGGCAGCTTCTTGCCCTCGAGCAGGGCGATGACACCCTTCATGGCGACGACCGACAAGGCGGGAGATTGCACGCGCGCGATGCTGGTCCAGTCGCCGTCATGAATCATGCGCAGCGAGCCGTTCTCGCCTGCGCCGCCGATCGGAATTTTCGGATGCTTGGCGTCCTTCAATGCGTTCATGAGGCCGGTGGTGCCGTGCTGCGTCACCATGCCGATGAACTGGCCGTGCGTGGCGACGGCGTCGGAGACGACTTTCTGAACGGTTCCGTCATCCCAATTGCCGACCACCGTCACAGTCTCGATGCCCGGCTTCTTGTCGAACACGTTGTGGAAACCGATCGAGCGGTCGCGATCGACCGAATTGCCAGGCAGGCCGCGGACCTCAAGCACCTTGCCCTGCTTCGTCGTCAGATTGTCGAAGACAAACTGCGACTTCACCTGTTCGAATTCGACCTGCGGTTCGTTGACGAGCAGGATCTCCTCCGAGTCGACGACGTTATCAAAGGAAGAGAGAACCGTGCCGGCGCGCTTGGCGCGGGCGATCACCGGCTTGAAGGCCGTCGGGCTCACAGCGATGAAGATGATGCCGTCATAGCCGGCCGCGATCAGGTTATCGATCGCCGCGATCTGGGCGGCGACATCGGTGCCGGTGCTGACGATCTTGAGTTCCCGGAAGTTCTTGGCGTTCTCAGGGCGGGTAGCCCAGGCCTTTAGGCTCTGAATCATCTGTATGCGCCAGCTGTTGCCGACGAAGCCATTGACCAGCGCCAAGCGCCAGGGCCCGGGCTTCGCGGGATAGGATATGGTCTTCGTAGTCCCCGGCATCGGCTTGAAGCATTGGGGTTGGTACATCTCCTGTGCATTTGCCGTAACCGCGGCGCCTGTGAACGAGATTGCAGCAAAGATCGCGAGGGCGCGAAGCCGGCCGACTCGAAGTCCTAGCAACGAAGACATTGGGTTTTCCTCCTTGGTCGATTGCTTGTGGCGCAATCTGGCGAACGCACGCCGAGGCGATGAGCGTCGCTATTCGTTCGAGCTTATCGTGCTGCCGAACTGGACGAAACTACAGACATCGAAGAGTGTGTGATCTAAGTTTTAGATGGACGCAGGATGAGAGGACATTCCGCTAAGCGCAAAAAGAGATCGCAATTCTGACCGCCCATGCTGGGCGCCGCAGTGTGCAGGGGCTCACAGGGGCGATGGACAGAGAATCGCCTCGTCGAGATGCCGGTCCAGTTCGGCTTCCATCTGCAGCGCTTCCCTCTTGAGGATCTCGATGAAGGCGCTGCGACGGAAGTGCGGAGCGGCCCTGTCGAGCCAGTAGGCGTAGAAGGTGACGGGAACGGCGGGAACGAAGCGCCTCAGGACCACGCGCCGGCCGACGAAGAAGGACGCCGCCGCCTGATCGGCGAGAGTGAGGCCCACGCCGTTCTCGACCAGCGAACAGGCCGCAGTGGTCATCGTGCACTCGGCGACGTTGGCCACCTCGACCTCTTCACGGCGCAGGATGCCCTCGACGATTTCGTGCACGCCCTCCGTGCGCGACATGGTGATGAAGGGTTGGCCGTGCAGGTCGCGCGCGCTGATCTGCGGCTTCGCCGCCAGGGCATGCCCGAGCGGCAGGACGCAGATGGCCTCGTGTGTGCTGATCGGCTCGCTGTGTATGCCGGGCAGCTCGGCCGGCGTCGAGCCAAAGCCGATGTCGGCCTTCTGCGACCCGACGAGCCGGATCGCCTCGTTGGAATGGCGAGGGAACAGGGTGAAGAAGTCCTTGGCGACGTCGGTCACGTAGCGGCCGATGGCGATCGGCAGCAGGGTGAGAGCCATGCTCGGCGCGGCGGCCAGCACGACGGCATGCGCGCTCGAATCCTGCAGCCGGGCGCAGAAGGCGTTGACATGATCGAGGCCGGTGAAGCACCTCTCGACTTCGTCGAACAGAAGGGCGGCGTTGGGGGTCGGCACCAACCGTCCGCCGCGCCGGTCGAACAGAGCGAAGCCGACGGCCGCCTCCATCTCGGTCATCAGCTGGCTGACAGCAGGCTGGGTGACGTTCAGCAGCGACGCCGCGCCCGTGGCGGTGCCGGTCTGCATGACGGCTCGAAAACCTTCTATATGTCGGAACCTGAGCTTGACCGGCATAAGCCGACTGATCGCCTCGCAACAAGATTTGCTGATGGACCATAACCAGATTTGCCGGCCTTGGCAGCGTTGCGATGTTGTTTCAGCAAGGCTTTTCTCACAAAACCATCCTATAGCGCGAAGGGGGTAGCGATGAGCGGTAGATCGACGGGACGGTTCGGACGCAGGAGGGTGCTGGGCAGTCTGGCGGGAGCGTCGGTTGCCCTGCCCTATTTCTGGACACGGCGGGCAGAGGCGGCTCAACAGCTCACGGTCCGCACGCCCGGCGGCGCCTATGACGAGGTCAAGCGCGCGACCGTCTACGAGCCCTTCCAGAAGGCGACCGGGATCGAGATCGTTCCCGTTGCCGCCACCGTAGCCAAGCTGCTCGCCATGCACCGATCGGGCCAGATGGAAGTTGACCTGATCGACACCGGCGACGACGTGCTGCTGCAGCTCGACCAGGCCGGCGCGCTCGAGCCCCTGGATCTCAAGAAGTTCAAGCGCACCAACCCCGACGACATTGAAGCCACGGTGAAGCACAAGGCGTTCGTCGGCTCTTTCAACTACGCCATGCTGATGGGCTACCACACGGCCGCCTATCCCAAGGGCAAGGAGCCGAAGTCGTGGGCCGAGTTCTGGGACATCAAGGCCTTCCCAGGCCCGCGCACGCTGGCCGACATGGCAAGCGGCGCCCCTGATCTCGAGTTCGCACTGCTGGCCGACGGAGTGGCGATGGATAAGCTCTATCCGCTCGACATCCCACGCGCCTTCAAGTCGCTGTCACGCGTACGGCCAGCCATCACCAAGTTCTGGGACACCGGCGCGTTGTCGGCCCAGATGCTGGCCGACAAGGAAGTGGTGCTCGCCGCGTTGTGGAGCACGCGCCTGGGCGTGGCGATCGACAAGGGCGCGCCGCTCGGCGCGCAATGGAACCAGAATGCCGTGCTGGGCCAGGCCTACGGCATCCCCAAGGGCAGCAAGGCCAGCGAAGCCGCCTTCACCTTCATCGACTTCAGCCTGAGCCCGGAAATCCAGGCGGCGTGGCTGAAGGCCTACAAGGCCATACCGGTCAACCAGAAGGCCTATCCCGCGACCTCGCCCGAGCTCATGGATCCCGACACCAAGGTGCCGTGGACCAAGTCCAAGGGCTATGTCCGCGACATCGTCTGGTGGTCGGAGAACCGGACCAAGGTGAATGCCGCCTGGTCGAAGTGGCTCGCGCAGTAACGAGGCAGAGGCAACATGTTCGAAGTAGTGAAGACCGGGCTGCTGCCGTCGACGGCGCCCGTCAATGGAACCGTGAAGTCGGGCACGACGATTTACAGCGTGCAGGTGCCGCGTGATCAGACCACCGGCAAGACGGTGGAAGGCGACATCAAGGTCCAGATGCGCCAGACGCTCAGCAACCTCAAGCAGGCGATCGAGGCCGGCGGCGGCACCCTGGCCGATGTGGCCCAGGTGATCATCTACATCACAGCCAAGTCCGACTTCGCCGGCATGAACGAGGTCTACAAGGAGTTCTTCCACGACCCCTATCCGAGCCGGGCGACGATCGTCGCCGAGCTGATGGGCGAAGGCACGCTGGTCGAGATCGTGGCCCACGCCAATCTCGGCAAGGCATGAGCCTCAAGGGCGCGATCGACCTTCGAGGCGTCACCAAACGGTACGGCGAGGAACGCGTCGTCGACGACATCAGCCTCGCCATCCGGCCGGGCGAGTTCTTCACGTTCCTCGGGCCCTCCGGCTCGGGCAAGACCACGACCCTGATGATGATTGCGGGCTTTGCCGGGGTCGATGGCGGCAGCATTGCCGTTGACGGTGCGGACGTGTCGGCGCTGGAGCCGCAACGCCGCGGCTTCGGCATGGTGTTCCAGAACTATGCGATCTTCCCGCACCTCAACGTGTTCGAGAACGTCGCCTTTCCGCTGCGCGCCCGCCACCGGCCCGAGCCGACGATCCGCGAGCGGGTCACCTGGGCGCTCGATCTCGTGCAGCTCGGCGCCTTCGCCGACCGCTTTGCGCGGCAATTGTCGGGCGGCCAGCAACAGCGTGTCGCCATCGCCCGCGCCATCGTCTTCGAGCCGCACATCGTGCTGATGGACGAGCCGCTGGGCGCGCTCGACAAGAACCTGCGCTACGACATGCAGGTCGAGATCAAGGAGATCCAGCGGCGGCTGGGCATGACCGTCGTCTACGTGACGCACGACCAGGAGGAGGCGATGAACATGTCAGACCGCATCGCCATCATGAACCGCGGGCGCATCGCCCAGGTCGGCGTGCCGTCGGAGGTCTATGAGCGTCCGGCCAACGCCTTCGTCGGCCGCTTCGTCGGCGAGGCCAACATCCTGGACGGCGGGGTCGAAGCGATCGAGGGCGACACGGCGATCCTGCGCATCGCCGGCCTCGCTCTTCGCGCCAAGGTGCGCGATACGGCGAAAGTCGGGCAGCGCGCCTCCCTGTTCGTGCGCCCCGAGCGCGTTGCGATTGGCGATGCGACCGGCAATCGCGTCGAGGGCCGTGTGCGGCGCGTCTCGTTCCTCGGCAACATCGTGCGCTACCAGGTCGAGATCGCGTCCTCGACCCATGTCGTGGTCGACGTCCAGAATTCGCGGCGGCAAGCCTATGCCGTCGACGATCCCATCGCGCTGGGTTGGTTGGTCGAGGACAGCCTGGTGCTGGCGGATTGACCATGACCCGCACCACCACCGCGATATGGCGAGATCCTGGCATCCTCATCGTGCCGGCGATCGCCTTTCTGGTGCTGGGCTTCGCGGTCCCTCTGGCCCTGTTCTTCGTCGAGACGCTGCGCGAGATCGGCAGCTTCGCCGACATCGTCGACGAGGCCGTGACCACGATCTCCTCGCGCGCCGTGGTCAATGCCATGTTCACCACCAACTGGATCGCGCTGCTGGTGACCCTGCTGACGTTGTTCGCCGGCTATCCCATCGCCTACGTCCTGGCCAACAGCGATCGGCTGCGCTTCACCCTGATCCTGTTCTGCATCATCGTGCCCTACTTCACGAGCGTCATCGTGCGGACCTACTCGTGGATGGTGCTGCTGGGCCGCAACGGCATCATCAACCAGCTCCTGCTTGGCAGCGGCCTGGTCGACCATCCCATCGCGCTGCTCTACAACAAGCTCGGCATCGTGATCGGCATGACCTACGTGCTGCTGCCGTATATGATCCTGACGCTCTACGCGGCGATGAAGGCGATCGACCCCAGCTTCCTGCGCGCGGCACACGCCCTGGGGGCAAGCCGGACCTACGCCTTCCTGCACGTCTATCTCCCGCTCAGTGCGCATGGCGTCCTGTCGGGATGCCTGATCGTCTTCATCCTCGCCATCGGCTTCTTCATCACGCCGGCGCTGATGGGCGGGCCGTCCGACGTCATGATCGCCATGCTGATCGAGCGCTCGGTCGAGATCACGCTCGACTGGCCGAGTGCGGCCATCATGTCGCTGCTGCTGCTGGCGGTAACCCTTGTGCTCTATGCGGTGTACTACCGGGTGACCGACGTGCGCCGGATGATGGGAACCTGACGCCGTGGCGCAGCGCTTCTCCCCCGCCCTGTCGACCTACGTGGCCTTCGCCTGCGCAGGCCTCCTGGCGCCGATCATCATCGTCGTCATCCTGTCGTTCGGCGGCGAGGGCTATCTGCACTTTCCGCCGACCTCCTTCTCCCTGAAGTGGTTCAACACCTTCTTCGGCGACACGCGCTGGCGACAGTCGCTGGCGTCGAGCGCCGTGATCGCCCTGATCGCCTGCGTCATCGCCACGGTCATCGGCTTCCTCGCCGCCTACGCGCTGGTGCGCAGCGAGATGCGGGCCAAGAAGTTCATCCTGTCGCTGATGCTGATGCCGATCATCGTGCCCACGGTGATCACCGCGATCGCCATGTACTTCCTGACCGCCAAGATGGGGCTGGTCGGCAACATGCTGTGGATCGGCTTCTGCCACGCCATCATCGCCCTGCCGGTGGTGCTGCTGATCCTGCTGGCCGCGCTGCAGGGCGTCGACGTCAACCTCGAGCGCGCCGCTCTCAGCCTGGGCGCCAGCCGGAGCCGCGTCTTCTTCAAGGTCGTGGTGCCGATCGCCTTTCCCGGCGTCATGTCGGCGGCGCTGTTCGCGTTCCTCGCCTCGTTCGACGAGCTGGTGATCTCCCTGTTCCTGGCCGGTGCGCGGGCACAGACCCTGCCGGTACGCATCTGGAACAGCCTGCATCTCGAGATCGAGCCCGTGGTCGCCGCAGCCGCGACCTTCCTCATCGGCGTCACCGGCATCGTCCTGCTGGTCGACGGCGGCATCCGGCGCCTGCGCGGCAGCCTCACCAGAAAGACGGAGACATGACGAACGCTAATCCTCACTTCTCGCGGCCGAGTTCGCCGGCCGTCTCGAGCGGCTGCGCAGCCGGCTGCGCGCCCTCGGCGTCGAGGCCGCGCTGTTTGACGAGATCGAGGCCATGACCTGGATCACCGGCTACGGCAATTCGGAGAACCGCTGGCGTTGCGTCGTCGTTCCGGTCGACAAGGAACCGTTCTTCCTCATCCGCGCCCTCGATGCCGGACAGTGCCGCAAGCGCAACTGGATCGCCGACGTGCCGCAGTACCGCGACTGGGAGGATCCGTTTCCCGTGCTGGCGGAGCGTTTCGCCGATCGCGGGCTGTCGGGTGCGCGCATCGGACTCGACTTCAATTCCTACGGCATGCCGCTTGGTCGCTTCGCCCAGCTCAAGGCCGCGCTGCCCAATGTCGAGTTCGTCGACATCGGGCCGCTGGTCTGGGAGCTGCGGCTGATCAAGTCGGAGGCCGAGATCGGCCTTCTGCGGCGTGCCGCCGGCATCGCCGACCAGACCATGACGCGTGTCGCCGCCGCCTGCCGGCTGGGCTTGGCGCAGCGCGATGCCGCGCGCGTCGCGGTCGCGAGCTATGTCGAGCTCGGCGCCGATCCCGGGCCGCCCGGTCCGATCTCGGCGGGCCGGGGCTGGGATTTCCTGCACGCGCATCTCGACGACACGCCGCTCAGCGATGGCGACGTCGTGCATGTCGAGTTGATCCCCTCGGTCGGCGGCTACAGTGCGCGCCTGATGCGCTGCATCTGCATTGGCCCGATCGGCGTGGATCGCCAGCGTGCGGCCACGAAGCTGGCCGAGCTTCAGGAGCGCCAGATCGCCGCCATGCGTCCTGGCGTCGAAGCGCGCGCGGTCGATGCGATCCTGCGTGAGGGCGTCATCAAGGAAGGGCTGCGCGAGTCGTTCGACAATATCAGCGGCTACACGCTCGGCCTCTATGCACCCGCCGGGCCACGCACCAGCGATTTCACGCGCATGTTCCATCCCAAGGCCGATTGGCGGCTCGAGGCGGGCATGGTGTTTCACATGTATGCCTCGGCGGCCGGCGTCTCGTTCATCGAGACAGTGCTGGTCTCGGCCGATGGCCCGCAACGCCTGACCAGCCTGCCACGCACCCTGTTCGGCACTGATTGATTCGGGAGAGTACGATGTCCCAACCAGATCCTGCGATTGTCGTGATCGGCGCCGGCGTGGTCGGTCTGTCTACGGCACTCTACCTTCGTCGCTCGGGCCGCGATGTGGTGGTGATCGATCCGCTGCCGCCGCCGGGCGGTGCGTCCTTCGGCAATGCCGGCATGATCAGCGCCGACACCTCGGTGCCCATCGCGCTGCCCGGCATGCTGCGCAAGGTACCATCGTGGCTGACCGATCCGCTGGGACCGCTCGCCGTGCGCCCCTCCTATTTTCCCAAGGCGCTGCCGTGGCTGCTGAAATGGATCGCGGCCAGCCGCATGCCGCGCGTCCTGGAAATCTCCGACGCTATGCGCGCGCTGCACAAGGACGCGTTCGCCTGCTGGAAGGATTTGCTCGGTCCGGAGAATTTCGCCGATCTGGTGCGACCGGTCGGCCAGGTCCATGTCTGGGAGGCCGACGGCGAATCGGAGAGTGCTGCCCTGGAGCGCAAGTTGCGCGAGCGCCAGGGCATTCCGAGCCAGACGCTGGGTTTCGACGACCTGCGGCAGATGTTTCCCGGCATCTCGCCGGCCGTGCGTCGGGGCGTGCTGGTGCCGGGCAATGGCTACACCGTGAGCCCGCAGCGCATCGTGCAGACGCTTCATCGGCTGTTCATGGAGGCAGGTGGGCGACTGGTGCCCGAGAATGTGATGAAGATCCTGCCGCGCGAGGACGGCGCCTATGACGTCATGACCAATGTCGGCTTCCATCGCGCCCAGCGGATCGTCGTCGCGGCCGGCGCCCGCTCGGTTCGCCTGCTCGAGCCGCTCGGCATCCGCGTGCCGCTCGAGGCCGAGCGCGGGTACCACGTCATGCTGCCGACGCCCAACGTTTCGCTGACCACGACCATATCGAACAAGAGCCGTTCCTTCGGCGTCACGCCGATGGAGCACGGGCTCAGGGTGGCGGGTACGGTCGAGATCGCCGGCCTCGAGGCGGCGCCCGACGAGCGCCGCGCCAAGGCCTTGCTTGCCAATGTCCGCACGATGTTCCCCGACGTGAACACCGACGACCACCGCTTCTGGATGGGCTTCCGTCCGTCGACACCCGACAGCCTGCCGATGCTGGGCGAGGTAACGGGCCGGCCGGGCTTGTTCCTCGCCGTCGGCCACGGCCACTTCGGCATGACGGGCGGGCCGCCGAGCGGCCGCCTGGTCTCACAGCTGATCAACGGCAAGCCGACGGCCATCGACGTCGCGGCCTATGCGCCTCAACGCTTCGCCTGACGCTTGCGTGCGCCCTGAGGTCAGCCGTAGCGCAGCCAGTGACTGCGGGCTTCGGCAAACCGGGGCAGGTCACCGGGCGTAGCGCGTGAACACGAAGTCGCGTGCCCTGATGGGCTCGTGGCACGCGAAGCAGGTGTTGTGCATCGCTTCGTCGGCTGGCTTTCCGTCGTCGAATTGGGCAAAGCCCCAGCCGCCTGTCGCGGCGTACTTCCGCGAGTCCTTGACCATGAACTGCACACCGTTTTTCGGGGCGCCGGCGACATGGGACTGGACACGGCCGAAAACCTTGTTGTTCTCCTCCGACGAATCGTAGCTCCAGGCGAGCCGGGCAATGATCGCGCCGTCCGGAAATGGCAGCGTCCCTTCGCGATAGGCCTTGACGGCGATGTCGTTGCCAAGGATGGCACGGATGTCATCGAGGTGGCCTTCCTCCCGCGCGACGGAGATCAATCGCCAATCCCGGTAATCGGCAGGCAGCTTGATGCCGTAGACCGGGGCGGCGTCGTCGTGGGTCTGCCCTGCGGCGGCGGCGATTATGCCGGTCAAGGCTCCAACGGCCAGCAGCGCGGAAGCAATTCGAAACATTGTGCGATCTCCTTGATCGACGAGAGTGGATCGCGATGCAGCAGCGAACCACTAGACGAAGGTGTTATCGTGGGACAAGGTGATCCGCGAAGGAAACATCACGCCGGAGTGACCGTTGCCGGCGGTATCACTCATCATGCTCGCTTGTCGGAAACCACGACGCCATCCTTCAGCACGAGCTTGAGCTGGCGAACATTCTGGATGTCCTCCAGCGGATTGCCGCCCACCACGATCAGGTCGGCCAGCTTGCCGACCTCGATCGTGCCAAGCTCGTCACCCACGCCGCAGACCGCCGCGCCGTTTCGGGTCGCGGCGACAAGCGCCTGCCACGGCGTGGCGCCGTCGCGGACCCACAGTCCCAGTTCGAGCAGTGCGGCATCCTTGAGCGGACGGATGTCAGAACCCAGTGCCATCTTGACGCCGGCCTTGAGCGCCTTCGCGAACCCGTCACGGTGAACATCCGACGCCGCGTCCGCGCGGCAGCACAAGGCATGCGCCATGTTGCGCTGCTTGACCCAGCGCTGCTCCCAATCGTTGTTCGCCTGGTCGGGCGTGAGGTGACTGATGGCGAGGGTCGGCACGTACCAGGTGTCGTGCTTCAGGAACAGCTCGATGCATTCGTCATCGAGGATGTAGCCGTGCTCGACGCTGTGCGCCCCCAGCCGGATGGCGTTCTTGACCGCTTCGGGGTTGGTCGCATGGGCCATCACCTTGAACTCGCGCAGGTGACAGATCTCGAAGGCCGCCTTCAGCTCGTCCTGCAGCAGGAAGGAGTGCCGGTGGAGATCCCAGGCCGGCCCCAGGATGCCTCCCGACAGGTTCAGCTTGATGTGGTCGACGCCATTCTTGATCTGCTCGCGGATCGCCTTGACGAAGCCGTAAGGGCTGTCGCACTCGAGCGCATGTCCGGAGGTCAGGAAGTGGCCGCCGGTCGTCGTGAGGAAGTGGCCGGAGGCGAACAGGCGCGGCCCGACATACTGGCCCGAGTCGAAGGCGCGCTTCCAGGCGACATCCATGTAGTGGTGCGCGCCGGCGCAGCGCAGCCCGGTAATGCCGGACTCGGTCAGTGCCGCCATCAGTCGATGGCCGAACAGCGTGACCTGGTCGGCCAGCGGCATTTCGTGCGGAAGGTAGTAGTCCGGATGGATGTGGACGTCCCACAATCCGGGCATCAGATATGCGCCCCGGAGATCGATCCGGGTGGCGCCTTCTGCCGCCGGCGTGCTGCCGTCGGTGCGGATCTCGCGGATCCGTCCATTTTCGATCAGGACTGCCGCATTCGCGACGGCTTTGGGTTGGACGCAGTCTATGAGCGTGGCGTTCGTGAGCAGGGTTCGCACAGGCTGGTTACTCGCGTTCCCCATTCGCAAGTTCCTCGATTGCTTCCCGGCTCAACTCTTTCATTCCGGTCTGCAAATCCGCGACGGTGACCCCTTCGGTACTTTTGAGATCGTTCAGCGCGTCCAGGACTTCATCAGCGGTATCGCATCCAATGTCGGTTTTTCCCGGGACATGGATCACGAATCGTGTCTTTGGCGGCATATCTCTCTCCTCTGTCACGGCCACTCTACGCCTGGGACGGGCGGTGCCCTAGGGACAATGCCAACCCCGGTGCAAGACTGGTTGTGTCGCACTGAACAAATCGCCACACTCGCACTCCGACTGAGCCAGCCTAGGCAGGCCACGACGAACGGGCCGCCTTCGCCGAACGGACAGGAAAGCCACCGCGCACCAGAACGCGGGGCCACTGGGAAGGAGCCGAACGATGGTGGTCACGACCTCGATCGAGAGCCCGGCCGCGGCCACGAACACCACGCGTCTGGCGCGGCGGCGACGCGGCACATTTGCCGCTGACAAACTCTGGGCGTTGGCCTTCGTCACCCCCTATGTCGCGGTATTCGTGGCCTTCGTGATCTACCCGATCGGCTATGGGCTGTGGTTGGGCAGCGATCCGGCCAGCTATCGCTCGCTGTTCAGCGATCCGGTCTATCCGCGCACGGTGGTGAACACCCTGCTCTACCTGCTGTTCGGCGTGAACCTGAAGTTGCTGCTGGCGCTGCTGCTATCGGGCTTTTTCATGCGCAAGGGCTGGTGGACGAAGATCCTGCTGCTGATCTTCATGCTGCCCTGGGCGGTGCCGGCGCTGCCGAGCTATCTGTCGATCAACTGGATGCTGAACGGCCAATGGGGGCTGATCAACAACATCATCTGGCATGTCGCGCAGGTCGATGGGCCGCCCTGGCTCGACAGTCACTACTTCGCGTTGGGTTCGGTCATTTACGGCCATATCTGGAAATGGCTGCCCTTCTGGACCCTGATCTTCCTCGCCGGGCGCATGGCCATTTCGCTCGAACTGTATGAGGCGGCCGATGTCGATGGCGCGAGCCTGGTCCAGAAGTTCACGCATGTGACCCTGCCGCTGATGGCGGGGATGTACCTGGTCTGCACCATGCTCTCCACCATCTGGGCGTTGGGCGATTTCAACGCCGTGCGCTTCATCTCCGGCGGCGGCCCGGCGCTGTCGACGCACGTGCTCGCGACCCTGGGCATCCGCAACGCCTTCGAACTGGGCGATCCCCAGCTCGGCATGGCGACGGTGCTGACGGCGCTGCCCCTGCTGATCCCGCTGGTGATCCTGCTGATGCGCCAGTTGCGGCGCAGCGAGGTCACGATATGACCGCGCGACGCCGATCCCGCGCGCTCAACCGCGTCGGCGTGTGGTTGCTGTCGTCGGTGCTGCTGATTTGGACGCTGCTGCCGATCTACAACATCATCCGGGTGTCGATGCAGGAAAAGGAGGAAGTGCTCAGCACCTCCGTCTTCCCGGTCGCCCCCAGCCCGCATGCGTTCGAGGTCGTGTTCCGCCAGACCTTCTGGCTGCTCGAGACATTCTGGAACCAGATGGGCAACAGTTTTTTCATCGGTATCGCTGTCGCGTTGCTGACCCTGACGATCGGCACCCTGACCAGCTTCACCATCAGCCGGATGCGCATCCGCAACGGCTGGATGCTGACCAATGCGGCGCTGCTGACCTATGTGATCCCGATGTCGTTCCTGGCCATCCCGTTCTACGGCATCATGGGAAAGTATGGCCTGACCAACAATCCGATTGCTGTGATCGCGGTTGAAGTGACCTTTGCCACGCCCTACGCGATTTTCATTTTCCAGCAATACAGCGCTTCGATCCCGTTCGAGCTGGACGAGGCGGCGCGCATCGACGGCGCCTCGCCGCCGCAAATCTTCTTCCGCATCTATCTGCCGCTGATGGCCCCTGCCCTGGTGGCGATCGGCACTTATGCGCTGCTGCTGTCATGGAACGAATATCTCTACGCGTTCCTGCTGCTGTCGGGCGGCAAGGTCGTCACCGTGCCGGTGACGCTCGGCAAGTTCCTGGTGGGGGACGAGGCACCGTGGAATTACCTGATGGCGGCGGCGATCATCTACGCCATTCCGCCCTTGCTTATCTACTACGGCGTCCGCCGCAAGATGCATGGCGGGCTGACCATGGGAGGCGTGAAGGGTTGAACGCGGCGCCCCTATTTTGGGTGGAGGGCGGCGTCTTGGGAGGAAAACAACATGAAGCGCATGACACGGCGGCAGACATTGGTTGGCGCGAGTGCCGCGGCCGCGGCGGGCACTGGCCTGATGCCGCGCCGCGCCACGGCGGCCGGGGAACTCACGGTCTGGTGGACCCAGGGTTTCTACAAGGCCGAAAACGATGCCGTGATCGCCTGGATGGCGGACTGGGAAAAGCGCAACAACACCAAGGTCAATCTGACCATCATGAACGGGCCGGATGTGATCACCAAGCTGATCGCCGGCATGCAGGTGGGCGACGTGCCGGATGTCGTGCACACCGTTACCGGCGACCGTTTCCTGGTGCCGCGCGCGGCCTGGAACGATCAGCTTGAGGATGTCTCCGATGTGGTGGACTCCCAGAAGGCCGAGTTCACCGAAACCGCGCTGTTGAGCGCGCGCCTCTACAACGTCAAGCAGAAGAAATATTCGTATTACGGCGTGCCGACCAAAGGCTCCTCCCTGATGAATTCGGTCTGGCTCCCGTTGCTGCAGGAGGTCGGCTTTGCCGCGACCGACATGCCGGGCACGCAGGACAAATTCTACGATTTCTTCCAGACCGTGCAGGACAAGCTGCGCTCCAAGGGCAAGCGCATTTTCGGCCTCGGCTATTCGATGGCGGCGAAGGAGGCGGATGCCGGCAATCTGTTCCACCAGTTCCTGGTCAGCTATGGCGGCGTCGGCATCGTCACGCCGGACGGCAAGCTGAATATCGACGATCCCGCCGTGCGCAAGGCGGCGATCACGTCACTGGAGCGGCTGACGACGCCGTTCAAGAAAGGCTATGTGCCGCCAGGGGCGATCAACTGGGGCGATGTCGACAACAACAACGCCTTCTTCGCCAAACAGATCGTGATGACGCCCAACGCCACCATCTCCATCGCCGCGGCGCAGATGGACAAGCCCGATCTCTACTACAAGGAGATCATCACTCGCGGCGTCCCCCTGGGAAATGACGGCAAGCCGGTGGCGAGCGTGCTGGCGATCGCCCCCACCATCATCCCGAAAGGATCGAAGAACGTCGACGGCGCCAAGGCGATGCTGCGCGATTTCATCCAGCCGGCGAACCTGAACGCCTATCTAAAGGAAACCCGCGCGCGCTATCTGCCGGTGATGGCCTCGATCGTGAAGACCGATCCGTACTGGACCGACCCCAAGGACCCGCACCGCCAGGTCGCGGTGGACATGGGGCTGACCCAGCCGACGGTGCCGTGGTGGATGTCCTACAACCCCGCCTATTCGGCCGTGCTGTCCGAGCAGGTCTGGCCGCAGGCGGAAGCCAATATCACGCAGCGCAACATGAACCCGGAACAGGCCACCGACGAAGCAGCCAAACGGATCAAGCAGCTGTTCGAGCAGTATCAGAAATGAACGTCAACCGAGCTCGGCAACGCGCGGCAGGACCTCCTTGCTGAACATTGTCAGGTTGTCGACCGTGTCGTCGTGGGTGATGTGGCCGCCCTGGCCCATCATCAGGAGATGACCGAAGCCGCCGACGTGGCCGTAGAATGCCCTCATCTGCTCGACCACCATGTCGGGCGTTCCCGCAAAGCAGATGCCGGCGTCGATGAACTCCTCGACGCTCGCCCCAATGGGGTCGACCTGGCGGCCATTGCGCAGCGCTATGCTGCGCATGGGGACGCCCTTGCCGTAGCCGGGCGATCTCAGGGCCTGGGCCGTCGCGGCTACTGACTGATAGCCGGGCGGAAAGGCGAACTGGGCGCCCACGCGGAGCGCCGTACGGCTGTAGTCGAGGATCTGGTCGGCGCGCCGGTAGCCTTCCTCCCTGGTGGAGCCGACCCCCACGATCGCCATGTAGGCAAACCGGTCGCGCGTCGCTTCGCGGCCCTGGCTCGCGGCACCCTTGCGATAGGCAGCATAGATCGCCGGAGTCCGGACATAGCCGGTATTGAGGGAGCCGATGACATAGCCGCGCTCGCCCGCGACTTGCGCCGACTCCGGGCTGTTCACGGTCAGCCACACCGGCGGATGCGGTTGCTGATAGGGACGCGGCCAGACGTTGACCTGGCGATACTGGAAATAGCGCCCCTCCCAATTGAACGGGCCGTCATGGGTGGTCATCGCCTTCAGGATGAGGTCATGAGCCTCCCAGAAACGCGTCACCAGGTCGGCGGGGTTGCTGTTGGCCGGCGTCACCTCGAAGGGAGCGCCCTTGACGAAGCCCATCTCGACGCGACCGCGCGAGATCACGTCCAGCATCGAATATTCCTCGGCGACGCGCACCGCATCGAAACGGTTGCCGATCGGCATGCCGAGGCACAACAGGCGCGCCTTCTTCGTCTCGCGGGCAAGGATCGCCATCGGGATCGTGCTGACCGAGTCGATGCAGGTCGCCGTGGCGTGGTGCTCGTTGACCATGATGTTGAGCCCCAGCTCATCGCATAGGGCCCACTCGTCGAGACCGCGATGGTACAGGTCGGCCGCGACCTTGGGATCGCAGAGCCGGCTCGGGACGACGTTGCGCAGCTGGGCGCCCAGTTCCTCCCAGGCGGGATAATAGGCGAGCTCGCTGAAATGCCAGACTTTCATCTTGACCTCACCTCTGCACGAAGGCGTCGATGGCGCGGATGACGGCTTCGGACTGCTCGATCTCGGGATAGTGTCCCGCCTCCCGAACGACCGTCAGCTCTGCGTTGGGAAGCGCCGAGGCGAGCGATTGTCCGTAGGACGGCTTGGCAAACCCGTCCGCCTCTCCCCAGAGCACCAGCGTCGGCAGATCGACCCGATGCAGCCAGCGCTTCAGACCCGGATTGTGCAGGTACGGTCGCCAACCATAGTGCGCGAGCATCTGGCGCTCGCGCGCGAGTTCCTCCAGCTGGCCGGTGGACATCGCGGCGTAGCTCGGCGCGTGGCGCTGCCAGTCGGCGAAAAGCATCGGGAATGCCTCGACGTCGGACATGTAGAAGAGATCGGCGAAGTCGCGCTCTTCCCGGCCGGAAAACTTCACACCCACCGACGAGACGAGGACCAGTTTGCTGAGCCGCGCGCGATTGCG
Organism: Reyranella soli; assembly: GCF_007992495.1. GTDB lineage: Bacteria > Pseudomonadota > Alphaproteobacteria > Reyranellales > Reyranellaceae > Reyranella > Reyranella soli. Next base: position 66,476 of record NZ_BKAJ01000048.1, read on the forward strand.
CACGCACATCTCGAGCGCAATCCATCCGCCGAGGGACGCGCCGACGAGAACCACGTCGTCGAGCTTCAGCTCGTCTAAAAGATCGAGATAGAGGTAGGCGAGATCGTCGACCGACCGCAGGTCGGCCGCACCGGCCGCCGCACCGTAGCCCGGATGACGCGGCGCAATCACACGCCAGGTCTTTGCGAGCGCATCGAGATGAGGCCTCACCTGCTCGACATACTGTTCTGCATGCAGGTAGAGAAGCGGCGGCCCCGAGCCTGCGATATGGGTCTCGACGGGGAAGCCCTTGATATCGAGTGTTTCCATTGCGACCGTCCTGTGCAGGCCTTTTTATCTGCGCCGGAAAGCGCCGCGAGCCAAGGACGTGGCCCCGCTGGCCGGAATTGCAGCCTCAAATACGGACATCGTCAGTCGCGACGTACGCCACTACACTTGGCCAGGAGGAAGCGTGCATGGACGTCCGCAAGATCAAGACGGCGCCGGGCCTGGAATTCGATTGCTCTCTGGCAGGCTCGCCTGAGGGAGTGCCGGTCCTGCTTCTCCACGGCTTCGGCGTGTCGCGCCATTTCTGGGATCGTCAGGTTCCGGCATTGGCCGACGCGGGCTATTTCGCGATCGCTCCCAACCAGCGAGGCTATTCGCCCGGCGCTCGTCCCGATCCGAAGGATCTCGCCGCCTACCACATCGACCGCCTGGTGGGCGACGCACTCGACATCGTCGCCGCCGCGGGGCATGGCGGCAGTCGCTTCCATCTGGTCGGCCACGATTGGGGCGGCAGCCTCTCCTGGATCATCGCGGCGCGATATCCCGAGCGGCTTCGCTCGCTCTCCATGCTGTCGCGGCCGCATCCGGCCTCGTTCCTGCGCGCGCTCGCCCTGCCCGACGGCGAGCAGAAGCGGCGGTCGGGCCATCACACGGCCTTCCTCGAGCCGGACGCCGTCCCGAAATTGTTGGCGAACAATTGCGAATGGCTGCGCTCGCGCCACATGCGTCAGGGCATGCCCGAGGCAGCGACCGACGCCCATATGTCCGTCTTGGGCAACGAGGCCGCGCTCGAGGCAGCGCTCGCCTGGTACCGCTCCAGCGGCCCGCGCCAGCCGCTCGGTCCGACCAAGGTGCCGACGCTCTACATCTGGGGCGATGCCGACGACACGGTGGGCCGTGTAGCGGCCGAAGGGACGGGCGAATTCATAGACGCCCCGTATTACTTCGAGGTGCTGCCAGGCGTCGGCCACTATGCGGCGGACCAGGTGCCCGACAAGGTCAACGCGTTGCTGCTGGCCCATCTGCGGCGACATGCGGACTGAAGGAGTCGCAGGATGAGCGATCTGACTTTCGGTCTGTTCGTGCGCGGGCAGTATCATGCCGGCGACGACATGAGGAAGCGGTTCGAGGAAGTGAAGGCGCAGGTGCGCCTCGCCGATCAACTCGGATTCTCCGACCTGCTGACCGGCATGCACTATGCGGCAGCGCCCCTGCAGCAATACCAGATGATCCCGTTGCTGGCCCGACTGCTGGCCGAGACCGAGCGCATGCGCATCATCACCGGCATCATCCTGCTGTCGCTGCACAAGCCAATCGACATTGCCGAGCAGCTGGCGACGCTCGACGTGATGTCGAATGGGCGTGTGGTGTTCGGCGCCGGGTTGGGCTACCGCGACGTCGAATTCAAGGCCTTCGGCACCACCGCGCAGGAGCGCGTGCAACGCCTGGAGGAGAATCTTCTAGCCATCAAGCGACTGTGGACCGAGGACGACGTCTCGATGAAGGGCTCGCATTTCGAGCTCGATCGCGCCACGGTGTCGCTGAAGCCGATGCAGAGACCTCACCCGCCGATCTGGCTCGGCGCCAATGCCGATGTGGCGGTGCGCCGGGCCGCAAGACTGGCCGACACCTGGTTCATCAACCCGCACCAGCGGATGGATACGATCGAGCGCCAACTGTCGCTCTATAAACAGGCCCTGGCGGAGCTGGGCAAGCCCATGCCCGGCGAGCTGCCGCTGATGCGGGAGATCTTCGTTGCCCGCACGCGCGCAGAGGCGGTCCGGCTGGCGCGCCCGTACCTCGAAGAGAAGTACAAGGTCTACCAGCAATGGGGGCAGCAAAAGGCCATGCCGAAGGGCGACGACGACCTGTCACTCGCCTTTGACGAGCTCACCCGCGATCGTTTCCTGCTGGGATCGGCCGACGAGGTCACCGAGCAGATCGTCGGCTACAAGCGACGCCTGGGCGTCAACCGCATGATCCTGTCCGTGCACTGGGTCGGCATGCCACACTCGCAGGTGGTCGATACCCTCAACCTGTTCGCCGCCGAGGTCATGCCGAAGGTGGCTCAGGCTTTGTAAGCAAGGGAGGAGGATGTCATGCCAAGGCATTTCGGGATCCTGGTCCCCTCTACCAACACCACGTGCGAGATCGAGTTCTGCCGCTTGCCCGCCGAGCTGCAGGTGCACACCGGCCGACTCGGCAAGGGCGGCAACACGCCGTTCTCGCCGAGCCTGGATGCCGACGTGGCCTATCAGGCGAAGTTGCTCGGCGAGGCGCGGGTCGAGGTGATCGCGCTGGCGCAAACCTCGGCGAGCCTGTTCGCCGACGACTACGACGCGGTGACGGTGAAGCGGATGACCGAGGCATCGGGCGTACCGTCCTTGACCTCGGCCGAGGCAATCGGTCGGGCTCTGAAGGCCCTCAAGGCGTCGCGGGTCGCCATGGCGACGCCCTATTCGGAAGAGGTGATCGGACGGGCGCGGCGCTACTACGAGACGAAGTACGGGATCGCCGTGGTCGCCTCGGAAAGCCTGGGCGCCGACAATGCCTACGCCATCGGCAAGATGGACGCCGGCGTGGCCGAGGCGGCGTTCCGCCGAATCGATCGGCCCGATGTCGACGCGCTGGTCGTGCCGGGCGGCAACTTCCCGACCATGGACTGGATTGCCGCCTGGGAGCGCCAGTTCGGCAAGCCGGTGATCACCACCAATCAGGCGGCGCTGTGGTTGGTGCTGCAGACCATGAAGGTCGACACGCCTCTCCCCGGCAAGGGTCGACTGCTCGAACAGCTTCCCACGGGCTGAAGGAGAAACACCATGGGTCAGGGTTCCGGTATTCGCGAGGTCGCCTGGGTCGATATCGCCGGCGGCGGCCAGGTCGTCCTGGACGGCAACCATGCCTATGTCGGGCATATGCAGCCGCCACACGGCACCTCCGTCATCGACGTGAGCGATCCGGCGCATCCCAGGATCGTCGCTTCGATCGAAATTCCGCCGGGGCTGCATTCGCACAAGGTGCGCGTGGCCAACGACGTCATGGTGGTGAACCGCGAGCGTACGCGCGGCGACAAGCCGGCCGGCGATTTCGTGGGCTTGCGAATCTTCGACGTCAGCCAACCGGGCAACCCGCGCGACATCTGCCATTGGCAGTGTGACGGGATGGGCGTGCACCGATTCACTTTCGATGGTCGCTACGCCTACATCTCCACGGAGCAAGAGGGCTACATCGGCACCATCGTCATGATCCTCGACCTGAAAGACCCGACCAGGCCGGAAGAGGTCGGCCGCTGGTGGATGGAAGGCCAGTGGACCGCCGGCGGCGAAACGCCGAGCTGGAAGGCCAAGAACCATCGCTGCCACCATCCGATCCGGCGCGGCGATCGCCTGTATGTCAGCTACTGGTACGGCGGCGGCGTCATCCTCGACATCAGCGACATGAGCAAGCCCAAGCTGATCTCACACCTCGACTGGAGCCCGCCGTTCGGCTGGCCCACGCACAGCCTGGTTCCGATCGACGTGCCGATCGCCGGCCATCGCTGGATGCTGGTGGCCGATGAGCACGTCCAGCCGCTGGATCCCAAACTCTCGCCGGAGCTGCCGGCAGCGCTTTGGATGGTGAACATCTCCGACGAGACCCGGCCGGTACCGGTCGGCTGTTTTCAGCTGCCGGAATTGGTCGGGATCGAGACGCCCTTGATGACGGCGTGCCATCAGCCCGTCGAGACCATCGTCGGCAACGAGGTTCCCGCCGCCTGGTTCGCCAACGGGCTCAGGGTGATCGATATCGCCAATCCCCTGGCGATGAAGCAGGCCGCTTGGTGGATGCCGGACGTGCCGCCAGGAGCCGACCGCGTCTGCAGCAACGACGTCTACGTCGACCATCGCGGCTTGATCTACCTGATCGACCGCATCCGAGGCTTGTCGATCCTCGAGCGCGTGTGACGGCCATCAGTCTGGCGCCGGTGGCCACCGCCACCGGTATCATTCGCTGCTGATTGGCGATAATTGGCACAGACGTTGCGACGGGCAATTCATCAACTGTTCTACGCACATGACTGAGTCGTTCAGTCCATGGAACACATGCCGATGAAACTGCTTCGACTGGCCTGTGCCGGCGCGCTCGCCGCATTGATGATCGGTGCGCCGGACGCTCGAGCCCAGGACAAAGTCCTGAAGGTCTCGCTATCCACCGAGCTGCAGGTCCTGGATCCCATCGTCACCAGGATCAACTCGGCGAGGGTATTTGCCTATCTGGTCTACGATACGCTCGTCAGCATGGACAGCGAGGGCAGTTTCAGGCCCCAGATGCTGGACAGGTGGGATGTCAGCACCGACAGGCTGACCTACACTTTCACGCTCCGCGACGGGCTGGCCTGGAGCGACGGCACGCCGGTAACGTCCGACGACTGTATCGCCTCGATCGAGCGCTGGGCGAAGCGGGATCCCTTCGGCGGCGCCATGATGGACGCGGTTGCCGAGCTGCGTCCCGTCGATGCCCGGCAGTTCGTCATGCAGCTGCGCCGGCCGTTCGCCTTCGTCATCGAGGCCCTCGGACGCCCGGGCCACCAGATCCCGGTCATGATGCCCGCCCGGCTGGCACGCCAGGACGCCGCCAAGCCCGTGTCCGAGGTCGTCGGCTCGGGCCCCTTCATTTTCCAGAAGAAGGAATGGCGTCCGGGCGACGTGGCCAGCTTCGTCCCCAATCCGCGCTACCGTGCCCGTCCCGAGGCGCCGGACGGGCTGGCCGGCGGCAAGGTCGTGAAACTCGACCGCGTGGACATCGTCAGCATCGCCGACCAGACCACCCGCTCCAATGCACTGGAGGCCGGCGAACTCGACTGGCTGGAGATCGCGCCGATGGACTACGTCGCTTCCCTGCGCGCCAATCCCGGCATCGTGGTCGGCAAGCCACGGGGCATGGACCAGTTCCTCGCCGTGCTCAACGTCAATCATGCCGACCCGCCCTTCAACAACATCAAGGTGCGCAAGGCGCTGCAGGCCGCGATCGTCCAGCCGGAGATCGTGGCGGCCGTGGGCCTGCCGGACGACCTCGTCACGCCGTTCTGTGGCTCGATCTACATGTGCAATGCACCCGCATCGACGGATGCCGGCACCGAGGCGCTGAAGAGCGCCGGCACGGAACGGGCGCGCCAGCTCCTGAAGGAATCGGGATACGCAGGCGAGCCCGTCGTCATCTTCCACTCCCGGACGTCCGCCCTGCTCAATCCGATCGGCCTGGTCGTGGCAGCCCAGTTGCGCCGGGCAGGTTTCAATGTGCAGGTCGAGTCGAGGGACTCCGCCACGATGCAGCAGCGTCGCCTTCAGCGAACCGGTTGGTCGATCGTGCCGATCGTCTCCAACGGCATCGACCTCATGAATCCCCTCGCCAGCCAGCTGGTCGCCGGCAACTGCTTCGACACCGCGCCCGGCTGGTACTGCGATCCGAAGATGACCGACCTGCTGCAGCGCTACGCCGTCACCAGCGATCCCGGCGAACAACGGACGCTGGCCGATCAGATCCAGGTCGGCTTCCATGACAATGTGAACTACGTGATCGCCGGCCAGTTCGCCGCGCCTGGGGCCTGGCGATCCAGCCTGACCGGCGTCGTGCCGTTCAGCTTTCCCGTCTTCTGGAACATCACTCGGCGCTGAGAGAGGTGAAACATGCCGGCGCGGACCATCAAGCTCGGCGTCTCGATGATCGGCCTGGGCTACCATCTCGCGAACTGGCGTCATCCCGATGCGCCGGCGAACGGCAACATGTCGCTCCAGCATGCCATGCGCGTGATACAGGCTGCCGAGCGCGGACTGTTCGACATGGGCTTCCTTGCCGACGGTGTCGGCATCCGCTTCCATGACGAACCGAAAGGCGCGCTCTGCCGTACGGCAAAGAACGTGCAGTTCGAACCCCTCACCCTGCTCTCCGCCCTGGCGATGGTGACCAGGAACATCGGCTTGGTGGCGACCGCCTCGACAACCTACAACGAGCCCTATCACGTCGCCCGGAAGTTCGCCTCGCTCGATCATATCAGCGGCGGGCGCGCGGGCTGGAACGTCGTGACGTCCGTCACCGACATGGAAGCGCGGAATTTCAACCGCGATGCCGCACCGGGCTACGACCTGCGCTACGACCGCGCCGCCGAGTTCGTCGCGGTGGTTCGCGGACTGTGGGACAGCTGGGAGGACGATGCCTTCGTTCGCGACAAGGTTTCCGGGATCAATTACGACCCGACAAAGCTGCACGTCCTCAATCACAGCGGGCCGCACTTCAAGGTCGCCGGCCCTCTCAATATCGCGCGCACGCCACAAGGCGCCCCTGTCATCGTCCAGGCCGGCGCCAGTGATCAGGGGCGCGAACTCGCTGCCGCCACGGCGGACGTCGTCTATGCCGCCGCCCAGACCCTCGAGGCCGCGCAAGCCTATTACGCGTCGGTCAAGGGCCGCATGGCGAAGTATGGCCGCCATCCCGACGAGCTGAAGATCATGCCCGGCCTGATGGCGATCCCCGGCAGGACGCGGCAGGAGGCACAGGATCGCTACGACATCCTGCAGGAGCTGGTCGATCCGCTGGTCGGGTTGGGCGCCTTGTCGAACTATCTCGGCGATCTCTCGGCCTATCCAATCGACGGACCCGTACCGGAGCCGCCGAACCGCCGAATGCACAGTCGCGCGGGAATTTTTCTCGACATCGCGCGACGTGACAACCTTTCCATCCGCCAGCTCTACCTCAGCATTGCGGGCGGCAATGGCCACCGCACCGTCATCGGCACGCCGGCGGACATCGCCGACGCCATGGAGGAATGGTTCCACCACGAGGCGGCGGACGGCTTCAACATTCTGCCGCCCTGGCTGCCGGGCGGTCTGGAGGACGTCGTGGATATGGTGGTGCCGGAATTGCAGCGCCGCGGTCTCTATCGCACGGCCTACGAAGGCAGCACCTTGCGCGAAAATCTCGGCATTCCCTATGCCGCTTTCGGGAAGGCCGCGTACCGGCCGGCGGCGGAATGACAGGCCTCCCGGGGTGGGGATAACCTGCCCTTCGAAGTACAGGGAGGAAGCCGATGAAAGAATTCTCCGGCAGGATTGCTGTCGTCACCGGTGGCGGCTCGGGAATGGGACGCGAGCTGGTACGCCTGCTGGTGGCCGAGGGCTGTCACGTCGCCATGTGCGACGTCTCGATGCACGGCATGGCGGAGACGCGACGACAGTGCGCGGCGACGGGGCTGCCGCAAGGCCTGCGCGTCACCTCGCATCTCGCCGACGTGTCCAACGAAGCGGACGTCATGCGCTTTCGCGACGAAGCCGCCAAGCAGCACGCGACCGACCGTATCCATCTGCTGTTCAACAATGCCGGGATCGGCGGCGGTGGCAGCATGGTCGTCAACAGCCGCGACGAGTGGGAGCGCACCTTCAACATCTGCTGGGGCGGCGTCTACCTCGCCACCCGCGCTTTCCTGCCCTTGCTGCAGGCGGCGGACGAAGCGCACATCGTCAACACCAGCAGCATGAACGGCTTCTGGGCCTCGATTGGCCCCGGCGCGCCGCACACCGCCTATTCGGCGGCGAAGTTCGCAGTGAAAGGATTCTCCGAAGCCCTGATGACCGATCTCCGGCTGAACGCGCCACACATCAAGGTGTCGGTCGTCATGCCCGGACATATCGGCACCGGCTTTCGCACCAACTCGCTCAAGGTGCAGACCGGCAACGATTCGGATGAGCTGGATGCCCGGCAGATCGCCCAGGCACGAGCGCGGCTGACCTCGATGGGCAAGGACGCGTCGGCGCTGTCGGATGACGAGATCAGATCCATGCTCGCCGAACGCGCCCGGCGCTTTCTGCAGGATGCGCCGACCAGCGCGGCCGAGGCGGCGGCGATCATCCTGGACGGGGTCAAGGCGGACAGGTGGCGCATCCTGGTCGGATCGGACGCCCATCTGATGGACCGGATGGTGCGCGACGACCCCGAGCACGCCTACGAGGAGCAGTTCTTCACCCGCTTCGCGGCCGCGGCGGGCTGGCATCCGGGACGCTGAGGCCGTCAAGTCCACCAGGAGATATCCATGAGCATCGCACTGGAAATGACGCCAATCGCGGATCGAGCGCGGCTCTGGCAGTTGCTCGTTGCCTCTACGGCCATCGTTTGCGCCGTCGTGAGCGCGAAAATCTTCCCCATGAAAATGGACGCGATTTCGGAGTTTCCGCTCCCGTTATGTGCCGCCGATGCCTCGTCTGGCTCATCGGGCAACAAGGTGGAGCTGATCAGTTCGAACGCGCTTCCGGACATACCGGGCAAGAGAGTAACGATCGTCCGCGTGACCTATGGACCGGGCGGCTTTACGCCGCCTCACCGTCATGCGGGTACGGTCACGGCCTACATCACCAAGGGCCAGATCAGGTCACAACTAGCAGGTGGCCCGGTGGAGATATTCGAGGTCGGTCAGTCGTTCTTTGAACCGCCGGGCGCGATACATCTCGTATCCGCCAACGCGAGCAACACCGACTGGGCCGAATTGATTGCCGTTTTCGTCGCCGACGAAGGCGCACAATTGACGACCCTTATCGAGCCTTGAGGCGAACAGGCTGGCGTCCGGGACGCTGAGGTCTTTGCTCGACGCGACGACGCCGCGACCAATCCGTGGTACAACGCCGTTGCGATGGCTCAAGTGCCAGGCGCCAACGGTCGCACGCGACGGCCGAGACAACGGGAAGGAGGGAATCGATGATCGATTCGAACCGACGCACCGTTCTCATGACCGGTGCCGCCGCAGTAGCAACCACCGCGTCGCGGGTCTTCGCGCAAGCGCCGCAGGCAGCGGTCCCGCAGGGCTTGCCGGCGGACCTCAAGATCGGATTCTACGAGAAGGGCGACGTCCGCGTTCGCTACGCCGAGAGAGGCTCAGGCTTCCCGCTGCTGGCGACGCCCGGCGGCGGCTTGAACTCGCGCATGATCAACTGGCCCAACGCGGTGATCAACATCGTGGAGGAATTCAAGAACGACTTCCGCGTGATCACCATGGATCAGCGAAATGCCACGAACGGCGAGTCCACCGGTCCGGTCCCGGTCGCCAATCCCTGGGACGCCTTCGCCGACGACCAACTCGGCTTGATGGACCATCTCGGCATCCGCCAATTCGCCTTCTTCGGCAACTGCATCGGCGGCCCATTCGCGATGAAGCTGATGGAGCGCGCACCGCAGCGCGTCGTCGCCGCGATCCTGAGCCAGCCGGTCGGACACAAGCCGGACAAGCCGGATTTCATGTACGACTCCGGCCGGGACGTCTGGGCGAAGGAGTTCCTCGGGCGCCGGCCCGACGTGTCGATGGCGACCATCGAGCAGTATCTGCACAACCTTTACCGGGTGCGGCCCGACTTCGTGTACAGCGTCTCTCGCGACTTCGCGAAGTCCTGCCAGACCCCGATGCTGGTGCTGCCCGACGATGTCGTCGCGCATCCGCTTCAGGTCTCCGTCGACATCGCATCGCTGGCGCCAAACGCCGAGATGACGGTGTTTCCCTGGAAGGAACCCCCGGAGCTGAAGGCCCGCACCATCAACCGCGCGCGCACCTTCCTGAAGCGGTATCAGACGGCGTAGCGAGTTCCGCTTCGACAGAAACACCTCACCCTGAGGAGCGCACGCAGTGCGCGTCTCGAAGGGTGGGCAACGCTAAGGCAGGTGCCCACCCTTCGAGACGCATCGCTACGCGATGCTCCTCAGGGTGAGGTGGATTGCGCGATCTCGCCGTCGATCCTGGCCAGGCAGCATCCCATGCTGCTACTCGATCTTGATCCCGGCAGCCTTGATCAGCGGCCACCACAGCTTGATCTCCGCCTCGTGATGGGCGCGCAACGCCGCTGCGGTCTGTTGCGCGGGCTCGGAATATCCTGGCCGAGCGCGGCGCACCTCTCGCGGACCTCGGGATCAGCCAGCACTTCACCGTGACGAGCATCTACGGCCTTAATCCATAAAGTCGTGCGCCGCCGCGCGAGGCGGCGACCATGTTAGCTACCTTTCTTGGCCCCAGCTCGCCCCAGCCAGAAGGGCATGTCCATCTCTCGGTAAAGCGTCGTTGCGACAGTGAAATGCTCGTCGGCCTGCTCGTGCTTGCCTGCGCGCTGATATAGCGTGCTGAGTCCGAGATGGCAGTGGGCGACGACGGGACGCATACCGCGCAGCTCGGCCAGCGCCAGTGCTTGGCGGTAGTGAGTCTCACCACTCTCGGCGTTAAAGCTGTCGTTATGGGTTGCAATGTCGCCGAGCAGATGCAGGGCGTGGATCATCACTCCTGGCCGCCCCCCACAAAATTCGACCGCGCGGTCGACCAAGCGTCGCGCATCATCGAGCCGACCGAGAACCAAGCAGGCGCGAGCCAAGTCATTGTACGCCCCGCTCAGGAGCTGTGTGATCTTTCCTTGCGCCAGCTGACGATCGAGGAGCTCATCCCCCTCCTGTAACCGTGTCAGCGCCTCGCGTACCTCGCCGAACTGCGCCAGTACATTGGCGGAGCTAGCGATCGCGCCGGGCAACAGGATTGCCATGTTCCTGGTCCGAAACACAGCAATCGCCATCTCGATCAGTGGACGCGCTCGCGCCCAGTCACCCCTGAGGGCGTGCGACGCGGCCACAACCCCCTGAGCGCCACCAACCGCAAACGGCAGCTGCATCGACTCGGCGAGCTGAAGCAGGTCGGCTCCGCATTGGGCCGCCTCGGCAAATCGGCCAAGCTGAGCCAAACTCGTGACCAACCAGAGTCGAGTGTAGACAGCCGGCGGCGCGGGAAGGCCGAAGGTCTCATGGGCCCCGCCCACAGGCAGCTTCGCGAGATTGGCGGTGGCCAATTCGATTGCCCGCGGGTATTCGGCCCGATAACAGTGCACCTGCGCGAGATGAGCAGTGATCTGGATGCGCAGTTTCAAGTCACCGAGGCGAGCGGCGAATTCCAGCGCCCGGTTGCCAACTGCGAGCGCCTCGTCCAACTCGCCGAGGAACGCGTGAAGGTGCATCAAGGCGGCGCAGACCCGGCCTCGCCGATGGTCGTCGTTCAATCGCTCCGCGAGGGCCTCGGCCTCGCGCAGGCGTTCCAGTCCCTGGCGGACTTCATCGAGTTGAAAAAGCATGTGCCGTAGCTCGAGACGGATTTCGAAGCTTGGCTCCTGTTTGGCGTTGGTGTCCGGCAGCCCCTCGAGGACGATAAGCGCTTGCTCGAACCAGACCCGAGCATCTAAGAGCGCTGACCGCGCAGCCGCCTTCTGACCGGCCTGCCGGAGATACACCACTGCCTTTTCCCGCAAATCTCCTCGGACGGCGTGATGGGCGAGCCGTTCTATTTGCTCGCCAACGCGATCCGCATGCAGTCTTTCCAGCGCCGCGACGATCCTTGCATGAAGCTCGCGGCGGCGCTCTTGCAACAGTCCTCCGTATGAGACCTCGTGCGTGAGTGCGTGCTTGAAAGTGTACTCGAGATCCGGAAGCTGACCCGTCTCACAAACGAATTCCGCAGCCTGCAGGCGGTCGAGCGCGCCGCGGAGCGCCGCCTCCGGCAGTTCGGCGATCGTCTGGAGCAAGGCGAGCGGCACGTCCTTACCAATCACGGAGGCAACCTGCAGCAAGTGTTTGTCTGCCGAGGGTAGCCGGTCGATGCGGGCCGCCAGAACTGCCTGAACCGTGGCCGGGATCTGGATAGCCTGGACCTGTTGTGTCAGGCGGTACTGTCCCCGCTCCCCCGCCAACACCTTTGTCTCCACCAGCGTCCGAACCGTCTCCTCCAGAAAGAAAGGGTTGCCTCGTTTGACTAGCAGATGCTTGAGCGGCGCCAGCGCTGGATCGTTGCCTAGGAGTGCGTCCAGCAACTCCGCGGTGCTTTCGGCCGGTAGCGCGTCGAGCTGAATCTGGCTGTAGGATGTCCTGTCGGCCCAGTTGTGTTGGTACTCCGGCCGGTAGTTCACCACCAGCAGCAGGCGCGCCGACTCCAGACTGTCGACCAAGGCATCGAGCAGCGCCTGAGTCTCGCCATCGACCCAGTGGAGATCCTCGATGATCACGAGGAGAGGCTGCTCCCGAGCTTCCCGCAGCAACAACCGCATTACGCCATCAAGCGTGCGCCGGCGCCGCTCGGCAGCGGCAAGCGCCTGCCACACGACACTCTGCCGCGAACCCGCCGAAGGGTCGTCCAGGGGCACGTCAAGCAAGGCCAGCAACGCCGGTAGCGTCGGCTCAAGCGCCCGGTCGAGAGCGAGCAGCTTGCCCGTCACTTTGTCGCGCACCTCGCGCGCGTCGTCCCGATCCCGGAGTCCGAAGTAGTCCTTGAGCAAGTTGATGACCGGCAGGTAGCTCATCGCCTTGCCGTACGAGACTGCGGCGCACTCGAGCACCAGCCACCCATGCAGGCGGTCCGAGTCGAGCAACTCGTGGACGAGACGAGACTTGCCCACACCGGCCTCGGCAACGAGCGCGACGATTCGGCCGCGACTGTTGCCAGCGACCTGCAGGACGCGGCAGAGCCGCTCAAGTTCGGCATCGCGACCGACGAACCGCGTTAGCCCACGTCGGGCGCCCGCCTGGAATCGAGTGCGCGCAGGGCCTGTCCCCGTCACTTCGTAAACATCCACGGCGTCGGCGAGCCCTTTCACTGGCATCGGGCCAAGCGGCTTCACATCAACGAATCCTTCCACCATACCCAGTGTCGGCTGTGTCAGCAGGATGCTGCCTGGGCTCGCCAATTGCTCCATGCGCGCTGCCAGGTGTGTCGTTCGGCCAACAGCCGTGTAGTCCATGCGCAGATCGCTGCCGACGGTGCCCACGACGACCTCGCCGGAATTCAGCCCGACGCGGATCTGCAGGTTCACGCCGTGGATGTCGGAGGCGCCTTTCGCGTAGTGCCTGATCCGTTCCTGCATGCGCAGCGCGGCGTAACATGCCCGCACGGCATGATCCTCGTGGGCAAGCGGAGCGCCGAACAGTGCCATGATGCCGTCGCCTGCTACCTGGTTGACGGTGCCCTCGTAGTGATGGACGGCCTCCATCATGTGTTCGAGGACGGGACCGAGGAGTCTATTTGCTTCTTCGGGGTCGCGTTCGGCCAGCAGCTCCATTGAACCTTTGAGGTCGGCGAAGAGTACCGTCACCTGCTTGCGCTCGCCTTCCAGTGCCGCCTTGGAGTTCAGGATCTTCCTAGCAAGATGCTTGGGCGTATAGGTGTGAGGCGATCCGAATGGCGATTGATCTGGAGCACCGGCCTGCAAGTTCGCGGCGCCGTCGGTTGGGCTGGCACACTCCGGACAGTATTTCGCCGACGGCGAGAGTTGGTGGCCGCAGTTCGCACAGTCCCATACGAAGGGTGCTGCGCATCCCTCGCAGAACTTCGCGTCAATGCGATTGAAGATCTGACATTTCGGACACTTCATCGGCGACCCTTGAGCAGGCGAACACGCCCGCCACTAGAGATCAAAGAAAGGTACGCCACTCGCCGAAGCCAGATTGTAGATCGGCCTATGGGCCTCCACCACCGCAATACGGCTCCTGATCAGAATCAGCCATCAAGCTCACTCCAAGGCGGAGTACGCTTTCCGCGCCTCCAGTCTTTTGCGTATTCCAGGCGGAAGCCGTCGCCCCAGCACTTCTCATCCTGCCGCACGCAGCATCCCATGCTGCTACTCGATCTTGATCCCGGCAGCCTTGATCAGCGGCCACCACAGCTTGATCTCCGCCTCGTGATGGGCGCGCAACGCCGCTGGGGTCTGTTGCGCGGGCTCGGGAATGTCCTGGCCGAGGGCGGCGAACTTCTCGCGGACCTCGGGATCGGCCAGCGCTTCGAATATCGCGGCGGAGAGTTTGGCGGTCACGTCCTTCGGCGTCCCCTTCGGCGCCCACAGTCCGTGCCAGACCGCGATATAGAGGCCCGGCAGACCAGCCTCGTCGACGGTCGGGATATCCGGCATCGCCTTCAGACGCTGCTTGGCGGTCACGGCAAAGGCCTTGATCTTGCCCGCCTGGACCTGGGGAATCGAGTTGGCGGCCTGGTCGAACATGATGTCGATCTGGCCGGCCACGAGATCCTGCAGCGCCGGGCCGCCTCCGCGATAAGGAATGAAACGCAGCTTGATGCCGGTCTTCTGCTCGAAGTAAAGGGCGCCAATGTGGGACGCCGCGCCGACACCTGCCGTACCGGCAGTGACCTTGTCCGAATTGGCGCTTGCCCATTCGATCAGGCCCTTGAGGTCGTTGGCCGGAAGATCCTTGCGGCTCACCACCAATTGCGGATTGGTGGCGATGTCGGCCAGCGGCTCGAGATCGTCGAGAATGTCGAACTTCAGCGGATAGATGGCAGGGTTGACGACGTGCGTGCTCCAGTGGCCGATGCCGATCGTGTAGCCGTCAGGTGCCGCGCGCACGACGCGCGCGACACCCAGCGTACCGGCGGCTCCCGTGGTGTTTTCGACGATCACCGTCTGGCCGAGCGTCCGGCCCATCCGCTCGGCCAGGATGCGTCCCAGCGTGTCGGTTGGACCGCCGGCGGTGAACGGCACCACCAGGATGATCGGCTTGGACGGAAAGGTCTGGGCGCCGGCGTTGCCGGCAGCCAAGCCAGCGGCCAGCATCAGGCCCGCGATGAATCGTCTCCGCATGGTCGTCTCCCCAATTTTTTCTTGAGCCGCTGCTGCTCACGCCGTTGCCGCGATCGACTGTAGTGCCGCCACAGCTGATCACCAGCCGACAGCGTAGCTCGCCCGTCGCGGATCGGCGCCGGCCGTCTTGATACCTGTCTTGAGGTCGGCCTGGATGGTGCAGACCGCACCGGCGCGCCAGATCCGTTCCGGCCACCAGGCCACACGATGGCCGCGTCGCTCGAGCTCCTCGCCGACCTCGCGATCGATGCGCGATTCGAGGCAGAGCCGCCCCGGGAAATAGTCGTGCGGCTCGAAACTGTCCGGGAAGCTGTAGGTGGCCATGCGCGGATGCTCCACCGCATCCTGCGGATCCATGTCGAAGAGCTGGATGTTGAGCAGGACCTGCAGCATGGCCTGCGCCTGGACGTCGCCGCCCGGCGTGCCGAAGGGAAGCACATAGCGCCCGGGCGCGACAGCCATGGCCGGGCTCGGCGTGAGACGTGGCCGCTTGCCCGGCGCCACCTGGCTGGGATGGCCCTCGACCGCCCAGGACTGCGAGCCGCGAGACGACGGGCAAAGCCCCGTCCCCGGCACGACGGGCGAATCGCAGGAGACGTCGCTCGGCGTCGCCGACACGGTATTGCCCCAACGATCGACGACCGAGATGTAGGAGGTGTCGCGCGGCGGACCGGCGGGAACGCCTTCGCGCCGCAGCCCGCCCCCGCGCATCTCGCGTCGCGGGCCATCCTGCGGCGTGCCGTGCGCCGGCATCTCGGCCGATGCCCGGCTGGGATCGATCAATGCCCGGCGGGCAACGCCGTAGTTGGCGTCGAGCAGGCCGTCCAGCGGCACCGCCACGTGGCGTGGATCGCCGTAAAAGGCTTCGCGATCGGCGAAGGCGAGCTTGAGGGCCTCGGCGATCGTGTGGAGATAATCGGCACTGTTGTGCCCGGCCGCTTTCAGCGCCGATGGATCGAGTATATTGAGCGCCTGGCCCAGCACCGGCCCCTGGCACCACGCACCGCAGGTATAGACGTCGGTTCCACCGAAGCGCACCGAGGGCGCGCGTTCGATCGGCGAGTGAAAGTCAGCGAGGTCTTTGGCCGACAGCCATCCGCCTTCCTGGCGATGGAAGTCGACGATGGTCCGGGCAATGTCGCCGCAATAGAAGGCGTCGCGGGCGGCCTTGAGGCCAGCCAGGCGATCGCCGCCTGCTGCCGCTTCCTCGTCGACCATGTAGCGCAGCGTGCGGGCGAGATCCTTCTGGACGAACATCTCGCCCACCTTGGGCGGCTGCCCACCGGCCAGGTAGATTTCGGCGCTGGAGGACCAGCGCGCATACTTCGCCTTGCGCGCCGCGATCATGTCCGCCAGCAGCGGATACATCGGGAAGCCTTCGTCGGCGAAGCGGATGGCCGCCGCGGCGACCTCGCCGAACGTCATCGTGCCGAAGCGGCCGAGTGCCGTGATCCAGGCATCGGGCGCCGCGGGGACAACGGTGCGCAGGATGCTTTCGGGGATATGGCCATCGTACTCGCGCACGAACAGGCCGGGATCGGTCGCGGCGGGCCAATAGCCCAGACCGGCGATGGTGTGGACGACGCCATCGGCCATGCGCAGCATGATGGGCGCGACGCCCGCGACGTTCACGATGTCGGGCTGCAGCACGCCGAGTGCCATGCCGCCGGCGACGGCGGCGTCCACGGCGTTGCCGCCGGCTTCCAGGATGGCGAAGGCGGCGTGCGCGGCGCCGTAGTGGCCGGCCGCAACCATGTGGCGCGTCCCGCGCAAGGCCGGTCGCTGAGCGTAGGTTTCACCTTCGGCCATCCGGCCCTCCATCGTGTCGAACCGCTACTGCGGACGAAAACCGATGCGGTCCATGAGGTCAATGCCGCTTCGCACCGGGTCGGCCATGATGAGACGCATGGCCTCCGGACTGCCGGCTTCGATGTCGACCCCGGCCGTGCGCAGCGTCTCCTGTACCGCCGGGTCGGCCACCACGCGCTGCAACTCGTCGTTCAGTCGCTGGATGACCGGTTTCGGCATACCGGCGGGCCCCACCAGGCCGTACCAGGCGGAGGCGTCGTATCCCGGGATGGTCTCGGCGATGGCGGGAATCTCAGGGGCCCCTGCGCTGCGGCGAACGCTGGTCACGCCGAGCGGCCGCAACTTGCCGCCGCGGACGAGCGGCATGCCGCCGGCGAGGCTCGGAATATGCAGCTCGACCTGGCCACCCAGGGCGTCGGTGGTCGCCTGCGCCGTGGAGGCGTAGGGGATCTCCTCCAGGGAGATGCCGGTCCGGGATTCCATCAGCTTCATGGCGATCCATGAGCCGGAACCCGGGCCCGAGGACGCATAGCGCAGGCGCCCCGGCTCCTGCCTGGCTCGATCGATCAGCTCGGCAATCGAGGCGATGGTCACCGTGGGCCCTGCCAGCACGACGTTGGGCACGACGCCGACCAGGCCGACGGGCTCGAAGTCCTCGAGCGGCTTGAAGGTCACGCTCTTGAACAGGCGGGGCGCGAGCGTGAGCGCCAGCGACCCCAGCATGAGCGTATGGCCGTCAGCCGGCGCCCTCGCGACCTGGGCAGCGGCGATGCTGCCGCCGGCACCCGGCCTGTTCTCCACCACCACCGGGTTCTTGAGCCGCTCGCCCAAGCGATCCGCCAGCAGGCGCGCGAGCAGATCGGTCGTCGTGCCGACGCTGAAGCCGCAGACGATGTGAATCGGGCGCGCCGGCCAGTTCTGCGTTTGCCCCGCGGCGGATCGCGCCAGGACCGAGAGTGGGCCGAGGGCGGCAAAGGTACGGCGTCGCATCATCAGCGGCACGATAAGGCTGTGCGCCGCGCTTGGCGATCCTGCACGCGATGCAATGGTCAGTATCCCGCAAACACCAGAAGATATCCGCCTGTTCAATTTCAAGACTGGAGAAGCGTCCGCGTAAACCAAAAACAAATCAGGAGGAATCGCCGATGTCCGCATCGAGTACGCCTGCGTCCGCGTTGCCGTGGTGGAAAGAACCCACCAAAGATCAGTGGTACGCCTATTGTGCTGCATGGCTTGGTTGGACGCTGGACGCGTTCGACTTCACGGTCTTCCTCCTGATCATGGCGCCGATCGCCAAGGAATTCGGGGTCCCGCTGATCGAGGTGACCGCCGTCTTCTCGGTCACGCTGATCATGCGCCTGGGCGGCGCAACCGCTTCGGGCTGGCTGGCCGATCGATTGGGGCGCCGGGCGCCGCTGATGATCTCCATCCTTTGGTATTCCATCTGCAACCTCGCCGCGGGACTCTCTCCCACCTTCACGTTTCTGTTCGTGGCCAGGGCCTTGCTGGGCATCGGGATGGGCGCGGAATGGCCGGCCGGTGCGGCACTGGCGATGGAATCGTGGCCCGTTCGCTCGCGCGGCTTGATGTCCGGCGTGTTGCAGGGCTCATGGGGACTGGGGTTCGCGCTGTCGGCGCTCGCCTACGGCTTCCTCTACGAACCGTTCGAAAGCATTGCGCCCGGTTACGGCTGGCGCGGCATGCTGATCCTGGGTGTGCTGCCGGCCCTGGTGTGCGTCTGGATCCGCATCTACGTGAAAGAGCCGGAGGTCTGGACGGAGAACAAGAAGATCCAGAACGCGAGCAAGAAGCAGGTGACGCTTCCGTTGTTCGCGATCTTCAAGCGCAAGTATCTGTGGAACACCTTCACGGGTTGTCTGTGGATGGCGGCGAACTTCTGCGTCTACTATGCGATCTGGGCCATGCTGGGCACCTACCTGCAGAAGGAACTGGGCTGGACACCGGCCCAGGTCGCCGTCCCGGTATTCTGGGGCAACATCCTGACGTTCCTCGCCTGCAGCTTCTGGGGCGGGATGTCGGAACGGATCGGCCGGCGCTGGGCGCTCATGCTCCCCTGCGCCATCTCCATCTTCCTGGTGCCGATCTATCTGACCACGACCGATCCGATCTGGTTCCTCACGTCCTTCCTGATCTTCATCTGCTTTGTCGGCGGCAAGGACGCGCTCAACCCGGGCTGGCTGTCGGAACGCTTTCCGACCGAGGTCCGGGCAACCGCGGCAGGCTTCGTCTATCATCAGGGAGCGGTCTGGGGTGCGGCTGTTGCGCCCCTGCTGACCTATTTCGCGGTGAACCAGGGCATGGGCTTCGCCAAGCCGATGATGTACGGCACGATCGGTTCGCTGGTCGTGTATGTGATCGCGGTCTTCCTCGGCCCGGAAACCAAGGGCAAGGTGATGACCGCCGATCTGGAGGTCATCGAGGCCGAGATACCAGCCTGACATCTGGGTCGACGTTGGCGAGACGATCGGGACATTTGTCCCGATCGTTTCGGTCATGAACTCTGGATGGTGCGCCCGGGCGTCATGCTCGTACGCGCTACTCCACGCGAATGTTACCGGCCCTCGCGATGCTGCCGAAATCGGCGCGCTCCGCCTTGATGAAGCTGAGCGTCTCGGCCGGCGTCGTGATGCGTGGTGACGCGCCCAGGTCGCGGATGCGCGTGGCGATGGCCTCTTCGCGCAGCGCCTGATTGATCACGGTGTTCAGCCTCTGGATGATCTCGTCCGGTGTTCCTTTGGGCGCCATGAAAGCATACCAGGCCACCCATTCGCGCGGATCGAGGCCGAGTTCGAGCATGGTGGGCACTTCCGGCAGGCGCTCCGAACGCTCGCGAGAGGTGACGGCCAGCGCGCGCAGCTTCCCGCCCGCGATGTGCCCGGAACTCGCGCCGAGGCTGTCCAACGTGACCGGCACTTCGCCGCTGATCACCGCCATGAGGGATTGCGGCGTGCTGCGGTAAGGCACGGCGGGCATGTCCAGCTTGTGGCGAATCTTGGTATCTTCCACGACCAGGTGCGGGATGCTGCCGGAAGCGGGTAGGCCATAGCGCCAGTTGCCCGGTTCCGCCTGCGCCCGGGCAATGAATTCCGGCATCGTCCGCAGCGGCAGCGCCGGGTTGAGCACCCAGACCAGCGGCGAAGTGACAGCCACCGAAATGGAGCTGAGATCATCAACGGGATCGAGCGGCATGTTGGGATAGATGCTGCTGCCGATGGAAATGGCGCCGACATGAGCGAACATGAAGGTATAGCCATCGGGCTGGCTGCGCTGGACTTCCTGCATGCCGATAATGCCATTGGCGCCTGGCTTGTTGTCGACAACCACAGGCTGCCCCAGCAATTCGGCAAGCCGTGGAGCGAGGATGCGGGCATAGACCTCATAGCCGCCGGCCGCGCTGGGAACGACGAGCCGAAGCCGCCTGTTGGGCCAGTCGCTTCCTTGGGCCAAAGCGGGCGACGTTGCCAAAAGGCCGAGCGCGGCGCGGCGTGTCAGGCGCATAGATGTCTCCTCCCGGACCTAGCGGGGTGACTGCGCCACTCCCTTTAGCCCTGATTTGTCCAGAGCAGGTCAACTCGCCTGCTTTCCGATAGCGTATTCGTTACGGGCGACTCCACAATGCACGGAACGGCAAGGCTGCATCGTTGCCGCGACCAAAGCCTGCAAGGCAATTGTCTGCCATAGGCCTCGGTGTCATCCCGAGCGTAGCGAGGGACCTTTCCTGTGGCTCTAAAGGCCCCTCGCTACGCTCGGGGTGACAGCAGTTTTGCGCCGTCAGGCCTTCACGTATTCCAGGCGGAAGCCGTCGCCCCAGCGCTTGATATGGCCGACCGAGGGCGACGGGAAGTGCATCGTGCAGCACAACGTGTCGGTGTCGCAGTAGCGTTCGAAGAAATTCCGGCGAGTCCGGACAGCCTGGTCGCGGTCGGTGTCGACGCGCATGACCAATTCGGGATAGCGGGCCTGGATCGGCGAATGGATCAGATCGCCAGTGAACACCGCGGTGTCGCCACCCTTGCCGGCGCAGACCGCGAAGTGGTCGGGCGTATGGCCGGGGGTCGGGCTCAATCGGATATGGTCGTTGAGCGCATGATCGCTGCTGACCAGTTCGGCCCGGTTGGCCTCGATGATCGGCAGCACGCTGTCGGTGATCTGGTCGAGCGGCGTCTTCTGATGGATCTCGCTCCAGTAGGTGTATTCCTTTTTCGAGAACAGGTAGCGCGCCTTCGGAAAGGTCGGGACCCAGCGGCCATTCTCCAGCCGCGTGTTCCAGCCGACGTGATCGCCGTGCAGATGCGTGCACATCACGAAGTCGATGTCCTCGACCCCGAGACCGGCAGCCTTCAGCGCCATCATCCAGTTGGCGTCGGTCTTCTTGTTCCAGGTCGGCCGGTGCGGGAAGTTCTTGTCGTTGCCGATGCAGCTGTCGACCAGGATGTTATGGTGCGGCGTCTTGACGACATACGATTGGAAGCACAACACGACATTCCCGGTCGCGCTGTCATAGCCGCCGGGCGCCAGCCAGGAGAGGTTCTCGCCGAGGGCCTCTTTCGACAATGTCGGCAGGAAGTCGAGCATCGGCGTGAAGCCGCTCTCCTGCTCGACGATCCGGTGGATGGTCATGTCGTTGACGGAAAAGCTCGTGCGCATCGCTCGCGTCTCCTCACCCGGGGGCTATCCTGCGACGCTATCGTAGCCCAGCCCGGAGCTGATGACGAACGGCGCCCGCGCGCTCACCATCCGAGACGAACCTTCGCCTGACAAAAGATCCGTGTTGGTTGTCGTGCGGACTTCAATCAGGATGATCCCCTCGTTCTCCAGCAAAGGAGCACCCATGACCGTCACCATCACGCCGCTCACGCCCGCATTCGCCGGCGAAGTGGGCGCGATCGACCTGCGCCAGGTGCATGATCGAGACTCGCTGGAGGCGATCCGTGCCGGCATGGACAAGTACGCCGTGCTGGTGTTCCGCGATCAGGATTTCACCAACGGAGAGCAGCTCGACTTTGCTCAACGTTTCGACGGCACGCTGCATGCCCGTACGTCCTCATCGGCCATCGGCAACAACCGGTTCGGCAACGAGGCGCTGGCCGACGTCTCCAACGTCGGCCCCGACGGCAAGATCCGGGACGCCAACAACCGCATGCGCGCCTCCTCGGTCGCCAACCGGTTGTGGCACACCGATGCCTCGTTCGTCGATCCGCCGGGCCGCTACTCGATGCTGTCGGCGCGGGTGGTGCCGCCGGTGCGGGCTGATACGGAGTTCGCCGACATGCGCGCCGCCTACGATGCCCTCGACGAAGAAACCCGCGCCTCGATCGAAGGGCTGCGCGTCTATCATTCGATCGTCTATTCACGCCACGTGCTGGGCTTCGACTTCAACGAGGACGAGCAGGAAAAGCTGAAAGGCGCCGTCCATCCGCTGGTGCGTACGATCCCGGGCTCCGGCCGCCGCGCCCTCTATCTCGCCTCACACGCCGCCCATGTCGTCGACTGGCAGGTGCCGGAGGGCCGGCTGCTGCTGCGCGACCTGACCGACCATGCCACGCAGCCGCAATTCATCTATCGCCATGTCTGGCGGCCGCATGATTTCGTGATCTGGGACAATCGCTGCACCATGCATCGCGCCCGGCCGTTTGACGACAAGACCCACCGTCGCGAGCTGCGCCGCACCACGACGCTCGACCTGCCGCTGCCGGCTTCAGCCTAGGCATCCGCTGTTGAAGCTCGGCATCGTCTCCGACCTGCATTGCAACATCGATGGCCTCGATCGGGCCCTCGAGACCATGGGCCCAATCGATGCGCTGCTGTGTCTCGGCGACAGCATCTACGAGTACAGCTTCTCGAATGAGGTGATCGGCCGGCTGCGCGAACTCGACGCGCTCACCATCCTGGGCAACCACGAGGAGGTCTTCCTCGGCGCCGCCGGCGAGCGGGCGCGTTCCCGGGCGGACATCGACCGGTCCTTGCTCGGCTGGCTCGCCGACCGGCCGCATCGGCGCGAGTTGCGGATCGACGGCAAGCGCATCCTGATGGTGCACTCGACGCCGTGGGAGCCGCGTGGCAGCTATGTGCTGCCCACCAGCTCCGAACTGGAACGCTTTGGCGAAGCCGACGCCGACATCGTGCTCTACGGGCATACGCACCGACAGGTCGTCAGGCGCATCGGTCGGGTGCTGGTGGTCAATCCCGGCTCGGCCGGTGAAGGCCGCGACCCGCGCAATGGCGGGCAGTTGAGCTGCGCCGTGCTGGACACGGTGACGGAGGAGGTCGTGGTGCGCGATTTCCCGGCGCGGCCCGCCCGTCAATAAGGCCTCACTGCATCATATTGAAATGGCGCGGCTGCGTCGCTGGGCCGTCGCCATCACGAGCGCAGCGAGCGCCTGAAGCGCCGCGGTCAGCACCAGTGCCCAGCTGTAGCCGTCCGGATCCCAGCCGTCCGACCCGGTGCGCGGCCAGAGATCGAGGATCCAGCCGATGGCCGCCTGGACCAGGAATGCAAAACCAAGCGTCAGCGTGTTCACGGCCGTCGAGACCCGCCCGGTCTGCTCGGACGGAAACATCTGGCACACCGCGATATAGCCCACCGGTCCGGCCGTACCGAACACCGCGATCGCCAGCCAGAGCACGAGCACGACCGAGGGTTGGCTCGGCTGCAGCATGAGGCCGGCCTGCAGCGCCACCATGACGACGAGGCACGCGATCGGAACGAGAAAGGACGGCAGGCCGACCGCGTTCGCCCGGCTGGCAGCGCTGCCGGTCAGCACACTGCCCACGACCATGGCGAAGGTGTAGAGGAGCAGCACGCCGGCTCGGGCCGGTCCGTCCATGCCGGCCACGTCCCGCAGCCAGGGGCCGGCCCAAAGGCCCAGATAGGCGAAGTTGAACATCGACAGCGTCGCAACCGCCGGACCGAACCGCCAGAAGGTCCGAGAGGTGAGGATGCGACCGCTCAAGGCAATGTCGCCACGCAGGGTTCGCGCCGGGCCCCCGGCGTGCGGCTGGACGCGCGGCTTGTCCGGCACCGACAGGAAGATCCAGGCTGCAACCGCCAGCGCCACCAGGCACAGCCCCCAGAAGACGCCCCGCCAGCCGAACGCCGGCAACAGTGCCTGGACAGGTGAAGTGGTGAGCGCGCTGCCGAGCGCGCCGATCGCCGTCGCGATGCCGGTCACGTAGGCGACCCGGCCACGTTCGAACCAATCGGCGTGCGCCTTGATCAGCGCCATCAGGCCGGCCGACACCCCGACGCCGAGGACAATGCGCGCCACGGCGAGCCCGGCAAAGCCCGGCGACAGCGCGAATATCGCGAAGCCGATCGCCGCGAGGACCATCAGCACAGTCTGGACGCGTCGCGCGCCGAACGCATCGAGTGCCACACCCAGCGGCAGTTGCGCGGCGGCATAGGCGGCGAACAGGCAGGCTGCCAGCACGCCCAGCTCGACGGCGGACAGCCCGAGCTCCACGGCGAGCACGGGACCGACGATCGCCATCACCGTACGCGCGGCCTGGTTCATGACGTTTGCCGCGGCGAGCGGAAAGGTCACACGCGCCAGCATTCGGGGGACCAGCATTGGAGAGAACACGCCGGGCTTCAGGCGAGCCTCGACAGAACGCCGTCTTTGAAGCGGTGCATGTTGTCGATCGTGCCCTGCAGGGTCTGGGCCTCGCCATAACCGAACAGCCGCACATCGACCGAGCTGACGCCGAGGTCTTTTAGCCGCCTGATATCCCCGACCCAGTCGGAGTCGCCGCCCGTGAACAGTTCGGCCTCGCCCTCGATGCTGCCGCGGGGACGCACACCCGGGCCGATGAGGACCCGATAGGCCAGTGCGATCTCCTTCGGATCGCGGCCGCCGCGCTGGCAGAACCCATGGAAGCGTTCCAGCCCCTGTTTGAAGGTCGAGACGGTGTTCATCGGGTGCTGCGGGTTCGTGCCGACCGGATACCAGCCGTGAGCATAGCGGACGGTACGACGCAGCGCCGGCGCACTTTCCCCGCCGACCCAGATCGGAATCGGCTTCTGCAGCGGCTTGGGCGTGAAGACCACATCGTCGAAGCTTACATACTTGCCGTTGAATTTCGGCGCCTCGGCCGTCCAGAGTTCCTGACACGCCGCTATCCATTCGTCGGTCACGTTGCCACGATCGTCGAACGGGGCGGCGCCGATCGCCTCGAACTCTTCGCGGCACCAGCCGACACCGATGCCCAGCGTCAGGCGGCCCTTGGAGAGATGGTCGATGGTGGACAGCACCTTGGCGGTCAGCACGGCCGGACGGTGCGGCACCACCATGACCGACAGCACGAAGCGAAGCTTCTTCGTCAGCGCGGCGACATAGGCCGTGGTCGTCAGCTGCTCGAGCCACGCCGCCGAGGCGCCGGCCGGGAACTCGCCGGTCCCGGTATAGGGATACTTCGACTGCAGATTGCTTGGCACCATGATGTGGTCGCTGATCGTGACGTAATCGAAGCCCAGCGCCTCCCCTTCCGTGACGATCCGGACCAGGCTGTCCGGCTCGATCAGCGGACCTGTGGTGGGCAGATTGAAGCCGATCTGCATGACGTTCTCCTCCCGCAGGGCGAAAAGCCGGTGTCAGCACGCATACCGAAGTGATACTCGCTCTTCATTCCAGATTCGACGAACGACTCGACGAGCGTCAGCATCCTGGTGAGTTCCTGACTGGAAAGGATCGACCTCATGACCCTCACCCTCGCGGATGCCAATCGCGTGATCGCCGGCGCCATCGAGAAGGCAGAGCAGATCGGCGCCAGGATGAATATCGCCGTTTGCGACGCTGGCGGACGGCTGCTTGCCTTTCAGCGCATGGATGGCGCCATGTGGGCCGGTTCCTTCGGCAGCCAGGGCAAGGCCATGGCCTCGGCCGCCTTCGGACGCCCGAGTGGCGACCTGACGCCACGCGCCGACCATCCGACCTTGCGCGGCATCGCCGCGGCCGAAGGCAACCACATGTTCTATGGCCAAGGCGCCGTGCCGATCTTCCGCCAAGGCGTCCTGATCGGTGCCTGTGGCGTTGGCGGCGGGAGCGCACAAGAAGACGAGGATTGCGCCCGCGCCGGGGTTGAAAAGCTCTGAGGTCGCCGGCTACTGCGCGGCGCTGCGCATCGGAACGTGCGATTTGAGGAACGTGCGCACGCGGTTGATCGTGCGTGCCTTGAGTTCCGGCGGCTCGCGCCACGGGAAGACCGTGATCTCGGCATTGGGCGCCAGTGACGCAACGTCGATCGAGGTCGGCAGCGGATGCGAGGACGTGTCGTCCGGCAAGACAAGCATCGGCGTCCGGCAGTTCCTGATGAAGTCGCGGGGGACGCTGTAGAGGAAATCGGGCTGCGCCCGGAAAAGGCTGTGGAGATACTTCTCGATGGTCTCCGTCGACACTTCGGGCCGTCGTTTCTGGAAATCCGGAAGCCAATTCTGCTGGCTGTGTCGAACCATGACCTCCGGGTCTTCGGGCCGATGGCCAACGGTCTGGCAGAACACGGCGGCCATGACGCGTTGAGGCGCCCGCTGCAGCAGCTTGCCGGCGAAGCAGCCGCCGATGCAGTAGCCCATGAAGAAGAATTCGCGGATCCCGAGATGGTCCATCAGCCCGAGATGGTCGTCGGCGAAGGCGTCCCAGGCGTTCTCGACAGGCACCGGGCCAGCGGACTCGCCGCCATTGGCATTGCGCTGGTCCATGGTGATGCAGCGGAAGTCGTGCTTGAACTCTTCCATCGCATTGAAAACGGCGGTCTGCCAGTTGCTGACACGCGAATTCAATCCGCCGCCAGGGATGACCAGCAGCGGGAAGCCGGAGCCGACCTCCTCATAGCGAATGCGAACGTCACCCCTTTGATAGAACGGCATGGAACTCTCTCCTACCTGTAAGCACCGCTACGGAATCGGATAGCCCTTCCAGAGCCACTCGAGCGCGTGCGGCAGTGTCTGGCCGACCGTGGGGCGGTCGACGTGCCTGGAGTTGCGCGCGAACACGAACTGGTAATGGTAACCCTTGTCGGCCAATACCTTGGCCATCAGCTCGGCCGCAAGCACCCAATCGTGCATGCCATCGGCCATGACCGGGTTGGGGTAGAAGAGGTCCTGATCGCCGACGGCGAACCAGAAGCGAATCGGCTTGGCGGGGGCACCCGGGATCAACGGCGCGCCGGCCGGCTCACCGGGCGTGATGGCATTGCCGGGATTCTTGACGTGGAGGTTGGGTCCGGCCGGGCCCGTCCACGGGCTGTGATACTCCCAGGCGCCGCCGCGCAGCGCAGGATCGTACGGCCACTGCTGGTTCACCATGGTCGGCGAATAGGCCAGCACCCGGCGATAGAGCTCGGGATGGAACCACGCCATGGTGAAGGCCGCCGCGCCGCTCGAGCTCAAGCCCAGGGTCGCGCGACCGTCGGGGTTCCTTGTCAGCTTCACGCCCGCATTCTTCTCCACGAGCGGCAGCACCTCGCGCTCGACGAACTGCGTGTAGACGCCGTTCACCGCATCGTATTCCTTGCCGCGCTGGCTGCCCTGGGCATCCTGCCCACCATTGCCGATCTGGATGGCGACGATCGGCGGGATGCGCTTCTCAGCGATCAGGTTGTCGAGGATGGCGGAGAGGTCCTTGTAGGCGGTCGATCCGCCGTCGCCCAGCACGATGAACGGCATCTCGACGCCGCGCACGTGAGCAGCCGGCACATACACCGCGATGGGTCGCGTCCAGGTGCCGGGATGGCTGGTGGTGACGATCATGTTGGACTTGTCGCCCGGCGCGGTTTGCGTGCGCATGATCGAGCCGTTGCCGCAGCCTGCGGGCGTGTCGTCACGGATGAGCCCGGGGTTGTAGATGATGCTCTCCTTCGACGACATGTCGAAGGCGACGGTGGTGCCTTGCGGCACGCCGTCCTTGGCAACCGTCTCGGGCGCGGGATTGTGCGTCGGGCCGATGACGAAATTGCCCTCCGCGCCTGCCGGCGGCAGCGTGCCATCGGGCAGCTCGACTTTCTTCACATAGTGCGGGCTCTTGGGATCGCGCGTCGGCGGCTGGGTGCTGAAGTCGAGCCCCGTCGTATCGATGAAGAACGGTGCTGCCTTATCCTTGTCGTTGGCGCCGGGCGGAACGACAAAGTTTTGCGTCACACAGACCGGCTGCGCCATCGCTGCCGGAACGCACCATACAGTCGCAAGCATGGTGGCCGCGACGACCGCCCGCGTGTGGTTCATTTGCACTCTCCCGGAAGTGGCAAGTCTTCGCGGCTCGCCTGGAGAGAACAGTGTCCGTCAATCTGCGACCGGTCAAGCGACGTCAGGCCGTACTCTGCATCGGCCAGACCGCCGGGTGATGGCCGAGCGGGACCGAGGGTCGTGCCCAGTGCGGCGGCGTTTCCGACATCTGCGCCACAGGTCGCAGATGCCGCAGCGGGCCGCCCGGCGTCTCGCTGATCATCGACCAGCGCGCGAGCTCCTCCGCGTCGAACTCGTCTGGCACGCCCTCGAGCGAAGCGGTCGGCACCTCTCCGAGATCGACCAGCCACTTGCCGACCTGGGCGAGCGAGATGCGCACCAGCCAGCTGCCGCCCTCGCGCGCGCGACGCTCCAACGCCACCATGGCTCCGAACGCCATCAGGTAGCCGGTGCAGTAGTCGATCGCCGAGACCGGATAGAATTGCGGCCCGGCCGTTTTGCCGGGCACCAGCTCAGCCTGGCGCGAGGTGATGCCGCTTACGGTCTGCACCACGGTGTCGAAGCCACGCCGCGCTGCCCATGGCCCGGCATGGCCGAAGGCACTCAGCGAGACATAGACCAAGCCCGGTCGCAGCGCCGCCAGCGCCTCGGGCGAGAGACCTCGCTCAGCCAGGCTGCCCGGCCGATAGCCCTGCGAGAACACATCGGCCTCGCGGATCAGCCCGCGCAGGGTGTCGAGGCTGGCAGGCTGCCGCAGGTCGAGCTGGGCGGAGAGCTTGCCGTGGCCGGTGTCCCACTCCTGGTAGCCGAGGTTCGGCAGGTGCGTCGCGGTGATCTTCATCACCTCGGCGCCGTGCTCGGCCAAGGTTCGCGCGCAGGTCGGACCGGCGAGCACGCGTGTGATGTCGACCACGCGGATACCGGACAGCGGGCGCTTACCTTCAGGAAGCGGCTCCGGCGCGCTCTCGCCGATGCGCACGATCTCCAGCAACGGCAAGGAGGCGATGGCGACGGCCTGCGGATGGTCGGACCATTCGGCGTGCGTGCGCACCATTCCGCCGGCACCCTTGGCGGCGATGATCGCCTCCTCGAGATCGGCGGCGTTCCAGCGGGCGACGGCGCGTGTCACTGCCTCGCGATCCTCGGCCACGCCCAGGACGCCGAGCGCGGCCGCGCGATGGTTGGGAAAATTGCAATGCAGGTAGCTCCAGCGCCCGTCCTTCGTCGGATAGCAGCCCATGATGGCGTTGCGCCGGTGCGGCAGTTCGCCGTCGCCCAGCTTCATATAGGTGCCGCTGCGCAGCGAGGCTGTGGCCTGGCGTAGGTCGACACCTACCTGCTGGCGCCGCCCGGTGCGCGTTTCCCACAGAGCGGCGGCCGCCAAGGCGGCGGCGGCGATCGTCGACGCTCCGGCAACGCCGATGCGGAACGGCGTCGGCAGTATGGGATCGGTACCGCCGGTGAAGGTGGCGTCGGCGGCACGGTCACGCGACCAGCCGGCAATGGGCAGGATAGCACGAAGGGCAATGTCAGCGGTGGTCATGATGTTCCCATTTGCCTCTTTGGACGCCCGCGAGTCTTACACCCGCCAGAAGCGATCGAGAAAGGCGCTGCGGGTCCATGCCGGGGTGCGGTTATACTAGGCCATGGCTTTGCTCGAGCTCCAAAATCTCTCCTGCGGGTACGGCGAAATGCTTGCCGTCAGCAACCTGTCCTTCACGCTGGCCGAAGGGGAAATCCTCGCGCTGCTCGGCCCCAATGGAGCGGGCAAGACCTCGACCATCCTCACGATCATGGGCCACGTTCAGGTCAAGAGCGGCGCCCTCCTGATCGACGGCCGCGATGCGACGCGCCTGCCCGCGCTGAAGCGGACGGAGTTCGGCCTCGCCCTGGTGCCCGAGGGTCGTCGCCTCTTCTCCGATCTCACCGTCTCCGAGAACCTCACGGTCGGCGGCTACAGCCGTTCCCGCAACGACGAGAAGCGGAACCTCACGCGCGTCTTCGACCTGTTCCCGCGTCTCTTCGAGCGGCGTACCCAGCTGGCCGCCTCCCTGTCGGGCGGCGAGCAGCAGATGCTGGCGATCGGTCGCGCCCTGATGTCCATGCCGAGGCTGCTGCTGGTCGACGAATTGTCGCTCGGCCTGATGCCCAAGATGGTCGATCTCTGCCTCGATGCCTTGAAGCGGCTCAACAAGGAAGGCCTGGCCATTCTCCTGGTCGAGCAGAACACCAGCCGCGCGCTCGACGTCGCCGACCAGGTCTGCGTTCTGGCCTCGGGCCGCAGCGTCTTCACCGGCCCCGCCGAGGCCGCGCGGAAAGACGTCGACCTGCTGCATTCCTACACGGGCGCCGCGGCCTAGTAGCTCTGCACAG
>NZ_BKAJ01000049.1 GCF_007992495.1 Reyranella soli
CTGTGCAGAGCTACTACGTCAGTCCCGTCGTCGCCGACGATGCCTCGTACTACCGCCCGCCGGACGAGTTCTTCTGGAAGTGGCTGCCGAGGGTGGCGCGCCGCGACCCGAAGACCGGCGAAACCCTTTCCGTGGAGCGCAACGGGCAACTCGACACGGCGTTGCTGATCGGCGACCTGCGCAAACGCCTGAATGCCGCCCCTAACGCCACCGCCGTTGCGTACTTCTCCGAGCACGGCCGAGCACGGCATGTCATGCAAGCCGGTGGAAGCCGTTATCCGATGCGAGTACGCGATGCCGGCCTCGTTCGTATGCCGCCACACCGTCAACAACAAACCGCAGCCACCCGACTATGCGAGACGCTATCCGGGCCAAGTTCTCGTCGTGATCACCTGTCCAACGATAGCGTCGTAAAATCTGCGTCCGCCGGTTCGCAATCGCCGTCGATCTGCCCGTTCAAGGCGTAGTCAGCGCGAAACGGCCAGGCCGCACACCGCGGCCGCGCCGCCGTACTTCACCTGGCCAAGCGCGCCACTTTTGTCGCAGCGTCAGACTTCGAGCCATTCCTTGCGGACGGCGGCGTCGGCGCCGAGCTCGGCGGGCGTGCCTTCGAAGACGATGCGGCCATGGCCCATGACGTACAGCCGCTTTGATATCTTCAGCGCGATCGTCAGTTTCTGCTCGACCAGCAGGATGGAAATGCCGCGGCGGGCGATCTCGTCGAGCAGGCGGGCGACCTGCTCGACCAGCTTGGGCGCCAGGCCTTCGGTCGGCTCGTCGATGATGACCAGGTCGGGGTCGCCCATCAACGTGCGGCACATGGTGAGCATCTGCTGCTCGCCGCCCGACAGGACGCCGGCCTGGTTGTCCTGGCGCTCGCCGAGGTTGGGGAACAGGCGGAACATGTCGTCGAAGGTCCAGCGCCCGAACTTGCCGGCGCGCTTCAAACCGAGCTCGAGATTCTGCTTCACCGTCAGGCCGGCGAAGATCTGGCGATCCTCCGGAACGTAGCCCAGCCCGGCATGGGCGATCTGGTCGGACCGCAACCCGGCGATTGGCCGCCCCTTGAAGCGCACGTCACCCTCCGGCCGGACCAGACCCATGATTGCCTTGCAGGTGGTCGAGCGCCCGACGCCGTTGCGCCCCAGCAGGCTCACGATCTCGCCCTCACCGATCGCGAGGTCGACACCCTGCAGGATGTGGCTCTTGCCGTAGTAGGCGTGCAATCCGCTGACTTCGAGCATCACGCGGCCTCGGTGCCGAGATAGGCTTCCTGGACGGCCTTGTCGCCGCGGATCCTGGCCGGTACGTCGCTGGCGATGACCTCGCCATAGACCAGCACCGTGATGACGTCGGCCAAGCCGAACACGACGCTCATGTCGTGCTCGACGATCAGCAGGGTCTTGCCTTCCGTCACGGCGCGGATCAGCGCCACGGCATATTCGGTCTCGCTGTGGCTCATGCCGGCGGTCGGCTCGTCGAGCAGGATGATCTCGGCGCCGCCGGCCACCGTAATGCCGACCTCGAGCGCACGCTGCTCGGCATAGGACAACAGGCCGGCCGGCACGTTGCGGCGGTCCTCAAGGTTCAGCCGCTCGATCAGCCGGTCGGCCTCCTCGTTGAGCGCGCGCTGGCCGCCCAACAGGTGCCAGAAGGAGTAGCGGTAGCCGCGCGCCCACAGTAGCCCGCAGCGGATATTCTCGAAGACCGTGAGGCGCGGGAAGATCGAGGTGATCTGGAAGCTGCGCGACAGCCCCAGCCGGTTGATCTCGTGCGGCGCCAGCCCGTCGATCGACCGGCCGTTCAGCTCGATCGTGCCGGAGGTCAGGGAAAACCGCCCGCTGATCAGGTTGAACAGCGTGGTCTTGCCGGCGCCGTTGGGCCCGATCATGGCATGGCGCTGGCCATGTGGAATGTCGAGATCGACGCCGCGGATGATCTCGGTGCGGCCGAAGCTCTTGGTCACGCCGCGCAGGGAAATGGCGTTGCTCACAGCATCACCCCCTTGGCCTTTGCGTCCGCCATCAGGGCGTCCCAGCGGGCGCGGAACCCGCGCGCCTCGAGGCGCAGCCACAGGCCACCGCCGATCAGGGCGGCCGCGCCGAGCAGCCAGGGGAAGGCGGTTGCGGGATCGACGGCCTGGGGTCCGATCTTGAAGGCCTTGCCCTGGGCGGCGCCGATCGTGGTGAACGACGCCAGCTCGACCAGCAGGACGAATCCGAAGACGCTGAACGCCCCGGGCAGCAGGATGCGGACATAAGGCACGATGAGCTCGCGCAGCCGCCCGGCGCGCGCGATCGGCGCGTGCTGGGCGATGATGCCGACCAGGCCGCCCGGCGCATACATCACCATGACGATGAACAGCACGCCGACATAGAGCAGCCAGGCGTTGCTCAGCAGGCTGACGCCACTCTGCAGCAGGACGACGACGATGGTGCCCAGGAATGGCCCGAAGAAGCCGCCGGCGCCGCCGATATAGGCCGCCAGCAGCGCGGTAGCCGACTTGGCTGCGGCCACCGTGTCGAAGGTCACGATCTCGTAGACGATGGCGTACAGGCCGCCGCCGATGCCGGCGAAGAAGCCGCTGAGCGCGAACTGGCAGAAGCGGACCATCCGCGGGTCGTAGCCGACGAACTGGGCGCGCTCGAAATTGTCACGCGTGGCGTTGGCCATGCGCCCGAGCGGCGTCTGGGTCTGCAGTCGCATCAGCAGCACGGCGATCGCGGTCCAGGCGACGACCAGGCAATAGACCTGCCACGACGAGCTGTAGGACACGCCGAACAGGCTGATGCCGATCACGCGGTCAGTGCTGATGCCGCCCTCGCCGCCGAAGAAGCCCAT
The DNA here is from genome assembly GCF_007992495.1 of Reyranella soli. Classification (GTDB taxonomy): domain Bacteria; phylum Pseudomonadota; class Alphaproteobacteria; order Reyranellales; family Reyranellaceae; genus Reyranella; species Reyranella soli. Next base: position 2,842 of record NZ_BKAJ01000049.1, read on the forward strand.
GAACATCAGGGCGCAGGCTGCCACCAGCTCGCCCAGCCCCATGGTGATCATGGCGAAGGCGGTGGCGCGCTGCTTGGTGGCGACATAGCCGAACAGCACGCCGAAGAGCAGCCCGCCCAGGCCACCCACCAGCGGCACCAGCTCGACAGGCAGCCACATCGCGCCGGCCTTGACGGCGTTCATGGTGTGCGCCGCGCAGTAGCCGCCCAGCCCGAACAGGATGGCATGACCGAACGACAGGAGGCCCGCCTGCCCCATCTGCATGTTGAAGGAGAGCGCGAAGATCGCCATCAGGCCGATCTCGCTCAGCATGGTGAGGGCGAAGCCGGAATGGCGGTGGGTCGACCAGTCGAAGAACAGCCACGGCAGCAGCAGCGCCGCGACGATCGCCACCAGCCACGGCCAGGCGCGTCGTGCCAGGCCGGCGGACCCTGGCGCGGCGGAGAGCGTACGGCCTTGGGGCGCGCGTTGGGTGGCGTCGGCGCTCATGTGTCGCGTGTCCCCATCAGGCCGCGCGGCCTGAAGACCAGGATGAGGACCAGCAGCACGTAGGGCAGCAGGGCGCCGATGCGCGGCAACGGCACCGTCAGAACCTCATGGAAGGGCGTGGCGCTGGTCACGGTGAAGCCGAACCATTTCAGGAGGTCGGCCACCGAATAGTCGAGCACCACGGCGAAGGTCTGGATCAGCCCCATCAGCAGCGAGGCGATGAAGCAGCCGGTGAGCGAGCCCAGGCCACCGAACACCACGACCACGAACACGATGGGTCCCATGGTGAAGGCCATCGCGGGCTCGGTGACATGGTAGTTGCCGCCGATCACGCCGGCCAGGCCGGCCAGCGCGGTGCCGGCAGCGAAGACGGTGGTGAAGACCCGCGGCACGTTGTGGCCGAGCGCGCCGACCATCTCGGGATGATGCAGCGCCGCCTGGATGACCAGGCCGATGCGCGTACGCGTCAGTCCGAGCCAGATCGCGCCAAACATCAGGGCGGAGATCAGCAGCATGAAGGCGCGGTAGGCCGGGAATTGCGTGCCGTAGACCGTGAACAGCGGGAAGTCGAGGCCGGCCGGGATGCGGTAGGGCACGGGGATCAGGCCCCACGTCATCTGCACCACCTTCTCGATGATAAGGGCGAGGCCGAAGGTGAACAGCAGCTCGGCGATGTGGCCGTTGCGATGGACGCGGCGCAGGCCGTACATCTCGATGGCCGCGCCGATCGTCCCGCACAGCAGCGGCGCCAGCACCAGCGCCGGCCAGAAGCCGATGTACTGGCTGATGGTGAAGGCGAAATAGGCGCCCAGCATGTAGGCGCTGGCATGGGCGAAGTTGAGCACGCCCATCATGCTGAGGATCAGCGTGAGCCCGCTCGCCAGCATGAACAGCAGCATGCCGTAGACCAGGCCGTTCAGCAGCGAGACGAGAAAGACTTCCATGGGTGCGCCCGATCGAGATGCCGGTCCGCCGACGGCCCGTCCGAAATCGGCGGGGCCGGCGGCGGGTGCGGCAGGCCTACTTGGCGGGCCGCGTCATCTTGCAGCTGGTCGGCTGCTCGAGGTCCTTGGCGAGGATGGTGGCCTCGGTCGCCCAGCCCAGCCCGGTCTTTTCCGAATCGTACTTCACGCCCTTCTTGAAGGTGCCGACGAAATACTCGCTGATCAGCTGGTGATCGTCCTTGCGCATCACCGTCTCGTAGCCGAGGAAGTCCTTGTGCTTGAGGCCTTCGAGGGCGAGCGCGATCTTCAACGGATCGGCCGAACCCGCCTTGTTGGTGGCCTCCTGCAGATACTCGAAGATGGTGCGGAAGCCCGCGGCATAGAAGTCGAACGGATACTTGTCGCGGAACGCCTTGGTCCACTCCTCGGCTTCCTTGTTGCCGATCTCCGGCGCGACGTTCTCGTTGAACGACATCACCGAGCGGACCTTGCCGTCGCCGCCCGGTCCGATCGCCACGGCGCCGCCGGCGATGTGGGCGTACAACGTATAGTAGCGCAGGTCGATGCCGGAATCGATGCCGGCCTTGATCAACAGGTTCATGTCCGGACCCCAGTTGCCGGTGATCAGCACCTGTGCGCCGGACGCCTTGATCTTGGTGATGTAGGGCGCGAAGTCCTTGATCTTGCCGAGCGGGATCAGCTCGTCGCCCACCACCTGCACGTCCGGCCTGAGCTTGGCGAGGAAGGCCTTGACGTCGCGCTGCACCGACTGGCCGAACAGGTAGTCCTGGTTCAGCAGGTAGACCTTGGTGACTTCCTTGGGCAGGGCGCGCGCCATGACCTCGGCCTTCATCGCGACATGGGCGTCGAAGCGGAAGTGCCAGAAGCTGCACTTCTCGTTGGTCAGCTCGGTCGCCACCGCGCCGCAGTTGACGTAGATGATGCGGCTCTCGGGGTTGCGGCTGTTGTGCTTGTCGACCGCCTCGATCAGGGCGGCGGCGATGTTCGAGCCACTGCACTGCATGATGAAAGGAATGTTCTGGTCAGTCGCACTCTTGAGCGCGATCAGCGCATCCGACGGCTGCGACTTGTTGTCGAACGGCACCAACTCGAATTTCTTGCCGAGGGCGCCGCCCTTCGAGTTGATGTAGTCGAGGATGTACTGCATCTGCTTCAGGTTGGCGTCGCCCACTTGTGCAAACGGACCCGACAGCGGGTCCGTATAGGCGATCTTGATGGTGCCCTGCGCCGTTGCCGGGCCCGCCAACGCAACGCACGCCAACAACGCAACGCCCGCAGCACGCGCCAGGATTCGCATTGCCATCTTTTCCTCCACCTCTTGCGCCGTCGCGGGCGCGTTCCGGCGGCCACCAGCCGACGGACACTTTCTTGATTTGTGGAAAAGGCTAGCATCGGATCCCTACCGCGCCTAGCCGGCAATGGGATCGCTCGGACTAGCGGGCGACGTCTACCACGACGCGGCCGCGCACCTCGCCTTTGAGGATCCTGGGCGCAAGCGCCATCAGATCGGAAAGGCCGGCTTCGTTCACCATGCTGTCGAGCTTGTCGAGCGGCAGGTCAGTGCCGAGCCGGCGCCACGCCTCCTCGCGCGGCGCCTTGGGCAGCATCACCGAATCGATGCCGTAGACGGAAACGCCGCGCAGGATGAAGGGCAGGATCGAGCCGGGAAATGCCGGCCCACCGGCCAGACCGCACACCGCGGCCGCGCCGCCGTACTTCACCTGGGCCAGCGCCCGCGCGAACATCACGCCGGACACCGTGTCGAGCACACCGGCGAAGCGCTCCGACAGGAGCGGCCGGTCGGGCGCCTCGGTCAGCTCCTTGCGGTCGATGATGGTCGCGGCGCCCAGCGCCTTCAGATAATCGCCCTCCTGCGGCCGGCCGGTGGCGGCGACCACGGTGAAGCCGAGCTTGGCCAGGATCGCGACCGCGACCGAGCCGACCCCGCCCGCCGCACCGGTGACCAGGATCTCGCCCGCCGCCGGCTTGATGCCGTGCTTCTCCAGCGCCATGACGCAGAGCATCGAGGTGTAGCCCGCCGTGCCGATTGCCATGGCGCGCCGGGTCGAGATCGAGGCCGGCAGCTTGACCAGCCAGTCGGCCTTGACCCGGGCTTTGGTGGCGTAGCCGCCCCAATGCAATTCGCCGACCCGCCAGCCGTTCAGCACGACCTTGTCACCCGGCCTGAAGGCTGGTGTATCGGATGTTTCAACAGTCCCGCTGAAGTCGATGCCGCCGACATGGGGCCAAGTCTTCACCAGGCCGCCGCCCGTGGTCAGGACCAGCCCGTCCTTGTAGTTCAGCGTCGAATAGTCGACCGCGACCGTGACGTCACCAGCCGGCAGCCTGTCCACAGGCAGGGTTTCGATGGCGCCGCTCACCTTGCGGTCGGCACCTTGGCTCAGGACGAGCGCGCGCAATGACATGAAAACTCCCAGCGACTGAATCCGGTGGCCCTTCTAGCAAGCCTGCAGGGTTCTCGCGACTGAGTGCAAGCTGTCAACTGCGGCAAGAGGCGGACCAACCTTCCTCATGCACGGTTGCATAGCAGACCCGTAACTCCCTTGAAGACTATCAACAAAAAACTGCCGCACTTTGACAATCAAATTGCAAACGCACGGGGACGGCAGTGGGCATCCCTAACGTAGTAGGCTCTATGTTCCGCGTTTCCAGCCTGCCCATCTTGTCGACGGTCCCCCGCTCGGGGACCTGGTTCCTTCGTTATGCAATCTCCTTCCTTTGCCATCTCGACCGCGGCGGGCGGATCGACGATCGCCTGACCCAGCGGACCTTTGGCGATCCATCGGGCCCGCCCTTCGATTTCGAGAGTTTCCGCGGCGGCCCGCTCTTCAATGTCCACGGCACCCTGCCGGACGACCGTTTGTTCATCGGCCACACGGTATGCCCCGGCTTCACCCCGGCTGATGTAAACTGGTGGGCCAGAACGCCCTTCCATGTGCCGGGCTACGACTACTTCCACGAGGGCATGAACTACCACTACACGCCGATCGACCTCGCGACCCACCGCTATACACCGGTCCACGTGCGCGCCCTCGAGCGTTCCGCCAGTCGCGGTCGCAGCCGGCCGATCGTCCTCGTCTACCGCAATCCGCTCGACCAAGCGGTATCGTACTTCCGCTACAGCCAAAACCACAAGGATGCGACGTACAACTCGGTCAACGGCCGGCCGCTGGCCGCCGTGACGCTGCGCCAGTACCTGCTCGACAGCGCGCTGCCGTCGTACGCCAAGCAGTTCATCTCGTTCCAGGCCCTGGCCGAGCGCTATCCGACGCAGGTGCGGTTGGTGCCCTACGAACGGCTGATGGCCCGGCCGGTCGATGTCCTGGCCCTCATCCTCGACCACCTCTCGGGAGCGCCGCGCATGTGGCCCGCGCTGGCCGATGCGGTGTGGCTGGCGCGGAGCGAGCATATGAAGGCGATCGAAAGGGAGCTCGGCCGCTCGCTCGACGGCACGCGCATCGCTCGCGGCAGCCACATCAGCCAGGTCAGCCCGGGCCGCCCCGACGTTCGCCTCGACGACAGGACCCGCACCGAGGCGATCGCGTTCCTGGACCGGCTGGGGCTCGACATCGGCCTGTTCGAATGGCCGCTCGCCAAGCAAGCCGCCACCGCCGCCTAGCCGACAGTCCTCCTCGTGCACACTGGAAGAGCAGCCCACTTGCCAGTCTCCAATCCCCACCTGCAGGCGCTTGAAGCCGAGGCCATCCATGCCTTGCGCGAGGCGGCCGCGATGTTCGCCAAGCCGGTCATCCTCTATTCGATCGGCAAGGACTCCTCGGTCCTGCTTCATCTCGCGATCAAGGCCTTCCACCCGGCCAAGCCGCCGTTCGCGCTGCTGCATGTCGACACGACCTGGAAGTTCCGCGAGATGATCGCCTTCCGCGATCGGCGCATGACGGAGCTCGGCCTGCCGTTGCTGGTCCACGTCAATCGCGAGGGGATGGCGCGTGGCATCGGCCCGTTCAGCCATGGCGCGGCGGTCCACACCGACATCATGAAGACCGCCGCGCTGAAGCAGGCGCTCGATCTCCATGGCTTCGATGCCGCGATCGGCGGGGCGCGCCGCGACGAGGAGCCGTCGCGCGCCAAGGAGCGGATCTTCTCGCTGCGCAGCGCCAGCCATCGCTGGGATCCCCGCGGCCAACGGCCCGAGCTCTGGCACCTCTACAACGGCCGTCTCAATCCGGGCGAGAGCATCCGCGTCTTTCCCTTGTCGAACTGGACCGAGCTCGACATCTGGACCTATATCGCGCGCGAGAGCATTCCCGTCGTGCCGCTCTATTTCGCGGCCGGCCGCATGGTCGTCCGACGCAACGGCATGCTGATCCTGCGCGACGACGAGCGGCTCACGCTCCAGCCCAAGGAGACGCCCGAGCTGCGCTGGGTGCGCTTCCGCACGCTCGGCTGCTATCCGCTGACCGGCGCCGTCGAATCGCGCGCCGCCACCGTCCCCGCCATCATCGAGGAGCTTGCCCGCTCACGTACCTCCGAGCGCCAGGGGCGCGCCATCGACCACGGCGAGTCCTCGATGGAGCGCAAGAAAGTCGAGGGCTACTTCTGATGGACGGCGGCACCGATCGAGGCCTGCTGCGCTTCATCGCCTGCGGCAGCGTGGACGACGGCAAGAGCACGTTGATCGGCCGGCTGCTGGTCGACGCCGATGTCGTGCCCGACGATCGTCGCGCGGCCGCCGCCGATCTCGCGGGCCTGATCGACGGCCTCCAGGCGGAACGCGAGCAGGGCATCACCATCGACGTCGGCTACCGCTACTTCTCGACGCCGCGGCGCCGCTTCATCGTCGCCGACACGCCGGGCCACGAGCAATACACGCGCAACATGGCGACGGGCGCCTCGACCGCCGATCTCGCGGTCATCCTGGTCGACGCGACGAAGGGCCTGCTACCGCAGACCCTTCGGCACAGCGCCATTGTCGCGCTGATGGGCATCCGCCGCATCGTGCTCGCGGTCAACAAGATGGACCTGGTCGGTTATCGCGAAGACTGCTTTGCCGCGATCGTCGAGGGCTACGCGGCGATGGCGGGCCAGCTCGGCCTCCGCGACGTGACGGCCATCCCGGTCTGTGCGCTGCGCGGCGACAATGTCATAAGGCCGAGCGCGGCGATGCCGTGGTATCGCGGACCGACGCTGCTCGACCATCTCGAGATCGTCCCGGCCGCGCCGGTCGAGGATCAACCATTCCGGCTCGCCGTGCAGTGGATCAACCGCACCGACGGCTTCCGCGGCTATGCCGGCACGGTGCTGGGCGGCAGCGTGCGTCCGGGCGACGAGGTCGTCGTCCTGCCGTCGGGCGTGCGGGCGCGCGTGGCCCGCATCGTCACCTACGAGGGCGACCTCGAGCGCGCGCTGGCGGGCCAGGCCGTCACGCTAACGCTCGAGCCGGAGGTCGATGTCGGCCGCGGCGACGTCATCGCGGCCGCCGGCGCGCCGCCGCATCTCAGCGACCAGTTCGCGGCGCACATCGTGTGGCTCGGCGATGCGCCGATGCTGCCGGGGCGGCCCTATCTGCTGCGGCTCGGCACGGCGACGACGGCGGCGACGGTGAGCGAGCTGAAGCACCGGCTCGACATCGCCAGCGGATCGCAACGCCCGGCCAAGCAGCTCGCGCCGAACGACATCGGCCTCGCCAACCTCTCCCTCGACCGGGCGCTGCCCTTCGACACCTACGACGACAACCGCGAGACCGGCGGCTTCATCCTGATCGACCGGCTGACCAACGCCACCGTCGGCGCCGGCATGATCCGCTTCCCGTTGCGGCGCGCCGCCAACATTGCCTGGCAGGACTTCACCGTCGACAAGAAGGCGCGCACGGCGATCAAGGGCCATCGTCCGGCGATCCTGTGGTTCACCGGCCTCTCCGGCTCGGGCAAATCGACGATCGCCGACGGCGTCGAACGCCGGCTGACGGCGCTCGGCCGCCACACCTACCTGCTGGACGGCGACAATGTCCGCCACGGCCTCAACCGCGACCTGGGCTTCACCGATGCCGACCGGGTCGAGAACGTGCGGCGCGTGATCGAGACTGCCCGCCTGATGGCCGATGCCGGCCTGATCGTGCTGGTGTCGTTCATCTCGCCGTTCCGCGCCGAGCGGCGACTGGCGCGCGAGCGGCTGGCCGACGATGCGTTCCTCGAGATCTTCGTCGACACGCCGATCGCCGAGTGCGAGCGCCGCGATCCCAAGGGCCTCTATCACAAGGCGCGCGTCGGCGAGCTCCGGAACTTCACGGGCATCGACTCGGCCTACGAGGCGCCCGAGGCACCCGACCTCCATCTGCACACCCTCGAGATGACGATCGACGAGGAAGTCGATCGCATCGTCGAAGCGCTGCAGCGGCGCGGCGTATTCGACTGAGCTGCAGCTGCTAGAGCTGGGGCTGCGCCTCGCGCGCCCTGGCTTCGCGCCGCTTGGCGCGTTCGGCCGACACCTGCATGGCTTGCGCCACGTCCCGCAGCTCGGTCAGCTTGCTGGTCGGCAACGGCACAGGATAGCCGCTGGCAAATGCAGCCGAGGCCACGCCGAGCTGTTGCACGGCGCGCGAGATGCGGCCCGCGACCAACGAGCCCAGCAGCAGGCTCACCAGGGCGAGAGCGAGGCCGACGGCCGCCATGGTGAGTGCCGTACGATGCATCGGCGCGTCGACGACGGATGAGGCGACGGCGACCGCGGCGGTCCAGCCGGAGAACGTCGACCGCACGAAGGCATTCTTCACCTCGACCCCGTCACGCGATACGACGTCGAACAGGCCGGCTGACTGGTTGCCGCGCGCGACCTCGATCATGGGCTTCTGTGCAGGGGTGCCGACATAGAGGTCCGGCCGGTCCCGGCGCGCCAGGATGATGCCCTCGCGGTCGACGATGGCCGCCCGCCAGCCGTCGCCCAGGCCGGCCTCGGCCAGGAGGGGCTGCAGGCGTTGCGGCGGCAAGCCACCGCTCAGCACCAGCGTGACCTGGCCATCGACCAGCACGGGCACCGACACAAAGAACAGGCCGGGCTTGTGCTCGGCGGCGTCGACCAGGAGATCCGACACGAAGGGCTTGCGAGTGGCGACCACCTCGGCGACCCCGAGCTCACGGGGCCCAGTCAGGCCGGCGGCGACGCCAGGCGGCGCGACGAAGAGCTGGCGGCCGGTATGATCGTGCACGACGAGCGCGGCGAACCCGTTCGCCTGGGCGGCAGCGATGGCGCTCTCGGCGATACGGGGATCGGACGGATGCAGCGCGATCGAAGTGGCAAGCCCGTTGAGGAAGCCCGTGGTCGCCTGGATTTCGCGGTCCATCAGGTGCTTGAGGTTGTTGGCGGCGTCGAGCCGCTGCGCCTCGATCGTGCGCCGGCCGGCCGTGCCGTAGTCCCAGGCAAGGATGGCGACCAGCACCATCATCGGCACGATGACGGCTGCGATCAGCAGCAGCAGGTAGGAGCGGATCGTGAACAGTCCGGCAGCGAACTTACGGGCTGGTAACGGCCCTGTGTTTAGAAGATTCATTGACGACTTCCGGGGGCGGCGGCGGGGAGCGTCACGCCACTATGCTGCTCGACGGACGATGCGGCAAGGTTGCGACGGTGCGCGGGTGCTTGCCAAGCGGGCGCCGACGACCCAAGTCTTGGGGCAATGAGTATCCGTCAGTTCAGCCTCAGCCCGCATCGCAGCGTGATCGCCATCGGCGGTCCGGACCGTGTCGAGTTCCTGCAGGGCCTGATCTCCAACGACACGACCAAGGTGGCGCCCGGCCGTGCCATCTGGGCGGCGTTGCTGACGCCGCAGGGCCGCTTCCTCAACGACATGTTCGTGGTCGACGGCGGCGGCGACACACTCCTGCTCGAGACCGAGCGCGAGCGTGCCCCGGCTCTCGCCAAGAAGCTTTCGCTCTACAAGCTGCGCTCCAAGGTCACGGTCGAGGATCGCAGCGCGGCGCTCGAGGTCGCTGTCGCCTACGGCCCCGACGCGGTGACGACATTGCCAATCGACGGCGCCATCGCCTTCGTCGATCCGCGGCTTGCCGAGCTCGGCATGCGCGTGATCGCACCTGCGGGAACGGCAGCGACGCTGCTGCAGGCGCGCGGCTTCTCGGCGGCGCCGCTGCAGTCCTATGACGAGCTGCGTCTCAGCCTGGGCGTGCCCGACGGCAGCCGCGACCTCGTGGTCGAGAAGGCGCTGCTGCTGGAGAACGGCTTCGACGAGCTGAACGGCGTCGACTGGCAAAAGGGCTGCTACATGGGCCAGGAGCTGACGGCCCGCACCAAGTACCGCGCCTTGATCAAGAAGCGGCTGTTCCCCGTCAGGATCAAGGGCGCGTTGCCGGCCTCCGGCGCTGCCGTCCTCAAGGATGGCGAGGAGGTCGGCGAGCTGCGTTCCGGAGTCGGACAGCGCGCGTTGGCGATGTTGCAGACCGATGCGGCGCGAAGCGGTGCCAAGCTCGTCGCTGGCGGCGCCGAAGTCATTCCCGAAATCCCCGCCTGGATGCGATTGCCGTAACTTTCCGGCAACGAACGACTGGTTGTAGCCAGGCTCCTTTGCACACTATGATGCGTGCGGGGCGGCGATTGCCGGGGGAGTTTTCTCGTGAAGCGCGCAGCTTATTTTGCGACCGCAATGGCGTTAACGGCAATCCTTGCCGGTCCAGCCTGGGCCCGGATTGGCGTGACCTCCGTTACCGACGGCACGACCTCGGCGGTGCAGGGCACGGACTTGCAGGCCGGCCAGCACATCACGACCGGTCCGGACGGCCGCGCCCACCTGTTGTTCATCGATGGCTCGGCTGTGACGGTCGGCCCCAACAGTGCGCTTCGGATCGACAGCTACAGCTACGACCCTGCGAGCAAGACCGGCGCGATGACGCTCGAGGTCCAGAAGGGAATCATCCGCTTCGTCGGCGGCGCCATCAGCAAGAAGGCCGATGTCCAGATCCGGACACCGTCGAGCATCGTCGGCATTCGCGGCGGCATCGCAGCTGTATCGGTGAGCGAAAGCGGCGCGACCAGCGCAGATTTCCTCCATGGCAGCGCCATGCGCGTGACCGCCGGCGGGCTCACCCAGACGGCGACACGCAGCGGCTCGCAGGTCAACGTTCCGACCGGCCGCCAGCCGGCTTTGCCGACTGTCCTGGCGTCGGGTCAGCTTGCCAATGTGCGGGCACTGGATCGCGCGCCCGCCAATGCCCCACTGACGAACCGCGCCACCGGAGCGGCGGTCGACACAGCGATCGGGAAGGCAGGGTTGGGCTCGCTTGGTCCTACCCTGCCACGGCAACCGTCGGCGGCAGTTGGCAATATGGCGCTTTCGACCCCGGCCCAGCAGGCTCGGCACGACGCCCAATCGAGCCAGATCCGGCTGATCAGGCAGCAATCTGTGACCAGCCCCGTCGCTGCACCGCAAGTCCTGGCAAGCGCACCAGCAATTCGCCAGAGCCCGCCGCCGGCAGCTCCTGTTCCTGCGGGCCCAGTAGCGGGGCCGCCGCGACCTCCGACGCCGCCCGTCCGCGGAGGGACGACGGTCTCGGGTGCAACGTTCTCGATGTCGAGCGGAACGCTCACCCTCAGCGGCACCAACACCTATTCGGGCAGCGGGACCATTAGCGGCACCGGGACGCTTACGAAGTCCGGCACTGACACTGTGACCTTCGTCGGCAAGTAGCGATACGAAACTGCCGAAACAGCTGCCTCTGGTCGGCACGCTTCATCAGGCTTAAGGTCTGCGGCTTCCAGCGTCCTTGGAGGCCGGCCCGTGAAACTCATCAATCCCAATCCGTTCACCACCCGTCCCGAAATCGTCGGCACGTTCGGCGTGGTCGCGTCCACGCACTGGATCGCCACGGCGGTCGGCATGGGCGTCCTCGAGCGCGGCGGCAATGCCTTCGATGCCGCGGTCGCCACGGCCTTCACCCTGCAGGTGGTCGAGCCGCATCTCAATGGCCCGGGCGGCGACGTGCCGCTGATCTTCCACGCGGTGAAGAAGGGCAAGACCGAGGTGATGTGCGGCCAGGGCGTGATGCCGGCCAAGGCCGACATCGCCCACTTCAAGGGCCTGGGGCTCGACCTCATTCCCGGCACCGGGCTGCTGCCCGCTGCCGTGCCCGGCACCTTCGACGCCTACATGCTGATGCTGCGCGACTACGGCACGATGTCGTTGAGCGAGGTGCTGGCGCCGGCTGTCGGCTACTACATGGGCGGCTACCCGATGCTGGAGCGCGCCGCGGCCACCATCGCGACGGTGCAGGAGAACTTCCGCAACAACTGGCCGTCCTCGGCCGCGGTCTACCTGCCGGGCAACAAGGTGCCGAAGCCCGCCACGCTGTTCCGCAACCAGGCTGCCGGCAACACCTATCTCCGCATCATCAAGGAAGCCGAAGCCGGCGGCGGCAATCGCGAAGCCGTGATCGAGCGCGCCCGCAAGGTATGGAGCCAGGGCTTCGTCGCCGAGGCGATCGACCGCTTCTACACCCACGAAGAACTGATGGACGTCTCGGGCCAGCGCAACAAGGGGCTGTTGCGCGGCGACGACATGGCGAAGTGGCAGGCCACCGTCGAGGAGCCGACGACCTATGACTACGGCCGCTACACGGTGTGCAAGGCAGGCCCGTGGGCGCAGAGCCCGGTCACCCTGCAGAAGCTGGCGCTGCTGAAAGGCTTCAACCTCGACGGCGCGGATCCGACCTCGGCCGACTTCATCCACACCGTGGTCGAGGCGAGCAAGCTCGCCTTCGCCGACCGCGAGGCCTTCTACGGCGATCCGAAGTTCGTCGACGTGCCGATGCAGACCCTGCTGTCCGACGCCTACAACGCCGACCGGCGCAAGCTGATCGATGCGGCGAAGGCCTCGCACGACCAGCGGCCGGGCAAGGTCGAGGGCTATGGCGGCGTCATCCGGCTACGCAAGGCGGACGGCATGCGCGCCGCAGTGGCGGCGAGCGGCGCCGGCGAACCGACGGTCGGCCGCATGGGCCAGATGAGCGGCGACACCGTGCATTTCGACATCGTCGACAAGGAGGGCAACATGGTCTCGGCGACGCCCTCCGGCGGCTGGCTGCACGGCTCGCCGGTCGTGCCCGAGCTCGGCTTCCCGGTCGGCACGCGCGGCCAGATCATGTGGCTCGAGGAAGGCCAGCCCTCCTCGCTGGCGCCCGGCAAGCGGCCGCGCACGACGCTCACTCCTACGCTCGCCCATCGCGACGGCGAGCCGTACATGGTGTGGGGCTCGCCCGGCGGCGACCAGCAGGAACAGTGGATCACCCAGATGTTCCTGCGCCATGTCCATTGCGGCATGAACCTGCAGGAGGCGATCGACGCGCCGGCCTGGCACAGCGAGCACTTCCCCTCCTCCTTCTGGCCGCGCACCGCCCGGCCGGGCGTGCTGGTGCTGGAAGGTCGCATCCCCGCCGAAACGGTCCAGGAATTGCGTAATCGCGGCCATGAGGTCGAGATGAACGACGACTGGTCCGAAGGCCGCCTGACCGCCGCCAGCCGCGAGGATCCCTGGCGCAAGGCCGCCGCCAACCCACGCGGCATGCAGGGCTACGCGGCGGGGCGGTGAGGGAGATGGGTCATTGCTGGGAGCGCGGGCCTCTGGCCCTCATCATGATCATGAGCGGGCCGGAGGCCCGCGCTGCCGTATGACCTGGTCGATCATCTTTCACGAAAAAAGCAGCGGCCGTATCGCCATCGCCGTCGCCACCAAGTTCTTTGCGGTCGGCGCGCGAGTGCCCCATATCGAGCCGAAGAGGGGCGCGATCTGCACCCAGGCGCTGATGAACCCGCTCTACGGCCCGCACGGGCTGCGCCTGATCCGTGAAGGCGTCGGCGCTGCCGACCTCGTGCGCATCCTGACCACGCCCGACGCCGGCCGCGAGCACCGCCAACTCCATGTCATGGGCGCCGACGGCAAGTTCGCCGCTCACACCGGCGCTGAATGCGTGCCGTGGTGCGGTCACTGGATCGGCGAGGACATGTCGGTCGCGGGCAACATGCTGGCAGGCCCGCAGGTCGTTTCCGAGACGGTGCGCTTCTTCCGCGAGAACGCCTCCACGCCCCTGCCGCGCCGCCTGATCGGCGCCATGAAGGCGGGCGAGAAAGTCGGCGGCGACAAGCGCGGCAAGCAGTCGGCGGCGCTGGTGATCTACGGCAACCAGGACTATTCCGAGCTCGACCTGCGCGTCGATGACCATATCGAGCCCCTGCTCGAGCTGGCGCGGCTGGAAGCCGTGAGCCGCGAGCGCTGGACGCATTTTCGCGATTTCATCCCGACGCGCGAGAATCCAGCCGGTGTCTTCGATCGCGCCGCGATCGACGCCGGCATCGAAAGGAGCCTGGCGGCGGAGCCTCAATGAGCGTTCTGCTGGAACTTCGCCAGCTCGCCGTTTCCTTCGCCACTGACGACGGCACGGTGCGCGCCGTCGACGGCATCGACCTGTCACTCGAGCGCGGCCGCACCTTGGGACTGGTGGGCGAGTCAGGCTGCGGCAAGAGCGTGACGTCGCTTGCCGTCATGGGCCTGCTGCCGCCGGAGAATTCCATGGTGAAGGGCGAGGTCCGCTTCGAGGGCCGCGACCTGCTGACGCTGGGCGCCGACACCCTGCGCGACATGCGCGGCGCGCGTCTTGCCATGATCTTCCAGGAGCCGATGACCTCGCTCAATCCCGCCTACACGGTGGGCGACCAGATCATCGAGGCGATCCAGCGCCATCAGGGCCTGTCGGCCGCCGACGCGCGCGCGCGCGCCATCGAAATGCTGCGCACGGTGCGCATCTCCTCGCCCGAGAAGCGCATCGACGATTATCCGCACAAGCTGTCGGGTGGCATGCGCCAGCGCGCCATGATCGCCATGGCGCTGGCCTGCGGCCCGGAGCTGCTGATCGCCGACGAGCCGACCACAGCGCTCGACGTCACCATCCAGGCGCAGATCCTCGACCTGATGCGCGGGCTGCGTCGCGACACCGGCACCGCCATCATCCTGATCACCCACGATCTCGGTGTGGTCGCCGAGATGGCCGACGACGTCGCGGTCATGTATGCCGGCCAGATCGTCGAGCGCGCGCCAGTGCGCGCGCTCTTCGCCCGGCCTGAGCACCCCTACACGGTGGGGCTTTTGGGCTCGATCCCGCGTCTCGACGAGAAGCGCGAGCGCCTGCCCTCGATCGAGGGCCGCGTGCCCGACATGAGCCGCCCGCCCGATGGCTGCCGCTTCGCCGCCCGCTGCCCGTTCGTCGAGCTGGCCTGCCGCGCCGAGACGCCGCCGCTCGTGGAAGTGGCGCCGGGCCATCTGACGCGCTGCCGCCGCGCCCCGCTGGCACAGGTGCTTCCGTGAGCGCGCTGCTCGAAGTCGCCGGTCTCGCCAAGCACTTCCCGGTGCGGCGCGGCGCCTTCGGGCTGGTGTCGGGCCACGTCCGCGCCGTCGATGGCGTCGACTTCGAGCTTCGCGCCGGCGAGACGCTGGCCATCGTGGGCGAATCGGGCTGCGGCAAGTCGACGGTCGGCCGCCTGGTGCTGCGCCTGATCGAGCCGTCGGCCGGCCAGGTGCGCTTCGAAGGCGAGGACCTGTTGGCGCTCTCCGACGGCGCCATGCGCGCGCGCCGCCAGCGCATGCAAGTGATTTTCCAGGACCCCTATGCCTCGCTCAATCCGCGCATGACCGTGGGCGCCATGCTGGGCGAGCCGCTGATGCTGCATGGGCTGGCGAAGAACGAAGCCGCGCGCAAGGCCCGTGTCGGCGAGCTTCTCGATCTCGTCGGCCTCAGACCCGATCACGCGCGGCGCTATCCGCACGAATTCTCCGGCGGCCAGCGCCAGCGCCTGGCGATCGCCCGCGCGCTCGCCGTCGAGCCCAAGCTGATCGTGGCCGACGAGCCGGTGTCGGCGCTCGACGTGTCGATCCAGGCGCAGGTCATCAACCTGATGCGCTCGCTGCAGCAGCGCTTCGGGCTCGCCTACATCTTCATCAGCCACGATCTCGCAGTCGTGAAACACATCGCCGATCGCATCGCCGTAATGTACCTCGGCAAGATCGTGGAGACGGCGACGACCGACGAGCTCTTCCGCAATCCGCGCCATCCCTACACGCGCGCCCTGCTGGCCGCCGTGCCGCTGCCCGACCCGACGGCGGCGCGCGAGCGTACGCTGCTCGAGGGCGACATCCCGAGCGCGATGAACCCGCCCTCGGGCTGCCGCTTCCACACGCGCTGCACCTTCGCCCGCGAGGCCTGCAAACGCGACGAGCCGGCGCTGGCCGACGACGGCCAGGCGCACGCCACGGCCTGCCCCTACTGGCCGGAATTCCCGCCGCCTGCCGTGCTCGCCGAGGCGGCCAACCGCGACGCCGATCGCATCCGACTGACCCGCCTGCAGGCGGCGTTCGTCAATAATCAACAAAGGGAGGCTTCATGAAAAACACGTTGAGGCGCATCGCGCTGTCGCTGGCGTTCGCCGCCGTCGCGGGCGGCAGCGCCGTGGCCCAGTCGCACCTGCGCGTCGGGCTCGCCGAGGATCCCGACGTGCTTGATCCTTCATTGGCCCGCACCTATGTCGGCCGCATCGTGTTCTCGTCGATCTGCGACAAGCTGTTCGACATCGACGAGAAGCTGAACGTGGTGCCGCAGCTCGCCACGAGCCACGAGACTTCGCCCGATGGCCTGACCGTCACCATCAAGCTGCGCCCGGGCGTGAAGTTCCATGACGGCGAGGTCTTCGACGCGGCCGCCGCCAAGTACAGCCTCGAGCGTCACCTCAATATGAAGGGCTCGTTCCGCAAGCCCGAGATCGCGTCGATCAATTCCATCGAGATCGTCGATCCCTCGACCATCAAGCTCATCCTCAAGACGCCGTTTTCGCCGCTGCTCGCCCAGCTCACCGACCGGGCCGGCATGATGGTCTCGCCCAAGGCCGCCGAGGCGGCGGGCGACAAGTTCGGTCTGAAGCCGGTTTGCGCCGGCCCCTACAAGTTCGTCGAACGCGTCCAGCAAGACCGCATTGTGGTCGAGAAGTTCGCCGACTACTGGAACAAGGACCAGGTCTTCATCGACAAGATCACCTACCTGCCAATCGTCGATTCGACGGTGCGGCTGGCCAACCTGCGGTCGGGCGGGCTCGACATGATCGAGCGGCTGCTGGCGACCGACATCAAGACAGTGCGCGACAATCCCAAGCTCAAGCTGATCAGCGCCGTCGAGCTCGGCTACCAGGGCCTCACCATCAACCTGTCGAACGGCCCCAAGGCCGCCTCGCCGCTCGCCAAGGACGCGCGCGTGCGCCAGGCCTTCGAGCTCTCGATCGACCGCGACGCGCTGAACCAGGTCGTGTTCAACGGCGAGTTCGTGGTCGGCAACCAGTGGATCAATCCGACCAATCCCTACTACCAGCAGTCCCTGCCGGTGCCCAAGCGCGACCTCGCCAAGGCCAAGGCGCTCCTGAAGGAGGCCGGCGTGAGCGGCCGGATGTCGCTCGACATGATGGTGCCCAACAGTCCCGAGACGCGTCAGGTTGCCGAGGTGCTGCAGTCGATGGTGGCCGAGGCCGGCTTCGACCTGAAGATCAGGGTCACCGAGTTCGCGACCTCGCTGAAGGCGGCCGAAGATGGCGACTACGAGCTGTACCTGATCGGCTGGTCGGGCCGCAGCGATCCCGACGGCAACTCCTTTTCCTTCCAGGCCTGCGGCTCGCCGCAGAACAACTCGGGCTACTGCGACAAGGACGTCGACGAGTGGCACAAGCAGGCGCGCATCAAGAGCGATCCCGCCGAGCGCAAGAAGATCTACGAGAACATCGCCAAGAAGTACCTGGCGGACGGCTCGATCAAGTACCTCTACCATCGCCGCGTGCTGATGGCGCTGAGCGACAAGATCGACGGCTACAAGCAGATGCCCGACGGCCTGATCCGCGTCGTCGGCGTCAAGCTGAAGTAGACCGCCTTGCTCGCCTTCCTCACCCAGCGGCTGCTGCAGATCATCCCGACACTGATCCTGGTGTCGATGCTGATCTTCGGCCTGCAGCAACTGCTGCCCGGCGACCCGGCGCTGATCATGGCGGGCGAGGAACGCGATCCTGCGGTGCTGGAGGAGATCCGCCAGCAGTACCGCCTGAACGATCCGATCCCCATCCAGTACTTCTACTGGATCAAGGGGGTGCTCTCGGGGAACCTGGGCGAATCGATGCGGCTCAAGGCATCGGTCGCCTCGCTGGTGGCTGAGAAGCTGCCGGTGACCCTGCAGCTCGCCGCCATGGCGATCATCGTGGCGCTGGGCATCGGCATCCCCGCCGGCATCATCTCGGCGGTGAAGAAGGACACCGCCTGGGACTACGGCGCCAACATCTTCGCCCTGTGGGGCATCAGCACGCCCAACTTCTGGCTGGGCATCCTGATGATCTTCCTGTTCTCGGTGACGCTCGCCTGGCTGCCCGCCTCGGGCTACGTGCGGCTGGGCGAAGACTGGCGCGCCAGCCTCGCCACCACGGTGATGCCGGCCTTCGTGCTGGGCAACGCCATCGCCGCCGTCCTGATGCGCCATACGCGCAGCGCCATGCTGCAGGCGATGGGTGCCGACTATGTGCGCACCGCGCGGGCCAAGGGCCTCTACGAGCGCCGGGTGGTCCTGAAGCACGCGCTGCGCAACGCCATGACGCCGGTGATCACGCTGGGCGCGCTGGAGTTCGGCACGCTGCTGTCGGGCGCGGTGCTGACCGAGCAGATCTTCACCATCCCGGGCTTCGGCAAGCTGATCGTCGATGCCGTGTTCAACCGCGACTATGCCGTCGTGCAGGGCGTCGTACTGGTGACGGCCACGACCTATATCGTGCTGAACCTGCTGGCCGACGTGGCCTACGTGCTGGTCAATCCGAGGCTGCGCGGATGACCGCCACCGCCCTGCCCGACGTCGCCGTCCGCGACGCCAGCGAGGAGAACCCCTGGGCGCGCGCCTGGCGACGCCTGAAGCGCCGCAAGGGCGCGATGGTGGGCCTCGCCGTCGTGGTGCTGTTCGTGTTGGTGGCGATCCTCGCCCCCTGGGTGGCCCCCTACGACCCGATCGCGACAAGCTGGAGCCTCGTGCGCAAGCCCCCGTCATGGGCCCATTGGCTGGGCACCGACGAGGTCGGCCGCGACATCCTCTCCCGCGTCATCTGGGGCGCACGCGCCTCGCTCAGCGCCGGCCTGGTCTCGGTCGGCATTGCGCTCGGTATCGGCGTGCCGCTCGGGCTGCTGGCGGGCTATGCCGGCGGCTGGATCGACTCCGTGCTGTCGCGCATCGTCGATGCCATGCTGGCGGTGCCGTTCCTGATCCTGGCCATCGCGCTGGCCGCCTTCCTCGGCCCCAGCCTCAGCAACGCCATGATCGCCATCGGCGTCACCGCCACGCCGATCTTTGTGCGCCTGACTCGCGGCCAGACGCTCGCCGCCAAGGTCGAGGACTATGTCGAGGCCGCCCGCGCCGTCGGCAATCCGCACTGGCGCATTGCGCTGCGCCACGTGCTGCCCAACATCGTGCCGCCGCTGCTGGTGCAGGCTTCGCTCGCCATCGCCGGCGCGATCATCGCCGAGGCGGCGCTGTCGTTCCTCGGGCTCGGCCAGCAGCCACCGTCGCCGTCGTGGGGCAGCATGCTGAACTCCGCCCAGCGCTTCATCGCCCAGGCGCCATGGATGGCCTTCTGGCCGGGCTTCGCGATCTTCTTCGCCGTGCTGTCGTTCAACCTTCTAGGCGACGGCCTGCGCGACGCGCTGGATCCGCGGCATAAATAGGCTGGGGGCGCGCCACTCCAGTGGCGCGTCATGATCTTCCGGACCGCCGGCCTCCGGCCGGCATCATGCTCATGAGCCGGCGAGAGGCCGGCGGTCCAGAAGAGCATGAGAAGACGCGCCACTGGAGTGGCGCGCCCCCGGCACTAGTTCGGCAAACTCGTATCGACGTGCTCGAACGCGGCGACACCCGAGGTGACCGTCGTCGCGCGCTCCTCGACCAGGAGCTGGGTCACGGCGAGGAAGTGGACCAGTTCGCTGTCGCCCAGGCGCTCAGCCTGTTCGATCAGCTCGCGCACGCCGTGCCACACGCGGAACAGCGCCGCCGCCTTCTTCTTCCCGGACAACGGTTCGCGGCCGCGCCGCCGCCGAACATTGGGTTCAAGGACGATGTCGACCAACTCAATCCCCCCTGTTTACGCCACCGCACCCGTCCGCGGCCTTTGCCGGCGGACGGGTGGGCGCGAAAGGCGTCGCGTCACCCCAACTGGACCGCCGGCCGGCCGTTCTCCCCCGAGTAACGGCATGACAGTCCGGCGATCCTACACGACACCCACAGGAAGTGTCCCCTAGCCTTTAGGAGGCGGTAGAATCTTGCTCGCCCTAGGCACATTCCGCCCGGCCGTCGCCGGTCAGGCGGATTGCGGTCCGGCTCAGTTGGACGCGGTCCCCAGCGGCAGGCCCGAGGCGTCGAGCTGGCCTTCGCGGCGCAACGCGACCGATTCCGGCGCCTCGACCTCGGGCAGCGGCTTGCTGGGATCGACCGCCCGCACGACGGCCACGATGCGCTTGTCGCCCGAGCTCGCCTCCTCGGCGACCAGCCGGCGCCAGCCCTGCTTCTCCCAGTACTTGATGTCGGTCGGCAGGACCTGGGCGTAGAGCATGTTGCAGCCGCGGCTCTCGGCCAGCTTGCGGGCACGTTCGAGCAGGAGCTGTCCGATATTGTGGCCGCGGAAGCGCTGGATGACGGCCAGCCGCTCGGGCATGGCGAACGACTGGAACCAGCGCACACGCAGCGTGCCCACCGGCTCCTCGCCGACATAGGCGATGATGTGGGTGGCGCCGAAGTCGTGACCGTCGAACTCCTCCGAGTACGGCACGTCGAGCTCGCCGATGAAGCAGGCGGCGCGAACCGCGAAGGCCTGCAGCGAGTCTTCCATCCTCATGGCGAGCTTGGTCGTGACCGTCTCGCCGCCAATCGATAATGCCATAGCGCTCATCTCTTTCCCCCTTTAATTCGCGCGACGCTCGGTCCATTCCGCATGCGGATTGGACGCCCCTCGATCCATCGAGTCTTCCAGGATACCCGGCATGTCCAGGCGATCCTCCGGCCGGTTCAACACCATCGGATCGGTGGACACGGTCGGCATCGTTCGCTCGTCGATCTCCAGGTCGCAGTAGAACGCGCCATATTCGTGGTCCGAGAAATGGAAGATCTTGTCGTCGACGCGCTTGAAGCCCATGCGCTCGAAGATCGGCCACAGCCGGTGCTGGGCATGCAGGTAGGCCTTGCTGTAGCCCTTCTTGCGGCAGAAATCGCGCGCCCAGTTCACGAACGGGATGAACAGGCCGTACGAGCGATAGCGCTTCAGGATGATGGCGCGCTCGAGCTTGGCGAAAGACGCGAACCAGCGCACCCGCATCGACGCCGCGGGCTCGCCGTCGACGTAGAGCATCAAGTGGCTCGCGGTGTAGTCGTTGCCGTCGAACTCTTCCCAATACGGGCAGTGCTGCTCGCCCATGAATACGGCTGCCCGCAACATGTAGCACTGCATCAGCTCGTCCGATGTCGTCGCGAGCTTGATCGTCACGACAGGACGATCGGAGATCGCCGTCGTCATAGCTTCGGTCATGCTAGGCCCCCTCTGTGAGTACTCCGTTGTCGTTCCGGAAGCGGCGACCCCCAGCCGTCACCACCGGAAGATTCTGCGAAATCTGTGAAAGCACGTCGGTCACGACCGGCGAGGTCATGCCCTTGGCGCCGCGCCGGATCGCCGTCGCCGACACCTTGTCGCGGCGCAGGATGCACCAGGGATAGATCCAGCCGCATTCGTCGCTGATCTGGCGAACCAGCATGCCGCCAAAGTCCGTACCATGCAGGGTGTGAAGCCGCATGCCGGGATTTCGGCGCTTGATCTCGCCGATCACGCCCTGGAAGCCCTTCGTGTTGTAGGTCTCGGGATAGAACGCCACTTCGACCCGGTTGCCCAACCCCGCCTCGGCAAGCGCCAGCTCGATCAGTGCCTTGCGCGTCTCGGGCGGCAGGAAAATGTTGCCGGTCGGGAAGTAGTCGACGTTGGAATCGGCCTTGTCGGTCTTTTCGTAGACCTGGAAGCCGTCCTCCCTCACCCGGCCAACGCGGATCTCGCCCTTGCGGAAGGCATCGGCGTGCAGACGCGGGATGAGCGTCGGATGGATGATGATCCTGTCGAGGCCCCGTTCGTCGAGCGCGCGCCGAACCATCATGAGATGTGAATTGTGGAACGGATTGAAGGTTCCGAGGAACAACCCGACGCCGCCCTTGGGCGCCAGCACCGACCGCAGATCCGAGACCAGCCCGATACCGAAGAACAGGACGCCCAGCACGAAACCCAGCACCAGGAAGGCTTCCCGCGCCCCCGGCACGCCGGCCGTGCCCAATCCCGCCAGGACCATGTTGAACACGATGCTGACGATGGTGTTGCGATTGGCATCGCCGATCCCGCGCGCCACCAGGTAGCCGCCGAGATACTGCGTGCCCTGGGAGGCGAGCGTGGTCAGGAGCGCCGCACCGGCCCAACCGCCGACCGACGCAATACCCGCCAAGTTGAAGGCACCCCCCACAAAGCACAGCCAGATCACCGCAAGATTGAAGGCCAATTGCGGGAGAAACCGTCCGAGCTTACCGGCCGTTACGAAACCGAATTGGTTGTTAGCCCACAGTTCGGCTTTATTGCTGAGCTTGGAATAGCTCGGCAGGAACACCCCGGCGAAGACTGACACGCCGATCAGCGCCGGGTTAGCCCAACTGCCATGCGCGTACGCATAGCTAAGGTACATCATTAGGCCGCCAAAGGCCGCGATGCGCGTCGACGGACTGCGCACATAACGGAGGAATTTGCCAGCGTATGCCGACAATCCCATCATCTTGCCGTCAGAGCCGGTCGCGGCCACAGCACAGATCCCCCCATCAAACGTCAATCGGTAACAACTAGGGATTGATTGACTAACGAATAGGAGGACTAGATACGCACAGGTTTTATCTACGTTGCCGCTGAAAGAAACCCGCTAATCGCCTACAAACGACACAGAAAACGACATTTGCCCGTTAATGATGTAAGATAAACCACGTTGCCATAGTCAAAGTAAACTTAACGCCGCCAACCTTATTGTATCGATTGTTACGATGGTCACGACTCCCCCGAGAAAGAATAAGGTCCCAAACATTCTTGGCGATTGGGACGACGTACGTTTTTTCCTCGCCGTTGCAAAAACCGGAAGCTTCAGCGCTGCCGCCACGCAGCTGAATACCAAGCAAACGACGGTCGGCCGCCGTATCCAGGCGCTCGAGCGCCGGCTGGGCGCCAAGCTGTTCGACCGCCATCGCCACGGCATGGAAGTGACGCCCGCGGCGCGCGGCGTGCTGGTCCAGGCCGAATCGATGATGTCCAACGCCACCTCGATCGAGCGGCACCTAGCCGGCCTCGACCGCGAGATGGCGGGCATCGTGCGCATTGCCGCCACCGAGGGCATCGCCGCCCACTGGCTGGTGCCGCGGCTGGGGCAGCTCCGGACGACCCACCCCGACATCATCGTCCAGGTGATCGCGTCCGATCAGGTGCTCGACCTCGCGACCCGCCAGGCCGACCTCGCCATCCGCTTCTTCCGCCCGACATCGAACCAACTCGTGGCGGCGCGCGTCGGCCAGGTGAACTTCTCGATCTTCGCCGCGCCGTCCTATATCGAGCGCTACGGCCTACCGCAGAGGCTCGACGATCTGCGCGAGCACCACATCGTCGACCACACCACGCTGCACAGCCTCGCCGCCATGAAGCCGTGGAGCGAGGTGGTCGAGCGCAGCCCGTCGGTCGTGCTGCGCACCAACTCGTCCTATGCCGCGGTCGAGGCGGTGCAGGTCGGTTATGGAATCTCGGTGTTCCCGGACTACGTCACCAAGTCGTCCAACCTCGTGCCGGCGCCGATCGACCTCAAGATCGTCCGCGACATCTGGCTGGTGAGCCACGAGGAGACCAACAAGGGCGCCCGCATCCGCACGGTCATCGACTACGTGCGCGAGCAGTTCCGCCAGGACGAGCGCGAGTGGTTCTCGACCACGATCCGCGCGCCGATGGCCGCGGCTTAACGGTCATCCTCATGCTCTTCCGGACCGCCGGCCTCTGGCCGGCATCATGATCATGAGCCGGCCGGAGGCCGGCGGTCCGGAAGACTAAAGAACGGCCTTCAGCCGCTTGTAGATCGCTTCGATCTCGGCCTTGTCGCCGGGCTTATATTCCCAGTTGAGCGCGACGCCGTCGTTGGGTTGGCGCGGCATGATGTGGATGTGCAGATGCGGCACGCTCTGGCCAGCGCCAGGACCGTTGGCCTGCAGCAGGTTGACGCCGTTGGGCTTCAGCTCGCTCATCACCGCCTTGGCGACCTTCTGGGCGGTCGCCGCGACGGCGCCCAGCACATCAGCTGGAATCGTGTCGACCATCGGCCAATGGCCCCTGGCGACGGAAAGCGAATGGCCCGGGTTCACCGGGTTGATGTCCATGAAGGCGATGGTCTTGTCGTCTTCCAGGAGCTTGAAGCTCGGGATCTGGCCCGCGACGATCTTGCAGAAGATGCAGTTGGCGTCGGTCGGATGGCTCATCGTTTCTCTCCCCTCATCTTTTCGCAAGCATCGCACCGAGCTCGCGCAGTCGCAGGAAGGGCTGAGCGCCGGCCGGCAGGCTGAGATCGAAGCCGAGACGGCCGAGCCTGGCAATGCCCTCGCGGCCGAAACGGTCGCGCAACGACTCGGCGATCCAACCCTCGCTCTGGCGATGACGCGCCACGAGCAGCCGATTGTCAGCTGACAGATGCACCCGATGCGCTTCGAGGGCATCCACGAGCTTGCCCATGCCTTCGCCATTGCGCGAAGAGACCGCGAGAGTCCTGACCGGCCATTCGTCGCCGGCCGCGGCCAGTGACAGGGCTCCTGCCACGTCGGCACGCGCCCGCTCGGCGGCGCCACCCAAGTCCGCCTTGGTCACGACGATCAGATGGGGGATCTCGACGATGCCTGCCTTCATGAACTGCAGGGAATCGCCCGAGCCCGGCTGGACGCAGAACACCACGGTGTCGGCGACGCCCGCCACGTCGGTCTCCGACTGGCCGACGCCCACGGTCTCGATCAGCACGCGGTCGAACAGGGCGCGCATCAGCACCATGGCGGCCAGCGTCTGGTCGGCGAGCCCGCCCAGCCGGTCGCGCGCCGCCATGGAGCGCACGAAGCTGCCCTCGTCGGTGCTGTCATGGACGATGCGCACGCGATCGCCCAGCAAGGCACCGCCGCTCGATTTCGAGGAAGGATCGACCGCGATCACACCCACGGTCCTGCCGGACTTGCGCCAGGCCGCGACCAGCGCCGCGCACAGAGAGGACTTGCCGACGCCCGGCGGCCCGGTGACCCCCACGACATGAGCCTTGGGCTCGCGCCAGGCGGCGTCGAGCAGTGCCTGCGCCTTCTCGCCTTCGGGATTGCGCTCCAAGTCGGCAAGCGCAGCCGCCAGGGCCCGCTTGCCGCCGTCACGAAGCGCCAGAAGCGTCATTCCGTCTTGAGCGGGCCGCCCAGGGCCGCCTGGGCCGCCGCCAGCCGGGCGATCGGCACACGGAACGGCGAGCACGAGACGTAGTCGAGACCCGCCTTGTGGCAGAAGAACACCGAGGCCGGGTCGCCACCGTGCTCGCCGCAGATGCCGAGCTTCAGGCCGTTGCGCACCTTGCGGCCGCGCTCGCAGGCGATCTCGATCAACTCGCCCACGCCCTCGATGTCGAGCGAAGCGAACGGATCGTGCTCGAGGATGCCGCGCTGCTGGTACTTCTCGAGGAACGAGGCCGAATCGTCACGGCTGAGGCCGAAGGTCGTCTGCGTCAGGTCGTTGGTGCCGAAGCTGAAGAAGTCGGCCGATTCGGCGATCTCGCCGGCGCGCAAAGCGGCGCGCGGCAGCTCGATCATGGTGCCGACCAGGTAGTCGAGCTTCTGACCCGAGAGCTGGCTCACCTCGGCCGCGACCTGGTCGACCACGACCTTCATGAGATCGAGCTCCTTACGGGTGGCGACCAGCGGGATCATGATCTCCGGGATCACCGACTTGCCGTTCTTCTTCTGGACCTCGGCCACGGCCTCGAAGATGGCGCGAGCCTGCATCTCGTAAATCTCCGGATAGGAGATGCCGAGCCGCACGCCGCGATGGCCGAGCATGGGATTGAACTCGTGCAGCTTGTGCGCACGCGCCTCGATCTCGGCGACGTCGACGCCGAGATCCTTGGCAACGACCTCCATGTCGGCGTGGGTCTTGGGCAGGAACTCGTGCAGCGGCGGATCGAGCAGCCGGATGGTCACTGGAAGGCCGGCCATGATCTCGAACAGTTCTACGAAATCCTCGCGCTGCATGGGCTGGATCTTGGCCAGCGCCGTGCGCCGGGTCTTCTCGTCGTCGGCCAGGATCATCTGGCGCACGGCGACGATGCGGTCGCCCTCGAAGAACATGTGCTCGGTGCGGCAGAGACCGATGCCTTCGGCGCCGAACTTGCGCGCCGTGGCGGCGTCGGTCGGCGTCTCGGCGTTGGCGCGCACGCCCAACCGCCGGACCTCGTCGGCCCACACCATCAGCTCGGCGAAATCGCCCGACAGCTCGGGCTGCACGGTGGGCACGACGCCCAGCATGATCTCGCCGGTGCCGCCGTCGAGGGTGATGAACTCGCCCGTCTTCACCGTCGTGCCACGCACGGTGAGCGTGCCGGCGCGGCCGTCGATGCGCACGTCGCCGGCGCCCGCCACGCAGGGCTTGCCCATGCCGCGCGCCACCACGGCGGCGTGGCTGGTCATGCCGCCGGTCGAGGTCAGGATGCCCTCGGCGGCGTGCATGCCATGGATGTCCTCGGGGCTGGTTTCGCGGCGCACCAGGATCACCTTCTCGCCGGCGCGGGCCTGCCTCTCG
The DNA here is from genome assembly GCF_007992495.1 of Reyranella soli. Lineage (GTDB taxonomy): Bacteria > Pseudomonadota > Alphaproteobacteria > Reyranellales > Reyranellaceae > Reyranella > Reyranella soli. Next base: position 29,235 of record NZ_BKAJ01000049.1, read on the forward strand.
GCGGCGTCAGCCGTGAACACAACCTTGCCTGAGGCCGCACCCGGCGAGGCCGGCAGGCCCTTGGCGATCACCTTGCGATCGGCCTTGGGATCGAGCGTGGGATGCAGGAGCTGGTCGAGCGACGACGGCACGATGCGCGCCACCGCTTCCTTCTTGTCGATCAAGCCTTCGCGCACCATGTCGACGGCGATCTTGAGCGCGGCCTTGGCGGTGCGCTTGCCGTTGCGAGTCTGCAGCATGTAGAGCTTGCCGCGCTGCACGGTGAACTCGATGTCCTGCATGTCGCTGTAGTGCGTCTCGAGCTTGCGGCGCACCGCGTCGAGCTGCTTGAAGACCTCGGGCATCACCTCTTCCATGGCCGGCGCGTCTGACTTCTGCGCCTCCTTGCCCTGCACGGTGAGATGCTGCGGCGTGCGGATGCCCGCCACCACGTCCTCGCCCTGGGCGTTCACCAGGTACTCGCCGTAGAAGAGATTGGCGCCGGTCGAGGGATCGCGCGTGAAGGCGACCCCCGTCGCACAATCCTCGCCCATGTTGCCGAACACCATGGCCTGCACGTTGACCGCGGTGCCCCAGCTCTCGGGGATCGAGTGCAGGCGGCGATAGGTGATGGCGCGCTGGTTCATCCACGAGCCGAACACCGCGCCGATCGCACCCCACAGCTGCTCGCGCGGCTCCTGCGGGAAGGGCTTGCCGGTGCGCTTCTCGACGATCTTCTTGTACTCGCCCACGATCGAGCGCCAGTCATCAGACTTGAGGTCGGTGTCCATGGTGACGCCGAGATCCTCCTTCTTGAGCTCCAGCGCCTCCTCGAAATAGTGATGCCCGACATCGAGCACGACGTTGGAGTACATCTGGATGAAGCGGCGGTAGCTGTCCCAGGCGAAGCGCTCGTCGCCCGACGATTGGCCGAGGCCCAGCACGGTGCGGTCGTTCAGGCCGAGATTGAGCACGGTGTCCATCATGCCCGGCATCGAGGCGCGCGCGCCGGAGCGCACCGAGACCAGCAATGGATTGTTGGCGTCACCGAAGCCCGCGCCAACGGTCTTCTCGACCGCCGCCAGCGCCTTCTCGACCTCGTCCTTCAGCTCGCCGGGATAGGCGTTGCCGTTGGCGTAGTACCAGGTGCAGACCTCGGTGGTGATGGTGAAGCCCGGCGGCACGGGCAGCCCGAGGCTCGACATCTCCGCGAGGTTGGCGCCTTTGCCACCCAGCAGATTGCGCATCTCGGCGCGGCCCTCGGCCTTGCCATCACCAAAACTGTAGACCCACTTGGCCATTCTCAGCCCTCGATCCTGGAGAAATCCGCCACCGAATCCATGGTGGCGCGTATCTGATTGAGCAATTTCAGCCTGTTCAGCCGTAAATCGGGTTTCTCAGCGACATTGACTGTGACCTTTTCGAAGAAAGAATCGATGGGCGCACGCAAGCCCGCGAAAGCTTCCATCGCGCCCGCGAAGTCCTCACGCTGCAACGCGGGCCTCACAAGACGCTCGATGTCGGCCAAGGCAGCAGCAACGGTTTTCTCTTCCGCTTGTTCCATGCGTGCGGCGTCAGGCGCACCGGCGATTTTCGCAGCCAGTGTCTTGTCCTTCTTCTCTTCGGCACGAACGATGTTTGCCGCGCGGCCATAGCCGGTCAGCAGATTCTTGCCCGCTTCCGTGGCCAGGAACGACTGCACCGCTTCGACCCGCGCCAACAGGCGCACGAGATCGTCCTCGCCGCCCAGGGCGAACACCGCGTCGACGACGTCGTGGCGCACACCCTTCTCGCGCATCTGCACCTTCAGGCGATCGGCGAAGAAGGCCATCAGGTCGTCGGCGTCGAAGAACTTCTTGAGCGGCAGACGGATGCCGTTCTCGACGACGATGCGGATGATGCCGAGCGCGGCGCGGCGCAAGGCGAACGGATCGCGCGAGCCGGTCGGCTTCTCGCCGATCGCCCAGAAGCTGGTGAGCGTATCGAGCTTGTCGGCCAGCGCGACCACGACAGAAATCGGCGCGCTCGGGCAACGGTCGGCGGGACCGGCCGGTGCATAGTGATCACCAATGGCGTCGGCGACCGCGGCCGGAAGCTTCTCTTCCAGCGCGTAGTAGCGGCCCATGACGCCCTGCAACTCGGGGAACTCGCCCACCATGCCGCTGCGCAGATCGGCCTTGCAGAGGTGCGCGGCCAGGATCGCGTGGGCAGAGTCCGCGCCCGCGACGTATGAGGCGAGCTTGTCGGCCAATATCTCGATGCGGGCGACGCGATCGGCCTGGGTGCCGAGCTTGGCGTGGAAGACCATGTCCTTCAGGGCCGGCAGCCGCTCCTCCAGCCGGACCTTGCGATCCTGGTTCCAGAAGAACTTGGCGTCGGATAGCCGCGAGCGCAGCACACGCTCGTTGCCGTCGACGATCGTCTTGCCGCCGTCGCGCGCCACATTGTTAGCAACGACGACGAAGCGGTTGGCGAGCGAGCCGCTCCTGTTGTTGGTGACGAAGTAACGCTGATGCGTCCGCATGGAGACGGTCAGCACTTCGGGCGGCACGTCCATGAACTGCGAATCGATGGTGCCCAGCATCGGCACGGGCCATTCGACCAAGCCCGCCACCTCTTCGAGCAGGCCCTCGTCGGTCTTGAGCGCGACCTGCGCCTCGGCGCAGAGCTTCTCGGCGCCTTCCAGCACGATCTTCTTGCGCTCGGCCGGGTCCAGCACCACGTGCGCGGCACGGAGCTTGGCGACATAGTCGGCGAAGCCCGCGACCTTGATGTCGCCTTTGCTGAGGAATCGATGGCCGCGCGTGGTGTCGCCAAACCTGATCGGCGCCATCTCGCCACCCGGCGCGACCTCGCCTGCCAGCACCTTGCCGTCGAACAGCGCCACGATGGACTGCAGCGGGCGCACCCAGGTCATGGTGCCGCTGCCCCACTTCATCGATTTGGGCCAGGGCAGCGCTTTCATCGCGGCATCGATGATGCCAGGCAGCGCTTCGGCGGTCGGGCCGCCCTTCTTGGCGATCACGGCGAACCAGAACTCGCCCTTTCCGGTGTCGCGCTTCTCCGCCTGGTCGAGCGAGGCAAGGCCGGTGGCTTTCAGGAAGCCCTGCACGGCTTGCTCGGGCGCGCCGACACGCGGTCCGCGCCGTTCTTCGCTGACGTCGGCCCGTGCGGCCGGCAGGCCGTCGACCACCAGCGTCAGCCGCCGCGACGTCGCGAAGGCGCGTGCGTCCTTGAATTCCAGACCGGCGGCCTTCAAGCCGTCGCTCACCAGACGCTTGAGATCGTCGGCCGCGCGCGTCTGCATGCGCGCCGGAATCTCTTCGCTCAGAAGTTCGAGAAGCAGCTCAGCCATCACGCCGCTTCCTTCTTCTGAGTGACGAGCCATGCCTCGCAGCACGCCTTGGCAAGGTCGCGGACGCGCAGGATGTAGCTCTGTCGCTCGGTGACGCTGATAACGCCGCGCGCGTCCAGCAGGTTGAAGCAATGCGAAGCCTTGATGCACTGCTCGTAGGCCGGCAGCGGCAGCTTGCGCTCGATCAACCGGCCGCACTCCTTCTCGGCATCGGCGAAGTGGCGGAACAGCATGTCGGTGTCGGCGTGCTCGAAATTGTAGGCCGACTGCTCGCGTTCGTTCTGCAGGAAGACGTCGCCGTATGTCAGCGGCACTTCCGAATCCGTGCGATTGAACGGCAGGTCGTAGATCGACTTCTTGTCGAACAGGTACATGGCCAGCCGTTCCAGGCCGTAGGTGATCTCGCCCGACACCAGGTCGACGTCGATGCCGCCGACCTGCTGGAAATAGGTGAACTGGCTGATCTCCGAGCCATCGCACCACACTTCCCAGCCCAGCCCCCAGGCGCCCAATGTCGGGCTCTCCCAGTCGTCCTCGACAAAGCGGATGTCGTGCAGGGTGGTGTCGATGCCGATCGCCTCGAGAGAGCCGAGATAGCGCTCGAGGATGTCGGGCGGCGACGGCTTCAGGATGGCCTGGAACTGATAGTAGTGCTGCAGGCGCATGGGATTGTCGCCGTAGCGCCCATCGGTCGGCCGCCGCGACGGCTGCACGTAGGCGGCGTACCAGGGCTTCGGCCCCAGAGCGCGCAGGGTCGTGGCGGTGTGGAAGGTGCCCGCGCCCATTTCCATATCGAACGGCTGCAGGATCAGGCAGCCTTGGCGCGCCCAATAATCCTGCAGGGTCAGAATGAGTTCCTGGAAGCACGTCGGCTTAAGGCGTGCTGAGGGTTCGGACACAGGTATACCCCGAAGCTCAGAAGGCCTTTTGTTTCTACGACTTAAGGCCGTTGTTGCGGTGCGGCAAAATAAGTGCCACCCCCAGGCCGGTCAACTAGGCCGGTCGGGTCAATTCGGACGTGGCTGGGGACGGCCGCACTGGCCGCATTTTTCGGCACCGGCGGGATTATAGGCGCCGCAGCCGGCGCACTGGATGGTCTCCTGGATCGCGACCTTGCGGGCCGCCAGGGGCTCCGACGGCGGTGGGGGCGGCGGCGGCGCGGGGCGTGCAGGTTCCTCGGGCTTGCCGACAAAGCGGTCGAACAGGCCCTTCCAGCGGGAAAAAGTCTTCCACACCGCGTAAACGGCGACGCCGAACAGGATGATCTTGAGCAAAAGGCCCATGCGGCCATTTGAGGTCCCTGCATCTTGCGGTCAAGCGCGCTATATCCTGCAGCCATGAATGGAAGTGGAGAGGCGCCGCTCGACCTGTTCGTAGTGGGCGGCGGGATCAACGGCGCGGGCATTGCCTGCGACGCGACGGGGCGGGCACTCAAGGTCGGGCTGTGCGAGATGCACGACTTCGCCAGCCACACCTCCTCGGCGTCGACCAAGTTGATCCATGGCGGCCTGCGCTATCTCGAGCATTACGAGTTCCGGCTGGTGCGCGAGGCCCTGCAGGAGCGCGAGGTGCTTTTGGCCAAGGCGCCGCACCTCTCCTTTCCCCTGCGCTTCGTGCTGCCGCACGAGCAGCATCTCAGGCCGCGCTGGATGCTGCGGTTGGGCCTGTTCCTTTACGACCATCTCGACTGGCACATGACCCTGCCCAAGTCGATTTCGGTCGACCTGCCGAGTTCGAAGTTCGGCGCCGGGCTGAAGCCGTCCTTCAAGAACGGCTTCGTCTATTCCGACGCCTGGGTCGACGACGCCCGGCTGGTGATCGCCAACCTCATGTCGGCGCGCGGGATGGGGGCGCGCATCTTCGCCCGCCATCGCTGCGTGTCGGCGCGGCGCACCGCGGACGGCAAGCTGTGGGACATCGAGCTCAGCGCGCCCGACGGCAGCGCGGTGAAGCTTCAGGCGCGCGGCCTGGTCAATGCGACCGGCCCCTGGGTGAAGCATTTCCTCGACGAGCAGACGTCCATCAGGACCAACAAGCGCGTGCGCCTGATCAAGGGCAGCCACATCGTCGTGCCGCGGCTGTACGACGGCGATCACGCCTTCATCCTGCAGAACAAGGACGGGCGCATCGTCTTCATCATCCCCTACGAACGCTCCTTCTCGGTGATCGGCACCACCGACATTCCCGTCGACTCGAGCGACAAGAAGCCCGTCTGCACCCAGGAGGAGATCGACTATCTCTGCGAGATCGCCAGCTACTACATGACAAAGCCGGTGCGGCCGGCCGACGTGGTGTGGACCTATTCCGGCGTGCGCCCCTTGTTCGACGACGGCGACGACAATCCCTCGGCAGTGACGCGCGACTATCACCTCGAAATCGACGGCGCGGTTGGCACGGCCCCGCTGCTATCGGTGTTCGGCGGCAAGATCACGACCTACCGGCGGCTGGCGGAGCACGCCTTGCGCGATCTGGCGCCGTACTATCCGCACATGGGGGTAGAATGGACGGCGGGCAGGGCGCTGGCGGGCGGCGAGCTCGCCGATGCGCCGACCTTCGAGCAGGCGTTCGACAACTTCGTGAACTCGGCGGCCGTCGTGAAGCCCGGTTTGCCGAAGGAGCTGCTGCGCGTGTTGATCCGGCGTCACGGGGTGGCCATCGACGACCTTCTGGAAGAGGTCAAGACCGTGGCCGATCTCGGCCAGCATTTCGGCGGCCATCTCTATGAGGTCGAGGTGCGCTACCTGGTGCGCGACGAATGGGCGGTCGAGGCCGAGGACGTGCTGTGGCGGCGGACCAAGGAAGGCCTGCACATGACCCAGGCCGAGCGCGAGCATTTCGCGCGCTGGCTTGCCGAACTCCGACCAAACTTTGCATAACTGACTGGAGCCTTGCCGACGATCCTCAACCCTCCAGGGAGACGGGAGCCGATCGAATGAATATCTCCACTTTGCAAATGCTGGCCCTCATGGCGGGCGGCGTGGCAATCATCGTCGGCCTTGCGATTGCAACGACCAGCAAGTCACGCTTGATCAAGGCGGGTGGCTACACCTTAACCGCCGCATTGATCGTCGCCGTCGCTGTAGCAGTGTTCACGACACCAACCGAGGACCCGGAAACTGCCCGAGCCGAGAGCATAGTCAGCCTCCTGCTTCTCGTTGCCGCCGGTTGGGTGGGACTGCACGCCAGCCGCGCCTATAGACGCAAATGACAGCGCCGCTTTTCGCCCAAACTTTACATAACTTAACACATCACCAGGGCACGCCGGGCGCGGCCGCAGCGTATCATCGCTACAGCCCGCGTAATTCGGTGAGGTTCCACGATGTCGTTCCGCCGCCCCCTCCTTCTGGCCGCTCCTGTCGCCCTGATGGCCGGCCTCGTCCTGGCGATGCCCGCTTCGGCGGCCGTCGGCAGCGTTCTAGACGATGACCTGCTCGAGCTGGCCCAGGCCACGCCGCCGGCGCCCCCTGCCGCCGGTCCCGAACGCCGTGATCGGATGGCCAGCTTCAATCCCAAGGCGTTCTGCCTCGACCGCGTCGCCCGGCGCGCCGGCAACCGCACCTATCTCAAGATCAAGCTCGACCTGAAGGCCGACCAGGTGTCCGCCTGGGATGCCTTCGCCAAAGCGTCCGACGACGCCGACGTCAAGGACACCGCACGCTGCAACGCGCTGCCGTCGGAGATGAAGGAGCGGCCGAACTACGTCGATCGGCTCAGCATGGAAGAGGCCTACATGAAGGCCCGCGTCGAGCGCATCGAGGCAGTGAAGCCGAGCCTGACCGCGCTCTACAACACGCTGTCGCCCGAGCAGAAGGCGTCGCTCGACCGCCCGCGCCCGATGGGCGGCATGATGGGCCACCATCGCGGCGGTCCCGGCCCGCGCTAAACATCTTGCCGGACCGCGGGCCTCCAGGCCCGCTCATGGTCTTCTCGGGAGCGCGGACCTCCGGTCCGCTCATGATCATGATGCGGACCAGAGGTCCGCGCTCCCATGATGAGCGGGCCTGGAGGCCCGCGGTCCAGCAAGATTACTCAACGTCCTCGAAATCCTGGGCGCGATCGCCCAGCAGGAAGCGCGGTCCGGCCCCTGCCCGGGCCGCGCGGTCGTTCGGGTTGTAGAGGTGGCACTTGGCGAGCGACAGGCAGCCGCAACCGATGCAGCCGTCGAGCAGGTCGCGCGTCTTCTCCAGCATGGCGATCCGCGCCTGCAGCGCGCCACGGATGCGCACGCTGATCGCCTGCCAGTCCTGAGGGTTGGGCGCGCGCCCCTGCGGCAGCAGCGACAGCTCGGCTTCGATCTCGCTCAAGGTCAGGCCGAGCTGTTGCGCGATCAGGGCAAAAGACAGGCGCCGGATGTCCGCCCGCATGAACCGGCGCTGGTTTCCCGACGTCCGCACCGCCCTCACCAGGCCGCGCGACTCATAGAAGCGAATCGCCGACACCGACATGCCAGTGCGCCGGGCCAGCTCGCCGATCGTCAGATGTGCCGATTGAGGCAGGAAAATCTCCATCGAAAGCTTGACCTAAAGTTAACTTGAGGTCGTAGCCTCCGCAAGTCGAAGGAGGTCCTGTCATGTCTACGCCCCGCATCGAGCATGTGAACGTCACCGTCTCGAACCCCGAACGCGCCGCCAGGCTGATGGAGGAGCTGTTCGACTGGCAGGTGCGCTGGAAGGGCCCGGCGCGCGACGGCGGCCGCACCATCCATATCGGATCGAAGGAGCATTACATCGCGCTCTATACCGGCCGCGACGTCGCCTACACCGCCGAGGACTTCGCCAAGGGCCGGCCGCTCAACCACATCGGCATCGAGGTCGACGACATCGACGCCACCGAAACGCGCGTCGTCGCCGCCGGGCTGAAACCCTTCAACCACGACAATTACGATCCGGGCCGGCGCTTCTACTTCCTGGATCCCGACGGCATCGAATACGAGATCATCAGCTACCGGTGACGCTTACCAGTCGCTGGCGCGCACGATCTTCATCAGGTCGTCGGCCATGGTGAGCGCGGTCAGCACGCCGGTCTTGGGATTATCCGGCATGGCCAACCCCAGCCGCTCCATCTTGAGCTCGCCCGAATCGCTCACGACCTCAAGGCGGCTGGCGTTGGTGCCGGCCGGCAGGGTCGGATCGGCCACCAGCTCGATATCGGTGTGCTGCAGGCCCGCGCCGCACAGCGCCACGGTGACCGCGAGATTGGCATTCTTCGGGTAAAGCCGGCCGGCGTCGGCGGGCTTGCCGCGGAAGATCACCGTCGGCTCCTTGATCGACGGCAGGTCGAACTCGGTCTCGGCCGGCGTGCCGCTCCAGGCATGCGGCGGCTTGATCGACACGTACTTCACGCGCTCGAGCTTGCCGAGCCGCATGGCCAGAAGCCCGTCCAGACCGGCGATGGCGCCCGACGGCAGCCGCAGCCTGGCCCCGCTCTTCTCGGCGGCCTTGATGTGCTTCTTGTAGAGCTTGGGATCACCATAGGCGCCGGTGGCGATCACCATGAAGTCGATGCCCCTCTCCAGGATGGTCTCGCCCCAGTCGCGCACTGCCTGCTGGCTCGCCGCCTCGACCACGACGTCAGGCTTGAGCTTCAGGAGCGCCTTCAGAGTCTCGACCACGGCGACCTTGCGGCCGACCTTCGTCTGCGTCTCCTTGGCGCGGCCCGGGCGGACCAGCACGCCGACGATGTCGATGTCGGGCTTCTTTTCGCGAAACAGGTCGAACAGCGTCTGGCTGATGGCGCCGTAGCCGATCAAGGCGATCTTGAGCCGCTTCTTCCTGGCCATGCAGTTCCCCCGCGAATTCCCGAAAAGCGCCGCACTATAGCGAGGGCCCACGGGCCTTGCGACCATGAGGGGGCACGGTTATAACCCCGCCTCCCGAGCGGGGTGCCTCCGTTTCTGACGGAGTGTAGCTCAGCCTGGTAGAGCACTAGCTTCGGGAGCTAGGGGCCGGAGGTTCGAATCCTCTCACTCCGACCAATCGGGACAAACGGCGCGCAGCAATGCGCGCCGTTTTGCTTTGCAGCCTAGAACGCCGGCGCGCCGCCAGGACGAGGGACCGGCCGGCCGACCGGATCGCCCGGCGTGATGACGTAGGCCGGCGTCCCTGGTGGGTTCGCATACAGCGCCGACGGCGGCAGGCCACCCACGACCGGGCCCTGCGGAACGACGGACGCGCTCGGCGCGGCGTCGGGATCGGCGGGCTGCACGACGGTCGCTGTCGAGGCGGGCGCTGTGGAAGCGGGCGCTGCCGGCGCGGGCGGCGGTGGATTGGGTTCTGCACAGGCAGCGGCCAGAACGCCGACGGCGATAACGCTGAACCAGGTGCGTGTCACATCTGCCTCCCCTGCCGATCGAGTGCGGTGCGCTTCACGCAGGATACTCAAGCCGGCTGGGAACTGCAAAACCGCCTGACGTTTGCGCACCGCGGTGCTCGCCCTGCGTTGACCTTTACCGGGAATGTCGGCACGCTGTTTTGCACCGCGCACCAGTAGGTTTGTCCCGTGGGCGACCGAATTTTCCAGCGCGAGCCCGTGAGGAGGCAGCCTATCGAGTAAGCGTTTCAATCACATAGCCAACTTCGGCCCAAACAATCCGATCTGGGAGGCGGCGTCATGACCGACGAAGCGAACAAGAAGGGTCCCGAAAGTACAAGGCGTGAGTTCCTTACCGCGACGACGGCGCTCGCCGGCGCTGCAATCGCGGGTGGTGTGCCCGGCACTGCCAGGGCCGGTCGCAAGCGCAATCCAAAGCGCGGCGGCACGGTGCGTTTCGGCACCAGAGACGACTCGGCCGGTCTCGATACCCATCGCAACTTCATCTACTACGTCTCCCAACCGATGGCCGGCACCACCGGCGGCCTGCTCGACTTCGATGCGGGCATGAACATCGTTGCCGGCATCGCCCAGGAATGGGAGCCGTCCAAGGACCTCAAGACCTGGACTTTCAAGCTTCGGCAGGGAGCCGAGTTCCACAACGGCGAGACGATCGACGCCCAGGCCGTGAAGTGGAACCTCGAGCGCATCCTCGATCCCAAGATCGGCCATTCCTTCACCCGGTCGGCGCTGATCGACGTCGAACGCGTCACGGTCGACGACAAGTGGATCGTGCAGGTCCATCTCAAGGAGGCGAGTGCCGCCTTCGATTCCAATCTCATCTACTACCCGGTGAACCTCATCGCGCCGGGTGCCGCCGACAAGGCCGACACCGCGCCAGCAGGTTGCGGGCCGTTCCAGTTCAAGGCGTGGAAACGCTTCGACGTCTGCGAACTCGTGCGCTTCGAGAACTTCTGGGAGACCGATTCGGAGGGCAACACCCTGCCCTATCTCGACGGCCTGATCGGTCGGCCGAAGAAGGAGGATCGTGTGCGTCTGACGGCGCTGCGCGCCGGCGAGCTCGACCTGATCGACAACGTCGCCTATGCCGACGCACCCTCCTTCCTCAAGGACTACAGCAAGGTCTACGAAACCTACCCGGTGCCGCAGGTCGGCACCGCCATGGTCACCTTCAACCTGCGCAGCGGGCCGTTCTCCGCCAAGGACAATCCGGACGCCCACATGCTGCGCACGGCGGCGGCGCATGCCATCGACCATGAGGGCATCCACGAGGCTGTGTTCAACAAGCAGGGCGAGATCGCCAAGGGCTTCTACAGCAAGTCGAGCCCCTGGTACGGCAAGGACATCAAGCCATGGCCGGCTTTCGATCCCGACAAGGCCAAGGCGCTGCGCAAGAAGGCCAAGGACGGCGACGCCAAGCTCCTGATCATCGCCAACGACAGCTTCCCGTACATGCAGCAGTCGGGCGAGTTGGTGCACGCCATGCTGAAGGACGCGGGCTTCAACGTGACCTTCGAGATCCATCCCACGCCGGTGATCCAGGACAAGTACAACAAGGCGGCGTTCGATATCGATTCGACGGCCAACAGCTACCGCATCGATCCCGACGGCTGGTACTCGCGCAACATCCTGTCCACGGCGCCCGAGACCAAGCGGCGCATCGGCTACGTCAACGAGAAAGTCGACCAGCTGATCATGGCCGCGGCCGTCGAGCGCGACAAGGACAAGCGCCGACAGATGTATGCCGACGTCGATTCGATCGTGAACCAGGACCTGCCGCTTCTCTACACGCACTTCGTGTCGATCCTGCAGGCCGGGACCAAGAAGCTGAAAGGCTACAAGCCCGCCTTCACCGGCCCGTTCCAGTATGCCGCCGGCGGCATGCGGACGGCGTGGATGGAAGGTTAGCCCTCTTCCGGACC
>NZ_BKAJ01000050.1 GCF_007992495.1 Reyranella soli
GGTCCGGGAGACCTTGAAAGGTCTCAGCCATGCTCGCCTACATCATCCGTCGCGTCGCCTACCTGGTACCCGTCCTGCTCGTGCTGTCGATGGTGGTCTTCACCTTCGTGGAGATGCTGCCGGGCAACATCATCGACACCCTGGTCGGCAGCGAGGGCGTCAACGACCCGGAAGTGCGCAAGGTCCTCGAGAAGGAGTACGGCCTCGACCAGCCGGTCTACATCCGCTACGCCAAGTGGCTGATACGCGCCGTGCAGGGCGACTTCGGCTACTCGCTGGTGACGCGCCGGCCGGTCGCCGTCGAGCTGATGTCGGGCATCCCTGCCACCGTCTATCTCGCTGTTGTCGGCATCTCGCTTTCCATGCTGATCGCCGTACCGTTGGGCACCATCGCCGCCGTGCGGCGCAACACGGCGATCGACTACACCGCCCAGGTCACCTCGCTGATCGGCATCTCGATTCCCGAGTTCTGGTTCGCGATCCTCTGCGTGCTGTTCTTCTCGCTTTATCTCGGCTGGCTGCCCTCCTCGGGCTTCGCCAACCCGTTCGTCGATCCCTGGGCGAGCCTGAAATTCCTGATCCTGCCGGCAGCGGCGATCGGCTTTCGCCAGGCCGCCTACACCACGCGACTGACGCGCTCCTCCATGCTCGACGAGATGAACAAGGAATATGTCGACACCGCGCGGTCGGTCGGCCTTAGCGAGCGCAAGGTCATCTTCAAGTACACGCTGCGCAACGCCATGATCCCGACCATCACCATCAGTGGCCTGCAGCTCGCCAACCTGCTCGGCGGCACCGTGGTGCTGGAATCGATCTTCGCCTGGCCTGGCATCGGCCGCGCCATCTTCGAGGCGATCCTGCAGCGCGACTATCCGCTGGTGCAGGCCGGTGTGCTGGTGCTGGGCGTGATCGTCGTGATCATGAACCTGCTGGTCGATTTGACCTACAGGCTGCTCAATCCACGCGTGAAGTTCGGTTAGGGACGGACCATGACGGAAATCCAGGCCGACAAGCTCGCCGAACTCCAAGCCGTCCGCGCCCCGGCGATCGGCGGCCGCCTCGCGCGCTGGCGCATGGCGCTGGGCAACGCCTGGCACGAGCTGCGCAAGAGCCGCACCGCCTCGATCGGCGCCGTCATGCTGGTGCTGCTGTTCGGGGCCTGCATCGCCACGCCGTGGATCACGACCTACGATCCGATCAAGCAGAACTATCGCGAGCGGCTGCAGCCGCCCTCCGAGAAGCACCTGCTAGGCACCGACCGCATGGGCCGCGACATCTACACCCGCCTGCTCTATGGCGGCCGCCGGCTGGTCGCCATCGCGCTGCTGGCGGTGACCTTCGGGCTGTCCGTCGGCATCCCCTACGGCGTGCTGTCGGGCTATTTCGGCGGCAAGGTCGACACCGTGGCCATGCGCTTCATCGATGGCCTGCTCGCCTTTCCCGGCCTGCTTTTCTACCTGCTGGTCGTCACCCTGGCCCGTGAATGGAAAATCGAAGGCATCGCCAACGACGCGGTGCTGGTCTTTGCCCTGGGCTTTGCCTTCATGCCCGAGGTGGCGCGGCTGTCGCGCGGCACGGTGCTGGCCGAGAAGCAGAAGGAATATGTCGAGGCGTCGCGTGCCGTGGGCGACGGCAGCCTGTCGATCGCGCTCCGCCAGATCCTGCCCAACATCATCTCGCCGCTGATCGTCAACGCCACGGTCCGGCTGGGTTACGTCATCCTGATCGTGGCCGCGCTGTCGTTCCTCGGCCTGGGCACGCCGCCGCCGACGCCCGACTGGGGCTCCGACCTCGCCGCCGCCCGCGACTACATGGAGACCGCCCCCCTGATCGCGGCCTTCCCCGGCCTTGCCATCTGCTACACCGTGCTCGCCTTCAACCTCTTCGGCGACGGGCTGCGCGACATCCTCGATCCACGATTGGCGGAGCGCTGAGATGGCCGAGACAGTTTTGGAGCTCGACGATCTCACGGTCCGCTTCCACCTCAGGCGCGGCGACCTCACCGCGGTCGACGGCGCCTCCTTCTCGATCGAGCGCGGCCAGACCTTCGGGCTGGTGGGCGAATCGGGCTCCGGCAAGTCGGTGACGGCCAAGGCGATCATGCGCCTGATCCCCGCCCCGCCGGGTGAGATCCCGCGCGGCCGCGTGCTGTTCGAAGGCAGCAACATCCTCGACAAGAGCGACGCCGAGATGCGCGCGCTGCGCGGCCGGCGCATCGCCATGGTGTTCCAGGAGCCGATGAGCGCGCTGAACCCGGTGTTCACCGTGTGCGACCAGATCTCCGATGCGCTGCGCACCAATCTCGGCCTTTCCAAGAAGGAGGCGCGCGAGCGTGTGGTCGAGCTCCTGTCCCTGGTCGGCATCCCCTCGCCGCAGAAACGCCTCGACAGCTATGTCCACGAATTCTCCGGCGGCATGCGCCAGCGCGTCATGCTGGCCATGGCGCTCAGCTGCAATCCAAACTTCCTGATCGCCGACGAGCCGACCACGGCGCTCGACGTCACCATCCAGGCCACCATCCTCGAGCTGATCACCGGCATGATCGAGCGGCTCGGCATGTCGCTGCTGTTCATCACCCACAATCTCGGCGTCGTCGCCCATGCCTGCGACCGCGTCGGGGTGATGTACGCCTCCCACATCGTCGAGCTCGGCGACAAGCGCGAGATCTTCGCGAGGCCGCAGCATCCCTACACGGTGGGACTGCTGAACTCGATTCCGCGGCTCGACGGCCAGGCCAAGTACCTGACGCCGATCGCGGGCTCGGTGTGCAACATGATGGACCCGCCGACGGGCTGTAAGTTCCATCCGCGCTGCAGCCACGCCATGGATGTCTGCCGCCGCGAGATCCCGCGACTCAAGGAGATCGCGCCCGGCCATCTCGCCGCCTGCCACCTGCACGATCGGGGGACGGCATGACGATGGCGCCGACGGCCGACGACACGCTGCTGCGGGTCAAGGGACTGACCAAGCACTTCACCCTGCACGGCGACATCTATTCCAAGCTCGCCGGCGAGAAGACCCAGGTGCTGAAGGCGGTCGACGGCATCGACTTCCACATCCATCGCGGCGAAACGTTGGGCCTGGTGGGCGAGAGCGGTTGCGGCAAGTCGACGACGGCGCGGCTGGTGACGCGGCTGATCGAGCCCACCGCCGGCGAAGTCACCTTGAAGGGCGAAAACCTGTTGGGGTTCTCGCGCAGCCGCATGAAGGAGGCGCGCAAGGAGGTCCAGCTGGTGTTCCAGGACCCCTACAGCTCGCTCAACCCCCGCAAGACGATCATGCACATCCTGAGCCGGCCGATGGAGATCCACGGGCTGGTGCGCTCGTGGGCCGAGAAGCGCGAACGGGTGCTCGAGCTGCTGCGCCGCGTCGGGCTCGGCATCGAGCACATCGATCGCTATCCGCATGAATTCTCGGGCGGCCAGCGCCAGCGCATCGCCATCGCCCGCGCGCTGTCGGTCGATCCCGAGCTGGTGATCGGCGACGAGCCGGTGTCGGCGCTCGACGTGTCGATCCAGGCGCAGATCCTGAACCTGTTCCGCGAGTTGCAGAAGGAGTTCGGGCTGACCTACCTCTTCATCGCCCACGATCTCAGCGTCATCCGCCATATCAGCGATCGGGTGGCGGTGATGTATGTCGGCAAGATCGTCGAGACGGGACCGGCAGCGGCACTGTTCGACAAGCCATTGCATCCCTACACCAAGGCCCTGCTTGCGGCGGTCCCCGAGGCCGATCCGGCCAAGCCCGCACCGCGTCTCACCCTGCAAGGCGAGGTGTCGACGCCGATCGATCCGCCACCTGGCTGCCGGCTGTGCGGCCGCTGCCCGCGCGAGAGCGCCGTGTGCGCCGAGATCGCCCCGCCGCTGGTCGATGTCGGCGACGGCCGGCAGGTTGCCTGCCACAATCTCTAGCGACCTGTAGTCCATCCGACACAGCCCATCGTTGCGTATCGCACAGATTTTTCGCGAACGGCGGAACTTGCGACGCCCCAAACGGTTTCCCTCCCCAGTGATTTACAGGGAGGTGGGATCATGGGCGTTCGTCTGCTGCCTGCGGTTGCCGTCGCGACCGGCCTGGTTTCATTGCTTGCTATCGTGTCGGTTGAACACGCCACTGCCCAGGTGGGCGGCGCTGCAGGCGCCGCCGCCGGCGCAGCGGGCGCTGCAGCCGGTGCTGCCGCCGGAGCCGCGGCAGGTGCGGCCGGGGCAGCCGCTGGGGCAACCGGCGGAGCGAGTACCGGTGCGGCGGGAGGCGCATCGGCTGGCGGCAGCGCCGGAGCCAGCGCCGGTACGGGCGGCGGCGGCGCCGGTAGTAGCGCTGGCGGTAGTAGTGGCGGCGGCGGTGCCGGCGCTGGGGCTTCGGGCGGCGCTTCGTCTGGGGCAGCCGGCGGCACGTCCGGCGATGCAAGCGCCGGCGTGGGGGTTGGTGGCGTCGGCAGCAGCAGTGGTTCCAGCGGCGGGGCCGGCGTGGACGCCGCGGTCAGCGGACCAGCATCGGGCAATGCCAGCGTCGGCATTGGCATCGGTGGCGTCGGCGGCGGCACGGGTCCGGGTGGCGCCGCGGGCGCGACAGCCGCGGTCGGCGGCGGGCCAGCGTCTGGCAATGCAAGTGTCGGGATCGGCATCGGTGGCGCCGGCAGCGGTGGCTCTGGTGGCGGTGGAACTGGAGGCGGCGGAACTGGTGGCGTTGGCACGGGCAGCACTGGCACGGGCAGCGGTGGGACGGGTACCGTCGGCGGCAGCGGCACAGGAGGTGTTGCAGGCGTCGGCGCTGGTACCGGCGTCGGTTCGGGCGCGGGCATCGGCGGCCCGGGTGCCAGCGTCGGCACGGGTGCCGGCGGCGTCGGCAACGGCGTCAGTGCGACGAACACCATCTCGGCGCAGGAAGAAGCCATGCTGCGGCTCTATCTCAGCGACATCGCGCCAGTCGATTCCGTCGCGGCGGGCAACCTCACGACGGTACAGACGGCATCGTTGCTTTATCGTTCCGGGCACAAGCGCGCCGCTAAGGAGCTGCTGTGCGAGCGGCGCGACGTCTACAACGCCTTCCGGCGCACGCCCACACCGTGCCTTTCGCGCGCCGACTGGGAACTGAAGGAAGCCAGCGCCGCCAACACCACATCGCGCTTCCAACCCGGCACTTACCGGACCCGCGCGGACTGCCTGACGGCGGCCTACACCGCGCGCGTTCCGCTCGGCGCCTGCGACGGGCGATAGCCCTCAGGGATTGCAGTTGGCCTGGGCGATGACCACCGCGTCCAGGCCCTGCATCTGCTCCTGCGTGAGATTGGAGGGGTCGAGCAGGTTGCCACCCGGCTCCATCGCCTTGTTGGACTTGCGCATGCCTTCGATGGCGGCTTGCTTCTTGTCAGCCGGAACCTTGGCAGAGATGCATTCGCACATCTTCTGCGGCGTGGTCATCGTGCAGGCTTGCATGAAAGCATCCTGCGCCTGGGCACCGGTTGCGAGCGCCGAGATGAAAGCCAAGCCGAGAGCGCAGGTGACGACGCGCATAGAAACTCCTCCTCCAGTGCCGGCCGATAATATCAGAACAGCCAGCTGCGTAGCAGGCCGAACAGGCCGGTGGCGAACAGAATGGTGAGCGCCACGTTGCGGTAGAGCCGCTCGCTGGCCAGGCCATGAAAGGCCCGGCCGCCGACCCAGGCGCCCAGCACCATGACCGGGAACAGCACCACGGCACGAATCAGCGCGTCGACGCCGGCCACCCCGGTCGCCAGCACGATGACGATCAGCAGGAACTGGGTCAGGAAATAATAGGTGACGATGTTGGCGCGGTTGACCTGCGGCGGATCGTTGCCCGACAGCAGGTAGAGCAGCACCGGTGGGCCGCCGACGCTGGTGGTGGCCATCATGGCGCCCGACACGGCGCCGACCGCGACGGTGGCGGCGGTCGAGCGCCGGCCGGTGTATTTCCAGCCGGTCCACATCAGCACGACGAAGGCCACGATGACGGCCGACACCGCCGTCACGATGGTGTTCTTGTCAACGCTGGCCAGCAGCCAGACGCCGAGCGGCATGGCGGCGCAGGCGGCGATGCTCATGGGCGTCAGCACCTTCCAGTCGGCATGCTGGCGGACCTGCGGGAAGAGCTGCAGGGAGACCACCAGCTCGATCGCGACCACGGTCACCACCATGTCGGCTGAGCCAAAGAGGATCGCGAAGATCGGCGCCATCAGCATGGCGGAACCGAAACCGGCAAAGCCGCGCATCAGGCCCGCGACCAGGGTGACGCCGATCGCGGTCCACAAACCGACCCCGGCAAACAAAGACACAATGTAGGAGACCATAGAAGCGACTTCTCGAGACGAACCGGACACGACGACAGGCGATCCGCGGTCCGGACGGGCCGGAGCGGGATCAGCGCATAAGTCGAAGGGTCTGCCGCTTCATGGCGCGAACCTTGGTCGATCCGCGCCGGCCCGTCAATCAAAGAGCCTGCAGGATCGAGCAGGCCGCCCAGACGAAACCAACGGTGGTCGTGGCGAAGCTCGCGATGCGATAGGCCTTGCGCATCGGGCCGATCTGCGGCTGCGGATCGACCGCCCGCAGCAGGAAGAGCGAGGGATTGGCGAAGCCGCCGATCACCACCAGCCAGCAGGCCTCGACCGGCAGAGGCACGCGGATGGCGTAGAGCGCCATGCAGAGGAGCGCCATCATCAGGAGATCGATATGCGCGCGGATCAGCGAACCGTAGTCCTTGATGAATCGCGACACGGGCTCGAAGGGAATGAGACGGCAGAAGGTGGCGATCCAGGCCAGCGTCAGGGCCGAAAGGAGCATGGCGGCGGCGCCGGCCAGAAGTATCTTCATGCGCGGCACTATCGGCGGGAGGCGCGATCGAAGTCCTTGCGAATTGAGGGCTGCCGAGTAGGCTCCCGCGCCACTTTCCGCACTTTTGCGGGGGCCCGGAGCGCCAACATGCCAAAACCGACACTCGACGCCATCGACACGCGAATCATCGCGGCGCTGCAGGCCGACGGCCGGCTGAGCAACCACCAGCTCGCCGAGCGCATCGGCCTGTCGCCGTCGCCCTGCCTGCGCCGGGTCAAGCGCCTGGAGCGCGAGGGCTACATCGAATCCTACCGCGCCGTCCTGCAGCGCGACCGCGTCGGGCTGGGCTTCACTGCCTTCGTAACCGTGAAGATCGAGGGCCATGCCGACCTCGCGGCCGACGCCCTGCAGGACGCGATCGTCGCCATGCCCGAGGTCGTGGCCTGCCACATGGTGTCGGGCGATTCGGATTATCTGCTCGAGGTCGTCGTGCCCGACCGCGAGAGCTACCAGGCCTTCCTGGTCGGCAAGCTTCTCGACCTGCCGATCATCAAGGAAGTGCGCTCCAACATCGCGATCCAGCCGCTCAAGACCGCAGCACCGCTGCCGCTCGGCCATCTCGCCTGATCAGGCCGCAAGCTTGGCGCGCACGAAGTCGATACGGTCCTGACCCCAGAACAGCTCGCCGTCGACGACGAAGGTCGGCACAGCGAACACGCCCTGCTCTTCGGCCTCCTGCTGATGGCGCTTCAGCTCCGCCGGGCCCTCCGTCGCGGCAAAGGCGTCGAAGCCTGCGGTATCGACGCCCGCATCGGTCAGCAGGCCCATCACCGCGGCGCGGTCCTCGTAGTCGATCTCGCGCTTGAAGAAACGCGGATAGGCGAGATCGATCAGGGCGCGACCATGGCCGCTCTTGTCGGCATAAAGCCAGGCGAGATGCACCAGCGTCTGGTCGAAGATCTTCTTCGGACCCAGGAGCGTGATGCCGCGCTGGTTCGCGAAGCGACGGGCGTCCACGTAGAAGTACTTGATCTTGCGCATGCCCCGCGCGATCGCCTCCGGATCGCTGAGATTGACCGCGCCCGCGATATTGAGGGCGAAAGGCCGGAGGCGAAGCTCGACCTCGAAGTCGCGCTCGAGGTCGTAGGCCGGATCCTTGGCGAGATACGAAAACGGGCTGCGCAGGTCGAGCCAGAGATCGACCTGCTTCCTCATGCGCGCCGGCCCTCACCTCGTTTTTGGCCCTCGCCGGTCTTGTCGCGCAGGCGGCGCATGCCGCGCAGCCAACGGTCACGGTCGAGCTTGCGCGCCATGTACTCCTTCACCTCGGGGTGCGTCAGGATGAGGAAGCGCTCTTCGTCCATTGCCTCGATGACGGTCTGGGCGACGGCGTCGGTATGCAGCACGCCGTCGACCGAGGCCGCGCCGGCGCCCGCCATGCGCAGCATGTTGGTGTCGACCGCCTGCGGGCAGAGCACCGACACGACGATGCCGCGATCGCCGTACTGGATGGCGAGATGTTCGGCCAGGGCCACGGCGGCATGCTTGGTGACGCCGTAGGGCGCGGAGCCCATCGAGGCGAGCAGGCCGGCCGCGCTGGCGGTGTTCAAAAGATAGCCCGACTTGCGCGCGAGCATGCCCGGCACCAGGGCGCGCGCGGCATAGACATGGCTCATGACATGGATCGCCCAGCTGTCGGCCCAGTCCTTGTCGGTCGCATCCTCGTGGCCGCCGCGGCCAATGCCGGCGTTGGAGAAGAACACGTCGACCGGCCCGAAGCGCCGCTCGGCTTCGGCGACCAGCTGCTTGATGTCCGCCTCTTTGGCGACGTCGCAGGCGACCGCCAGCCCCCGGATGTCGTCGGCGACGGCGCGCAGGCGGTCAGCATCGCGGTCGGCCACGACCACACCCTTGGCGCCTTCTTTGGCATAGCGCCGCGCGATCGCCTCGCCGATGCCACCCGCCGCGCCGGTGACGACGCAGACCTTGTCCTTCACTTTCATTTGGTTCTCCTCATGCTCTTCCGGACCGCGCGCATCCTGCGCGCTCATGC
>NZ_BKAJ01000051.1 GCF_007992495.1 Reyranella soli
TCATGAGCGCGCAGGATGCGCGCGGTCCGGAAGACTAACCCCAGCTCTCTTCGATCAACTTCACGTACTCGGCCTTGGTCGGCTGGCGCGGCGTCGACTGGTGGCAGTGATCGCCGAGCGCGCCGTCGGCGATCTTCTCCACCGTATCCTGCGCCAAGCCCATCGCGCCCAACCCTTTGGGAATGCCGAGCCGCGCATTAAGCGCGGCGACGGCGTTGGCCACACCCGCGGCATTGGCCTCGCTCGCCGGCAGGCCCATGACCTGCGCCACCTTCCGGTACTTCTCGCCGACGGCCGGCTCGTTGAAGCGCAGCACGGCCGGCAGATAGACCGCGTTCAGCGTGCCGTGATGCAGGCGATAGCCCTTCAGGCCGCCGGTCGGATGGCTGAGCGCATGCACCGCACCCAGCCCCTTCTGGAACACCATCGCGCCTTCCATGGCGGCCATCGCCATGTTGTAGCGCGCCTCGCGGTCCGAGCCGTCGTTGGTGGCGCGCTCGACATAGGTCCACGCCTTCTCCAGGCCATCGAGCGCGATCGAATCGGCCGGCGGGTTCACCGCGTTCGACAGGAAGCATTCGATGTTGTGGGTGAAGGCGTCCATGCCGGTGCCGGCCGTGAGATGCGGCGGCAGGCCGAGCGTCAGCTCGGGATCGATCAGCGCCAACCTGGGGATCAGGTAGGGGCTGCCGATGGCGAGCTTGCGGCCGGAATCCATGATGATGACACCGCCGCGGCTGACCTCGCTGCCGGTGCCCGAGGTCGTGGGAATGGCCACGATCGGCGCCACCGCCGCGGTGATCTTGCCCGCCCCGCCCTCGACGAAGGAATAGGGTTGCAGCGAGGGACCGGGATGGGTCGCCATCAGGCCGACCGCCTTGGCGAGGTCCATCGGCGATCCACCACCGATGGCGATGATGCCGTCGCAGCCTTCTTCCTTGTAGATCTTGAGCGCATCGCGCATCGCCGCTTCCGTCGGGTTCTCCGGCGTGCCGTCGTACAGCGTGATCGGCATGTTGCCGGGAAGCCGCTCCTTGACCTTGGCCCACAGCCCGGCCGCGATCACGCCCTTGTCGGTCACGATCAGCGGCCGACGGATGCCGAGCAGCTGCAGCTCCGACTCGAGCAGCTTCAGCGCCCCAAAGTCGAACTGGATACGGGTCAGGTAAGTGATGAGCGCCATGTCTTTCCCTATATGCGCCCCTGGGCGCGATAAAACGGCTTGTCGCCCTTGACGGTCACGCGATAGCCCAGCCGCTTGTGCGGGAAGTAGTCCCACATCGCGTGATGCATGGCGGCGCGATTGTCCCAGAAGGCAACCGAGTTGGGCTGCCAGGCGAAGCGGCACTGGAACTCCGGCGTCTCACTGTGGCGGTAGAGCATTTCCAGCAGCGCATCGCTCTCACTCTTGCGCAAACCCACGATGTGCGTGGTGAAGTTGCGATTGACGTAAAGCGCTTTGCGGCCGGTCACCGGATGCGTGCGCACCACCGGATGCTCGTTCCTCGGGAAACCACCCTCCTTCGGCTTCTGGCCGAAGCGGCCGCCATAGACCTGCGCGCCGTCGTGGACGGCAATCAGGCCTTCGCACAGACGCTGGATCGGGGCCGAGAGCGTGTCGTAGGCGCGGTACATGTTGGCGAACAGCGTGTTGCCGCCGCCCTCCGGCGGCAGCTGCTTCATGTAGAGGATGCTGCCCATCGGCGGCTCGGGATCGCACGACACGTCGGAGTGCCATTCCTCGCCCGCCACGAACTTCGAATGCTCGTCGGCCTTGATGACCAGGATCTCGGGGTGCTCCGATTCGGTGCGGATCGACGTCGGATGGATGTGCAGTTCGCCGAAGCGCCGGCCGAACGCCTTGTGCTGGTCGTGGGTGAGTTCCTGGTCGCGGAAGAAGATCACCAGATTGTCCATCAACGCGTCATGGATCTCCTGGAAGACTTGGTTGCCGAGCGGCCGGGCGAGATCGACGCCGAAGATCTCAGCGCCGATCGCGGGTGTGAGCTTTCTCACCTCGATGGTCTGGTAACCCATTGGCTTTTCCCCACCTAATAAGGCAAGCCTACGCGAGAACGACCATGAGCGACACCCTCCTCCTGCGCGCCGCGACGGCGGCTGATGCCGCGGCGATCGCCGCCACCATCGCCGCCTCCTTCGAGCAGTATCGCGGCAAGCTCGAGCCCGAGTCGGGCGCCTTCCGCGAAACGGCGGAGGCCATCGCCGCCGAACTGACGCGCGAGTCCGGCGCCATCGTCGCGGAGCGGAACGGTCGCATGATCGCCTGTGTCATGGTGCAGCTGATGGAGGACGACCTCTATTTCGGCCGCCTCTCGGTCGTGCCCGAGGCGCGTGGCGAAGGTATCGCCCGCCGCCTGGTCGAGGCGGTCGAGGACGAGGCCCGGCGGCGCGAGCTCGCCGGCGTCCGGCTGGGCGTGCGCATCGTGCTCGTCGAGAACCAGAAGCTGTTCTCGTCGATGGGCTATGTCGAGATCTCGCGCGAGGCGCACGAGGGCTTCGACCATCCGACCTCGATCAACATGCGCAAGGCGTTGCGTTAGATCTTTCCTGTGGCCTCAAAGGCCCCTCGCTACGCTCGGGATGACAGCCTTGGTGTGGCGCACCCCGTCGATGCGAGCAACGTTGTCATCCCGAGCGTAGCGAGGGACCTTTGCGCCCACGCCTCAACGCGGCGCGAACCGGTAGCGGAAGGTGCAGCTCGGCGCGCCCTGCATGATCGTCTGGGCGCGCTCGAGATCCACCGTGCCCGCGCCGATGGCCGCGATGTCGAAATCCGCCGCACAGATCAGCAGCGCGCCGAGCTCGGGCTCGCCCAGCGCGCGGAAGAACTCGGCGAAGCGGCAGCGTGTGACGTCGATGTCGAGCGCCGACTCGTCATGGTGCCTGATCTCGAACGCGACCTCGCGGCCGGAGATCTCGCCAAAGACCTTCTGAATGGCCGCCCATTTGCGCCGCGGGCTGCCTTCGATGCCGTCGGCAATGGCGGCGAAGAGCTGCTTCGACCAGTCGCGCAGGGCCTGCTTCACGACGGCATCGGCCCGCTCCTTGCCCAGCTCGGCCCGCAACGCGCGCAGCACCGGCAGCAGGACCTGGGCCTGCATGCGCGTCTTGTCGAGAAGAGACACCTCGGGATCGATCAGATAGTCGTCGAGGACGCCGGTCATGCCTTCCTCCGGAAGCGGAAGTCACAGCAGCTTCCGCCCGCCATGATCGTCTGGCTGCGCGTGAGCTCGAGCCCGTCGTTGAAGCCTTCGACCATCGCATGGTCCCTGCTGCAGTGGATCAGCGAACCGAGATCGGCGAGGCCGAGCTCCTGGTAGAACTCCGCGTACCGGCAGCGCGTCACGTTGAAGTCGAGGCGGTCGGCCGTCTGGCCGACGACCTCGAGCTCCATGCCGCCGCCGCCCGCCCACAATTCCTCGGCGACGCGGCGCAGGCCCTCGATGTCCGCGCCGAACATGTCGGCCCATCGTGCGCCGTCGGTCGCGGCATGAGCGCGGATCGCGGCGATGACCAGCTCGTGCGTCGGTCCTTCGCCGAACTTCTCCCGGCAGGCTTCGATGAAGGGAATGAGCACGCGGCCCTCGATCTTGCGCCGCTGCAGATGGCTGATGGCGATCTCATCGGTCATGGCGATCTCCTGGGATGGCATTCGTCGGCCGCGACAATCGTACCGGCGACGGCTGCGGACAAATCAGCTGATCTGCTGCTTAAGGCATAGAAATCCTGATGCTCGCGCTGCCGCTCCCGCTCCTAATCTGCGAGGGGAGAGGACCGCCATGACCTATCGACTCCCGCCCCTCAACGGATTGCGCGCCTTCGAAGCGGCGGCGCGGCACAGAAGCTTTCGCGGCGCCGCCGACGAGCTCTGCGTGACGCCGGGCGCCGTCAGCCAGCTCGTGAAGACGCTCGAGACCGCGCTCGACACCAGGCTCTTCCACCGCTCGGCGCGGGCGATCACCCTCACGGCCGAGGGCAAGAAATACCTGCCGTCGATCCGCCGGGCCTTCGAGGAGATCGCCGCGGCGACCGAGGCCACGGCGCCGGGCCTGCGCGGCCGCAAGCTGCGGCTGGGCATCGCGCCCGCCCTCGACCAGGCCGACTGCCCGGTCCTGCGCCGGCTCATCTCGCGAAAGGATACGTCCGAGATCGTTGGGCTGCGGGTCAAGGACGATCCGGACCTGCTGGCCAAGGACGGCGGCCTCGACGCCCTGCTGCGCCTCTCCGACGAGGCCTGCGGCAGTCTGCATATCGACCGTGTGGTCGTGACCGGCGCCGACCGCAGCCGGCTCCCGGCGGTGCTGGTCACGCGGCCGGGAATCGCCGGCTGCCATCAGCACAAGACCCTGGTGATGTTGCTTGCGCGCGCCGCCCGGGAGGCTCATTTAGTCCGGCCATGACCAACCGCACCCCCCTTACCGGTCCCTCGGTCTGGACCGGCGATGAGATCAAGAACTCCAAGCGTTGGATCCGTGATTTCCCGGCCTCGGGCACGGCCACGCTCGATGCCGCCCTCGCCGCCGTGAACAAGGCCGGCCTCGAATGGTCGCAGATCACGCGCAAGGATTTTCCGCTGAGCGGGCTCCACGGCCTGCTGGCCGACATCGCCGACGAGCTGGAGAACGGCGTCGGCATCATGAAGCTGCGCGGCTTCCCGGTGGACCGCTACGACGAGAACGACCTGCGCAAGATCTACTTCGGACTGGGCACGCATCTCGGCACGCCGGTGTTCCAGAATCGGAGCGGCGAATTGATGCGCGCCATCCGCGACGAGGGCGCGCATGTCGGCCGCACCTACGGCGAGACCAAGGACCAGAAGGGGACCACCTTCCTGTCGTCCTATGCCCGCACGCTGACCAACGGCGGACTGCGCTTCCATACCGACCGCACCGACGTGGTCGGCTTGCTGTGCGTGCGCCAGGCGATGAAGGGCGGCGTGAGCACCCTCGCCTCCACGCCCGCCATCCACAACGCGATCCTCGCCAAGCGTCCTGACCTGCTCGACGCGCTGTTCACCGACTACTGGCGCAGCCGCTTCGGCGAGGAAGGCACCGGCAAGGACGGCGCGGGCAGTGACGGAGTGGGCACGACCAAGGCCACGGCCTATCCGCTGCCGATCTTCGGCGTGCGCGACGGCAAGTTCACTTCGCACTATTCGCTCACCTTCATCGAGGCCGCCCAGCTCGCGCCCGACGTGCCGAAGCTCACGCCGGCGCAGAAGGAAGCGATCGACGTCCTGATGGCGACGGCGCAGGAGCTCTGCTTCGAGATGACGCTCGAGCCCGGCGACCTGCAGCTGATCAACAGCCACGTCACCTATCACGGCCGCACGCCGTTCGAGGACGAGGCTTCGAGCGGCCACGACCGCCTGCTGCTGCGGCTGTGGCTCACCATGGCCAACAACCGGCCGCTGCCGCAGGGCCACGAGATCCTGTGGCGCAACATCGAGGCCGGCCAGCCGCGCGGCGGCATCCAGCAGGTCGCGATCTGACTCTTCCGGACCGCCGGCCTCCGGCCGGCTCATGATTTATGAGGCCGGCGGTCCGGAAGACTATGAGCGTCTGTTGCGCAGGCTGCCGACGATCCCGGTCGGGAAGAAATAGACGCAGAGGATGAAGGCCACGCCGAGCCACAGCAGCCAGCGGTCGGGATGGAACAGGCCGGCGAGCAAGGGCACGCCGGCCAGGGCTTGATTGGCGATGCCCAGCAGGTCCTGCAGGTAGTTCTGGGCGAACACCAGCAGCACGGCGCCCAGGACGGCGCCGTACATCGTACCCATGCCGCCGATCACCACCATCAGCAGAATGTCGACCATGATGTCGAAGCTGAGCGTTGTGTCAGGGTTGGTCTGGCTCGACCACAGCGCCAGGAGGGAGCCGGCCAGCGCCGCCACGGCGGCGGCGATACAGCTTGCGATGGTGCGGTAGACCACGGTGCGGTAGCCGATCGCCTCGGCGCGGAAGGGATTCTCGCGGATCGCCATCAGCACGCTGCCGAACGGCGAGTTGACGACGCGCAGCAACACCAGCACCAGGACCAGCGAGGCGGCATAGACGAGGTAGTAGTCGACCAGGCGGCCGTTCAGGCGCACGCCGAACAGCGTGCCGTCGGCCAGGGAGAACGAAGCGCGCAGCGCCGCGGGGAGACGGTAGTTCAACCCATCCTCGCCGCCCGTCAGAGCCGGCAGCTGCGAGGCCAGGATGGCGAAGGCGCTGGCTACGGCAAGCGTGATCATGGCGAAAAAGATCGTGCGCACACGCAGGCTGAACAGGCCGATCAGGGCGGCCAGCGCGACGGCGACGATCAGGCCGGCGACGATGCCAACCGCGACGGCCGTCCATTCGGCACCCAAGCGCGTCAGCGCGATCGCCACGCCATAGGCGCCGATGCCGAAGAACATGGTGTGGGCGAAGGAGACGATGCCGGTATAGCCCAGCAGCAGGTCGAAGCTCGCTGCCAGCACGATGAAGACGCAGATCTTGGCGGCGACGTTCAGCGACTTGGCGCCGGGAAACAGGAATGGCGCCACCGCCAGGCCGACCACGATCAGCACCAGGGCGACGGCGAGCCAACGGCTGCGCGGCAGGTCGTCGGAAAGGATCGCCCGCACCATGCTCACCTCTTGGCCACGGGGTAGAGGCCCTGCGGCCGCCACAGCAGGATCAGCGCCATCAGCAGGATGTTGGAGCCCAGCGCCACCTTGGGCGCGATGAAGCCGATGTAGTTGGCGCTGAGCCCGACCAGCAGTGCGCCGACGAAGCAGCCGCCGACCGAGCCCAGACCACCGATGATGATGACGATGAACACCAGGACGGCGACCTGCGCGCCGATCGCCGCCGTCACCGTCTCCTGATAGAGGCCCCACATGGCGCCGCCCAGGCCGGCCAGCGCCGAGCCGGCGACGAAGACGCCGACGAACAGGCGGCGGATACGGTAGCCCAGCGCCTCGACCATCTCGCCGTTCTCGACGCCGGCCCGGATCAGCAGGCCGATGCGCGTGCGGTTGAGCGTGATGGCGAGCGCGGCGAAGACGACCAGCCCGACGATCACGGCCAGCACGCGATACTTCTCGATGGCGACGTCGCCCAGCAGAAAGGCGCCGCGCAGCGCCGTCGGCCGCGCCAGGGTGATCTGGTCAGGTCCCCAGATTACCTTGAGGAGTTGCTCGGCCACGATCAGCCCGCCGGTCGTCACCAGGATCTGGCGCAGGTGCTGGCCGTAGACCGGCCGCACGATCACGCGCTCGAAACCCCAACCCAGCACGCCGCTCACGACCATGGCCGCCAGCACTGCTGGCCCGACCGCGGCGAGGTTGAGCCACAGCGAATCGACCGTCATCCAGGGCGACAGCGCCAGCATGACGCTGGCGGCGACGAAGGCGCCGACGGCGATGAACGCGCCGTGGCCGAAGTTCAGCACATCCATCAGGCCGAAGGTGAGCGTGAGCCCCGACGCCATGACGAAGATCATCAGACCCATGGCAAGGCCGGCGGCGGTGAGTGTCACCCAGCTCGTCGGCGAGCCCACAAGCGGCAGCGCCACGACCGCGACGGCCGGGATCAGGAGCAGCGGCAGCCAGTCCTTTTTCACTGGTGTTCCCCCATGCCCATTCCCAGCAGGTGCTGTTGCAGGGCGTCGTCCGCAGCGAAGGCCGCCATCGAGCCCGTGTGCGCAACCTTGCCATCGTCCATTACCGCCACGGTGTCGCCGAGCTGGCGGGCGAAGGCGAAGTTCTGCTCGACCACCAGCAGGCTCGCCTCGCCGTCCTTCAACTCGCGGAAGGCGTCGATCATGTTCGTGATGATGGCGGGCGCCAGACCCTTGGTCGGCTCGTCGATCAGCAGCAGCCGACGCGGCTCGATGATGGCGCGCGCGACGGCCAGCATCTGCTTCTGGCCGCCCGACAGATTGCCGGCAGGCAAGGTCCAGAAGCGCTTCAGCGCCTCGAAGCGCGAGAAGATCCAGTCGAGCCGCTTCTGATCGGGTGGCCCCGAGCGCGCCGCCAGGGTCAGGTTCTCCTGCACGGTGAGGTCGGCGAAGATCGCCATGCTTTCGGGTACGTAGGCGATGCCGAGCCGCGCGATGTCGGGCGTGGCGAGCCCGGCAATGTTGCGGCCGGCGAAGCGGACCTCGCCCGCCGTGGCGCGCCACAGGCCCATGATGGTTCGCAAGGTCGTGGTCTTGCCGGCGCCGTTGCGGCCCAGCAGCATCGTCAGCCCGCCCTCCGGCACGTCGAACTCGACGCCGTGCAAGATGTGATAACGCCCGATGTCGGTCTTCACGCCGCGCAGGCTGAGCAGCGGTTCAGCCATGCGCGTCTCGGGGCGCGGCCCCGCCCAGGTAAGCCTCGCGCACGATATCGGAGTTGATGACCTCGGCGGGCTTGCCGTCGGCCACCAGCTTGCCCTGGTGCAGCACGACGATGCGGTCCGACAGCGAGCGCACGACGTCCATCTTGTGCTCGACCAGCAGGATGGTCTTGTCGCCGCGCGCCTTGATGGCGGCGATGATGTCGAGCACCGTCGGCACCTCGTCGATGCTCATGCCGGCGGTCGGCTCGTCGAACATGAAGATGTCGGGCTCGAGCGCCAGCAGGATCGCGACCTCGAGCTTACGCTGGTCGCCATGCGGCAAGGTCGCGGCGATCGCCTGGGCGCGCTCGGCCAGCGACACGGCGGCAAGATGGGTCATGGCGCGGTCGATCAGCTCGCGGTGGCCGAGCGTGCGCGAGAAGAGGTCGAGCCCCTTGCCGCTCTTCACCTGGACCGCCAGCCGCACGTTCTCCAGCGCGCTGAGGTTGGGAAAGAGGTTGGTGAGCTGGAAGGCGCGGCCCAGGCCCAGCCGGCTGCGCCGTGGCGCTGCATAACCGGTAATGTCCTCGCCGTTCAGCCTCACCTTGCCCGAAGTGGCGGCGAGCTGGCCCGAGATCAGGTTGAAGTAGGTCGTCTTGCCGGCGCCGTTGGGACCGACGATCGACGTCAGCGTGCCGGGCTGGAAGGCGCAGCTCACGCCGTCGACGGCGGCATGCCCGCCGAAACGGATCGTCAGGTCTTCTGTGGCGAGCATGGCGTTATGCTCTTCCGGACCGCGCGCGTCCCCGCGCGCTCATGAGGTGCGCGAGGGCACGCGCGGTCCGGAAGACAACTCAACGCTTGTTCTTGATCGGCAGCTTCATCTCGTCGGCCGGGATCTCACGCACCAGCTCGAGCAAGTCGACGTTGTCCGGCGGATCCTTCTTCATGCGCCAGTGGTACATCACCTGCAGCGCCTGGTGGTCTTCCTTGCGGAAAGTCATCTTGCCCTTGGGCGTATCGAAGGTCATGCCTTCCATGGCGGCGATCAGCTTCTCGGTGTCGGTGCCGCCTGCCTTCTTGATGCCCTCGACGATCGCCATGGCGGCGGCCATGCCGCCCGCCACGAAGAAGTCCGGCGGCGCGCCGTTGTTCTTCTTCTTGTACTCGGCGACCAGCCAGTCGTTCACCGGGTTCTTGGGGAAGCCCCAGTAGTAGTAGATCGCGCCC
The DNA here is from genome assembly GCF_007992495.1 of Reyranella soli. Classification (GTDB taxonomy): domain Bacteria; phylum Pseudomonadota; class Alphaproteobacteria; order Reyranellales; family Reyranellaceae; genus Reyranella; species Reyranella soli. Next base: position 9,543 of record NZ_BKAJ01000051.1, read on the forward strand.
TCGAGGCCGGGGAACTGCTTCCATCCAGCCATCACCGGCAGGATGTTGCCGCCCGGCGCGATCTCGATGCCGTAGCGTTCGGGCTTGAGGTCCATCAGCTTGGGCAGCGGATGGGCGCCCGCCCACACGACGACGACGATCTTGCGACTCGGTTTGTCCTTCAGCGCGTCGAAGATGCGTTGCGCCGAGGCGGTGAAGTCGGTTGTCTGCTGCGGCGCATACTCCTCGTGCACGATCTTGGCCTTGGAGCCGACGGCGGCCAGCGCCTGCTTCATCGAGGCGATGCCGTCACGGCCGAAGGCATAGTCCTGCGCCAGGGTTGCGATCGAGATGTTCTCGTCCTTGAGCGTTGCGGCCGCAGCCAGCGCGTCCTGAGTGGAGTTGCGCGCCGTGCGGAAGACGTAGCGATTCCACTTCTCGCCGGTGATCTGGTCGGCGACGGCCGGCTCGACGATCAGGACCTTCTTGTACTCCTCGGCCACCGGCAGCATGGCGAGTGCGGCAGCCGACGACGACGTGCCCACGGCGATGTCGACCTTGTCGTCGCCATAGGCCTGCTCCAGGGCCGCCTTGGCGAGATCGGGCTTCAGTTGGTCGTCCTTGAGGATGACCTGGATCTTGCGGCCGTTGATCTCCATCGTGCCCTTGGTGGCGTATTCCAGGCCGAGCATGAAGCCCGCCTCGGTCTGCCGTGCATAGGCCTCGAGCGGACCGGTCTTGCCATAGATCAGCGCGATCTTGATCGGCTGCTGCTGCTGGGCCACGGCCGGCAGCGCGAGCGCTGCACCGGCGCCCACGAGAATCGAACGACGAAGCATGTAGTCTCCTCCCTCAAGGGACGCCCTTCTAGTCGATGAGCGCGATACGCACCATGCCAGCGCGCCAAAATTACGCGCACGCCACGAGAAAATTGCAGTGTGTCGCGCTTCAGTCGATCAGCGCGGCCCCGACCATCGACCGGAACTGCCGGCGCAGGAAGCGGGTGTCGCCCTCGCTTGCCTGGACCATGTAGAGGCCGACGAGCTCCTCCTTCGGGTCGATCCAGAACTCCGTGCCGGCAGCGCCGGACCAGCCGTACTCGCCGACCGAACCCATGAGCGCCGATTCGCCGACTTTGGTACGGACCTCGACTCCCAGGCCGAAGCCAAAGCCGTCGGGCCGGCCCGGCCGATTGCCGACATGGTCCGCGGTCATGAACTCCAATGTCTTGCGACCGATGATGCGCTTGCCCTGGAAGACGCCGCCGTTGGCCAGCGCGAGGCTGAAGCGCAGATAGTCCTCGGTCGTTCCAAGAAGGCCGCCGCCGCCCGATTCGTACTTCGCGCCGTCGTCGACCTTGAAGCGCGGCGTCATCGGCGGGCCGTTGGGCTTTTGGCCCGGCTGCGCCGCCCGCGCGAGCTTACCGGCCGGTACTTGGAAGGCGGTGTCGACCATGCCGAGCGGCTGGAACACCCGTTCGTTGAACGCCTCCAGCAGCGTCTTGCCGGTCAGCACCTCGATCAGCCGACCCTGCACGTCGACGGCCACGCTGTATTCCCAGCGGTCGCCCGGCGAGAACAGCAGCGGCACGCCACTCAGGCGTCGCACCATTTCTTCGTTGGTCGCCGTGCGGTCGCCGATCTTGGCGTCGATGTAGGCCTTGTTGACCAGCGACGTGCCGCGGGCTCCGTAGGTCAGGCCCGCGGTATGGCGCAGCAGGTCCTGCACCGTCATCTGCCGGTCGGGATCGCTCAGCCGCAGCCTCTGCTGGCCGTCGACCGTGACCTCGGTACCGACCTTCATCTTGCCGATCTCGGGCAGGTACTTCGCGACCGGATCGTAGACCTGCAGGCGGCCCTCCTCGACCAGCTGCATCAGCACCAGGCTGGTGATCGGCTTGGTCATGGAATAGATACGGAAGATCGAATCGAACTTCATGGCATCGTCGGCATCGGGCGCCCGCTTGCCCTGCACCGACACCCAGGCGACCTTGCCGCGTCGCGCCACCAGCATGACGGCGCCGGGCATCAGCCCGTCATCGATGTTCTTCTTGGTCGCGGCAACGAGGCGCTGAAGCTGCGTCGACGAGAGCCCGACATCCTCGGGCTTGCCCGCCATCTGCGCGGGCATCTCGGCGCGGACCGCCGCTGGCGCCAGGACCAGCGACAACACGAGAACGCTTGCAAGGCCGCGAATGCTCATGGCGTTTCTCCCCTCAATCGATGATGGCCGACTGCACCATCGTCCTGAATTGGTTGCGCAACGCGATGCGGTCGGGATCGCTCACCTGCACCATGTAGATGGCGAAGAGCTGCTCCTTGGGATCGACCCAGAACAGCGTACCGGCATTGCCGGCCCAGCCATATTCGCCGACCGAGCCCGGCAAGGCCGCCTCGCCCGTCATGGTGCGCACCTCGAAGCCGAGACCGAAGCCCAATCCCGGCGGCCGCCCGGGACGGTTGCCGGTGTGGTCCGCCGTCATGAAGGCCAGGGTCTGCTTGCCGAGCACGCGCTTGCCGGAAAGCGTGCCGCCATTGGCCAGCATGGTGGTGAAGCGCAGGTAGTCGTCCATCGTCGAGGTGAGGCCGCCGCCGCCGGACTCGTACCTGGCGCCATCGTTCACCGCGAAGCGCGCCGTCATCGGCTGGCCGTTGGGCCGCGGACCGGGCTGCGCCGCTCGCGCAAGCTTGTCGGCCGGCACCTGGAAGCCGGTATCGACCATGCCCAGCGGCTTGAAGACGCGCGTCGCGAGCGCTTCACCGAGCTTCTTGCCGTCGACCACCTCGACCAGCCGTCCGAGCACGTCGGTCGACACGCCATATTCCCAACGCGTCCCAGGTGAGAACTTCAGCGCCAGGGTCGAGAGCTTGGTGACGAACTCCTCATTGCTCATGCCGCGATCGCCGATCTTGGCGTCGATGTAGGACTGGTTGACCAGCGCCGTGCCGCGCGTGCCGTAGGTGAGGCCGGACGTGTGGCGCAGCAGGTCCTGCACCGTCATGGGCCGCTCGGGATCGCTGAGCTGCAGGACCGCCCGGCCATCGACCACCCTCTCGGTGCCGACCTTCATCTTGCTGATCTCGGGCAGGAACTTCGACACGGGGTCGCTGACCTGCAGCTTGCCCTCCTCGACCAGCTGCATGACCGCAACGCTCACGATCGGCTTGGTCATGGAGTAGATGCGGAAGATCGCGTCGGGCTTCATCGCATCGCCCGTCGCCACGTCGCGTTTGCCGAGCGTCGACACCCACGCGATCTTGCCGCGCCGTGCCACCAGCATGACCGCGCCCGGCACCAGGCCGGAGTCGACATGCTTCTGCGTCACTTCCTCGAGGCGCTTGAGCTGGGCGGACGACAGGCCGACATCTTCAGGCTTGCCGGCCATCGGCAGCACGCCGTTCTCGGCATGCGCCGCCGTCGCGACGCATGCCAGAGCGGCGGCAATGACGATCTTCTTCATGACGCTTCCTCCCGGGAAGACGGCGCGAGCTTAGGCCCTGCCGCCGGCTTCCTCCAGAGGAGTCGCGTCGGTCTCAGCCGCCGGCGTTGCTGAGGTCGAGGTACTCGATCACGCGGCCGTCGCCGTTCGTATGGCGGACGACAAATCGCCCGCCGGTCGGGACAGTTTCCGGCTTCACCAGGACTTCCGATTCGGGCTGCACCTGTTGCCAGGCACTCTCGAGATCGTCGACGACGAAGATCGCATCCACCTGGCGGGCGACTTCGAGGGCCGCAGGATCTTCCGCGCCGACCACGACCATCGGGCCGAGCCAGGAAACGGTGAAACCGGCATGCTGGAACTCCGCCTTGAGCGGCAATCCGAGAGCGCGCCGGTAGTGGTCTGTCGCCGCCTTCTGGGCGACGAGATCTTCGACGACGACGGGAAAGATGACGTTGACGATGTTCATGAGCGGAGGTCTCGTGTTGTCGATGTCTCTTGAAAACCTAGGGATGCCCCGATGCATGTCGATACTCATTCGAAAGTGAGCGCTCCCGGGCGCAAGCTCGGATCGGCCAACTTCCTCAATCAGCAGCGGCTCGCGCAGTCGTGCGTAGCCAACGACGTGCTCGCGCGCATCTCGCTGCGCTGGAAGATGTCGGTCCTGTTCTCGATCGAGAGCGGCGCGGGGACGTTCGCCGCGCTGAAGCGCACGCATCCGAACCTGTCGGATCACATCCTGGCGGGGCGGTTGCGCGAACTGCGGCGCGAGGGACTGATCGACAAGGACGAGCGAGCGAGGCGCCACCCCGTCTACGCGACGACGGAACGGGGCCAGTCACTCCTGAAGATCATGGCCGCGCTCTGTGCCTGGGGAGAACGGGAACCAGCCACTGCCGGCGCTTGAGACATCTGCACTCCCCGAGGGCTGGTTGCAGCAAAAGTATCCAAGGCCTGTCGAAACTGCGGGAAGATCGGTACGCAAGGAGCAGCATCGAATTCTACACAATCGTTGAACAGCAGAGACCGCCGGCGCCGACATGCCTACAAGAGCGGCATTCACCGCGACTCGATGGACGTAAATTCATCGAAGCAGCGATGCAGGCCAGCATGCGAGATTCGCGCGGACGACTGGCACGATGCTTGAACGTGCCGACGGGACATCTCCACATGCTGTTGTGCCGAAGGAGGGTTTCCCAATGCGCCAAGGTTCCAGTCTGGTCATACGCGGCGGAACGATCATCGACGGCACGGGCAGGAAACCATTCATCGGCGACGTAGCCGTGGTCGACGGCAGGATCGTCGAGGTCGGCACCGTCACCATCCAGGCCGACCAGGAGATCGATGCGAAGGGGCTGCTGGTCACGCCGGGCTTCGTCGACATCCACACCCACTACGACGCCCAGGCGGTCTGGAGCAATCGGCTGGACCCTTCCTCGTGGAATGGCGTCACCACGGTGATGATGAGCAATTGCGGCGTTGGTTTCGCGCCCTGCAAGCCGCACGAGCGTGACGTCCTGGTGAAGCTGATGGAAGGCGTGGAGGACATTCCCGAGGTCGTCATGACAGAGGGCCTGCCCTGGAACTGGGAGACCTTTCCCGACTTCATGGATCGTCTTGCCGAGCGTCAGTACGACGTCGACATCGTGACCCAGGTGCCGCATGCCGCGATTCGGGTCTACGTCATGGGCCAGCGCGGCGCCGACCGTGAGCCGGCGACCGACGAGGACCGCCGGGAGATGGCGCGGCTGGTGGTCGAGGGCATCGAAGCGGGCGCGCTCGGCTTCTCGACGTCGAACGCCATCGCCCACAAGACCCTGGACGGCAAGCCGACGCCGACCCTGGCCGCGGCGGAGGAGGAGCTCGCCGTCATCGCCGAGGCCGTCGGCACGACCGGCAAGGGCTGGGTGCAGATCATCACCGATTTCGACGATCCGGCCGAGGAGTTGACCCGCCTGCGCCGGGTCGCGGCCCGCTCGGGCCGGCCGATGAGCCTCACGCTCGCCCAACGCGAGGGCAAGCCCGGCCACTGGAAGCTGCTGCTCGACATGATCGAGGACGCCAACAAGGACGGCGTCAAGTTGCTGGCGCAGATCATGGGCCGGCAGATCGGCATCAACTTCGGCTTCGAGATCTCGCTCAACCCGTTCTGCGAGCGGCCCGCCTACAAGGCCATCGCCCATCTGCCGTTCGAGGAGCGGCTCAGCCACCTGAAGGATCCGGCCTTCCGCACCAAGCTCTTGGCCGAGAAGACCGAGGACCCCTCGCTGCGACGGCGCCTCAACTGCTGGGACCGCATCTTCGAGCTCGGCACCCCGCCGAACTACGAGCCGCCGCTCGAGGAGAGCATGGAGGCGCGCGCCGCTGCGGCCGGCGTACCGGTCGAGGAGTTCGTCTACGACCTGCTCCTGAAGGACGGCGGCACGACCATCCTGTTCCGGCCGGTCACCAACTACGTCGACGGCAACCTCGACGCCTGCCTCGAGATGATGAAACATCCCAATACCGTAATGGGGCTGGGCGACGGCGGCGCTCATTACAGCTTCATCTGCGATTCCTCGACCACGACCTATACCATCACGCACTGGACACGCGACCGCACACGCGGCGAGAAAGTGCCGCTCGAGTGGATCATCAAGCGGCTGTCGAGCGATCCGGCGCGCACCATCGGCCTCGAAGACCGCGGCGTGATCGCGCCCGGCTACAAGGCCGACCTGAACGTCATCGACTACGACCGGCTGAATGTCGGACCGCTGCACGTGGTCTACGACCTGCCGGCGAGCGGCCGGCGGCTGAACCAGCGTACCGAGGGCTACGTCGCGACGATCGTCTCCGGCGTGCCGGTGTACCGTGAAGGCGAGTCGACCGGCGAGCTGCCCGGCCGCCTGGTGCGCGGTCCGCAGCAGCCAGAGCAGCAGGCGGCAGCGGCCGAGTAACGAACGCATAGTGACGTGAAGATGCAAGGGGCACGGTCCCCTTGCTTCGATCCAATAAGGCATGAAAGCCATCGACGAAGGGATGAGGAACGCGCGGACGGGTGTGATCGCCAGCTGACGGAGGTCAAGCGCATGCGTCGCACTGCCGGAATCACCAGACGAACCGCACTACAGGCCGCCGCCGCGATTTCGGCCGCCACGCTTTCCGGTAGCTGGATCCGCGATGCCAAGGCCGGCCCCGGCGGCACGCTGACCGTGGCGCTGAGCGACAATCCGATCACCTGCGATCCCATCAACATGGCGAGCCACGACACCATGATCATCTCCCAGACCATCTGGGAGAACCTGCTGGAGTTCGACGTCGACGGCATACTGAAGCCGCAGCTCGCCAAGGCGCTGCCCGAGATATCGGCGGACAAGCTCGTCTACACCTTCGACCTGCGCGACGACGTCGTCTTCCAGAACGGCAAGAAGCTGACGGCCGAGGACGTGAAGGACAGCTTCGAGTACATGCTCGATCCCAAGAACAAGGCCTCGCGGCGCCCGATCTTCGACCGCCTCTCCCATGTCGAGATCGACAGCCCCTACCGCCTGCGTGTCGTCCTCAAGGAGCCCTACTCCCCCTGGGTCTACTTCCTGACCAAGCACATGGCGATCTGGCCGAAGGGATCGCGCCAGGAACTCGGCGACGATCATTTCCGCCTCAACCCGAAGGGCGTCGGCACCGGCCCCGGCATCTTCGAGGAATGGAAACCCAACGACTATGTCAGCCTGGTCCGCAATCCGAACTACTGGCAGAAGGGCAAGCCGGCGTGGGATCGGCTGGTCGTCAAGTTCGTGCCGGAGGACGCCTCCCGCGTCGCCTACCTGCTGAGCGGCCAGATCGACATGATGGGCGCGCCGCCGCCGCGCGATTTCACCAACCTCAAGAAGCGCAACGGCATCGACGGTGACACCCGCGGCACGTTCGGCGGCTGGAGCGTCCTGCTCCTGAACAACAAGCGCCCGCCCTTCGACGACGTCAACTTCCGTCGCGCGCTGGCCCATGCCGTCGACCGCGAGACGATCACCAAGCGCATCTTCTACGGCCTGGTGGAGAAATCCGCGATCCCGGCGCCGGCGTCGTCCTGGTGGTTCAATCCGGCCGCGGACAAGTCGCTGGCCTACGACCTCGACAAGGCGAAGTTCTACCTCAAGAAATCGAAGTACGCCGATGGCGCCAGCTTCGAGCTGATGACCAGCGCCGTGCCTTACCTGCTCGACGCCAAGGACTGCATCGTCTTCCTGCAGTCGGAATTCGCCAAGCTCGGGATCGAGGTGAAGCTGCGCATGGCGGACGCGGCGTTGATTTCGCCCGCCATGTTCCGTGGCAACTACGATGCCATGTTCCGCAACATCATGTCGCCGGGCGAGGCGACATACTTCCTCAGCCAGAACTTCCTGCCGAACCAGTTCATGTCGGACGTGGGCGGCTACCAGAGCCCGAGGATCGCGGAACTTCTCAAGATCGTCTTCGCCGAGAACGACGAGAAGAAGCTGAAGCCGGTTTACGACGAGATCATGCAGCTGCTCGCAGACGAATCTCCCTTCGTGTGGGTCGGCTACTTCAACGCCACGAACCTGTGGCGCAAGCGGGTCGGAAGCTTCAAGGCGAGCCGCGGACTGACCATCAACATCCGCGACGTCTCGCTGAGCTGAGCGTCGACGATGGCGAGCCTCTTCCTCCGGCGACTCGGTTTCTCCGTCTTCTCGCTGCTGGTCGTGAGCCTGCTGCTGTTCATGCTCACGCGCTCGATCCCCGAATCGCCGGCGCGGATCGTCCTGGGCGACGAGGCGACGAAGACGCAGATCGCGGACTTCGACCGGCAGCACGGTCTCGACCGGCCCATCGTCGTGCAATACGCGGTTTGGCTGGAGCGCCTCGTGCTAAAGGGCGATCTCGGCCGCTCGTTCACCACCGGCCTCTACATGAACGAGCAGATCGCCGACACGTTTCCAGTTACCATGGAGCTGGTCATCGTCGCCTTCGTCCTGGCGTCGATCGTCTCGGTCTTCCTGGGAACGCTTTCCGCCTTCTATCGCGACAGCCTCGTCGATTACTTCGCGCGATTATTGGCGGTCCTCGGCGTGTCCATTCCGGGGTTCTGGCTCGCCCTGGTCCTGATCCTGGCGTTCGCGGTCGAGCGCGACTGGTTTCCGCCCGGCGGCTTCGTGCCGCTCTCGGCGGGCCTCGGCCCGCATCTGCTGTCGATCGCCCTACCCTGCTTCTGCCTCAGCGTGTTCTATCTCGCCGTCATCACCCGCATGACGCGCGCCAGCCTGCTGGAAGTCCTGAACCAGGACTATATGCGCACCGCCCGAGCGAGCGGCCTCGGTCGCGGCCGCATCCTGATGTACGCCATGCGCAACGCCCTGCTGCCGGTCGTGACGATCGCCGGCGTCTCGTTCGGCCACATGTTCGGCTGGGCGCTGATCATCGAGCAGATCTTCAACATCGGCGGCATGTCGCGCGCCTTGCTGACGGCGATCAACCAGCGCGACTACTACATGGTCCAGACCGTGGTGATGGTGTTCACGATCGTGTTCGTGCTGGCCAACCTCGCCGCGGACATGATCAACGGCTGGCTCAACCCCCGCCTCGCGGCGGCCGCGGCATGAACCGCCTGCGCCGCCTGGTGCACTTCTTCGGCGGACCGGCCGGATTTGCCGGCGGCTGCATCGCTGGCCTGCTGCTGCTGAGCTCGATCTTCGCCCCGCTGGTCGCCCCGTACGATCCGCTGGCCGTCAACATCCTGGACAAGCTCCTGGAGCCCGACGAGACGCACTGGATGGGCACCGACCAGTCGGGACGGGACGTGCTCAGCCGCGTCATCTGGGGATCGCGGGCATCGCTGGCGGTGGCGGGGTTCGCCGTCGTCATCGGCGTCACCTTCGGCGTCGCCATCGGCCTGTTCGCGACCTGGGTCCGCGGCGGCTGGCTCGAGCAGGCGATCATGCGCGTCCTCGAGGCCGTCTCTTCCATCCCGCTGCTGATCTGGGCGATCGCGCTGGTCGGCATCTTCGGCGTGCGCGACGTCCAGTGGGGGCCGCTCACTATCTCGAGCGAACTCAAGCTGATGGTCCTGCTGGGCCTGCTCTACATCCCGACGCTGGCGCGACTGACCTACATCTCGGCCCTCGCCGAGGTGGCGTCCAACTACGTCGCCGCCCGGCGGCTGCAGGGCGTGGGCGAGCTACGCATCCTGTTCTCCGACGTGCTGCCGAACTGCCTGTCGCCGGTGATCGTGCAGGCGACGCTGATGCTCGCCATCGGCATCATCGTCGAGGCCGCCGTCAGCTTCGTCGGCCTCGGCGTCCAGCCGCCGACTCCGAGCTGGGGCAACATGCTGTCGAACGGACGCAACTACCTGATCTCAGGAGAGTGGTGGCTGTCGGTGTTCCCCGGTGCTGCGATCTCGCTGACGGTCGTCGCCTTCAACCTGCTTGGCGACGGCCTGCGCGACCGCTTCGACCCCCGCCACAGCACCACCATGGGTTACGCGACATGATGCCGGCCGACCCCCTGCTGCGCATCGACGGCCTGCATATCTCCTTCAAGGCCGGCCAGCAGTGGCGCGATGTCGTTCGCGGCGTCGACCTCAGGGTGGCGGCCGGCGAGGTTGTAGGCTTGGTGGGCGAATCGGGATCTGGCAAGAGCCTGACGGCGCTGTCGATCCCGCAGGTCCTGCCGCCCGGCGCCCGGATCAGCAGCGGGCGTATCGTCTTCGACGGCACCGACCTCGTCGGCTTGCCGCGCAAGGCGATGAACGAGCGGCGCGGCCGCGACATCGCGATGATCTTCCAGGATCCGCTGACGGCGCTCAATCCCGTCATCCCGGTCGGGAGGCAGATCTACGACAGCATGCGGACGCACCAGGCGATCGGCCACAAGGCTGCGCTGGCGCGTATCGAGGAACTGCTGGCGCTGGTTGGCATCCGCCATCCGCGCGAGCGCATGCGCGCCTATCCGCACGAGCTGAGCGGCGGCATGAGGCAGCGTGTCATGACGGCGCTCGCCGTCTCCAGCAATCCCAAGCTCCTGATCGCGGACGAGCCGACGACCGCCCTCGACGTCACGGTGCAGGCCCAGGTCATCGGCATGCTGGACCGCATCCGCCGCGAGCTCGGCATCGCCGTGCTGTTCATCAGCCACAATCTCGACCTGATTGCGGAAATCTGCGACCGCGTCTGCGTCATGTATGCCGGCAAGGTGGTCGAGAGCAGCTCGGTCGAAAGCGTGTTTGCCGCCCCGCGCCACCCCTACACCCGCCAGCTCCTGCGCTGCATCCCGCGGCTCGATGCCGACACCGGGCCGATGCCCACGATTCCCGGCCTGCCGCCGCGCTTCGACAGCGATCTCGTCGGTTGTCCCTTCGCACCGCGCTGCGACGAGGCAAGTGACCGCTGCCGCACATCCGAGCCGCCGACCTGGCGCGAACCGGGCCATCTCGCCGTCTGCTGGGATGCCGCGTGATGGCAAAGACCGAAGGTTTCTTCGAGCTGCAGGACATCCGCAAGGAATACGCCTTGCGACGCGGCCTGCTGCAGCGCCTGAGGGGAGGCGCGCCGCGCGTTGCAGCCGTCGACGGCGTCTCCCTGTCGATCGAGCGCGGGGCGATCTTTGGCCTGGTCGGCGAGAGCGGCTGCGGAAAGTCGACGCTGGCCCAGATCATCGTGCGCCTGATCGAGCCGACCGCCGGAAAGGTCGTCTACCGCGGTGCGGATGTCGCCCGGCTGAAGGCCGAGGAGCAACGCACGTTCCGGCATGCCGTCCAGATGGTCTTCCAGGACACCGGATCGTCGCTCAATCCGCGCAAGCGGATCCGGCGGGTGCTCGCCGAAGCGCTCGCGGCGCGCAGCGTCACCGGCGCCGCGGCGGAGGGCGAGATCGCGAGCCTGATGCACCAGGTCGGCCTGGACGCCATGCTGCTGCGCCGGTTCCCGCACGAGCTGTCCGGCGGCCAGCGCCAGCGCGTCGGCATCGCCCGGGCACTGGCGATGAAGCCCGAGGTGCTGGTCGCCGACGAGCCCGTGTCGGCGCTCGACGTGTCGCTGCAAGGGCAGATCATCAACCTGCTCAGCGATCTCAATCGCGAGCTGGGACTGACCATCATCCTGATCAGCCACGACCTCGCGGTGGTCGCGCGGGTCTGCACGCAGATCGCCGTCATGAACGCCGGCAAGATCGTGGAGCGCGGCGCACCGCGGCAGGTGCTCTTCCACCCGACCGATCCCTACACCCGCATGCTGATCGCTTCGGTGCCACGCGGGCTGGCCGGACGCAGCCGCAGACAGGGCCTCGGACCCGCGGCGGTCGACGGCGCCGCGGCACCGGAGGACGAACGGCAGGCAGCGGCCGACTGAAGGAGGGCTGTGGTGGCGAAACCGGCGCATCAGATGAAACTCGGCTACTTCCTGTTCCCGACCGGGCACCACGTCGCGGCTTGGCGCCATCCCGACGCTTCCCCGTGCTCGGCCATCGATTTCAAGGCCTTCGTGCACCAGATCCAGTCGGCGGAGCGCGCCAAGTTCGACATGGGATTCCTGGCCGACAACGACGCCTTCGCCGGCGGCGGCGGGCGGACGATCGAGGCGGATCTCGACGCGCTGAGCCGCACCTCGATCCGCTACACGGCGCAGTTCGAGCCGATCACGCTCCTGTCGGCGCTGTCAGCGGTCAGCGACCATATCGGGCTCGTCTCGACCGTATCGACGACCTACAACGACCCGTTCAACGTCGCGCGCAAGTTTGCATCGCTGGACTGCCTCAGCGGCGGCCGGGCGGGGTGGAACGTCGTGACCTCGTCCAACTTCAATGCGGCTCAGAATTTCAGCATGGACCACCATCCCAGCCATGCCGAGCGCTACCGGCGGGCTGACGAGTTCGTCGATGTCGTGCTGGGGCTGTGGGATAGCTGGGACGACGACGCCTTCCTGCACGACAAGGGGTCCGGGCGCTACTTCGATCCCCGCAAGGTGCGCTTCCTAGACCACAAGGGCCGCTACTATTCCGTCCGTGGTCCGCTGAACGTGCCGCGGTCACCGCAGGGCCGGCCGGTCGTGATCCAAGCCGGCACGTCGGAACCGGCGATGGAGCAGGCCGCGCGCACGGCCGAGGTGGTCTTCACTGTTCAGCAGACGGTCGAGGAGTCCCGCCGCTTCTCGCGCGACCTGCGCGCCCGGCTGCCCCGCTTCGGTCGCCGACAGGAATCCCTCAAGATCATGCCGGGCGTCTGCTGCGTCGTCGCCGACAGCCGAGCAGAGGCGGAGGATTCCTATGCCGTGTTCGAGGAGCTGATCCAGCCGGAGGTCGGCCTGATGATGCTGAACTCGACGGTCGGCCTCGACCTGTCGGGCTACCCTCTCGACATGCGTCTCGAGAGCCTGCCCGACACCGACGGCCACAAGGGGCGGCAGAAGCTGATGCTCGACATGGGCATCCGCGAGAACCTGACGGTGGCCCAACTCGCCCGGCGCGCGGCCGGCACACGCGGCCACTGGACGGTGCTGGGGACAACCAAGGACATTGCGGATGCGCTGGAAGAGCGGTTCGTCGAGGGCGAGGTCGACGGCTTCAACGTCATGGCGCCGCTGCTGCCTCAGGGCATGGACCGGTTCATCGAGACCGTCATTCCCGAGCTGCGTCGCCGCGGCCTGTTCCGCACCGAATACGAGGGTAAGACCTTGCGCGAAAACCTCGGCCTGCCCTGGCCGGACGTGCACGAACCGCGGCTGCAGGCGGCCGAGTGAAGGCGCGGCGCGGAGGGTCCATCATGGCCACTGCTCGGTCGAGACCTCGGGCAGCACGCCGCCGACGCGGCGCATCAGCGGATCGTCGCTGCTGAAGATCATCGGGGAGCTGTGCGCCTGGGGCGAGCAGGAACAGGAGCGCCGGACCCGTCCCGTCTAGTAGCTCTGCACA
>NZ_BKAJ01000052.1 GCF_007992495.1 Reyranella soli
AGCCAGAACCTGTGTGCGGAACTACTGGCACATCGCTACAGCCCGCTCTTCTTGGCGAGGCGTTCGTTGAACGAGCGGAGATCGATCACGATTCGCTGGTGTGTGCCGCTGCCGATCTCCTCCTTGCCGTCGCTTGCCGACACTTTGAAGTCGACGCGTTTGCCCTCGACGCCGACCACCTCGGCCGTCGCGCGCACCTCGTGACCGACAGGCGTGGCAGCGAAATGCTTTACATCGACCGCCGTGCCGACAGCGCTTTCACCTGCGTCCAGGAACGCTTTGATGGCATTGAGCGCGGCATTCTCCATGACCAGGATCATCACGGGCGTCGCAAGCACTTGCGGTAGCATGGCGTCCTTGAATCGATTGGCGAGATGCTCGGACTGCACCCGTAACGTCGCTGTTCCTTTGGCGCCCAGTGGAATCTGCCGCATTCATTCGCTCCCGTTTCCGCGCCCTTCCAGAAGGTAGCGATGACGCTGGAAGAGCTCGACCAGCGCATCCATGACCGCCCGCACCCGTGGCAGGGCACGCAGGTCGCGGTGCACCAGCAGCCACTGCTCGGTGGTGATCTCGGGCAACACGCCGCCGACGCGCTGCAGCCTGGGGTCCTGGTCGGCGAGGTAGCAGGGCAGCACGCCAAGGCCCGCCCCGGAGCGCACCGCATCGTGCAGGACGAGCCAGTTGTTGACCCGCATCTCGGGCCGCCGGCCGATCTGCTCATGTATCCAGCGCTGGCCCGGCATGTAGCCGTGGTCGTCGTCGAAGCCGATCCAGGGCAGGTCGACCAGCGCCGGCATCTCGGTACGCTTCAACTCGAGACGGCGCCCCGCATAGACCGCGTAGGCGACGTGGCAGAGCTTGCGGGTGACGATGCCGGCAAGCTCCGGCACCTGCTCGCGGATCATGAGATCGGCCTCGCGGCGCGACAGGTTGGCGAGGGTGTGGCTTGCCACCACTTCGAACTCGATCTGTTGCAGCCGCGCGCGCAGCCACGACAGATGGCGCGCGACCAGCACCGCCATCGCCTCGCCGGCCGACAGGCGCACCACCCCGCTCACCGTGTCGCTGAGACCGGCGCTGCGGCGTTTGATGGAAAGAGCCGCCTTCTCCATCGCCTCGGTGTCGGCCAGCAGTTCCTCGCCGGCCGATGTCGGCACGAAGCGGTCGGGCAGGCGCTCGAACAGCCGAGCACCGATCTGATGCTCCAGCGCCTGCACGCGGCGCGAGACGGTGGGGTGGCTGACACCCAGCGCCTTGGCGGCCGTGCTGAGCGTACCCTCGCGGGCCAGGGTCAGGAAAACGCGGAGATCGTCCCAGTTGGCGTCCATGTTCAAAAATGTACACCCGTTCTTCCAATTTGTGGACTGACGAATATGAATGTTCGCCCGTAGAATGATTCTCATGCACATCGAACCTCGCCTCCTCGTCTTCACCAAAGGGGTGCGCTGGCGCATCGCCGGCGCCGTCGGAATCGGGCTTCTGGCCGTCGGATTGGGCATCGCCCGCCTTGGCCTATTGGGCTGGTTGATCGGCCAGGTCTTCACCGGCCGGCCAATGGCCGAGCTGGTGCCCTCGGTGCTGCTGATCGCGCTGGTCATGGTCCTGCGCGGCCTCGCCGAGCACTGGCGCGCGGTGGTGGCGCATGGCACGGCGGCGCGGGTGCAGAAGAAGCTGCGCCGCATCCTCTACGACCAGGTGGCGTCGCTCGGACCGGGCACGGTCGGCCGCCAGCGCTCGGGTGGCCTGACCTTGTCGATGATCGACGGCGTCGAGCAGCTCGAAACCTATTTCGGCCAGTTCCTGCCGCAGTTCCTGATCGCGCTGCTCTCGCCCATCCTGATCTTCGCCGTCGTGGCCTTCGTCGACCTGCCGGTGGCGCTGGTCATGCTGGCCTTCGCCCTGGTGGCGCTGTTGGCGCCGGCGCTGTGGCACAAGTGGGACGTCAAGAATTCGCGACGCCGGCAGACCGCCTATGCCTCGTTCGCCGCCGAGTTCCTCGATTCGATCCAGGGCCTGGCGACGCTGAAGGCGTTCGGCCAGGGCAAGACGCGCGCCGACAAGCTCGAGGTCGAGGCGCGCGACTTGTTCCGTCGCACCATGTGGGTGCTCGGCACCAACTCGCTGGCGCGCGGCATCACCGACACCGCGATCGCGGGCGGCGCGGCGACGGCGCTGATCTACGGCGCCTCGCGCGTGGAGTCGGGCGCGATGTCGCTGTCGGCGCTGCTGATCATCCTGATGCTGGGCATCGAAATCTTCCGGCCGATGCGCGAGCTGCGGTCGGTGCTGCACCAGGGCATGGTCGGGCTCTCCGCCGCGCAGGGCATCTATCGCATCCTCGACGACAAGCCCAACGTCGCCGACGCGAAGCCGGCTCGCCTCGACAAGGCTCTGGCACCGACCATCGAGTTCGAGGACGTGCGCTTCGCCTATCCCGGCACGCGACGCACCGTGCATGACGGCCTTTCCTTCCGCGCCAAGGCGGGCGAGCGGCTGGGCCTGGTCGGCCCGTCGGGCGGCGGCAAGTCGTCGATCGTCCGCCTGCTGCTGCGCTTCTACGATCCCGACCGCGGCCGCATCCTTCTAGGCGGCCACGACCTGCGTACGCTTCCCTTCGCCGAGATCCGGTCGCTGATCTCGGTCGTGAACCAGGACACCTTCCTGTTCCACGGCACCGTCGAGGAGAACATCCGGCTCGGCCGCCCGCAGGCGACGCAGCAGGAGATCGAGGACGCCACGCGCGCGGCCAACATCCACGACTTCATCTTGAGCCTGCCGCAGGGTTATGCGACGGTCATCGGAGAAAAGGGCATCAAGCTCTCCGGCGGCCAGCGCCAGCGCGTCGCCATCGCGCGCGCCCTGCTGCGCGATACGCCGATCCTGGTGCTCGACGAGGCGCTCTCCGCCGTCGATGCCGAGAACGAAGCGGTGATCCAGGAGGCGCTCGATCGCCTGATGCAGGGCCGCACGACGCTGATCCTGGCCCACCGCCTGTCGAGCGTGATCGACTGCGACCGCATCCTCGTGCTCGACGGCGGCAAGGTCGCCGAGCAAGGCCGCCACGATGCATTGATGGCCAAGGGCGGAGTCTATGCCGGCCTGATGGCCGAGCAGGCGCGCGAGCAGCAGACGCCCGACGCCCTCGAAACCATCGCCGCGCCGCTGAAGGCGGAGTCCGTCGCCGACACGCCAGGCGGCGCGGTGAAGGTCGTGACCGAGGGCATCATCAAGGCCGAGGGCCTCACCTGGTACCAGGTCGTGGTCGCGCTGATGAAGGTGATCATGCCGTGGAAGGGCAAGCTCACCGCGACCTTCACCTTGGGCGTGCTGCGCGTCATCGCCTTCATCGGCGTGGGCGTGCTGTCGGCGCTGATCGTACTCGCGCTGAAGAACCACCAGCCTTATGCGGGCTTGGCCATCGCACTCGCCATCGTGGCGCCATTGTCGGGCATCCTGCACTGGTTCGAATCCTGGCTGGCGCATGACATGGCCTTCCGCCTGCTGGCCGAGATGCGCATCGACGCCTTCCGCAAGCTCGATGCGCTGGCGCCGGCCTACTTGGTGCGCCGGCGCACCGGCGACCTGATGGCGCTCGCCACCCATGACATCGAGCTGGTCGAATACTTCTTCGCCCATACCGTGGCGCCCGCCTTCGTCGCCATCCTGGTGCCGGCGGCCGTGGTCGCGGTGCTGGCGTGGGCCAACGGCTGGCTGGCACTGGCGCTGCTGCCGTTCCTGCTCGCCGTCGGCCTCAGCCCCTTCCTGATGCGCAAGCGCGTCGATCGCCTGGGCAGCCAGGCGCGCGAGGCCTCGGGCGAGCTCGGCGCCTTCGCCGTCGATTCGGTGCAGGGCCTGGGCGAGATCGTCGCCTTCCAGCAGGAAGATGCGCGTGGCGACAAGCTCGACCAGCTCTCGCAGCGCCACATCTCGCTGCGCCTGCCCTTCTTCAGCGAGCTGACGCTGCAGCACGCCATCCTGGAAGTGCTGACTGGTTTGGGCGGCCTCGCCGTGGTCGTGACGGGCGCCGTGTTGTCGCAGAACGGCGCCATCGACGCGGGCCTGCTGCCGCTGCTCACCATCCTCGCCATGGCGGCCTTCCTGCCGGTGTCGGAGATCGCCCAGATCGGCCGCCAGCTTGCGGATACGCTCGGCGCCACGCGGCGCGTCTATGCGCTGGCCAACGAGCCGATCCCGGTGCGCGACGGGGCGGGCGTGCCGCCGCGCAGCGGCGCTGCGTCGCTTGCCCTGGAGAAGGTGAACTTCACCTATCCCGGCCAGACGCGCCGCGCGCTCAGCGACGTGAGCTTCGTGATTCCGGCGGGCAAGACCGTGGCCCTGGTCGGTACCTCCGGCGCCGGCAAGACCACGACGGCGCAGCTCCTGATGCGCTTCTGGGATGCCGATTCGGGCCGCATCACGCTGAACGGCGCCGATCTGCGCGACTACAAGCTCGACGAGCTTCGCCGGCTGATCGCTCTGGTCGCCCAGGACACCTATCTGTTCAACGACAGCCTGCGCGCCAACATCCTGATCGCCCGGCCCGACGCCTCGGAAGCCGAGCTGCAGGCGGCGATCCGGCATGCCTCGTTGAGCGACCTCGTCGCCGCCCTGCCCGACGGCCTCGATTCGCCGGTCGGCGAACGCGGCACGGCGCTGTCGGGCGGCCAACGCCAGCGCGTTGCCATTGCCCGCGCCTTCCTGAAGGACGCGCCCATCCTGGTGCTCGACGAGGCGACCTCGCATCTCGACGCCGTCAACGAGCAGGCCGTGCGCCGCGCGCTCGACCTGCTGCAGTCTGACCGCACGACCATCGTCATCGCCCATCGCTTGTCGACGGTGCGCGATGCCGACCTGATCGTGGTGCTGGATGGCGGGCGTGTTGCGGAAAGCGGCACACACGCTTCACTGCTTGCGAAGAATGGCCTCTACGCCCGGCTGGTGTCGCGCCAGCTTGCCTCGGTCTACGCGCCTGCGGCATCCTGAGGAGGATGTCGATACGCGTCACCCGCCGCAGTGTCGTCGCGGCGGGCGCTGCTCTGTTCTCGCCGGCCATCGCGTGCTCGCCGATCGCGAGGTCGTGGCCGGGCTCGAGCAGCTCGGCGTCGAGGTCGAGCCCTCGACAGCTGAGCAATGCGCCGCCAGACTCGCCGGCCACCTCGGGCGCTGGCGCGAGGTGCTGCAATCGTTCGGCATCCAGCCGACAATTGAGAGAGGACCACGATGTTCAGCCACGTCACGGTCGGCACCAACGACGTCGCCAAAGCCAAGGCGTTTTACGACGGCGTCGGCAAGGCGCTGGGGCTCACACGTCTTGCCGACTATCCCGACGCAGCAGGCTACGGCCGCGCCGGCGGACGCCCCCAGCTCTGGATCGTCTCGCCGCTCGACAAGAAGGCGGCAACCGCTGGCAACGGCGTTACCGTTGGCCTCGACGCGGCCGACCGGCCATCGGTCGATGCCGCGCATAAGGCCGGCATGTCAGCCGGCGGCAAGGACGAAGGTGCGCCGGGACTGCGCACGCACTATCATCCCAACTACTACGGCGCCTATCTCAGGGATCCCGACGGCAACAAGGTCTGCGTGGTCTGCCACAAGCCTGCCTGACGGAAACGACTAGCCGCCTTCGCGTTATCGGGTACGGAGGCGAGGCATTGCAATGGTTCGCCTGTCGCGTCGCACTATCCTTGCAGCACCGGCGGTGTTCGCGGCCTCTGCGGCGCATGCGCAGGGCGTTCTGCCTGCGCGCGGCGTGCGGATCGTCATCGGCTATCCGGTCGGCGGCGGCACCGATGAGATGGCTCGTGTCATCGCAGGCGCGCTGCAGCGGCGCATCTCGCGGCCGGTGACCATCGAGAACCGCCCCGGTGCGGCGGGCGCGGCGGTCGGCGAATTCCTGAAGAAGGCGCCGACCGATGGATCGGTGCTGGGCTTCATTCCGACGGCGACGCTGATCGGACGGCTGACGACCAAGTCCTTCCCGTTCGACCCGCAGATCGACATCATGCCGCTGACATTGGCGGGCACCTACACGACGGGCTTCGCGGTGTCGCGCAAGATCAACGTTTCCTCCCTTGCCGACTACGGCAAGTGGCTGCGGGCCGCTGGTCCCGAGGACGCTCGCTTCGGTACGACCTCGCTGCAGAGCTTCACGCACTATTTCGGCCTGATGATCGGCAAGGCGCTCGGTCGGGAATTGGAGGCCGTGTACTTCAAGGGCGCCTCGCCGCTGGTGGCCGACCTCGAACAAGGAAAGGTGCCTGCCGCCACCAGTGGCCTGACGTCGCTGCTGCAGCATCATCGCGGCTCGCGGCTGCGCATTCTCGTCAGCTCGGGCAGTCAACGCAGCAAGATGGCGCCCGACATCCCGACCGTCGTCGAGCTGGGCTACGCCGCCCTGGAGCTGCACAACTGGTATGCCTTCTTCGGGCCGTCCGGCCTCTCGCCGGAGGTGGCAGCGGCCTGGGAACACGAATTGCGCGCCACGCTCGAGGCGCGCGAAACGACCGAATCCCTGACCCAGCTGGGGCTCGACGTGGAAACGTCGAGCGGCGAGCAATGCGCCAAGCGACTGGCTGCAGACATGGTGCGTTGGCAGACGATCCTTGACACGCTCGGCATCAAGGCGACCAATTGAGATCCGAGAAATGACATCACCCTGAGGAGCGCATGAGCGAACCACTGAAGGTGTTCTGGCAGCCCGGTTGAACCAGCTGCCTGAGACTCAAAGAGTTTCTATCGATCCGTGGGATCGACTTCGTTTCAGTCAATGTGCTCGAGGATCCGACCGGCATGGCGGAGCTGGAACAGCTCGGCGTGCGCTCGGTGCCCGTGCTGTCGCGCGGCGACAAATACACCTTCGGTCAGAGCACCAAGCAGATCGTCGAGTTCCTCGGCCTCGGCGAGAAGTCCGGCCCTGAGCTTTCGACCGACGAACTGGCGGCGCGTGTCACCAAGTTCATGGATGCCGCCCTCGAGCTGATCCCGCTGATGCCGGCCGACCGGCTCGCCACGCATGTGCCGGGACGGCCGCGCAGCTACCGCACGCTGGCCTTCCATTTGTTCCGCGTCGTCCAGGCCTTCCTCGACGCCAACGAGAACGTCACGCTGGTCCAGGCCATGTTCCGCGAGGAGCCCGCCGCCGACGCCACCACCGAGGCCCTGGTCGCCTATGGCGCGAAGATTCGCGATCGCTTCCGGGCCTGGTGGCAGGCCGGCGACACGGCGCCGTCCAAGACGCTGCAGACATACTACGGTCCGCAGACCCTGCATGAGCTCATGGAGCGGACGACCTGGCACTCCGGCCAGCATGTGCGCCAATACATGATGCTGTTGGAGAAGGAAGGGGTCTCCCACCACCGGCCGCTGGTGGCTGCCGACTTCGCCAAGCTGCCGATGCCCCAGAATGTGTGGGACGGTTGACGCCGGCACGGCCGTCGCTTACCCACCGTTTTGCATGACAGCCAAGTTTCCAGGCCAGAAGTACTCCACCGCCGGCGCCTTCCTTGCCGACTATGCGTCGGCGATGGCCAAGGCGCTCAATTCTGTGCGCCCTGGAGAGGTCGATCGAGCCGTGACGGCGATGAAGCGCGCCATCCAGGCCGACCGGCTGATCTTCACCTGCGGCAATGGCGGCTCGGCTGCGATCGCCAATCACCTGACCTGCGACTGCTCCAAGGGCATCGCCACCAACACGACGCTGCGGCCGCGCGTCATGAGCCTGTCGGCGACCGTCGAGCTGGTCACGGCGATCGCCAACGACATGGCCTTTCCCGAGATCTTCGCCTACCAGCTCAAGAACGCGGCACGCCCGGGCGATGTGCTGATCACCATCTCGTCGTCCGGCGACTCCGAGAACATCGTGCGCGCCCTCGACTGGGCCGGTGAGAACGGCATGACGACAATCGCGATGTCCGGCTTCTCCGGCGGACGCAGCGCGCAGATGGCCGACATCAGCCTGCATGTCGCCGCCGCGAACTACGGCATCGTCGAGGATGTGCACCAATCGTTGATGCACATCCTCGCCCAGTACGTGCGGATGTCGGAGTTGCCGTCCGAGCTGGTGCAGACGCTCCGGTTCTGATGCGCCGCCGCCAGACCGCCCTCGCCGCCGGTCTGCTGCTCGCCATGTCCTTGCCAGCCTTCGCCGATCCCTTGTCGGGCGCCGCGCTCTATGCCGACGTACAGCGCTACGACAGCTTCGGACCGCATCGCTTCGGCTCGCCGGGCGCCGAACGCGCGCTGGCCTGGATCGCCGAGGAGCTCGAGCGCGCCGGGCTGACGGTCTCCTCGCAGCGCTTCTCGCTGCCGCGCCAGTACGATTTCCAGGCCGCGACTCTGTCAGTCGGCAACGAGGCGCGCCCGGTCGTGCCGCAATGGTGGATCCCCGAGCGGCAGGCGACGTTCGCCCTGACGGCGCCGATCGCGGCGACCGACAGCGGCCCCGCAGCCGATGCCTTCGTGCGCCTCACACTGCCTTTCGATCGCGGCGCCTACCTCACCGCGCAGCATGTCGCGGCCCTGGAGAACGCCTTCGCGCGACGACCCGCCGCTGTGCTGCTCACCATCGATCATCCGAGCGGCGAGATCTTCACCTACAATGTCGACCAGAAGAGCCCACCCTGGCCCGTGCCGGTGATCCTGGTGGCGCCGAAGGACCGGCCGTTGCTCGAGCGGGCCCAGCAGTCCGGCCAACCGGTTTCCGTGTCGGTGCAAGGCGCATGGCGGCGCGACGTGGCCGGACGCAACGTCGTCGGCCGGCTGGACCGCAGCCTCAGTCACGGAAAGGGCGGACGCTGGCTTGCGATCTCGACGCCGGTGACGAGCTGGTTCACCAGCAGCTGCGAGCGCGGTCCCGGCATTGCGGGCTTCCTCGCGATGGCGCGGCTTGCCCAGACGCGTTGGCCCGATGTCGACCTGGTCTTCGTCGCCACCTCGGGCCACGAGATCGGCCATGGCGGCATGGAGCATTTCCTGCACGACGGCGCACCGGCGCCGGACGCCACCGTGGCATGGGCGCATTTCGGCGCCTCGCTGGCCTGCTTCGCCTGGCGTCGCGACGGCGAGCGCTGGGTCACCGATCGCGAGGTCGACACCCGCCAGCGCCTGGTGCTGAGTTCGCAGGCGATAGAGACCACGGTGATGCGCCGCTTCAAGGACGTCGCGGCCACGCCGCTCTTGGGCGCGCGCGCCGGCATTGGCGAGCTGCGCGACGTGCAGGCCGCGGGTTACCCACGCTTCTTCGGCATGGCGGGTTCCCACACCTTCTTCCACACACCCGCCGATTCGGCCGCGACGACGGGGCCGGAGATTTTGGAACCTGTCATCCGAGCCTTCGCCGAGACCCTGGACGACGCCATTCGCTAAAGCCTTCTCCTCCCCCGTCTTACGGGGGAGGGTAGGGAGGGGGCGAGCCTCAGTCGGGGCACCTCCAATTTCAGATCAATAAAATTCATACATTCTTTCTGCAGCTCTCCCCTTTCCTACCCTCCCCGTCTTACGGGGAAGGAACCTGGCCCGGTTGCAGCCCGAGGGAACTCGTCCCGTCCCGGAACGTTCACTGGGCAGACCCTAGCAGCCCAGGAGCAAGTCATGCGCAATGCGGCGACCCATAACGGCAAGGATCTGGCGCGCGAAATCGCGCTTCTTCGGCAGCAGCTCGACGAGCTGGCCGACACGGTGAACGGAACCGGCAGCTCGATCGTGGCCCGTGGCGAAGCAGCGCTCGAGGAAACGCTGAAATCAGCACGCGACCTCGTCGCCAAGTACGGCGACACGGCCAAGGCGTTCGCACAGGACACCGCCAAGCTCAAGGACAAGGCCACCGATACGCTGATCGAACACACCGAGACGCGTCCGCTCACCACCTTCGCGGCGATCATCGGCATCGGCTTCATTGCAGGCTGGCTTTGTCGTCGGCACTAGTCGAGCGACGAACAAGCGACCCGCATCGCCTCGACCATCGATGATCGGCCCCCTTCTGCGCGTGGCGGCGTCGGCCGCCGCCGCACGCTCCCTGCGCAATGCTGCGCACGACGCGGCAATGCGCGCCATGCTGGCGATCGGCGCCGCGGTCGCGATCGGCGTCGGCGTGGTCTGCCTCACCTGCTCCGCCTACATCCTGCTTGCCCGCAGTCTGGATCCAGCGGCGGCGTGGGGAATCCTCGGCGCGTTCTGGGGCCTGGCCGGCCTGCTCTACTTCGCCGTCGCCAGCCGCCGGCGCGGCTGACGGACGCGCGTCGGCGACGGCGGGCGCGCCACTGACGCAAGCGACGGCTTGCGCGCCAGCCGCTCGCTCACCGGCCGATCGTCGGCCAGGAGGATCTCCAGCCAGCGCAGCGACGGCAGGTGGGCGGCGATCGTGCTGATCAGGATCAGCAGGGGCACGGCGACGA
The DNA here is from genome assembly GCF_007992495.1 of Reyranella soli. Lineage (GTDB taxonomy): Bacteria > Pseudomonadota > Alphaproteobacteria > Reyranellales > Reyranellaceae > Reyranella > Reyranella soli. Next base: position 10,395 of record NZ_BKAJ01000052.1, read on the forward strand.
TGGCGCCGATCGCGCCCCACATCCAGCCAAGCAGGGCGATGGACGCGAACACCGCCACCGTGTTGAGGGCGCAGCGGCGGCTGACGAACATCGGCGTGACGAGATTAGCCTCGATGACGTGAATGGCGAGCAAGGCAGCCGGCGCGCCGATGATGCGCGGCCAATCGTCGAAGGTGACCAGCGCCACCAGGGCGACGACCGCTATGGTCACCGCCGAGCCGATGAACGGCACGAAGCCCGCGATGCCCATCAGGGCGCCCCAGATGATGGCGTTGGGAAAGTCCAGCATCGCCAGCGCGACCGTCGCGCAGGCGGCGACGCCGGCATAGATCACGGCAAGCGAGAACAGGTAGTGGCCGACGCGGTCGTTGATGTCGCGCATCACCCGGGCGAGACGAACGCGCGTGTTGAACGAGGCCGGGATGCGCATGATCTGCCGCCGCGAGTTGTTGCGATGGGCGAGCAACAGGAAAGCCAGCACCGCGGCATAGAGCACCTGCAGCAGCAGGCCGGGCGTCGTGCTGGCAAGCTCGGCCATCAGCGACTTCTCGCGCACCACCACCTTCTCGGGCGGCGTCACCGTCGGCGTGGTGGGCGTCGCCGCCGATGCCGCCTGTTCGACCTGCTTGGAAACCTCCTGGACGATGGCGACCGACTTGCGCACGCCCGCGAGCTTCCGCTCCAGCGTGTAGGTGAGATAAGGCGTCTGGTCGATCCAGCTGCTGAGTGCCGGAATGGAGATGGCCAGCAGCACCGCCAGGCCCATGGCCAGCAGCAGCACCGACGCGGCGGCAGATAGGGTCGGCGGAACGCGCAGGCGCTCGAAGGTGTTGGCGACCGGCGTCAGGATGAGCGCCAGCACGATGGCGCCCGCCGTGGGAATGAGGAAGTCGCGGGCGACGTAGCCCAGGGCTGCGACGGCGCACACCGCCAGCACGATCAGCGGGCGGCGGATCGCCGAACCACGATGCATATGGACAACGGGGAAGCGTTCTTCGCTTGGTTCTCTGCTCGCGACGCCCACGCGTGTCGGTCCTGTTTGATCGAATTCAACGGTTGGCCATTGCTGCGGTTGCTCCTGCCACAAGGATCACCCGGCGAAATAATCTGACGCCCTGGAATTGCGTTTCTCTCTGTGGCTTCAAGGGTTTGCGGAGCGCGCACGGCGGCCTCTAGGCTCGCCGCATCATGTCGACCTATGCCAACACCGTCCCCGTCATGGAGCGCCATCGCTTCGACAACGCTTCGCTCGACCGCTACCTGCGCCAGCATCTCGAGGCCTATCGCGGAGGATTGGAGGTAAGGCAGTTCGACTCCGGCCATTCCAACCCGACCTTCTTCGTTGCGGCGGAAATGGCGGACGGCAAGCGGCACGACTTCGTGCTGCGCAAGAAGCCGCCCGGCAAGCTGGTGGCGTCGGCCCACCAGGTGGATCGCGAGTTTCGGGTGATCGCAGCCCTTGCCGGGACAGACGTCCCGGTGGCGCCTGCCCGCCTGCTGTGCACCGACGATTCGGTGATCGGCCAGATGTTCTACCTGATGGAGGCCGTGCCGGGCCGCATCCTGATCGACGCCGCGATGCCCGGCCAGAGCCGCGAGGAGCGCGCGGCCATCTTCGATTCCATGAACGACGTGCTCGCCCGCCTGCACAAGGTCGATCCGGTGAAGGTCGGGTTGGGCGACTACGGGCGCCACGGCCAATACATCGCCCGCCAGGTGGCGCGCTGGAGCAAGCAGTACGCCGAGCTCAAGACCGAAGACATCCCGGCGATGGACAAGCTTTCGGCCTGGCTGCCAGAGAACATCCCGGCAGAGGATCCGACCACCATCGTCCATGGCGACTACCGGCTGGGCAACCTCATCGTCCATCCGACCGAGGCGCGGATCGTGGCGGTGCTCGACTGGGAGCTCTCGACGCTCGGCCACCCGTTGTGCGATGTCGCCTACAACTGCCTGGGCTATCACCTGCCCGATCCGCCGCACGGCTTCGCCAAGGTCGACTTCGACAGGCTTGGCCTGCCGACCGAACAGGACTATGTCGCCGCCTACTGCCGACGCACCGGGCGGCAATCCATCGCGCACTGGAACTATTACCTTGCCTTCTCGCTGTATCGCCTGGCCGCCATTGCCCAGGGCGTCTATCGCCGCGGCCTGCAGGGCAATTCGTCAAATCCCGAATCGATCAAGATGAGCCGGTCTGCGCGCGAGCGCGCCGAGCTTGCGTGGAGTCTCGTGTCCTAGGAGGAAACCATGAAGAAAGTCAGTCGCCGCTCAACGCTCGCCATTGCCGGCGCCGCGGCAATGGCACCGCTGGCCGCGGTGCGGGCGCAGCAGCAGACGGGGCTGCCCGACAAGCCGCTCAAGATCCTGGTCGGCTTTCCTGCCGGCGGCGGCACCGATGTCATGGCGCGCTTCCTCGCCGAGCCGCTGAAGCAGCGCACCGGTCGCAATGTCCTGATCGACAACAAGGCGGGCGCCTCGGGCACCATAGCCGTCGAGACCCTGAAGAACGCGGCTCCGGATGGCACCACGATCGCCTACGTGCCGTCGGCGACCATCGTCCAGAAGCTCACCATGGAGTCGGTGCCGTTCGATCCCCTGGCCGACATCCAGCCGGTCACGCTGGCCGGCACGGTGCAGACGGCCTTCTGCGTGTCGCCGACCATCGGCGTCAACACGCTGCCCGACTACATCGAATGGCTGAAGAAGAACCCGACACGGCAGAGCTTCGGCACCACGGCGATGGGCTCGTTCACGCATTTCTTCGGCGTCATGGCCGGGCGCGAGATCGACATTCCGCTCGAACCCGTGCCCTATCGCGGCGCCGCGCCGCTGGTCGCCGACCTGCAGGGTGGTCACATCGCCGCCGGCTGCGGCGGCATCACCGACTTCCTGGAGCATCATCGCGCCGGCAAGGTGAAGGTCATCTTCACCTCGGGCACCAAGCCCACCACCTCGGCGCCGGAAATTCCGACCGCCACCCAGCTCGGCTATCCCAAGCTGCAGATCCTGGGCTGGTACGTCTTCTTCGTTCCTGCCAAGACGCCGACGCCGCTGGTCGATGCCTGGGGCAAGGAGCTCAGGGCCGTCCTGGCCCTGCCCGATGTCCAGAAGAAGCTCACGGAGCTTGGCCTCGACGTCGAGACCTCTACTCCTGCCGAGTTCACCCAGCGTATGACGGCCGACCTTGCCCGCTGGAAGACGATCATCGATTCGATTGGCTATAAAGCGCAGTAAGCCGCAAGGAGGGCCGTCCATGCCGATGCTCAAACGCGCCGACGCCGAGATCCACTACGAAATCCACGGCGCGGGCTTTCCCGTCCTGCTCTATGCGCCGGGCGGATTGAAGTCGGAGATGAGCATGTGGGGCGGCTCCTCGCCGGCCTATCCCAACGGTTTCCCATGGATGGACCATCTCGGCTTCAAGAAGTTCCACGTCATGGGTGGCTGCGCGCCGCTCTATCTGCAGCCCGGGACCGACAAGCCGCATCCGGCCCATACCAGTGCGGAGATCGCCGAGCTTGCTCCCAACATCGAAGTCCAGAAGGATTGGCGCGGGCCGGAGTTCCTGCAAGAATCGATTCGCCGCGTGCACGACTTCCTGGCAAGGAATACGCCCCAGTGACGACTCAAGTGATGATGCAAGTGATGATACGCCGTCTTGTTCTCGCAGCGCTCTTTTCCGCTGCCGTCATCATTCCGTCCTCGGCGCAGGAGCAGCCGTGGGTCGCCGTGGCCAGCGATGGCGCGGGCCTGTGGGGCGTCGCCGTCGGCATGGCCACACGGCAGGCGGCCGAGGCCTCTGCCTTCGCCGAATGCGGCATGTACTGCAAGGTCAAGTTCACGGCGCAGGCGCGCTGCGTGGCCTATGCCTTCAGCGAGACCGGCCGCGCCGAAGGTTTTAGCGCCGGCGCCACCCGCGCAGAGGTCGAGCAGCCGGCTTGGGCGGAATGCAACGCCAACGTGCCGGCCAATTCCTGCCAGATCAAGACGGCCCGCTGCTTCGAGTGATCGGAGCGCGGACCTCCAGGTCCGCTCCTGCTCTTCGGGACCGCGAGCCTCCGGCTCGCTCATGATTCATGAGCGAGCCGGAGGCTCGCGGTCCGGAAGACGAAGACTATGAGCGGACCTGGAGGTCCGCGGTCCGGCAAGAGCTACCGCTTCATCTCGATCTTGAAGACCTCGTCGAGCCACTTGCGGGCTTCGTGGAGGCTGGTGAACACGCGGACAGGCCGTTCGCCCTCTTCGGGGATCGCCATGAGCTCGCGTACTGTGTCGCCGCGCTTTCCGTCGACGACGAACGCCAGCGGACCGCGCTCCGCCGCCTGCGGCGAGTTCCGGGCCATCACCAGGAGCTGCTTGAGGCGCTCCATGTCGGCGTCGGTATTGGCTGCCGCAACGTCGATGAGCTTGCGGTAGTGCAGCGCGCCCTGCTCGACGCCCTCCCGGACGGCGTTCACGAACTCCTCGGCGGTGATGGTTCCATGACCGACGGCGACGACCAGGCGGTCGTGATGGGAGATGCGAACGTGAATGGGCATGAGCTGGCGCCGCCTTCATAGGCAGCGCCTCCTCGAGATACAAGCAGTGGAAGTGCGGTTAGATCAGCGCTCGTAGCCAGGCTTGCCCATCTTGGCAGCTGCGCCGGCCTGTTCGTCTGGCGCAGGGCTGGGCAACGGCTCCTTTGACTGCAGATTGTTGCGCACCTGGAGGACGCCCGGCATGGCGCAGGCGTGCGCCTCGGCGCGCTGCATATCGGCACAATGACGGACGGTGCCGCTCAGCGTCACCTCGCCGTTCCTGACCGCGACCTCGATGCCGTGGGAATCTAGGCCGACATCGTCGGCAAGGCATTCGCGCAGCTCGCGGGCAATGTCGGCGTCTGCATGACGGTAGCCCGCGGGCTCGCGCACCTCGGGCGCATGATCCTCAGGCTCGATGCGGTTCATCTTGCCCTCCCGTGCCGTGCCGCACTCCTCAGGGGAGGAACTCGTTTCGAGGCAATGGGTTGCCACCGAACTCGGGGCGGAGGCCGCCTGTTCGGCAAGCAAAAGACCTGAGCCGGGGGCGCTTGCCAAATAGATGATTAGCGTCCTAACTTTTCAGGATGCCGACCAAACACATCGATTTCGGTTTCCGAGTCGCCCGCATCGCGCGGCGCCTGCGGCAGGCCGTCGACGCCGAGCTCGGCGCCTATGGGCTGACCGACGCGACATGGCGTCCCCTCGCCTATGTCGGCAAGCTGGGCGGCGGCGTGCGCCAGAAGGAGCTCGCCACGGCGCTCTCGATCGAGGGGCCATCTCTGGTCCGCCTGCTTGACAACCTCGAGCGCCGCGGCCTGATCGAACGGCGCGAGGACGAGACCGACCGGCGGGCCCGCGGCATCTACCTGACGCGCGCCGGCCGCGATCTTGCCGTGCGCGTGGCCAAGGTCGGCACCGAGATCCAGGCACGCGTGCTCGCCAAGGTGCCGCCGGCCGATCTGGAAATCTGCCAAGCCGTCTTTGACACGATCGAGCGCGAGCTGGACGCGCGGCTGGATATCGCCGCACCGGCTGCCGAATAGGCAAAGAAGAACGATTGAGGAGGAAGCAATGGCTCAAGTCGTGGTGAACGAACCGAACCGCTGGCGCCTCGAGACACCGGGCGCTTCCAGCTGGCCGCGCAGCGCGCGACCGGACGCGGCGAAGAAATACTTCATGGTGTCGGCCGACGGCCACGCCAACGAACCCGCCAACCTGTGGGTCGAGCGCATCGACGCCAAGTACCGCGATCGCCTGCCGCGTGTGATCACCGACAAGGACGGCGTGCAGTGGCGCGTCAGCGAAGGCCATCGCCCGGATCGGCTGCGGCTGTCGACCCTCGAGGGCGAGGACCAGCTGCGCAGCAAGGCCGGCGCCGAGCCAGCGGGGCGGCTCGCCGATCACGACCTCGACGGCATCGATGTCGAGCTGATCTTCCCCAACAAGGGCCTGGCGATGTGGGCCACGCCCGACCCCGAGTTCGCCATGGCGCAGTGTCGGGTATTCAACGACTGGGCGTGGGAGCAGTTCGCCGACCACCAGGACCGCATGGTCCCGGCCGGTGCCATCGCCACTGCCGATCTGAATGGCTCGATCGCCGAAGTGCAGCGGCTGGCCAAGCTCGGATTCAAATGCCTGACCCTGCCCTGCAAGCCGATCTGGGGCGGCCATGACAGCGGCCATGTGAACTACAACCTGCCGCACTTCGATCCGCTGTGGGCGGCGATCTCCGACGCCAACCTGCCGATCACCTTCCATGTCTCGACCGGCCGCGATCCGCGCGCCGCGCGCGGCAATGGCGGCGCGGTGGTGAACTACGTCTCGCACTCGCTGTCGCCCACCATCGAGCCGGTGGCCAATCTCTGCGCCTCGGGCGTGCTGGAGCGCTTCCCCAAGATGCGCTTCGCCACCATCGAGGCCGGCATCGGCTGGGTGCCGTGGCTGCTCGACGCCATGGACGAGGCCTACAAGAAGCATCACTTCTGGGTGCGGCCCAAGCTCAAGAACCTGCCCAGCGACTACTACCGCGCGCACGGCTTCTCCTCGTTCCAGGAGGACAGGGCCGGTCTCGACCTCGCCGAAAGCCACAAGCTCGACGGCAACTTCATGTGGGCCAACGACTATCCCCACCATGAAGGCACCTGGCCGCATTCGGCCGAGGCCATCGAGCGCACCATGGGCCAGCTCTCCGACAAGGCGCGCGCCAACGTCCTTGGGCTGAACTGCGCCCGCTTCCTCGGCATTGAAGTGCCGAAGCGCTATCAGCATTAGGATCAGAGTCCCGTGAGCAAACGCACCCTGCGCGGCAAGGTGGCGATCGCCGGCGTCGGCGAGACCACCTACTACAGGCACGGCAAGTCGCCGGTCTCCGAGTTCAAGCTCGCCTTGCAGGCGATCCTTGCCGCCTGCGAGGACGCCGGCATCGACCCGCGCCGCATCGACGGCTTCGCCTCCTACTCCAACGACCGCAATGAGCCCTCGCGGCTCGCTGCGGCGCTCGGCCTGCCGGCGCTGCGCTTCTCCAACATGAACTGGGGCGGTGGTGGCGGCGGCGGATCGGCCGCCATGGGCAATGCCGCGGCCGCCGTCGCCTGCGGCATGGCCAACTGCGTCGTGGTCTTCCGTGCCCTGGCGCAGGGCCAGTTCCAGCGCTTCGGCGCTGCGCCCCCGGGCGGCGTCGCCGCGGGCGAAGCCGCCCTCAATGCGCCCTATGGCGTGATGTCGCCGGCACAGCGCTACGCCATGCGGGCGATGCGCTTCCTGCACGAGAACAAGATCGAGCCTTCGGCGCAGCGCGCCATCGCGCTTGCCTCCTACCACCATGCGCAGAGCAATCCGCGCGCCGTGATGCACGGCCGGCCCCTCACCGAAGAGGCCTACGACCAGTCGCGCTGGATCGTCGAGCCGTGGCGCCTGTTCGACTGTTGCCAGGAGAATGACGGCGCGGCTGCGCTGATCGTCGTGCCGGCCGAAGAGGCGCGCGATTTCAAGCACAAGCCCGCCTACATCCTGGGCTCGGCGCAGGGCTCGGAATACCGCAACGGTGCGCGCAGCCACAATGCGCCGCTCTACGCCACGTCGAGCTTCACCACCGTGGCGCCGCAGCTTTATGACATGGCAGGCGTGAAGCCGAAGGACGTCGACGTCGTGCAGAGCTACGAGAACTTCACCGGCGGCGTGCTGATGAGCCTGGTCGAGCACGGCTTCTTCGCCGCCGAGGAGGCGAACGACTTTTTAACGCCTGCGAACCTGATGGCGCCGACCGGCAAGCTGCCGCTCAACACCTCGGGTGGCAATCTCGCCGAGTGCTACATGCACGGGCTGGAATTGCAGATCGAGGCGGTGCGCCAGATCCGCGGCGCCTCGACGGCGCAGGTGCCCAAGGCCGACGTCTCGATGGTGATCTCCGGCCCCATGGTGACGCCGGTCTCCAGCATGATCTTTGGCACGGAGGCCACGCTGTGAGCTATCTGCCGACTTACCTTCCTGGCGGCCTGCCAATTCCCGTGCCGGAGAATGACGGGCTCGACAAACCCTACTGGGACGCCACGCGCCGCGGCGAGCTTGTGGTCCAGCGCTGCAAGAAGTGCGGCACGTTCCAGTGGGGACCGGAGTGGATCTGCCACAAGTGCCTGTCGTTCGACGTCGACTGGCACAAGGTGTCGGGCAAGGGCCGCATCTACAGCTGGGAGCGACCGTGGCATCCGGTCCATCCGGCGCTGAAGGAGCACGGCCCCTATATCGTCGTGCTGGTCGAGCTGCCCGATGCCGGCAACGTCCGCATGCTGGGCAACCTCTTGGGCGATCCCAAGCAGGACGTCCGCATCGGCGCCGATGTGCAGGCTGTGTTCGAACCGCACGACGACGCCAAGCCGCCGTTCACTCTGGTGCAGTGGAAGCTGGCCTGACCCCACGCACGCCGGCAACTAAACGCCCGCTGTCATCCTGAGCGCAGCGAAGGATCTCATGCCGATTGCAAGCGGCGATGAGGTCCTTCGCTTGCGCTCAGGACGACAGATAATACGCAACAAAATAGTTGCATATCGCCGAAGTATCGCTTACATCCACAGGCAACCAAGAGGTTGCCTATGACCGATCGTATTGAAAGGACCGTGGACCTCAAAGCCCCCGTCTCGCGCGTCTGGAAGGCGCTGACAGACCACAAGGAGTTCGGCACGTGGTTCCGCGTGAAGCTGGATGCACCGCTGGCACCGGGTCGCGTCTCTTGCGGCCACAAGACCTCGCCCGGCCTCGAACACCTGAAATGGGAGGCCATGGTGCAGACAATCGAGCCCGAACGGCGGTTCTCCTTCACCTGGCATCCCTTCTCCGCCGAACCTGGAACCGACTACAGCGAGCAGACGTCGAATCTGGTGGAGTTCACCCTGGAGGCGATCCCGTCCGGCACGCGCCTGCGCGTGGTCGAGTCCGGCTTCGACAAGCTGCTGCCGTCCAGCCGCGATGCCACGTTCCGGCGCCACGACGACGGCTGGAGCACGCAGATGCAGAACATCACCCGGCACGTCGAGCAGCAGGTCTAGTTCAGGGAGTTGCCCATGACCGACCGCATCGAGAAGACCGTGGAGTTGAAGGCGCCTGTCGCGCGCGTCTGGAAGGCGCTGACCGACCACAACGAGTTCGGCGCATGGTTCCGCGTCAAGCTCGACGGGCCCTTCGCGCCGGGCGCGCGCTCGACCGGCCACATCACCTATCCGGGCTACGAGCATCTCAAATGGGAGGCGGTCGTACAGAAGATCGAGCCCGAGCGCTTGTTCTCCTTCACCTGGCATCCCTACGCCGTCGAGCCCGGCACCGACTACAGCAAGGAGATCCCGACGCTGGTCGAGTTCACGCTCGAGAAGACCACGACCGGCACGCGGCTGCGCGTGGTCGAATCCGGCTTCGACAAGCTGCCGGCGCATCGCCGCGATACCGCCTTCCAGCGCAACGGCGAGGGCTGGACGATCCAGATGCAGAACATCGCCCAGTACCTCGATACGCACCTGGACCAGCATGCCTAGCGCCGCCGCCGCGCTGCGCACACGCGCTTCGGTCTTCGCCGCCCTGGGCGACGAGACTCGCCTTGGCCTGCTGGCCAAGCTCACCAACGGCGAGCCGCTATCGATCTCGCGGCTCACCGAGGGCACCCGGCTGACACGCCAGGCCGTGACCAAGCACCTGCGCGTCCTCGAGGACGTGGGCGTCGTCTTCTCGGTGAAGACCGGCCGCGAGAGCCGCTTTGCCCTCGATCCCCGACCGATCGTGAACGCCCAGGAATACCTCGAGCACGTCTCACGGCAATGGGATACCGCGCTGGCGAGGCTCAAGGCGCTGGTCGAGGACTAGGCGGCCTCGGCGATGTCCAAAACCTCCATCGAGCGGATCTCGTCGGGCTCGCCAGCATAGATCACCAGCGCCGTCGTCTCCTGGGCGATCATGGCGCTGTGCGGCTGGCCCTTGGGATTGAGGCCGTAGCCGCCAGATCCCTGCGCCCGCTCGCCGCTCTTGGTGCTGCGGCCGCCCTGCAGCGAGAAGATGTGCTCGTCGGACAAGGCGACAGCCACGATCTTGATCAGCTTGCCGGGCGGCGGTGTCATCTTCACCAGCCAGGCGATGCCGCCGCCCTCCTTGCGCCGGTCGCTCAGCACCTTGAGCTGCACGATGTCCTTGCCGTCGTAGACGGCGGCCGGCCCGTAGAACGGGACGGCCGACGACCAGTCCATGGTCGTGTAGTCGATGCGGGTCGAGGCCATGATGTCCTCCTGTTGTGACGCCTCGACAATAACCTCCGGCTACTGACAGCGTCCTGTCAGGAAGATTGCCCCTAGGGATGCATTTCTTCGAACTGATCACGCCCAAAGGTTGTTGCGATACTGGATAAATCTACCTCCCAACGTTCGTATGATCTGCGCTCGACCGCTGGTCGGCGTGAATTTCGCCGAATTTCGGCAGACCCGCAAACACCGGCGAAGCCATTGAATTTT
>NZ_BKAJ01000053.1 GCF_007992495.1 Reyranella soli
CTGTGCAGAGCTACTAGTTGCTTTTCAAAATCTTCGCCGCGGCATCGGCGAACACCTGGCAGCCCAGCACGATGTCGGCATCAGCGGTGTTCTCGGTGAAATGATGCGAGATGCCGCCGATCGACGGCACGAACATCATCGCCGCGGGCAGGCGCTGCGCCAGGATCTGGGCGTCGTGGCCGGCGCCTGAGGGCATGCGCATGTGCTGGCCGCCGGCATGCTTTTCTGCCGCCTCGTCTAGCGCCTCCTGCAGGCGCTCTTCCATGGGCGCCGGCATGGTGCGGCCGAGGTTGACGCACTCGATCGTGCAGGGGCCGCGCTTGCCGTGCGCATCGACGATCTCGAGCAGGCAGGCCTCCAGGCGCTTCAGGACCGCAACGTCGGCATCGCGGAACTGCAGGATCATCTCGGCCTTGCCCGGGATGATGGCGGGCGCGCCCGGCTCGATCGACATCTTGCCCACCGTCCACACGCTGCGTGGACCGGCGAGTGCGGGGAAGCGCTCCATCACCTCGTTGTAGAGCCGCATCATGGCGACGCCGGCATCCTTGCGGATCGGCATGGGCGTCGTGCCGGCATGGTTCTGAATGCCGCTGAAGGTCAGGCGATATTGATAGATGCCGACGATCGCCGTGACCACGCCGATGCGCTTGCCGGTATGCTCCAGCACACCGCCCTGCTCGATATGGGCCTCCAGGTAGCAGCGGTAGCGACCGTCCTCCAGCTCGATGCGCGGCGCCTTGTCGAGGCCGGCAGCCTTCAGCGCGTCTCGCATCTTGCTGCCGTCGTCGCGATGGCGTGCATTGTCGACATCGGCCTCGGTGATGCGGCCGATGAAGCTCTTGGAGCCGATCATGCCGCCCCAGTGGCCCTCCTCGTCGGCCCACGAGGCGACGTCGACGGCGAGATGCGCGGTGTCGGGATCCTCGGCCAGCGCGCGCGCCACCTCCAAGCCGTAGATCACGCCCATCACGCCATCGAGCCAGCCGCCGCGCGGTTGGGTGTCGGTGTGCGAGCCCATCAGCAGCCGCGGCCCCGTCTTGGGGCTGCGACCGATGACGTTGCCGACGCCGTCGATCACGGGCTCCAGCCCCGCCTCCTTCATCCGGCCGGCGAGCCAGTGCCGGCTCTCGACGTCCTGCGGCGACAGGTGCGGACGATGGACGCCGGTCTGGTAGCGGCCGAAATCGGCGATGCGGCGCAGGTCGGCCAAAAGTCGTTCGCCATTGATGCGGGGCATGGATAAGCCTCAGTTCAGGTGTGCCGCCACCCATGCGGCCGTGGACAGCAGCCGGTCGTCCTCATGACGCAGACCGACGAGCTGGATGCCGAGCGGCAGGCCGTTGGTCCCGGTGCCGGCCGGCAAGGTAACACAGGGCGTGCCGGCCAGCGTCCAGATCGAGTTGAAGCGCGGATCGCCGGTGAACTCGACACCGGCCGGCGCCTCGCCCGGCGCGCTGGGACAGATGAGAACGTCGACCTTGTCGAACAAGGAATCGACATGGGCCTTGAACGCGACCGACTTGCGTTGCGCGGCGACATAGCGCTCCAAGGTGACGTCCAGGCCCTTCTTCAGGCCAGCCATCAGCTCGCCGCTCACCTTGTCGGGATTGCGCAATCGCTCGTCGGCATAGTTGCGCGCGCTCTCCCAGCCCGAGATCGCGCCATGATCGTCGAGGATATCGTTGAAGGTGGGCGCGAAGGCGACGTCAATCACCGCGGCGCCCTTGTCGGCAAGCTTGCCCGCCGTGGCTTCGAGCAGCTTCTTCGTGTCGGCCGAGGCCTCGTTCCAGATCGGCGTGCGGCAGAGGCCGATGCGCGGCCGTGGAATGCCGGGGTCGATCGCCACCGGCGGCAGCTTGAGCACGGCGCCGCGGAACAGGGCGATGTCGTCCAGCGTGCGTGCCATCAGGCCCAGCGTGTCGAGCGAATGGCACTGCATCTTGATGCCGACGCGGCTGAAGTCGTTGAAGGTCGGCTTGTAGCCGATGACGCCGCAATAAGCCGCCGGGCGTATCACCGAGCCGCCGGTCTGGGTTCCGAAGGCGAGCGGTACGTGGCCGTCGGCGACCGCGGCCGCCGAGCCCGACGACGAGCCGCCCGGCGTATGGCCGGGATTGTGCGGGTTGGTGGTCGGCCCGGGATGGCGGTTGGCGAACTCGGTGGTCACCGTCTTGCCCAGGATCACGGCGTTGGCCGTCCGGCAGAGCGCCACGCAGGCGGCATCGCCGAAGGGGATCTTGCCCTGGAAGATCGGCGAGTTGTGCCCGGTCGGCATGTCATGGGTATCGATGATGTCCTTCACGCCGATGGGCACGCCGCGCAGGATGCCGCCGCGGATGACGTCGGCCGCCCGTGCCTGGGCAACGGCGAGGTCGGGATTGAGGAAAGCCCAGGCCTTCACCACAGGTTCGCGCTCGGCGATGCGATCGAGGCAGTCGCGCACCAGCTTTTCCGCGGTGAGCGTGCCGGCCTCGATGCGGGCGACGGCTTCGGTGGCGCTGAGCGGCTTCATAGCGCGCTCCTCACCCAGCCGGCGATATCGAGCAGGGTCGTATCCTCGTGTTGGCGACCGACGAGCTGGATGCCGACCGGCAGACCCGTCGGCCCCTTGGTGAACGGCAGCGTCACGCAGGGCATCCAGAGATAGGTCCACAGCAGGTTGAACGTCGCCTTGCCGGTGGTTTGCAGGCCGACCGGCGCCTCGCCGGGCGCCGGCGCAGTCAGGATGACGTCGAAGTCGCTGAACAGCGCGTCGACGGCGGCGCGGCCCTTCTCGCCGAGCTTGCGGGCAGCGACCCAGGTCGCGTAGTCGATTGCAGCACCAGCGGCGAGCTTGTCCTTTTTCAGGCTCTCGCTCAGCAGCTCGGGAAAGCGCCGCGCCTCGTCGGCATGGGCGCGCGGGCCGTCGAAGGCGCTGAGTGTCCGCTGACCCTCGGTCATGTCGCGCACCGGCGCCGGCAGATCGATCTCGGAGACTTTGGCGCCCGCCTTGGCGAGCAGAGCCGCCGCATCGTTCACCGCCCTGGTGCCTTCGGCCGACAGCTCCGCCTTGTGATGGGTGAAGCACACGGCGATGCGCGGCGGCTTGTCGAGCCTGGCGATCGGCCGGTAGGGCATCGCCATCAGCGCGGCGCGGAACAGCGCGATGTCCTCGATCGTGCGCGCATAGGCGCCGATCGTGTCGAGCCACTCGGTGTTGGCCTTCATGCCGGCCGGCGCGAAGTGGCCGTAGCTCGGCTTGTAGGCGACGACGCCGCAGAACGCGCCCGGCCGGATCACCGAGCCGCCGGTCTGCGTGCCGGTCGCCAGCACGACCTGGAAGTCGGCGACCGCCGCCGCCGAGCCCGACGAGGAGCCGCCCGGCGTGTGCGCGGGATTGTGCGGGTTCTTCGTCACGCCGGGATGGCGATTGGCGAACTCGGTGGTGACCGTCTTGCCGAGCAGGATCGCGCCCTCGTTCTTCGCCAGCGCGATGGTGGCGGCATCGGCCAGCGGCCGGTGCGTCTTGTAGATCGGCGAGCCGTAGGTCGTGGGCTGGTCGCCGGAATCGATGATGTCCTTCACGCCCATCGGGATGCCATGCAGCAAACCTTGACGTGGTCCGCGATCGAGCACTCTGGCGCGTTCCAGTGCAGCATCGCGCGCGAGATGCGACCAGGCGAGCACATCGGCATCGCGCTGGTCGATGCGCTCGAGATGGGCGCGCACGATCGCCTCGGCGGTCACCGCCCCGGCATCCAGTCGTTGCGCGAGCTCGGTGGCCGAGAGCGTGTTCGGTGCTGTCATGGTCGGTGATGGAACAGCAAGATATGTGCCGCGTCCATGGCCGCGTCCGCGCTGGCGCGCTTCATGCTTCGTGTAACGGAACTTCCAGGAGGTTCCGCATGCTTACGCGTCGTGCTGCCCTGCTCGCCAGCGCCACCCTGCCCTTCGCCCGCGGCGCGGAAGCGCAACAGCCTACGACCCTGCGCATCGCCATGACGCTGGCTGACATTCCCGTCACCGACGGTGCGCCCGATCAGGGCACCGAAGGCATCCGCTTCATGGGCTACACGCTCTACGATCCGCTGGTCGCGTGGGACCTTTCGTCGGCGACGGAACCGGCGAAGCTGGTGCCGGGCCTTGCCACCAAGTGGTACCAGGACCCCGCCGATCCGACGAAATGGATTTTCGAATTGCGCCAGGGCGTGAAGTTCCATCACGGCGCGCCGTTCACCGCCGACGACGTCATCTTCAGCCTCGACCGCACCTTGAACGACAAGTCGCCGTCCTTCGATCGCCTGGGCCGTAGCGTGCTGATCGCCGCGGTGTGGCCGCTCGTCGCCTATCGCAAGATCGACGACTACAAGGTCGAGCTGCAGACCAACGGCGTCGACACGATCATGCCGTCGCTGCTCAACCGCTTCATGATCGCGAGCGCCGACAACTTCGAGAAGGTCGGGCGCGACTGGCAGGCCTACCGCAAGTCGCCGTCGGGCACCGGTCCGTGGAAGATGAAGGCCTGGTCGCCGCGCGAGCGCGCCGAGCTCGAGCGCAACGCCGACTACTGGAACAAGGACCGCATCCCCAAGAGCGAGCGCATGGTGCTGCTGCCGATCCCCGACGTCTCGACGCGCTCGGCCGCCCTGCTGTCGGGACGGGTCGACTGGATCGAGGCGCCGGCGCCCGACTCGCTCGACAAGCTCAAGGCCGCGGGCTGCAAGATCGAGACGAATGCGATCCCGCACATGTGGCCCTATACGCTCAGCATGCTGCCCGGCGCACCGACAGCGGACATCCGCGTGCGCAAGGCGATGAACCTCGCCATCGACCGCAACGCCATCGTCAAGGTGCTGAACGGGCTCGCCATCCCGGCCGTCGGCTGCGTGCCGGCCGATCATCCCTGGTTCGGCACGCCCTCCTTCAAGATCAAGTACGATCCGGCAGAGGCAAAGAAGCTCTTGGCCGAAGCGGGCTACGGGCCCGCGAAGAAGCTCAAGACCAAGATCGCGATTTCGACCTCGGGCTCGGGGCAGATGTATCCGCTGATCATGAACGAAGCGATCCAGCAGCAATGGGCCGAGGTCGGCATCGACGTCGAGTTCCAGGTGATGGACTGGAATGCGCTGCTGAACACCATGCGCCAGGGCGCCAAGTCGCCGGAAGGCCAGCAGTTCGGCGCCATCAACGTCAGCTGGAACACGATGGACCCGCACAACGCCTTCATGCGTTTCGTCGACAGCCAGCAAGTCCCTCCCAAGGGGTCGAACTGGGGCTACATCAACGATGCGGAGTTCGACAAGCTCGCCAAGGAGGCGCGCAGCACGTCGGATCCGAAAGAGCTCGACAAGGTGCTGGCGAAGATCAACACCAAGATGGTCGACGACGCGGTGTTCGTCTGGGTGGTCCACGACGTGTGGCCCAACGCCGTCTCCAGCAAGGTCAAGGGCTACGTCCACCCCAAGAGCTGGTACGTCGACTTCTCGCCGGTGACGGTGGGTTAGCTGGCTTTGCGCTGCGACCAGCCGATATAGAGTCCGGCGCCGACGATGATGGCGGCGCCGACCCAACCCAAGACGTCGGGGAAGTTGCCGAAGAACAGGTAGCCCACGACGACCGAGCCCAGGAGCTGCATGTACTGGAACGGCGTGACGATGTTGGCGGGCGCATAGTGCAGGGCGCGGGCGACACAGTAGTGCCCGAGCGCGCCTAAAACGCCCAGGCTGCAGAAGTAGGCGATGTCGCGGAACGATTCCGGCGTCTTCCAGACGAACGGCAGGACGAACATCAAACCGAAGGCGCCCACGATCGAGCTGTAGATCGCCGACGTCTCGGGCGAGTCCGTTCCGGCGATGCGCCGCGTCAGGATCTGGTAGAGCGCATAGCAGGTGGCGCTCAGCACCACGCCGAGCGAGGCCCACTGGAAGAGTTCGGTGCCCGGCCGGATCACGATCAGCACGCCGACGAAGCCGACGCCCAGGGCCACCAGCCGGCCGACCGTCGTGCGCTCGCCCAGCATCGGCCAGGCGAGCAGCGCCACGACCAGCGGCGCGGTCAGGCTGATCGAGGCGGCCTTGGCGATCGGGATGGTGATGATGGCGAAGAAGAACGACAGGTTCGACGTCATCAGCAGCGCCGAGCGCAGGATCTGCGTGCCCAGTCGATGCGTGCGCAGCATGGCGAGCCCGAAGCGCGGCACGAAGGCCGCCAGCATGAACAGGATGTGGCCGAAGGCCCGCGCCCACGATACCTGCAGGGAGTCGTAGCCGCTCTCGCCCAGGAACTTGGCGAAGCCGTTCATCACCGGGAACAGGATGCCGGCGCCGCAGATGAACAGGATGCCGGTCAGGATGTGATGCTGACCGCCGCTCGTCTTGTCGATCAACGGCGCTCGGCCTCGCGCAGCGCACGCCAGACGCGTTCGGGTGTCGCCGGCATGTCGAGCGCCTCGACACCGGCCGGCCGCAGCGCATCGAGGATGGCGGCCATCACGGTCTGCGGAGCGGCGATGCAGCCTGCCTGCCCCGAGCCCTTCACGCCCAGCGGATTGGCCAACGTCGGCCGCTCGATCAGCTCGATGTCGAACGGCGGAAGATCGTCGGCGCGCGGCAGGGCGTAGTCCATCAGCGAGCCGCTGAGCAGCTGGCCCGACGAGGAATCGTAGACGGTGTGCTCGACCATCGCCTGGCCGATGCCCTGGGTCACGCCGCCCTGCACCTGGCCCTCGGTCAGCAGCGGATTGATCAGGCGGCCGTAGTCGTCGACCGCAGTGTAGCGCACCAACGCCGTAGCGCCGGTCTCGGGATCGATCTCCACCTCGGCGACGTGGCAGCCGCTCGGAAAGGTGAAGACATCGGTCATGTTCATCACGTGCTCGCCCAGGCCCCCAGCCGGATCTGGCGTCATGCCGTCCGGCAGGTTGGCCGGATCTTCCGCGCTCCTCGCCAGCACTGGCAGGGCGATGGCGCGGTCACTGCCCAGCACCGAGAAACGTCCGTCGGCGAAGACCAGCTCACTTTCGGAGGCCTGCAAGAGATGGGCCGCGAGCGTGCGTGCCTTTGCAAGCGTCGCATCGATCGCCTTCACGACGGCCGCCCCGCCCATGTGCATCGAGCGCGCGCCGCCATGACCCGCGCCGCTCTTCACCTGGCCGGTATCGGCCTGGACGTAGCGGATCGCCTCGATCGGAACGCCGAGCCGATCGGCGGCGATCTGGGCGAACGCGGTCTCGTGGCCCTGGCCGTTGGACTCGGTCCCGACGGCGACCATGACCTTGCCATCGCCCTCGAAGCGCACTTCCGCGCCTTCGTTGGGCGCGCCGCGCGAGGTTTCCAAGAAGCAGGCGACGCCGATGCCGAGCAATCGGCCGCGCGCCTTCGCCGCCGCACGCCGGGCGGCAAAGCCTTTGGCGTCGGCGCGCGCCACGGCGGCATCGAGGTTGGCGACGAAGCCACCCGAATCGATCGCCATGCCGAGCGCCGTCCGGTGCGGGAAGGAGGCGATCAGGTTCTGCCTGCGCAGCTCGGCAGGATCGCGGCCGAGCTGGCGCGCCGCCGCTTCGATGGCGCGCTCGATGATGTAGTTGGCCTCGGGCTTTCCGGCGCCGCGATAGGCGTCGACCGGCACGGTGTTGCTGAGCGCGCCGCGGATATCGACGGCGATCGCGGGAATGTCGTAGACGCCGCCTTGCGCCGTCGAGGCGGCGACCACCGAGGCGCCCGGGCCGTTGCCCGAGAGATAGGCGCCGAGATTGGCGACCATCTTCACGTCGAGCGCCAGCAGGCGACCGTCGGCGGCGAGGCCGAGCTTGGCGGTCGCGGCGATGTCGCGGCCCTGCGCGCCCATGACGAACTCCTCGGCGCGATCGGCCAGCCAGCGCACCGGCCGCCCGAGCCGGCGCGCCGCGAACAGCAGCAAGATCCATTCGGGATAGAGGAAATTCTTCATGCCGAAGCCGCCCCCGACATCGGGCGCATGCACGCGAACGCGATCGAGCGGCAGCTTGAAAATGAACTCGGCGAGCTGGCGGCGGATGCCGTGCACGCCCTGCCCGGTCAGCTCGAGATCCATCGCGCTGGTCGCGGCGTCGTAGCGCGCGATACCGGACCGCGGCTCGATCGGCGTGACGATGATGCGGTTGTTCATCACCTCCACTTCGACGACATGCGCGGCCTCGGCCATTGCCTTCGCCACCGTGTCGGCGTCGCCACGCTGGACGTGATAGACGAGATTGCCCGGCACCTCGGGCCAAATCGCCGGCGCATCGGGCGCGAGTGCGGCGATACCGTCGACCACGGCGTCGAGCGCCTCATAGTCGACCTCGATCAGCTCGGCCGCCTCACGGGCTGCCTCTGCGCTGTCGGCCACGACGAAGGCCACCGGGTCGCCGACATGGCGCACGCGGCCATCGGCCAGCGCCGGCCGCGGCGGCACGATCATCGGCTTTACCGCCGCCAGGCACGGCATGTGGCCCAGCCCCTCGGCTGCGAGATCGGCGTGCGTGTAGACGGCATGGACGCCGGCGACGGACGTCGCTGGCGACACGTCGATCCTCTTGATGCGCGCATGGGCGTGCGGTGAGCGCAGGACGTGTCCGTGCAGCGCATTGGCCTCACCGATGTCGTCGACGTAGCGGCCGCGGCCCATCAGGAAGCGCGCGTCTTCGAGGCGCCGTATCGAACGGCCGATCATCTTGTCGTCCATGGCCTTTTCTCGCGCACTTTCGGCCGCGGTGTCACGCGAGTTCGCGTACCGCCTTCTGCAGCACGGCCGCGAGCTCCTTGCGCAACGCTGGCGAAAGTCGCGCCACGCCGCGGCTGTACTCGGCGGCCCGCGCTCGCGTCAGCCGGTCGAGCAGCGAATCGGCCTTGGCCGTGGTCGCGAGCCGCTTGCGGCGGCGATCCTCGGCGTCCTCGGCACGGCTCAACAGGCCGAGGCGGAACAGCCGGTCGACCATCTGGCTTACGGCCGGCAGCGACATGTTGAGCGTGCCCGCGAGCTCGGAGGCCGTGCCGCCGCCGGCTTGGCGCAATCGCGCCAGGAACAGGATCTGCGGCAGGGTCGTGCCCGCCTCGTTCATCAGGGCGAGCGTGTCGCCGCCGCGATGCGACACGCGATCGACGAGAGCGAGCAGGAGCTCGCCGGCAGTGTTGTCCTTCAGCGCGCTCATGCGGCGCGGGCGATCCTGCCGTGCATCGGCGGGCGCTGCTCGACGGCGCCGGTGAAGCCGAGGCAGGTGATCTCGAGATGATTACCGAACGGATCGTCGAAATAGATCGAGGCGTGGCCCGGTGGGCCGAGCTGCAAGGGGCCATCCATCGCCACGCCCTCGGCCGCGAGCCGCCGCTGCCACTTCGACAGGTCGCGCGCCGGCACGCCGAAGGCATAGTGCGGATGGCCGAGCGTCGGCGCGGTCTGGCCCTGCTGCTGCAGGAAGAGATCGACCCGCGTCGCACCGCCGAGATAGACCGACAGATGGTGCGAGCCCTCGCCGCCGTCGGGCGCCGGCGGGCGGCCGAACTTCTTCAAGGCGTCGTCGTCGATGGTCATCATCAACGCGCCGCCCAGTACATCGCAGTAGAAGCGCCGGGCAGCCGCCAGGTCCTTGACCGGAATGGTGAAGTGCTCGACGCCGCGCAGCCGCGGCCGGCCGAGCGCCGCCAACAGGCGCCGCATGCGCACCGACCAGGCCCATGTCTTGAAACCGTAACCGATCAACCGATTGCGAATCGCCGTCCGCATGGCAATCCTCTTACTTCCAATAAATTAATGATTAACTAGTATTAAGTAATTTCCCAGTCGCGGTCAAGGGCGATAAGCTCCCCGCCAACCCAAGGAGGGATCGTCCATGATCGACCTGCATTACTGGCCCACGCCCAACGGCAAGAAGGTCACCATCCTGCTCGAGGAATGCGGCCTGCCCTACAAGATCGTGCCCGTGAACATCGGCCGCGGCGATCAGTTCAGCAAAGAGTTCCTGGAGATGAACCCCAACCATCGCATGCCGACGATGGTCGACCACGAACCGAAAGACGGCGGCAAGCCGATCACGATCTTCGAGTCCGGCGCCATCATGATGTACATCGCCGAGAAGGCCGGGAAGTTCTATCCGCAGGACGTGCGCACGCGCTACGACGTGAACCAGTGGCTGATCTGGCAGATGGCCAACCAGGGACCCAAGAGCGGCGAGTGCGGTCATTTCCGCCGCGTCGACCAGGCCAAGGAAGGCGACCAGAAGTACGCCATCACGCGCTTCACCGACGAGGTCAACCGGCTGTACGGCGTGCTGAACAACCAGCTCTACAAGCACAAGTACCTGGCCGGCGACCAGTACACGATCGCCGACATGATCTGCTATCCGTGGACCATCAACTGGAAGTTCCAGGGCCAGGACATCGAGGAGTTCAAGTATTTCAAGCGCTGGTTCGAGGAGCTGGGCGCGCGGCCCGCGGTCCAGAAGGGCATGGCAGTCGGCGCCGACCTTTCGGTCGACAACACCAAGCTGCCGCCCGAGGAGCAGGCCCGCATCCGCAAGATGCTTTATAACCAGCGCGCCCGGCCCGTTCCTGCGTAAAGCAGGCTGGCGTAGCAGCCTCTGGAGCGCGGGCCAAGACCCGCGCTCCGCGAAAAAATCAGACCCGCGCGACCTTGCCCGTCGCCAGGTCGTAAACACCGCCGACGACGCTGAGCTTCTTGGCTGCCACCATGTCGGCCAGGATCGGCTTGGCTTCGAGCAGGCGCTGGACGTTGTAGCGCACGTTGGCGAGAACCGCGCGCTGGGCGAGGTCGTCGCCCGGCTGCTTCAGGGCTGGCTCCACGCCCGGCTTCATCGCCCGCACCAGATCGCCGATGTGGCCCGGCAGGTCGTTGCCCTTCTGCAGCGCGGCCACCGTGGCGTTGATGGCGCCGCAATTCGTGTGGCCCAGTACCATGATCACCTTGGTGCCGAGCACGGCCGCGCCGTATTCCAGGCTCGCCAGTCCATCGGGTGTCATGAAGTTGCCGGCCACGCGCACCACGAACAGATCGCCCGGCGCCTGGTCGAAGGCAAGCTCCGGCGCGACCCGTGAATCGGCACAGCCAAGGATCGCGGCGAACGGCGCCTGCCCGAGCGTGCGGGCCGCCCGGCCGGCCGAGAAATCGCGCTCATTCATCTGGTTCGAGACGTAGCGGGCATTGCCGTCGAGCAGGAGTTTCAGCGCCGCATCCGGCGTGTCGGCGGCTCTCGCCGGCTGAGCCCGCGCGACCTCGGCAAGCGGCGCAGTGGCCATTGCGGCCAAGCCCGCTCCCAGCATGACACGGCGAGACAATCCAGCGGCAAGACAAGCGTTACACATATACACTCCATTGGCATGAACCGGCGCACCCTATTCTCACGCTCGAGGTTCATGCAATCACAGCAAATGCATAACCGACGGACTCGCCTCGACGACTAGGCCGGCTTCTGCAGCGCTTCGATCCGCCGCCGAAGCCAGCGGCTATCCTTTTCGCGACCGCGTGCATTGAGGCCCTGAGCGATCCAGCGCAGATCGCCCGGGCCCAGGGCGGCGCGCTGCATGTCGGCCCAGGCCGCCTCGACTCCGTCGGCCACCGCCGCACGAAACAACCGACGCGCCGGCCCGTCGTGCCGGCCGTAGTCGAGCCAGCTCAGCGACGGCCGATCGCCGGGAACGACCTGCGCCACCAGCGCCGACATGATCGAATGGCCCGACGCGCTGTTGGTGAAGGCGACGAACGCGGCGCGTTCACGCATCGAGCCGATCGTGAACGAGGTGAAAGGCCCGTTGTCGCCCCAGTGAAAGAAGGTGCCGGCCCGCGGTTCCAGGCCCCAGCCCAGTCCCCAGGCGATATCGGTGACGACATCCTCGGTGAGCGGTTCGAGCCACTGAATGCCGCGATGCCGAATGTCGACGCGCGGTCTCAACCAGAGCCTGGCCGTTTCAGGCTTCAATCGGACGCCGTCCAGGACCGCGATCAGGAAGCGGGCAAAATCGGCAGCCGTGGTCTGTAGCGACCACGCCGCATTGGCCTCTCCCGGCTTGTTGCCAAGGGCCGGTGCACCGAAGGCATCGTGCGGCCAAGCCCTGTTGCCGTCGAAGCGCGGCTGCCAGACGAAGCTCGAGCGGGTCATGCCCAGCGGTTCGAACACCAGGCGCTCAGCCAGCTCCGGCAGCTTCTCGCCCGTGACGGCCTCGACGGCCCTCTGAAGATAGAGATAGCCCTCACCCGAATAGCTGAAGCGCTCGCCCGGCGCGAAGTAGGTCCTGAGCGGGTAGTCGGCATTGCGCCAGTTCGGCAGGCCTGCGCTATGGCTGAGGACGTGGCCGGCCGTCACCAGTCGCGCGCGCGGATCGGCAGCAAGATAGCCTGCAAGGTAGTCGTCGAGCGGCGTCTCCAGCGTTAGCGCGCCGCGCTCGACGAGTTGCAGGACGAGGTGGGCAAAGACCGGCTTGCTGAGCGACGCCGCGTCGAAGACCGTGTCCTCATCGAGTGCGATTGGCTTCTGCACGCCGCGCACGCCCAGGTTCACATAGCGATTGAGCCGGCCGTCCATGACGAGCGCCACGGCGATGCCCGGCACGGCGGCCTCGTCCATGAGGCGGAGAATATCGTTTTTCCAAGACACCATTATCGATCCTGAGCCGGGCCGGCCGGCGCAGGATCAGATCAGCGTTCGCTCATCCACCCAGGCTGTCCGGCTCCGGCACCCTTCTGCCAGAGTCCTCGCCGTCCGTCGTACGCGGATGGCGGCGATGGAGGAAGACGGCCAACTCCTCGCGCGCGCCTTTGCCGGCCGATCGTACGGCAGCTTCGAACAGATCGTGCTGTACGTACGCCGGCAACTGGCCCCAAACCTTGGCGGCGGCCTGCCCAAGAGCGGTCATGAGCTCGTCGGAAGTCATTCCATCACCTCTTCGGCGGAGGAGGGAAGAGCAGCGATTATCGCCGCTTTTCAGGCGGATCGGCAAGCTCGACGCGCATCGACAGGGGCGGCGCCACCTCTTCCAGGGGCCGGCCTTCGGCCTTGACGCCTAGCCGCAGGGTCACCAGGGCGGCCACGATCATCAGGAACGCCCCCAGCATGTAGCCCGTCACGATCTCGGTCGGGCTTTCGCTGGCGATCAGCACCCCGAACAGCCAGGGTCCGCCGACGCCGCCCAGCAGAGTGCCGAAGGCGTAGAACAGCGCAATGGTGAGCGCGCGAATCTCCAACGGGAAGCACTCGCCCACCGTCAGGTAGGCGGCGCTGGCCGCCGCCGAGGCGAAGAAGAACACCACGCTCCACATCGCCGTCTGCGTCGTGGCGGTGAGCATGCCCTCGGCGAACATCCAGCCGGTCAGGGCCAGCAGCAGGCCCGACAGGCCGTAGGTCGCGAAGATCATGGTCTTGCGGCCCACCGAATCGAACAGCGGGCCGAGCACTAGCGGCCCGAGGAAATTGCCGAGCGCGAACGGCAGGATGTAGAGCCCGACCTTGTCGGCCTCGATGCCGTAGAAGCGCGTCAGCACCAGCGCGTAGGTGAAGAAAATGGCGTTGTAGATAAAGGCCTGCGCCGCCATCAGCACCAGGCCGAGCGTGGTGCGGCCGGGATAGTCGCGCAGCAGCGTGCGCGCCACCGACAGCAACGTGGTGCGATGCGTGTCGCCCAATGCGAGCCGCGCCGTCACCGGCGACAAGGTCACGCCTTCGCTGGCGATGATGCGCGCCTCGATGCCGTCGACGACGCGCGCCGCCTCGCCCGGCTGGCCATGCAGCATCAGCCAGCGTGGACTCTCGGGCAGGAAGCGCCGCAGATAGAGGATCACCAGGCCGAGCACGGCGCCGCTGCCGAAGGCGAGCCGCCAGCCCATGTCGGGAGCGAGCAGCTCTGGATCGAGCAGCCACACCGAGAGCAGCGCGCCGCCCGCCGCGCCGAGCCAGAAGCTGCCGTTGATGGCGAGATCGACGCGACCGCGCAGGCGCGCAGGGATCAGCTCCTGGATCGCCGAATTGATGGCCGAGTACTCACCGCCGATGCCCGCGCCGGTCAGGAAGCGGAACAGCAGGAAGCTATAGAAGTCCCACGAGAAGGCGGTGAGCGCGGTGGCCACCAGATAGACACCCAGCGTGACATTGAACAGCTTCTTGCGGCCCAGACGATCGGTGAGATGGCCGAAGAAGAGCGAGCCCAGCACGGCGCCGGCGAGATAGGCGCTACCGGTCAGCCCGACCTGCTCGGCCGTGAGATGCAGGCGCGGGCTGGTCTGCAGCGCGGCCGCGACCGATCCCGCCAGGGTGACTTCGAGGCCGTCGAGAATCCAGGTGATGCCGAGCGCGACCACCACCAGCCGATGGAATCGGCTCCATGGCAGCCGGTCGAGCCGGGCCGGCACATCGGTAAATGTGCCGCGAATAGGTTGGTCTGGCGCCATCGGGTGGCAGATAACACTCTGACTGCATTGAAGGTTCCATCGCCGCAGGCCCCTGCAACGCTGGCTTGCCGCGGCGGCGGTAGTGTCGCCGACCTCATCTGTTATTCTGTAAATATGAGCGATAGTACCTTGTCGGCGGGATCGGCGCCCGCGGCGACGCCTGCAGTTTCCACAGTATCGACGGCCTCGGCCAACACCACGACCTTCGCGGTCATCCTCTCGCTGAGCTTCTGCCATCTGCTCAACGACATGATGCAGTCGCTGGTCCCGGCGCTCTATCCCATCCTCAAGGAGAACTACGCGCTGAGCTTCGGCCAGGTTGGCCTGATCACGCTCGCTTTCCAGTGCACCGCATCGATGCTGCAGCCGCTGGTCGGGCTCTATACCGACAAGAAGCCCCAGCCCTATTCCCTCATGGTTGGCATGGGCTTCACCCTGGTCGGCCTGCTGCTGATGTCGCGCGCCGACTCCTATCCCATGATCCTGTTCGCCGCGGCGCTGATCGGCATGGGCTCGTCGGTATTCCACCCCGAGGCCTCGCGCGTGGCGCGCATGGCGTCGGGCGGCCGCTACGGCCTGGCGCAGTCGCTGTTCCAGGTCGGCGGCAACATGGGCTCGGCGGCCGGGCCGCTGCTCGCCGCCTTCATCGTGGTGCCGCACGGCCAGCACAGCCTCGTGTGGTTCTCCGCCGCGGCGCTGGTGGCGATGCTCGTTCTGTTCCAGGTCGGCGGCTGGTACGGACGACGCCAAGCTGAGCGCAAGCCCGCGGCGCGCAAGGCCGCGTCAACAGCGTCTGCTGCCCCGCCCCTGTCGCGCCGCCGCGTCGCGTTCGCGGTCGCGATCCTGGTGGCGCTGCTCTTCTCGAAGAACGTCTACAGCGCCAGCCTCGGCTCCTACTTCACGCTCTATCTGATGTCGAGATTCGGCATCGACGTGGCGACGGCGCAGCTCTACCTGTTCGCCTTCCTGGTCGGCATCGTCGGCGGCACCATCATGGGCGGCGCGGTCGGCGACAAGGTCGGCCGCATCCCGGTGATGTGGTTCTCGATCCTGGGCGCGCTGCCCTTCGCCCTGATGCTGCCCTACGCCAATCTCTTCTGGACGGGCGTGCTCGCGGTCCTCGTGGCCATGATCATGGCCTCGGCGTTCTCCGCCATCCTGGTCTACGCCCAGGAGCTGATGCCAGGCAGAGTCGGCCTGGTGGCCGGCATGTTCTTCGGCTTCTCCTTCGGCCTGGGCGGCCTCGGCGCCGCCGCCCTGGGCGAACTCGCCGACCTGACCAGCATCGAGACCGTCTACAAGGTCACGCCCTTCCTTCTGCTGCTGGGAATCTTGACGATATTCCTGCCGCGCCAGCCGGGCGAGCCCAGGAACACTCGCTAGAAGGCCACTCCAAGACGTACGTCCAAGAGGCACGTCGACAGCCTCTACGTCAGGCTGGCAATGCGCTAAACTGGCGGCCACATGGCGCGCTCGCCCACACCTGCGCTGCAGCCGACGGCCGCACCCGCATCGAAGACCCCGTCGAAGGCGGCAGCGCGTGCCCGCACTGCATCACGCCTGCGTACGACGCTGCGTCACAGCCTGCCGGTGCTGGGCGTGGTGGTCGTGGTCGTGCTGGTCGCGGCCATCGCCTATGTCGTCTACAACGCCAACCGCAAAGGTGCGCGCACCCTCAGCAACGACCTGATCACGGCAATCGACCGGCGGGTCGGCGCCCAGATGCGCTCGTACCTCACGCCGCCGCAGCAGTTCCTGGTGCTGGCCGACGCCGCGGCCGCCGGGCGCAGCGTCATCGAGGCGGCGCCCGAAATGGAGCGGTTCGCCCGCCACGCCATCGCCAATATCCCGTCCGTCTCGGCCTTCAGCTACGCCGACGCCGAGGGCAACTTTCTTTTCGTCGTGCGCAACGACAAAGGCGGTTTCGACACCAAGACGATCGACCGCCGCGAGGGCCGGCGGGTCACCTGGGAGAGGCGCGACGGCAACAACAAGACGCTCACCCTCGAGGAAGATCCCGGCGACACGTTCGATCCGCGCACTCGGCCCTGGTACCAGGGCGCGGAAAGCACGCGGAAGATGTTCTGGACCGATACCTACCTCTTCTACACGCTGAAGAAGCCCGGCCTCACGGTGGCGCTGCCGCATTTCGACAGCGACGGCAAGCTGCAGACCGTCATCGCCGTCGACATCGAGATCGCCACGCTTTGCGCCTACCTCGAACAGCTCCACATCGGCAGCAAGGGTCGGGCGCTGATCGTCGATGCCGCGGGCCGCATCATCGCCTATCCCGACGACAACTGGGTGCCGGCCACCGATCCGGAAGCGAAGGCGCCGCGGCTCGACGAGGTCGGCGATCCAGTGCTGACCCGCGCCTACGACCTGCTGCGGATCGAAGGCTATGGCCGCAAGATCCTGGACTTCGGCCAGGAGCGCATCATCGTCTCGTCCGAGCCGGTACGGCGGCTGACCAGCCGCGACTGGATCGTGCTGATTATCGTGCCCGAGACCGACTTCGTGGGCTTCGTCTCCGACTCAGGCGTCACCGCCCTCGTCATGTCGGTCGGCGTCGTGCTGATCGTCGCCGCACTCACCGGCATGCTGGCCTGGCGCAACGTCCAGGCCGAACGGCGCGCCGCCGCCGCGACCACGCGCCAGGAGGCGTTGGAGACCCGCACCCAGACCTTCATCGACCTGGCGCACGATGCCGTGGCCGCCGACGCCGAGGAGGCCGGTCTTTCCCGGGCGACGGAGAGCGCCGCCGCCGCCTGCGCTGCCAAGCGCGTGGCGATCTGGCGGCTGAGCCGCGATGGCCGCACGCTGACCTGCGAAGACTGCTTCGACAGCACCGTGCATGACCATACCGTGGGCCTCGCGCTCCATCGCGACGAGATGCCCAACCTGTTCGCCGCCCTGGCAAAGGGCGAGGCCATCGACACCGCCGAGGCCGGCCGGGACAAGCGGACGTCGGAGCTGTTCGCGACCTACCTGCAGCCACTCGAGATCAGCGACGTCTACATCACCCCCATCGTGATGGCCGGACGATTGATGGGCATGATGTCGGTCGAGGAGCCGCAGCGTGGCGACCGCGCGGCGGGCCTCGCGACATTCTGCGACGCCCTCTCGATCCTGCTGGCGCTGCGCTTCACGGCCGCCGCGGCCCCCACGCCCGGCGCGCAGGCGACGGTCGTCGCCGCCGCCGCAGCGGCTGCGGCGACCGCCAAGGACGAGGCGGCACCCGCCGAGGCGCAGGACAGCTTCGCCCAGCGCCAGACCCGTCTCGAACGCACCCTGTTGGCTCACAACGCGCCGATGGAGAGCCTGATCGAGAGCGCGATCGACCGGGCGGCGGTCGGCGTCATCAAGCTGCCAAACTGGACGACGGTCGCCCAGCGTCCGTCCGATACCGGCCAGCGCACGGCGATGGACGCCATCGTCCACGAATTGCAGCGCTCCATCGAGAAGAGCGGCGTGTGCTATGCGGCCCTGCTCGACGACCAGATCGTGCTGGTGGCCTTCCTGCGTGACCGGAGGTCGGTGGAGGGCCATGCGATGTGCATGGCAACGGCCATGCTCGAGCTGCGCGACCGGCTGATCGAGCTGGAGGATCGCTGGGGCACCAGTCTCGACTTCCGCCTCGCCATCGACATCGGCACGGTCATGGCCTCGACTGTCGGCACCGACCCGCCGAGCCGCAGCCTGTGGGGCGGCTCGGTCGGCATCGCCAAGGTGCTGGCCAGCGCCGCGGGGCGCCGCACGATCGCGGCATCCGAGACAGCCTATGACCTGCTGTCGAATCAGTTCCTGTTCCGACCGCGTGGCAGCTACTTCCTGCCCGAGACCGGCAACATGCGCACCTTCGTGATGGTGGGCCGCATATGATCGCCCGCACCCAGCATTACGACCCCCGCCCCCGGCCGCGACGTGCGCTGGCCGCCATCGGCGCCGTCACGATCTCCAACACCAGCCGGCTGCTGCTGTTCATGTCATTTGCCACAACTGTGGCCTTTGTCGCGTTGCGGCGCGAGGCGTGGCGCGGCCCGGTCTGGGCGCAGTTCAAGCGTGTGCTGGACGAGGTGGCGGTACGGTCGCTGCTGACGACGGTCGTGACCGGCATGCTGGTGGGCTTCGCGCTGGTGACCCAGGCGGTTTATTGGCTGGCGCAGACCGGCACGACCGGCCTGGTCGGCCCGGTGATCGTGATCCTGCTGATCCGCGAGCTGGTGCCCATCCTGGTCGGCCTGATCGTGTTCGGCAGGAGCGGTACCGCGACACTGATCGAGCTCGGCGAAGCGCAGCCCAAGGGCTGGCTCAGGCTGCTCGAGATCCAGGGCCTCGATCCGCTGGCCCTGCTGGTGCTGCCGCGCGCCATCGCCTTCGCTCTGGGCTCGTTCTGCCTGGCCACCGTGCTCCTTTGCTCGACCATGCTCACCAGCTACCTCCTCGCCTACGGGCTGGAGCTGGTCGCCTATTCGATCTGGGATTTCGCCGACGCCGTGCTGCGTGCGATGAAGATCCAGGACTTCATCGTTCCGCCGCTGAAGTGCATCGTCATCGGCTACATGGTGGCATTGACCTGCTGCTCCACGGGCCTCGGCCGCCGCGATGAATCCGACGACCTGCAGCGGCTGGTGCCGCGCGGCTTCGTGCGCTCGGCGCTGGCCATCCTGCTGGTCAACACCCTGTTCGATCTGGTGGCCTGATGGCGGCACGTCCCGGCCGATCGGTCCTGTCGCTGCAGGGCGTTGCCCTGGCGGATCGCCAGTTCTCGGCGCACACCGCCCGCCTCGACCTCGAGCTGCCGCACGGCGAGGTGGCGCTGGTCCAGGTCGAGGACGAGCACGACGCCGCCTTGCTGGTCGACCTGTGCCTGGGGCTCGCCGATCCCGGCGCCGGCGAGGTGCGCTTTCTCGGCATCGACTGGGCGACCCACACGCCGCGCGAGCGCTTCCATCGCCGGCGCCGCATCGGCGCCGTGATGCAGACCGATGTCTGGCCGTCGCACATGACGGTGCTGGAATCGGTGCTGGTGGCCCGCGCCTACCATTTCAACCAGCCGCGGGCCGAGGTCATTGCCGACGCCACCGAGCTTGCCCGCCTGTTCGGCCTGCCCGGCCTGCCGGCCGGGCGGCGCGACGCCACACCGATGCGCGCCCTGGTGAGGGCAGCCTGCGTGCGCGGATTTCTCGGCTCGCCCGACCTGATCGTGGTACAGGATCAGGTGCTCGACCAGTCTTCCGAGCTCGCCGTGCCGATGGCGCAGGCGATCTCGGCGGCATGCGACCGCGGCGCCACAGTGCTGTGGATCACGGCAAGTCTCGCGACACAGGCCGCTCAGTTTGTCCACACGAACCAGGCATTTCGGCTGGGCGATCACGGGCTGATACGGGTGCGGAGGTCACGATGAAGCGCTCGATATTCGGCGTCTATCAGTTCGACGAGGTCGTCGGCGCGGTGGTGCTGGCCTGCGTCGGCGTGTTCGTCGCGGTCTTGATCAATGCCGGCCTGCTGAAGGACTGGTTTCAGCCCTCCTTCACGCTGCGCATCCTGCTGCCCGACGAAGGCGTCTCGGGCCTGGCACCCGGGGCGGAGGTCCAGGTGATGGGCACACGCGCCGGTGAGGTGCGCCGCATCGTCATCGATCCCAACCAGCGCATGCATGCCGTTGCGCGCGTCGAAGACCAGATGCGGCCGTTCATCCGGCGCGATTCGGTCGTATCGATCCGCCGCCAGTTCGGCGTCGCGGGTGCGGCCTTTATCGACGTCCAGCGCGGCGTCGGGCCGGAGCTCGACTGGTCCTACGCCGTGATCGCGGCGACCACGGAACGCGGGGCGACCGATTCGTTGGGCGAGATGATCGAGGAAGTGCGCGCCAAGGTCGTCCCGGTGATCGACGAAATTCACAAAGCGGTACAGGCCTTCAATGCCGTCGCCCAGCGCATCACCGATCCGACTGGGCCGCTGGAGCAGACGCTGACCTCCGCTGCCGGCATCGCGCGCAAGGTCGAGAGCGGCCAGGGCCTGGCGGGACGGCTGATCAGCGACGACAAGCTGCCGGCCGATCTCGAGGCGACGCTGGTCAGCGTGCGCGAGCTTGCTGCCCAGCTCGAGCGCACCTCCAAGGATCCCCGCATCACCCAGATCCTGGCGAAGACCGACTCGATCCTGACCTCGCTGCAGACCACGACCCGCAACCTCGCGGCGACGACGCCGCAGATCACGCGCAACGTGCAGGACACGACCGACGCCATGCCGGCCACGCTGCTGCAGGCCCAGATCGCCGCGCGCGAGCTCGAACTGCTGCTGGGGCAATTGCGCCATCATTGGCTGTTCGGCAGCAGCAGCGCGCCCGCTCAGCCCAGCCGTCGCGCGCCTGCGGTCGAGGTGCGGCCGTGATGCGCCAGCCGCTGACGTTGTTGTCAGTGCTGGCTCTCGCCGCTTGCGGCGGCGGCACGCCGGTCGATACCGGTCCGCCCCCCGACATCAAGCTCGACCAGGCCAACAAGGCCGGCACGCAGGCCCTGTCGATGGACCTGCCGAGCGTGGCGGTGCGCCAGTACAAGGTGGCGCTGTCGCGCGCCTACGAACGCGACGACGCCGGCGCCATCGGCGACGTCGCCTACAATCTTGCGCTCGCACAGATGAAGGCGGGCGATCCGAAGGCTGCCATTGCCACGGCGCGCGAGGCGCGGGCCGAGCTTGCTCGGCGGCGCGCTGCGGTGCCGCCGGAGCTGATTTTGGTGCAGTCCGCCGCTTCCTATCGCACCGGCGATCTCGGCGCGGCGGCAAGCGCGGCGCAGGAAGTGATCGATAGCGGCGCCAAGGACCCCGACGCCGTACGGCGCGCCTGGTTTATCCGCGGCCTGGTCGCGGCCGATCGCAGCGATGCCGCGGGCCTCGCCCAGGCGATCGCCGCTCTTATGCCGCCGACCAAGCAGGCCGACCTCGAAGCCGACCGTCAGGAGCTGCAGGGCCGCGCGGCCTTGCTGGCCGGCGACTCCGGCGGGGCGCTGAGCCTGCTCGAGCAATCCGCCTCCAACCGGCAGCAGGCGCTCGACTACCGCGGCATGGCGCGCGCCCTGTCGCTGGCGGGCGATGCAGCCTTGCGATCCGGCCGCGCCGCCGACGCCGCCGACCTCTTCCTGCGCGCCGGGCGAAGCGCCCTGCTGCAGGGGGATACGGCAACGGCCACGCCGCTGCTGAAGCGCGCCGAGGACCTGGGCAAGCAGACCGGCCAGACCAGCATCGTCGAGGAGGTGGTCCGGCTGCGCAGAGTGGCGGCCGCGCAGCCGGCGAAGACGTAAAGACGCTAGCCGAGCCCGGCGATGGCCAGGCGGCCCGCCTCCTCGATGACCTTGTTGCGGGCATCGTCCGAGAGCGTCGTCGATTCCGTGTAGTAGGCCGTAATCAGAATCGGCGAACGGCCGGGCGGAAGGGCGATGGCGACGTCGTTGGCGGTTCCGTTGTTGCCGCT
>NZ_BKAJ01000054.1 GCF_007992495.1 Reyranella soli
TCATCGCGTCCGCGCCGGCCGCGCCATTCAGCGCATCGTTGCCGCCACCACCGTTCAGCGTGTCGGCGCCCGCCGCGCCGTCTAGCGTGTCGGCATAGGCCGAACCATTGACGACATCATCGTTGACGGTGCCCGTGAGCACGACCCGACTCGTCAGTCCGATGTCCTCGACCCAGACGGAGTGGGCGCCGCCAATGCGCGGGAAGAAGTTCAGTGTGCCGCCTGCGCCTGCCACGCGGAAGACGATCTGCGCCTCCGCTTCAAAGGGGTCGGCGCCGCCCGAGTTGACCGTTATCGTGCTAAAGGTGGAGAGCTGAGCGACGCTCGTGGGATCCACGATATATTGCCAGCCATCCAACGGAGAGAATTGGCCGACAACCTCAAACGTGACTGGCACAGACTCGTCCCCCCATCATCGGAGTCCGCGCCCCGAAGTCATCTATCATGGCATCCAAAATGTCCTGGACTCCCCACGCAGCCGAACCGGCACTGTCTCGGGCCAATCGGCCCGCCAGCTCACGCTCCCACAACGAATCAGAGTGCCCCAAACCCACCCAATTGCGCAGTAGTAAGGCCCTACTCGACCTCGCTTTTCAAGTGCAAACCCGGCCAAGCAAGCACTGAACTCGGTGAAATGGCGGACGATCCACAGCACCTACGCCGAGTGACCGTTTGCGACTCACCCTCCAGCTGTAGTGGTACTAAGCAGCAAACCAATAGTTGCTATCTCTTGATTGGTGAGTTCGGCACCGTACTGGGCAACACTGATGGTGGCGCCGGAAAGCTGCGTTTGGGTGAGGTCGGTTTTGACCAGAAGTATCAG
This sequence comes from Reyranella soli, assembly GCF_007992495.1. Lineage (GTDB taxonomy): Bacteria > Pseudomonadota > Alphaproteobacteria > Reyranellales > Reyranellaceae > Reyranella > Reyranella soli. The sequence goes on from NZ_BKAJ01000054.1 coordinate 824, forward strand.
CCAGTCAGTGTGCCGATCCCCTGTAATGTTCCGCCTGTTCTTTGGCCTGTGCGCAACACATTCCTGGAGGATTGTGCTTCCCTCTGCCAACTCGATCGCGCAGGTGGCTTCATAATATCGGCCGAAACCAATGTGATCTGGAATGGTCGCCACCCTGAAGAGCTGGATCAGGAACTGTCGGCCCCCAATCGGAATGACATCAATCCTCGTCATCTGTGTGCTCCCAACGACCGGAGCTGGTCGGTCAACTGGTCCACGAAAACGACACCCGCCGGAGTCACCGGTACCCCGCCCACACGCAAACCTTCCGCGGTCCATGTGTTGCAGGTGTAGCTCGCGCTGTATGTCCCGGTAGCGGCATAGAAGGCGCTCCCGGGTGCGGGGCCCGCCGCGAGGCGGCGCGGCGTGCCGTCCCCCGACTTTTCGAATGCGGCCCATAGGTAGTTCGACAGCCGATCGAGCCCCGCCGTCGACAGGCTGAGCTCGAATACCTGCGAACTGGCCCTCGACTCCCGTGGCGAGCTGTATAGCGGGGTCACCAGAAGCACCGCCGGCCCAGGGAACAGCGCGCTCATGGCATCGCCGGCCGTGGGCGCGCGCGCCATGTAGTAGTTGCGCTCGCCCCAGCCGAAAGAGAGGTATTGGGCGCCCGGGAAATCGGGCGCGACCGCCCGCAAGGGCTCCTGCACGGTGTTGATCGAGAGGGCGATCTCGGTGTGCCAGCCGGCAGCAATCATGAATATCCTGACGCCGTCACCCTGCGCTTCCTGATAGGTCGGCGGCGATGTCGAGCCGCAACCAGCCAGGGCCTGCAACGTGCCAGCTGCGAGACAGGCGTCCAGCAGCGTGCGACGCGTTACAGCATAGCAGGGCATCTGGTCGGGCATCGCAGGCGTCCGGCACCCATTATCGCGCGCCTGGCACTGAACTTCACTGCTGTTGCACACAGGCCGGCAATCAAATCCTCATCTGGCGGTCATCCCACTGACATGCAGGGCAGCGACATCGCCCTCTCATTTCATGGGAGGTCGCAATGTCCCGCGCCGTCAGCCGCCGCCATTTCACCCTGGCCGCCGCGGCGCTTGCCGCGCCGGTCGTGCTGCCGCGCGAATCGCTGGGCAACGACGTCAAGGTCGACCTGGTCCATCTCTTCTCGGGCGCCGAGCATCCCATCCAGAAGGTCATAAAGGCCTTCAACGACAAGGGCACGGGCGTCACGGTGGTGAGCCGCCAGGACGGCACGACCTACGAGACCATCACCCAGAAGGCGATGGCCTCGATCGCCGCCGGTCGCGGGCCGGCGATGATGACGACCGGCTGGAAGCTCGGCGACTTCGCGCGCAAGACCCTGGGTGCGCAGGATTTCAGGCAGATCTTCGGGCCCGACCGCACCCAGGCGCTGCTCGCCAAGTTCCGCCCGCAGGTCCGTCCGCTCGCCGCCATCGGCGGCGTGCCGATCGGCCTGCCCTGGTCGATGAGCACGCCCGTCCTCTACATCAACCAGTCGCTGTGGACCGAGGCCGGCCTCGATCCCGCGGCCACGCCCAAGACGGTCGAAGAGCTCTATCCCATGGTGCGCCAGCTCCAGGACAAGACCGGCAAGCAAGGCCTCTGCTACGAGGTCAACGAGTGGCTGCCGCAGGCCTTCATCCAGAATGCCGGCGGCGATGTCATCGACGGCGACGGCAGGCCGGTGATGGACAGCGCCGCCGCGGTGAAGGGCATCGAAGCCTTCGTCCAGCCGCGGCGCGACAACCTCTGGCGGGTCATGACCATCCCCGAGATGGTGGCGGCCTACCAGGCCGGCGCGATCGGCGTCATGGCCTCGTCGTCGGCGCGCCAGTCGGTGGTGCGCCAGGCCGCCAAGTTCGACCTGCGCCTGATCCAGATGCCGGGCCTCGCGGGCCTGCCGCGCCGCATGAACTCGGGCGGCAACTTCCTCGCCGTCTATTCCAAGGTGAAGGAACAGCAGGACGGCGCCTACAAGTTCATGGAGTTCGTCACCAGCAAGGAAGGCTTCGAGATCTGGCTGGAGACGGGCTACCTCAACGTCACCACCAACGACATCCCTGTGCGTCCCGGCAGCGAGGCGGCGCAGGCGCAGATGGAAGGCGGGCTCACCAGCGAGACGATCTGGCCGGGCGCCCGCGGGCTGGAAGCCCTCACCGTGCACATCGACTGGATCACCAAGATCGTCAACGGCGCGGTCTCGGTGCCGGACGGCCTGCGCAGCGATCGCGCCGCCATCGACAAGCTGATCGCGGCATGACGACGGCGTGGCGAGGGGCCTGGCGACGCCTCGCCGGCTCGCCCTGGCTGTTCGCCGGCCCTGCCGTTGCCGCCGCGATCCTCTTCGTGTGGCTGCCCATGGCCTCGACCCTGGGCCTGTCGTTCTTCGACTGGAGCCTGCTCCGCCAGGAAGCGACCTGGCGCGGCCTCGATCACTATCGCGGCACGCTCGCCAATCCCGACTTCCATCTCGCCCTGGTCAACACCGGCGTCTACCTCGCGGCGCTGCTGCCCTTGCAGGTCGGCATTCCTCTGGTGCTGGCCTTCGCCCTGGTGCGCGTCAAGGCGAAGGCGACGGGTCGCCTCTATCGCACCGCCCTGTTTGCGCCGTCGGTTCTCTCCTTCCCCGTCGCCGCGGTCGTATGGCTCTGGCTGTTCAACCCGACGGTGGGGTTCCTCAACACGCTGGGCGGCGCGGTCGGCCTGCCGCCGCAACGCTGGTTGACCGATCCCGATATCGCCATCTGGAGCGTCATCATCGTCGCCTTCTGGAAAAGCTTCGGTCTCAACCTGCTGATCTTTTTGGCCGCCCTCGCCAACGTGCCGACCGACGTCACCGAGGCGGCGCGCATCGACGGCGCGAGCCCGCTGCGCCAGGCCATCGACATCGAGCTGCCGCTGATCTCGCCCGCCCTGTTCTTCGCCGTCGTGACCACGATCATCGTCGTGCTCGACGAGATCGTGGGCGCCGTCGACGTGCTGACCGAGGGCGGGCCCTACCGCACCTCGAGCAACCTTCTCTACTTCCTTTACGAGCGCGGCTTTCGCCATTTCCAGTTCGGCGAGGCGGCCGCGGTCGCCGTGCTGATCGCGGCCATCGTGGCCGGCGTCACCTGGGCGCAATTCCGCTTCGGGGAGCGGCATGTCCACTACGACTGAGACTCTCACGGAGCGCGGACCTCCAGGTCCGCTCATGACTCGTGATGCGGACCTGGAGGTCCGCGCTCCGATGCGCTTCCGGCACGGCAGCCAAATCGTGCTGCACATCGCCTTCATCGTCGCCTGCCTGGCGACGCTCTTCCCGTTGGTCTGGATGCTGCGCACGGCCTTCGCGCCGCCTCACGACGTGTTCCGCGCGACGATGTCGCTCTGGCCCGAGAATGCGACGCTGGCCAATTTCACCGCCGCCTTCCGCCTGCATCCCGTCGGCACCTGGTTCGTGAACTCGGTCGTGGTCGCAGGCGCGATCACCTTCGGCAAGCTCGCGGTGTCGGTACCGGCGGCGTTCGCCTTTGCGGTGATGAGCTTTCGCGGCCGCGATGCTGTCTTCGCTTTGGTGGTCGGCACCATGACAGTGCCCTACGTCATCACCTTGCTGCCGACCTATGTGGCCGTGGCCAGCATCGGACTGTACGACACGCTGACCGGCGTCGTCGTGCCGGCGATCGGTCATTGCGGCTTCGTCGTCTTCTTCCTGCGCCAAGCCTTCAAGGCGCTGCCGCGCGAGCTGTTCGAGGCGGCTCGCATCGATGGTGCGGGGCCATGGCGGCAGATGCTCACCATCGCGTTGCCCAACATCTGGGGCGCCGTGGCGGCCATGGCGGTGCTGTCGTTCCTCGGTGCGTGGAACCTCTACCTGTGGCCGCACCTCATCCTGGATTCGACAGAGCACAAGACCCTGTCGATCGGCCTGAAGCTGTTTGCGACCACGGGCGAACAAGGCGGCGATTGGGGGCCGTTAATGGCGACCGCCCTGCTCGCCGCCTTGCCGGTGGTGCTGCTTTACCTGATGGCGCAGCGACAGCTCGTGTCGGCCTTCGCCACCTCAGGCATACGCTGAATCATCGCTCGGAAAATCGGCCGAGCTTCTTCGCCTCCGTCGCGAGGCGACTGCGAGCCCGGGCCTGTACCAGGGCGGGTGCCGGCACGGCCAAGCCACCCCGAAGTTGCCGCAACGGTTCCAGTGCGCGCTCGAGAGAGAGCAGCGGACGCTTCGCCCGCCAGAATGGAATCGTCCGCTTGGATCCAAGCACTACATCCTCCATCCGAATGCCAACGTTACTTCCGGCAACATGGTGACGGGCTGCCATCCGATTCAAGGCACAAGCGGCGGAGAGGTTCCCTGTAGAAGCTACTCGATCTTGATGTTGGCAACCTTCACGACTTCGGCCCACTTGGCCATCTCCCCGCGCAGGAAGGCGGCAAGCTCGGCCGGCGTCGAGCCGATCGGCTGGGCGCCGAGGTCGGCGAACTTGGCCTTGATCTCCTCGGTGGCGAGGATCTTCGCGACCTCGGCCTGCAGCCGTTCGATCGCCGCCGCCGGCGTGCCGGCGGGCGCCAGCAGGGCGTTCCACTCGGAGATCTCGCAGCCGGTGACGCCGGCCTCGGCCATCGTCGGAACTTCGGGGGCTGCCGGCGAGCGCTGCGGGCTGGTGACGGCGAGCGCCCGCACCCGCCCGGCACGCGCCTGCGGCAGCGCCGCGCTCATGTTGCCGAAGTAGAACGGCACGTGGCCGGCGGCGACGTCCGCCACCGCCAGGCTGCCGCCCTTGTAGGGCACGTGCTGGATGTCGGTGCCGGTGCGCAACTTGAAGAGCTCGGCGGCGAGATGCTGGGCGCTGCCATTGCCCGACGAGGCGTAGGACAGCTTGCCGGGCTCGGCCTTGGCCATCGCCACCAGCTCCGCGACCGTCTTGGCGGGAAAGGTCGGCGTCACGACCAGCAGCTCGGGCACCGTGACCAGCAGCGACACCGGCGCAAAATCGTCGGGCGTGCGGAACGGCATCCTGGGCATCAGCGACGGATTGACGGCATGCGCGAAGGCGCCGATCAGCAGCGTGTGGCCGTCGGGTGGCGCCTTGGCGACGGCATCGTCGCCGATCGTGCCGCCGGCGCCCGGCTTGTTGTCGATCACCACCGTCTGGCCGAGCGCCTCCTGCAGCTTGGGCCCGATCAGGCGCGCCGTCGTGTCGGCGCCGCCGCCCGCCGTATAGGGCACGACGATGCGCACTGGCTTCGAGGGAAACTGCTGCGCCAGAGCCGGCGCGGCAAGACTTGCGGCCGCTGCTCCAAGCAGGACGCTACGCCGACGCATCAAATCCTCCATCCGATCCATTCGCACACGCCGCGGCCCATGACCCAGTCGAGGTCGTCGCCCTTCAGCCACGGCATTTCCTCGGTGAACATGGTGACGCCCTGGCGGTAGCTGCAGGGCAGCCGCGACCAGTCCGTGCCCCAGAACGTGCGCCTGGGTCCATAGGCGTCGAAGACGCGGCGGATATACGGATGCACCGACCGGAAGGGATAGCTCTTGGCGGCGGCGTAGCACGGCATGGCCGAGACCTTGGCCGCCACGTTGGGCCGCTTGGCGAGCGCCAGAACGTTGTCGAGGGTGGCGAAGTTGGTGGCTTCGCTCACATCCTTCGCGCTCTTCAGCCCGAGATGGTCGAGCACCAGGCGCAGGCCCGGGTAGCGCTCGGCGATCTTGTCGGCGAGGTGCATGTATTCGTGATGGAACAGGACCATGGCGGGAATGCCCGCCTTCTCCATCTCGCCCCAAACCCAGTCGAAGCGGCCGTCGAGCAGCGGTTGGCGCAGGACCTCGGTATGGAAGGTGAAGCGCATGCCCATCATGCCCTTCTGCTTCCTCCATCCGGCGATCTGGTCACGAGCACCAGGTGCGTCGGGATCGAGGCGGCCCATGATGCAAAAGCGGTCGGGATGGCTGGCCGTGGCGTCGAGCGCCACGTCATTGCGATCGCCCTCCCAGGACGGCGGCACGATGACGACGCCGTCGACGCCGGCCTTGTCCATCTCGGCCAGGAGCTCTTGCTTGCCGAGCGGCGCGCGATGCGGCTCGGCACGCGCCGGCCATGGACGCTCAGGTGTGTTGGCCGCCCAGATGTGCACCTGCGCGTCGACGATCTTCATCCTTTCCTCCCTTGCAGTCGCGTCGCGGCGACACGAACCCCGACCATGACCAGCCACGTGCCGAGCGCCCACACGATAGCGAAGACCAGCACGAATTCGACATGAGCAAACGACAGGTAACCGCCGTGCAGTCGCTGGAAGATCAGGAAAATGGCGGCGAAGAGCACGGGAGCCGCCAGACCGGTACGACGACCGAACAGCCACTCGACCAGCACCGCCGCCACCGCGCCGCAGAGGCCAGCCCACAGCGCGCCGGCGGTATATAACGGCACCGCCATGCGCCGGACTTCCTGAGCCACGGCCTTGACCGGGACAACCGACTCCGGCTGAAGCCCGAAGCGGGCGACAAGCCAATACGCCGCCTGGGTCAGCACCAGCATCCAGAGAGCGCCGGCCAGGAATCCGACGACGGCCGTGCCGAGCCAGCGCTGCATGCCGCTTTATCGCCAACCCAACGCGGCGCGCGTCCCGCGGGCGATCAGCCACATGCCGAAACCCCAGAGGCCATAGACCAGCGGCAGCACGACGATGATCGGCAGCCCGGGCATATTGAACCGCCCGTTCTTGATGGGCAGCACGACGGTCCAGTTCACGATCGCCACGATGATGGCGGCGAACAGGATCCAGCCGAGCACGCCGCCCAACGCTCCGGGCAGCCTCGGCACCAGGAATGCCGCGACGATGCCCCAAAGGCCGCCCCAAAAGGCCGACGACGCGATCGTGGGCACGCTCCACGGCGGTACCGGACGCATGTTGTAGATAACCGCTTGCGGGGTGTAGCCGAGCTCCTTGCTGAGCCAGAAGCCGAACTGATGGAAAATGAGAACGCTCAGGGCGCCGGCGACGAAGCCGACGATGACGGTACGCATCCAGCCGCTCATGCGATCCCTCCCTCGGTTGGCCGGCGGTCACGCCACGGGCGGGCGCGTTCGAGCTCCGCCGCCAGCGAAAATAGCATTTCCTCCGCGCCGAAGCGGCCAACGAAGTGCAGACCGATCGGCAGGCCATCGCCGGTCCAGGCGAGCGGCACGGACATCGCCGGCACGCCGGCGACGTTGCAGACCGACGTGAACGCCACCATGGGCGCGAGGCCGGCCTGGTACGCCTCGGGAGTCCCGTCCATGCGAACGGTGCCGAGCGGCAGCGAGACCCGCGCGATCGTGGGCGACAGCAGGATGTCGTACCGTTCGAAGAACGCACCGAGCAGCCGGCCGGTGCGATGGAAGGTCTGCACGGCGCGGATGTAGTCGTGCGCGCCGATGGTGCGGCCCTGCTCGGCTGCCTGCCGCGTCACCGGCTCGAGATCGTCCGGTCCGGGCACGCGGCCAGTGGCGCGAATCTGGATGTTGGTCCAGGTGTTGGCTGCCATCACCGTGCCCAGCGCCATGCCGGCCGCCGATGCGTCGTAGTCTGGATAGGCCTCCTCGACCTCGTGCCCGAGCTCTTCGAGAAGCTTCGCCGTACTCTCGACCGCCGCAACCAGCGTCGGATCGAGCGCCCCGCCGCCCACGGGATGCCGCATGAAGGCGACGCGCAGCTTGCCCGGCGCGCGCTCGGTCGCCGCCAGGAAGGAGCCGGCCGCCGGCGCCGTGTAGGGATCGCCGGGCTCGCTGCCGGCAATGACATCGAGCAGGGCCGCGCTGTCGCGCACGGAGATCGACACGCCGAGCTGCGCGCCGGCGCCGGCCAGGGTCTCGCCGATCGGCGCCAGGCTGACGCGGCCGCGCGACGGCTTCAGGCCAAACAGGCCGGTGAGCGCCGCGGGTATGCGGATCGAGCCGCCGCCGTCGGTCGCATGCGCCATCGGCAAGCCGCGCGCCGCGACGATTGCCGCCGACCCGCCGGATGAGCCGCCGGGCGACAGGCCCTTGCGCCAGGGATTGAGCGTCGCGCCCCCGAAGGCGGGCTCGGTGGTCGGCGCGAGTCCGAACTCACTGGTGTTGCTGCGGCCCACGATCACCAGCCCGGCGCGGCGCATGCGCGCGATTGCGGCGCTGTCGGCCTGGGCGACGGGTTCTCGGGCAAAGAAGCGCGACCCCAGAGTCGTCGGCGTGCCGGCGCAATCGGCCATGAGCTGCTTGACCACGAACGGGACGCCCTGGAAGGGCCCCTCGCCCGCCCACGCCACCGACCGCTCGAGCAATGCGCCTTCATGGAAGTCGGTGATGGCGTTCAGCGCACCGTTCAGCGTCCGCAACCTTGCCAGCGTGCCGTCCACCAGCTCGCGTTTGCCGAGCTTGCGCGCCTTGACCAGCTGGGCGACCGCAAGCGCGTCATGCGTCGCGAAAAGATCGTCCACCTCAGTTCCGCCAGCGCTCGAGGTTGGCCGCGACGAAAGCGTCGTCGTTCAGCTCGGGGTAGGTCGCATACAGACGATCGATGCCGGCGCTCTGCCCCGGGCTCAGGGTCTCGTGCGGATCGAGGCATTCAATCGAGTTCATCAGCCCCTGGCGGCGCAGGATCTCGTGGCAGCCCGGGATGCAGCCCGCGAAGTCATGGTCGACGTCGAACACGACGGAGTTGCAGTCGGTGACGAACGAATCGAGCGCCAACATCTCAGGCGGGATGGCGCCGGCCTTCACCGAAAGCTTCAGGCGCTCCAGCATCTCGACCGCTCCGCGCGTCCACACGCTCCAGTGGCCCAAAAGGCCGCCCTGAAAGCGCAGCGTCACCTCGCGGTTGCCGGTGCGCACGACCATCGGGGTCAGCAGATCGGCAACGATGTGGTCGTCGTTGCCGGTGTAGAGCGTGATGCGCTCCTCGGCATGGGCCTGGGCGATACCGACGGCCACGTCGAGCGTGCGATAGCGGTTGAACGGCGCCACCTTGATCGCCACGACGTTGTCGATGGCGGCGAAACGGGCCCAGAAGGCGCGCGACAGCGGGATGCCACCGACCGCGGTCTGCAGGTAGAAGCCGACCAGCGGCATCTCCTTGGCAACGGCCGTGCAATGCTCGATCAGCTCGTCCTCGCTCGCCCCCTTCAGCGCGGCAAGCGACAGCAACACGGCGTGATAGCCCAGCGACCGCGCTGTGCGGGCCTCCTCGACGGCCTGTGCCGTCTTGCCGACCGCGCCCGCAATCATCACCAGCGGACGGTCGGTCCATTCACGCGCCGTCTCGATGGCGAGTTCGAGAACCGGGCGATAGAGCCCGACGTCGCGGATGGCGAACTGCGTCGAATGCACGCCGACCGCCAGGCCGCCCGATCCCGCGTCGACGTAGTAGCGGCTGATCGCGCGTTGAGACTGCTCGTCGAACTTGCGGTCGGGTCCGAGCGCCAACGGATGGGCGGGAATGACCGAACCCTGCCGCAGCAGGGAGAGGACCGACGCTGGCAGATCGCGCCAGTGGAGGGCGGCAACGGAAGTCATGTCTGCATTCATGAACCCTTTTCAGCACCACATGCAATATCCATGGGCTTCTCATCGGCACCGGCCACCGACACTCTCATGCGAAAGCCCGCCTGTAGACGGGCACGTCGAAGCACACAGGAGGAAGCGCCATGAAAATCCCAAGCCTTTGCTTGATGACCGTCCTGACGTTAGGCCTTCCCTTGGCCGCATCCGCGCAGCAAAACGTTGCGAAGGGCACTGCCGCGGATGTCAAGTATTGCAACGCGTTGGCAAAGTCGTACTCGAGCATGTTTCCGGCGCAGGAGGGAATGGCGGTATCCGACGTCGTCACCTTGAGCCGATGCGATACCGAAACGCAGGCGACGATCGCAACGCTCGAGAAGAAGCTCGGCGACAAGAAGATCGACTTGCCGCATGACGAACGGGTCGCGCAACCACCAGGCGGCACGTCGGGCGGTACGCAGTAGCTGCAATTCCGCTCCAGCCCGTCGCCTGTTCAGCGTCCCCTGCGATCGCGCTTTGTCCCTTTCGCGACAGGATTCTCAATTGCCGACCTGGCGTTTGGCGGATCGCGGCCGATGCGGATCATGTCGATGAGCGCCCGCAGCGCCGCCGGGACTTGGCGGCGCCCGGAATAGTAAAGGAAGTAGCCTTCATAGGACGGTGACCAGTCTTCGAGCACGCGGATCAGCTGGCCCGATCGTACGAACGCCTCTATCCGGGCTTCGATCGTATAGGCGATCCCGAGACCGTCGATCGCTGCACGAATCGCCAGCCCGGAACTGTTGACCGTGACCGGACCTCGCACCGAAATCCGTCGCGTCTTACCCCTTCGCTCGAAGGACCAGACGAACATGCTGTCGCCCCATCGGTATTGGACGCAGCTGTGGCGGGAGAGATCATCGGGTGTGCGCGGTGCGTCCCGCCGCGCGAAGTACGACGGCGCACCAACCACGGCGACCTTCATGGGCCTCGTCACCCGGACCGCAATCATATCCGCCGGCGCTCGTTCCCTGATGCCGATCGGAGCGTCGAAACCCTCTGCCACGACATCGACAGGCCCGTCATCCACCCCGAGCTCGAGATGAACGTCGGGATAGGTCGCCAGGAAGCGGTCCCACACCGGCGCGATCACCGCTGCCGCCGCGCCGGCGCTGGCGTGGATACGCAGCCTGCCGAAGGGCCTGCGCCGTTCCTGGTCGAGATCCTCCAGAGCGCCGGTGATCTGAGCAATGGCTGGTCGCAGCCGCGCCAACAGGCGCTGCCCTGAGTCGGTCAGCGCGACGCTCCGAGTCGTGCGATGCAACAGGCGAATGCCGAGGCGCTGCTCAAGGTGTCTGATCGCGTGGCTGAGCGCAGAGGGTGTGACTCCCACCCGCGCAGCCGCAGCCCGGAAGCTGAGTTCGTCAGCTACGGCGACGAATGCCGTCAGATCCGCAAGATCGCCGCGGTGCATTCATGAGTTCCCACTCCCCGAGAACTCAATACATAGGCATGACTTTTTTCGGGACGTCTGCCAATCAGCGGAGGTGCCATGCTCGCCCGTCAGAGCTCGAAACCTCTGCACGCCGCGGTCGAATTCGTTGCGACCAGCTAGCCCAGCTCCGGACCAGCAAGAGCAAAGATGTGAGTGGGATCGTCGAGCCCCTTCGCCTCGCCCAGGGTCATGCGCATGTAGCCGCGCGGCGTCGTTGCCCCCTGCCCTTCGAGCCAGGCGCGCACGGCGCGATGCGCCACCGGTACATCGACGATGAACGGACCCGGAGCCGACGCGGCCGCCTTGGCGATCAGGGCCAACGCGATGGCCTCGTTGTCGGCCACCACCGGACCGAGCGACGTCGCCATCCTGCCCTCGCGGCCCAGGACGAACCCGACGATCTTCCCCGCAGCATCCTCGGCGATCCAGGCACGGCCGGGCTGGCGCAGGGCGAGATGGACGAGGATCGCCGGCCGTTCCATGCCGGTCAGCGGCCGGTCGTAAAGAGCGAGCCTGGGGAGGTCGGCCGCCACGATCGGCCTCAGCGAGATGCCGGCAGGAGGCGCAACGGCCACGGCCTTGGCCGCATCGAAGTGCCAGCGTGAAATCTCGTAGAGATCGCGGAACCCCAGAGGCAGATAAATCGGGCGACCCAGTTCGGTCGCATCGAGGCCGGCGACCGCGCCGGCCGACCGCACTTCCTCGATGCAGTGCCTCAGCAAGCCCGTGCCGACGCCGCCACGCCGCCGCTCCCGGGTGACCAGGACCATGCTGATCCACGCGAGCTTCTGGCCGAGCGGCAGGACCAGCGAGCTCGCCTGCCATTTGCCGTCCGGTCCGACGCAGCCGAAGCCGCGGCCGGCACCCAGCATGAAGCGCCAGTCGGCGACGTTCTGGTTCCAGCCCGCCTCGATGGACAACGGCCAGACCGCATCGCTGTGCGCAGCATCGATCGGCCGAACGTCCAATGACTCAATACTTGCCATCGCGCACCTCGTAGTGCGTGGGCTTGTTGATCGTGGCCATGTCGCGGGCGAGCCAGTCGGCCGTCCATTCGATCATCGTGGCGAGCGGCACGGACGGTGGGCCGAACTCCTTCACCATGCGTCGCGAATCGTTCAGCCAGCCCGTCGCTGCCGGCGTGCCGGTGAGCTTCGGAGATTTGCCCAAAAGCTTGCCGAACTCGCCGGCCGCCCACCGGACCTCGATAGTCTCAGGGCCTGTGACGTTGATCGGCGTGGTGGGCGTCGTGGCGTGGGCCAGGCAGCGCAGTGCCACCGTGTTCGCGTCGCCCTGCCAGATCACGTTAACATGGCCCATCGTCAGATCGATCGTCTCGCCATCGCGCACCTTGCGGCCGATGTCGTGCAGGACGCCGTAACGCATGTCGATGGCGTAGTTCAGGCGGAACAAACGACCCGGCGTGCCGTGCTTGGCGGAAAAGTACTCGAACATGCGCTCGCGGCCGGCACAGGTGACGGCGTAGTCGCCAGGCGGCGGCACTGGCGGCACGTCTTCGCTGGCGCCGCCGCTCTCCACCGGCACGAACGGATAGACGCATCCCGTCGAGAAGGCGACGATGCGCGACTCCTTGAAGACCTCGGCGACCATCGCCGGCACCTGCACGTTCATCGCCCAGGTGAGCGGCACGTCGCCGGCGGCGCCGAACTTGCGGCCGGCCATGAAAACGATGTTGGGGGCCTTCGGCAGCTTCTCGAGTTGCGCGCGGTCCAGCAGATCGGCGGCAACCGGCTCGACGCCGGCCTTGACCAGCGCCTCGCGGACCCCGGCTTCGCTGAAGCGCGCCACGCCGATCACCCGCTTGCCCGGCGCCGCACGCTTGGCGAGGCGCGCCAGCGTCGGGCCCATCTTGCCGCCGACGCCCAGCACCATGATGTCGCCGGGCGTGCGGGCAAGATCGCCAATCAACGCGTCTGATGGCGTCGTCATGAAATCCTCGACGGCTTCGACGCTGTCGAAACGGGCGGGCAATGTCATGTCGAAGCTCCCTCGGTCATCGGCGTCATCGACTTGAAATCCATCTCGGCGCCGACCGCAAAACCCGGCACGTTCAGCGAGCGCAGCGCCAGCGTGCCGCCGGTCGCCTTGAGCCGGGCGGGCCGGCCGTCCTTCTTTTCGTAGAGCTCGGGATGGGCCGCCACGAACGCAAGCTGCTCGCGCTCCGGTGCGAAGGCCATGCCGTCGATGAAATGATGGGCGTTGCGTTCGACATGCGTCAGGCCGAGTAGCGAGACAAGGGCCAGATCCTGCTGCACGCTCACGCCGGGCCAGGTCGTAAGATCTTCGGCCGACATGAAATGCCCAGCGCCGAGGTGAGCGACGCGCAGCGCGTTCAGGATCGACTTGTAGAAGCCCTTGCAGTTCTTGCTCGAGACGCCGCTGTAGCCGAGGCGCAGCGCCGACGGGAACGACGACAGCTCGCCGTCGGATTCGTCGATGATCACCGGCCGCAACTGGGCCAGCGGTCCGACCGATCGCGACAGGGCCACCGCGCGCTTGATCGGCTGCTCGATGAACAGCGTCGCCTTCGCAAGCTTCGCCAGGCCCGGTGTCTCGATCACCTTGCGCCACAGCTCGACGATGCCTTCGACGTTGTCGTACTGCTCGTTGCCGTCGAGCGTCGCGAGGTAATCCCCAGCCCCGGCGTCGAGCACCGCGGCGATGCGACCGAGCCGGTCGAGGTCGGCCTTGATGTCGCCGCCCACTTTCAGCTTGTAGTAGCGGCCGCGATAATAGGAGACGACCTCCTCCAGGGTTTCCGGCAAGCCGTCATTCACACGCTCCGCTGCCGGACGGTCGGCTGCCGTCAAAGGATCGACCAGACCCACGGTGTGGCGGACGTCGATGCTCTTGCCAGGCGTCAGCTTGGCCAGGAAAGGCTCGATCTCCAGCTCCTCGATGTCCGGGGTGAGCGCGGTCGCGACGATGCCCGGCGCGTTGCGCGTGATCATTTCGGCGAAGGACTGCCCGGTCGCCTTGCCGAGCGCATCCAATATGGCGCGATCGAGCAAGGCTGGACCGTAAGCGGCGACCAGCGGGTTGAGACCCTGCGCCGCGCCGCGCTTCTGCTGCTCCAGGTAGGTGCCTGCGAACAGGCCGAACGGAGTGTCGAGGCCGCGCGCGCGATAGAGCTCGATCGCAAGATCGAGCGCCTGCCGCAGCTGGTCGAGGTTCTGTTCGTCGGTGAATTGCGGGCTCTTCTCGAACCACTTCGCGGCCAGCGCCTCGGCGGCGACGCCGTGGCTACTACGGCCGTCGGGCAGCGTGATGCGGGCACGGATCACCGCCTGCGTCGCATCCGTGACGGTGATCACGCCGAAGCGGAAGGCGAGCCGCATCTTCACATGCCGCTCGTAGCGCTCGACCTCGTCCAGCTTCACTTTCATACGCTCGACTCCAGGAGGCCCGCGACATAGCCGATCATGCGCGCGGCGCAGGTCGGCCCGTCAGGCTCATAGACGAAAGGTTCCATGGCGATCCAGCCGCCATAGCCGGTTTCGCGCAAGGCTTTCACGACGGGGGCGAACCGGTCCTCGCCCTGCCCTGGCCCGCGCCGGTTGCGATCGTTGAACTGCACATGCGCCACGAGGCCGGTCGGCATCCAGCGCCGGATGGCATCGGCCACCGGCTCGGGCTCCATGAGGCTGGCGGCCAGCGTATCGACCATGGTGCGCAGGGCGGGATTGCCCAGCCGGCGCACGACCTCGGCGGCTTCGGCCAGCGTGTTGACGAAGTTGCAATCGGGCGTGGCCAGCGGCTCGATGCAATACGCGACCTTGGCCGTTGCCGCCTGCTCTCCAGCCAGGATCCACGCTTCTTCCGCACGAGCGGCGTCGTCAGGCGTCGCCACCCGACGCTGTGCGGGCGAACCGTGGACCAGGTAGGTGCCGCCCAATTCGGCGCACAGATCCACCGAGGCACGCAGGACATCGACGCTCTTCTGCCAGACCGCACGATCGGCGGCCGTGATCGACAGGCCGGCCGGTGCGGCCAGCAACCAGTGCAGACCGCTCACCTCGAGACCGTTAGCGGAGCAGATGTTGCGGATTTCGGAACGCCTGGTCGCCGGCATGCGCCATGCATCGTCGCCGAACGTGAACGGCGCGAGCTCGAGGCCGCGATAGCCGAGGCCCGCCGCCAACGCACACTGACGCTCGAAGGAAAGCTCGCGGATCACCTCGTTGCACAGGGCCAGTTTCACAGATGATCCTCAAGCTTGACGGGATTCTGACGCTTCGCCAGTGTGCCCGAATGTGCGGCCGCGGATGATCAAATTCCAGCCTTTGCTACGCCAGTACTGGCCGACCGTCGCGCTGTTCGCCTTTCTGCTCGCATGCTGGCAGCTCGCGGTGAGCCTGGGCGGCATCCGCGAATATTTGCTGCCTTCTCCGCTCGCGGTGTGGAACGCGCTGTGGCACGGCGACACCGCCTGGACGCAACACATCTGGGTCACGACCTTGGAGATAATCGGCGCGTTCTTCCTGGCGGCCGGCGTCGGTGTGGCGCTGGGCGTGGCGATAGCCTGGTCGCCGCTGATCGCCAATGCGCTGGTGCCCTTCCTGGTCTTCGTGAACACCTTGCCCAAGGTGGCGATCGCGCCGCTGTTCTTGATCTGGATGGGCTACGGCATCTTTCCCAACATGCTGATGGGCGCGTTGATCGGCTTCTTCCCGGTGGTGATCAACACAGCCGTCGGCCTGAGCCAAGTCGAGGCCGACATGCTCGATCTCGGCCGCGTGTTCAACGCGCCGAAATGGAAAATCTTCGCCAAGATCCGCATTCCCAACGCCCTGCCCTACATCCTGAGCGCGCTCAAGATCACGGCGACGGCCGCCGTGGTTGGCGCCATCGTCGGCGAGTTCGTCGCCTCGCAGAAGGGCCTGGGCTACGTCATCGTCACCACCCAGAGCAGCATGAACACCTCGGTGGCGTTCGCCTCGCTGATCTGGATCTCGGTGGTAGGCCTCGTGCTGTATGGCGCCGTCGTGCTGGTCGCCAAGCTGTGGGCGCCGTGGGCCGAAGGAATTGACTGAATTGGGGCCATTTGAATCGGGGAAGGGTAAACAGGGAGCACATCATGACTAAGACAATATCATTGGCACTTGCCGCCCTGCTGGCGACCGCCGGCAGCGCGTCGGCGCAGGAGAAGTTCACCTTCGCATTGAACTGGTTCGCCGTCGGCGACCACGCCGCCTACTGGGTGGCGCTCGACAAGGGCTACTACAAGGCCAAGGGCCTCGACGTGACCTTGGAGAACTCCAAGGGCTCGGGCGATTCGATCGCCAAAGTCGACACCGGTCGCGCCGATGCAGGCCTCGCCGACGCCGCCGTGGTGATCGCTTCGGTCGGCCGCGGCACGACCATCAAGACGGTCGGCATGGTATTCGACAAGACGCCGCTCAACATCTTCAGCCTCAAGAGCAGCCCGCTCACCAAGCCCAAGGATCTCGAAGGCAAGACGCTGGGCGCGCCTCCGGGCGACAGCCAGCGCCAGATGTTCCCCGCCTTCGCCAAGGTGAACGGCATCGACGCCTCCAAGGTCGCCTGGGTGAACATCGAGCCTGCCGCCAAGATCGCCGCCGTCGCCGAGAAGCGCATGGACGGCGTCGGCGACTACTCGACCGGCCTGCCGCTTTACGAGAAGGCCGCCGGCAAGGGCAACGTGGTGATGATGCCGTGGGCGGACTTCGGCTTCGACATGTACTCGATGTCGATCATCGCCGGCGCCAAGACCATGAAGGAGCGGCCGGCGGTGCTGAAGGCCTTCCTCGAAGCCTCCTACATGGGCTGGCGCGATGTCATGGCCGATCCCAAGGGGTCGATGGAGATCTTCAAGAAGCGCGTGCCCGAGGTCGACGTCGAGGTCATGACGCCCAACATGATGATCGGCCTCGGCCTGATGAAGACCGAGCGCTACGAAAAGAATGGCATCGGCTGGATCGACGACAAGAAGATGTGCGAGTCGGTCGACCTGGTGAACGCCTACATGGGCCTGCCCAAGAAGGTGGAGTGCAAGGACGTCTACACGACCGAGTTCTTCACCAAGGTTGCGATGTAGTCGACGGTCGAGTGACCAAGCAACTGATCGGCCTCGACCAGGTCGGCATGACGTACGAGGCGGCGAGCGGCCCGGTCGAGGCGCTCGCCGGCATCTCGCTGTCGGTCGGCGTGGGCGAATTCGTCTCGCTGGTGGGCCCGAGCGGCTGCGGCAAGTCGACGTTGCTGCGCATCGTGGCGGGACTGCGGCCCGCCACCGCCGGCACGGTGACGGTCGCGGGCCAGGAGGTGCGCGAACCCATCCCCGATATCGGCATGGTGTTCCAGGCGCCGGTCCTGCTGAAGTGGCGTTCGATCCTGCAGAACGTCCTGCTGCCGGCCGAACTGGCCGGGCAGCAGGCAGCCGCCTTCCGGCCCCGTGCCGAGCAGCTCCTCGACATGGCTGGGCTGCGAGGCTTCGGCGACAAGCTGCCGCGCGAGCTCTCGGGCGGCATGCAGCAGCGCGCCGCCCTCTGTCGCGCCTTGCTGCTCGACCCGCCACTGCTCCTGATGGACGAGCCGTTCGGCGCGCTCGACGCCATGACGCGTGACGACATGGCGCTCGAGCTCCTGCGCATCTGGGGCGAGTGCGACGTGGCGCGCGAGGCGCGCAAGACGGTGCTGTTCGTCACCCATTCGATCCCCGAGGCGGTGTTCCTGTCCGACCGCGTGGTGGTCATGTCGCCGCGCCCCGGCCGCATCGCGGCAGACCTGCGGATCGACCTGCCGCGGCCCCGGACCGTGGAATTGCGGGCCTCCGAGGCTTTTGGCCGCTACAGCCTGGAGATTTTCCGGGCCCTGACGGGGCGGACAGTTGGCGCGGCCGGCACTGCCTGATAAACCCCGGCCAACAACGCCAGGAGCAGACATGGCCACCGCCGCCACCCCGATGAAAAGCGCCGCCAAGGGCATCAGCGCCGACGCCAAGCCGTTCGACTGGGAGGACCCGTTCTTCCTCGACGACCAGCTCACCGAGGAAGAGGTCGCGATCCGCGATGCGGCCCGCGACTACTGCCAGGACAAGCTGATGCCGCGCGTGCTGGAGGCCAACCGGCACGAGAAGTTCGACCGCGAGATCATGAACGAGTTCGGCGCGCTCGGCCTCCTGGGCTCGACGCTGCCGGAGAAGTACGGCTGCGCCGCCGCCAACTACACGACCTACGGCCTGGTCGCGCGCGAGGTCGAGCGCGTCGATTCGGGCTACCGCTCGGCGATGAGCGTGCAGTCCTCGCTGGTCATGCATCCGATCTACGCCTACGGCAGCGAGGAGCAGCGCATGAAGTACCTGCCCAAGCTCGCCACCGGCGAGTGGGTCGGCTGCTTCGGCCTCACCGAGCCCGATCACGGCTCCGATCCCGGCGGCATGAAGACGCGCGCCGTGACGGTGCCCGGCGGCTACAGCCTCTCGGGCTCCAAGATGTGGATCACCAACTCGCCGATCGCCGACGTGCTGGTGATCTGGGCCAAGCTCGACGGCGGCGCCATCCGCGGCTTCATCCTGGAGCGCGCCTGGAAGGGCATCGAGACGCCCAAGATCGAGGGCAAGTTCTCGCTGCGCGCCTCGGTGACGGGCGCCATCATGCTCGACGAGGTGTTCGTGCCGGCCGAGAACATGATGCCCAACGTGTCGGGGCTTGGCGGTCCGTTCGGCTGCCTCAACAATGCGCGCTACGGCATCGCCTGGGGCGCGCTCGGCGCCGCGGAGTTCTGCTGGAAGCAGGCGCGCAACTATACGCTCGACCGCAAGCAGTTCGGCCGGCCGCTCGCCGCCAACCAGCTGATCCAGAAGAAGCTTGCCGACATGCAGACCGAGATCGCGATCGGCCTGCAGGCCTGCCTGCGCGTCGGCCGCCTCAAGGACGCGGGCCACGCCCAGCCGGAGATGATCTCCCTGATCAAGCGCAACAACTGCGGCAAGGCGCTCGACATCGCCCGCGTCGCCCGTGACATGCACGGCGGCAACGGCGTGTCGGACGAGTACCACGTGATCCGCCATGTCATGAACCTCGAAGCGGTCAACACCTACGAGGGCACACACGACGTGCACGCCCTGATCCTCGGCCGCGCCATGACCGGCATCCAGGCCTTCACCGGAGCCTGATCGCGTGCCCCTGCCACCGGCCGGCGACATCGCCATCGTTGTCGTCGGCGCCCTGGTGGCGGGTTTCGTGAACGGGCTCACCGGCACCGGCTATGCGCTGATGGCGCTGGGTTTCTGGCTGCAGGCCATGTCGCCGGTGACGGCGGCGCCGCTGGTCGCCATCTGCTCCGTCGCGGGCCATCTGCAGGCGCTGCGCTCGATCTGGAGCGGCGTGCGCTGGCCGCGCCTCTGGCCCTTCCTTGTCGCCGGGCTTTTGGGCGTGCCGATCGGCACGTCACTCCTTGAACAAGTGCAGGTCCAGCCGCTGAAGCTCGGTGTCGGCATCCTGTTGATCTTCTACAGCGCCTGGATGGGCCTCGTGCGCCGGCCGCCGGTCGTCACGGTTGGCGGTCGGCCAGCCGATGCCGCGGCGGGCTTCATCGGCGGCGTCATGGGCGGCCTGGCGAGCCTCAGCGGCCCCGCGCCGACCATCTGGGTGCAATTGCGCGGCTGGAACAAGAATGAGCAGCGCGGCGTCAACCAGCCCTTCAACATGGCCGTCCTGGCCACCGCCCTGCTGGCCGCGGCGATCGCCGGCCTGCTCGATCTCACCTTCCTGGTCTGGGCGGTCATCACCGTGCCGACCAGCCTCGTCGGGGCGCGGCTCGGGCTGATGCTCTACGGTCGCGTCAACGACGCGGTCTTCCGCCTGCTCGTCCTGGTGCTGCTTGGCCTGTCAGGCATCACGCTGATCGTGACGGCCTTGCACTAAAACTGTCGTCCTGAGCGCAGCGAAGGACCTCATCGCCGTCTGCAATCGGCATGAGATCCTTCGGTGCGCTCAGGATGACAGATACCGAAGGCAACCGCTTTCGCGCAGGATCGCGTCGAGGCCCGGTGCGTCTTTCGCTGCTGCGTACTTGCGACGGATCTCAGTCAGCGAGCGGGCGTGGTACTTCTGCGGCTCTTGCGACCACGCGGCGCCGGCAAGCGACGTCTCGAAGCTCTTCTGCCCCGCCGCAATGGCGGCAGCATTGGCGCCCGACCACGGCAGGAACAGGCTCGCGACTTCTTCCTTCAGGAGCGGCATCAGGGTCGGCGCCAAGGCCGGCCAGGCCTCGAACGATCCTTCGTTCTTCGGTGACAGCATGCGCTGCACCCAGGCCATCACCTTGGGCGCCGAGGCGCGCATGATGGCGCCGGGCGTGGGATCGGTCGCCATTTCGTAGAGCTGGCCCCACAGGCCGAAGTCGGCCATGGCCGGCCGGCTGCCCAGCATGTACGGCCGCGTCTGCAGATGCGCCTCGATGAGGGCAAGCGCGTGCTTGAACGATCCTTCGATGGTGGGCTCAGTCGTCGGGTTGGAGCCGACGAAGCCGATGCGCGGCACCATGCGCTCGGCGACGGCGGCGCGGGCCTGCGCCACGGCGAGCGTGCCCTGCCCTTCCATCATCTGGAGCGCGATGCGCTCGGCGGTCGACCAGACGTCGGGCTGATAGCGCCAACGGTAGTGGAACATCCACTTGTTGCCCCACTCGTCGCCGTATTCCTCGAGCAGCGCCGAGAGGAAGGCGAGCGCGCGGTCTTCGGGCGCCAGCGAAGGCTCGGCGGCTTCGAAGCGCTCGATGATGGGCGTCGAATCCTGGATGCCCTCGCCCTCGGGCGTCACCACCAGGGGCACCAGCGGCAGCTTGGCGTATTTCTGGAACTCGGCCTGGACCGCCGGCGAACGCGGGATCCACTCGTGCGGCAGGCCCTTGAAGCGGAAGTAGGAGCGGACCTTCACCGAATAAGGTGAGAGTTCCGAGCCGAAGATCCGGTAGATCATATCCAGCGCTTGCGCTTCAGCCAGACG
The DNA here is from genome assembly GCF_007992495.1 of Reyranella soli. Lineage (GTDB taxonomy): Bacteria > Pseudomonadota > Alphaproteobacteria > Reyranellales > Reyranellaceae > Reyranella > Reyranella soli. The sequence continues at coordinate 21,808 of NZ_BKAJ01000054.1, forward strand.
AACAGGCCGCAGACGATCACCACGACCATCACCCAGAAGAACGCATAGCCGTACTTCCAGCCGAGTTCGGGCATGTTGCCGGCGTCACGCTCGAAGTTCATGCCGTAGATGCCGGCAAGGAAACTGAGCGGCATGAAGAAGACGGTGATGATGGCCATCGTCTTCATCACCTCGGCCATGCGGTTGGACGCATGCATGAGATAGACTTCCATCAGGCCGTTGGTCATTTCGCGGTAGCTTTCGACCAGTTCCAGCACCGCCACGGCATGGTCGAAGCAGTCACGCAGGTAGGTCCGCGTCTCCGGCATGATGAACGGCACTTCCGGCCGCATCAGCGCCAGCACCGTCTCGCGCTCGGCCCATTGCAGGCGATGGAACGTGACCAGCGCCCGCCGTGCCTGGTGGATGTGATAGAGCGTGTCGTCGGTCGGATGTTCCAGCGCCTCGTCCTCGAGTTCCTCGAGATGCGTCGACAGAGCCTCGATCAGCGGAAACTTGCGATCGACGACCAAATCGACCAGCGCATAAACGAGATAGTCGATGCCGAAGGTGCGCAGCCGCGAGCCCGCCGTCTGCACGCGATCGCGCACCGGCTTGAAGATGTCCTGCTTGTGATCGTGGAAGGAGATCACGTAGTTGTCGCCGAAGAAGATGCTGGCCTGGCGCGGGATCAGCACGCCGTCCTCGTAGATGGGATCGTTCAGCACGATGAAGCCCTGGCCCTCGTAGAGGTCGAGCTTGCTTCGCTGGTTGGCGTGGAACACGTCCTCGAGCGCCAGCGGATGCAGGTTGAAGGCCATGCCGAGGTCGCGCAGCATGTCCGAGCTGGGCCGCCCCGCGACATCGATCCAGGTATGGCCGGGCGTGCCGAGATGGAAGCGACACTCGTCGACCTCCACGCCGTGCAGCACCTGCACGTCCTCCGAGGTGTACTCGACCAGGGTGAAGTCGAGCGCCTCGTCGGGCACCGGCGCGCGACCGGCGAGCGTGCCCGGCGCAGTGCCGGGCTTGGTATGGCGATGGATGATGCCGTCCATGTTCCCAGCGACACCGTGACCGGCGTCAGACCTCCTGCATGACCTGGACGTCGGGCCGCCCGGCGAGATAGTCGCCGAGCTTGCGGCCCAGTTCCTTGAAGTGCGGCGCCGCGCGATGGGCGTCGAGCGCCGCCTGGTCGTCGTAGCGTTCCAACATGACGTAAACGTTAACGTCGCCCGTCTTGTGCAGGGCATAGAGCTTGTTGCCGGGCTCGTCGGCGTGGACCTTGGCCTGCAGGGCCTTCATCGTCGCCTCGAAGTCGGCGTTGGTGCCGGGCTTGATGGTGAGCTTCGCAATGACGCCGAGCATGTGCGCCCCTCTTCCCTACTGTGGCCGCTTCTTCACAAGGTACTTGTGTTCGCCGTCGCATACCAGCGTGCCGGACTGATTGTGAATGGTGAGCTTCATGGTGACGACGCCGGTGGTCCGTCCGGCCTTGAGCTCGCTCACCTCGAGCATGGGATAGAGCGTGTCGCCGCAATAGACCGGCTTCAGAAAGCGCGACGACTGCTCGAGAAAGCCGATCAGCGAATCGCCGATGACATGCGGGAAGATGCCGGCGCCCGCCGCACCCTGGATGGCGACCTGCAGGCCGTGCGCCAGCATGTCGCGATGGCCGCGCGCCCGGCAGTACTCGCGGTCGTAGTGAATCGGATGGTTGTCGCCGCTGGCGAGTTGGAACGCGGCGAACATCGATTCGGTCTGGGTCCGAGAGTTTATGTAGAACTTCTGGCCGACCGTGAGGTCCTCGAACCAGTGCGTCGGTCCGAAACGATGTTCCTCGGGCCTGAATGGGTTGGCTTCGGCCACGTGTTCCCTCCTGCTTTGGCCGGCACCTTAGGTCCGGTCGAACAGGCCGGCCAGCTTGTCGAGGGTCGGCTCGAGATGGTCGGGCCGGGCATCATCGCGTGGCGGAAGACCGACGCGATTATGCCAGTAGACCGGCATGCCGACGCCCATGGCGCCGGGCACGTCCGACGCCGAGCCCGCAACGAACAGCGTGCGCTCAGGCGCCGTACCCAGGGCTGCGAGCACGGCGCGGTAGGGCTCGGGCCGGGGCTTGTAGAAGCCCGCGCTCTCGGCCGTGATCACGACCTTGAACGGCACGCCGACGCGACCGGCAGCCAGCCGGCCGAGCCGGACCGAGCAGTTGGTCGCGACGGCGAGCGGCACCGGGATCTTCGCCAGCACCCGATGGGCCTCGGGCCAGGGCTGCAACTCGGGCCAGCGCCGCTCGAGCTCGCCGCCCAGTCGCTCGGGCAGGCCGACATCGCGCGCCGCCTCGCGCACCAGGGTTTCATACGGTCTGTAAGAGCCGCAGCCGTAGGTGATTTCCAGATAGCGGCGGCGCCACGTCATGCCGGCCTCGGCCGAGCCCGCGACGTCGTTCCACAACGTCCAGGAATCGATCAGCGCCGTCAGCAGGTCGAAGATGACGGCGTCGTACTTCACGCCACCTTTGCCTTTCGCCCCATGCCGTCGAACAGGTCGAGCATGCGCTCGCGCCAGGGATGGACTGGGTCGTCGGGCAACAGCAGCTCGAGCGGGGTCGCGACGCGCGCCCAAAGGAAGGCGCCGCCCAAGGAGTAGTCCGCGTAGCCCGGCTGCTCGCCGCTGAGGAACGGCTGCTCCTTCAGCACGCGCCGCGCCGGCTCGAGCACGGCGCGAAAATTGTCGACGCCCTTCTCGCGCGCCTTGGCCTGGAATCCCGCGAAGTCGGTCGTGCCCAGGCGCTTGCCACGCGATTCCTTGAAGTACGGCTGATCGACCGGACGGACGCGATCGTAGAGATCGCCGACCAGGAGCGGGAACAGCGCCAGGTGCACGGCGCCGTCGACCCAGTGGGCGACGAAGCGCGCATGACTGAGCGCCGGCCCGAACAACGGCTTCTCCGGATAGGCGCTGTCGAGATGCCGGGCAATGTCCCAGCTGTCCTTCACCGGCTTGGGGCCGTCGTGAATGACCGGGACGGTCTGCGACTGGGCGAAGGCAATCTTCTGCTTCTCGGTGAAGCCCACCGGCTCATCGCGCCACGCCAGGCCCTTGTGCTTGAGCGCAAACTTGGCCCGCCAGCAGAACGGGCTCGGGCGGCGGTCGTCCTGGAAGACGAGGTCATAGAGCGTGATCATCGGCTATTTTCCTTCGAGCATCTTGATGATGCCGGAGAAATCCTTGGCGCCGCCGCCGGCGTTGACGAACATGTTGAAGAGCTGCGCCGCCTCGGCGCCCATCGGCGTGCTGGCGCCGGATGTCTGCGCCGCCTGCTGGGCGAGCTTCAGATCCTTCAGCATGTTGTCGGCGGTGAAGCCCGCCTGGTAGTCGCGGTTGGCCGGCGAGGTCGGCACCGGTCCGGGCAGCGGCAGGTAGTTGTTCACCGCCCAGCAGCTGCCGGACGACGTCGACACGATGTTGAACAGCTTCTGCACATCCAGCCCCAGGCGCTTGCCGAGCAGGAAGCCTTCGGCCACGCCGATCATGGTGATGCCGAGGATCATGTTGTTGCAGATCTTCGCCGCCTGGCCCGAGCCGGGCGCGCCGGTATGGACGATGTTCTTGCCCATCTTTTCCAGGACCGGCTGCGCCTTGGCGAAGGCGCCATCCGTGCCGCCGACCATGAAGGTGAGCGTGCCGGCCGTGGCGCCGCCGACACCGCCCGAGACCGGGGCGTCGACCATCTCCAGCCCGGCCTTGCTCGCGAGCTCGCCGACGTGGCGGGCACTGTCGACGTCGATGGTCGAGCAGTCGATCAGCAACGTGCCCTTGGCCGCGTTGGGCAGCACGTCGTTCTCGTAGACCGCACGCACATGCTTGCCAGCCGGCAGCATGGTGACCACGATCTCCGCGCCCTTCACGGCTTCGGCGGCCGACGCGGCTTTCTTGGCGCCCTTCTCGACGGCGGTGTCGAGGGCCGACGCCGACAGGTCGAAGGCGGTTACCTGATGCTGGCCCTTGACCAGATTGGCGGCCATCGGCCCGCCCATGTTGCCCAGACCGATGAAGGCGATCTTCGCCATGCCATCCTCCCTTTCAATCGAAGAACAGGTCGTTCGCGACCGGCTTGAAATGCGCCTCGACCATCTCGCGGGTCACGCCCTCGATGGTCGGCGGGTTCCATCTCGGCTTCTGGTCCTTGTCGATCAAGAGCGCACGCACGCCCTCGAAGAAATCGTGATCGGGCCGCATGGCCGCCTGAGACATGCGGTACTCGATGGTCATCGTGTCCTCGAACGAGCGGTTGGCGCAGCGCTTGAGCTGCTCCAGCGTGATCGCCATCGACAATGGCGACAGCTTCAGCAGTGCGGCAAGCTGCTTCTGCGCCCACTCGCCCGGCTGCTTCTTCAGCTTGGCCACGATCTCGGCGACGGAGTCCGCCGAGAAGCAGCGGTCGATGTCGGGCATCAAGGCCGGCAGCGTCGGCATTCCGGCATCCGCCGAAAAGCGGGCGATCACGGCATCGACCTTGCGGTTGGCGTCGGGACCCGAAAGATCGGCCGCGCCGAGGGCTGCCTGCAGCTCGCCGATCTTCGCACTCGGCACATGGGCATCGACGATGCCGGCCCACAGCGCATCCGCCGCCTTCAGGCGATGGCTGGTCAGCGCCAGGAAGGTGCCCAGCGCGCCCTGCAGGCGGGTCAGGAAATAGCCGCCGCCGACATCGGGGAAGAGGCCGATAGTGGTCTCCGGCATGGCGAACAGAAACTTCTCGCTCGCCACCGAGTGCGAGCCGTGCGCCGACAGGCCGACGCCGCCGCCCATGTCGATGCCGTCGATCAGCGAGATCCACGGCTTGGCGTAGCGGTAGATGCGGCGGTTGACGATGTACTCGTCGTAGAAGAAGTCGCGGCGCAGCGTGCCCGCGGGATTGTCCTTCATCTCGCGATAAAGGCCGGTGACGTCGCCGCCGGCACAGAAGGCGCGGTCGCCGGCGCCGCGCAGGATCACGGCCTTGACCGCAGGGTCCTTCTCCCACTGCGGGATCACCTTCTCCATCTCCAGGATCATGCCGTGCGTCAGCGCATTCAGCGCCTTGGGCCGATTGAGCGTGATCACGCCCAGGCCGTCTTTGATTTCAAACAGGATTTCAGACTCGGACATTCCAACTCCAAAAACGTGTCACTTTCCTTTCCTCCCCCGTCATACGGGGGAGGATACAGGAGGGGGCAGGCCACGCGCAGGATGATGGTCAGTTTCAGATCATGATCTCTAGCCTGGAGAGATCGTCCCTGCGGCTTTACCCCTCCTGTATCCTCCCCCGTATGACGGGGGAGGAATAAGAAGGTCAATCTTCGCCTACCCCATCAACAGCCTGCGCGAAATGATCACGCGCATGATCTCGTTGGTGCCTTCCAGGATCTGGTGCACGCGCAGGTCGCGCAGATAGCGCTCGATAGGAAAGTCCTTCAAGTAGCCGTAGCCGCCATGCAGTTGCAGCGCGTCGTTGACGACCCGGAAGCCCACGTCGGTGGCAAAGCGCTTGCCCATGGCGGCAGCCTGCGTCGCCTCGGGCGACTTGGCGTCGAGCAGCGAGGCCGCGCGCCAGATCAGCAGGCGCGCCGCATCGAGCTCGGTCGCCATGTCGGCGAGCTTGAACTGCGTCGCCTGGAAGTCGGCGATCGGCTTGCCGAACTGCTTGCGCTCGACGACATAGCGCGACGCCGTCTCCAGGCAGGCGCGCGCGCCGCCCAGCGAACAGGCGCCGATATTGATGCGCCCGCCGTCGAGCCCCGCCATGGCGATCTTGAAGCCGTGACCTTCCGGGCCGAGGCGGTTGGCGACGGGCACCTTGCAGTTCTCGAAGATCACCGCGGCGGTCGGCTGGCTGTTCCAGCCGAGCTTCTGCTCCTGCTTGCCGAACGACAGGCCGGGCGTGCCAGCCTCGACAACAAGCGTCGAGATGCCGCCAGCCCCTTTCCCGCCGGTGCGCAGCATGACGACGTAGATGTCGCTGCGCCCGCCGCCCGAGATGAAGGCTTTCGTGCCGTTCACGATGTAGTGGTCACCCGACAACTCGGCGCGCGTCGACAGCCCCGCGGCGTCCGAGCCGGCGCCGGGCTCGGTCAGGCAGTAGCTGGCAAAATGCTCCATCGAGCAGAGTTTCGGCAGGAAGCGCCTGCGCTGCTCGTCGTCGCCGAAGCCGTCGATCATCCAGGCGGCCATGTTGTGGATCGAGATGTACGCCGCCGTGCTGGGACAGGCGGCAGCCAGTTCCTCCATAATCAGGGCCGCGTCGAGCCGCGACAACCCACTGCCGCCGACATCGTCCTTCACATAGATGCCGCCGAAGCCGAGTGCCGCGGCCTCGCGCAGCACCTCTTCGGGAAAGATCTTCTCGGCGTCCCAGCGCGCCGCCTCGGGCAGCATGCGGTCGGTCGCGAATTGCCGGGCCGTATCGCGGAAGGCCTGCTGGTCTTCGGAAAGGGTGAAATCCATGCGCGGCGGATCATATCGGGGGGTCCTGGGCAGTCAATGAAACCGCTATGCTGGGGTCATGGCCTGGCGGGACATGACCGAGCGCGAACAGGCGACGCGGCCCGAGGCGCGGCTGGGCGGCGCATTGCTCTGGGTCGTGCTCGCGGCCGGCGTTGTCTGCATCTTGGCCATCGGCGGCGCGCTTTTCGCCTTCGACCAGCTTCGCCTGGTGGGCGTCCGCTATATGATCGCCGTCGGCTTTGCCGGCGTCTGGTCGGCCGTCTTCGTCGTCATGACCCTTCTGCGCCTGCCGGCGACGCCGCTGGTCGCGAGCGCGGGCTTCCTCACCTGGATCGCCTGGCGTTTCGCCGTGGCACTGTGGGGCCAGGCCGGCTGGCCGTTGGCGGTCGACCTTCTGGCCGAGGCCGTTCTGGCCGCGGGTTTCTGCGGCTACATGGCCGACGGGGTGCGACCCAATGCCTATTATCGCCGTCGCCTTCCGAGGGCCTGAGCCGCTATAAACGTGCGCCATGGGGAAACGCTTTACGACCTTGGGCCGCTATCCATCGACGCGGCTGCGCCGTAACCGCCGCGAGGAGTGGTCGCGCCGACTGGTGGCCGAGACCAGGCTCTCGGTCGACGACCTGATCTGGCCGGTGTTCGTGCAGGAAGGCACCAACGCCCGCACGCCGGTCGAGTCGATGCCGGGCGTCGATCGCCTGACGGTCGACCTCTTCGTCGAGGCCGCCAAGCAGGCGCGCGATCTCGGCATTCCCGCCATCGCGATCTTCCCCGAGACCGATCCCGCCAAGAAGACGCCCGACGCACGCGAAGCCTATAATCCCGACGGCTTGGTCTGCCGCGCCATCATCGCGGCGAAGAAGCACGTGCCGGGCATCGGCGTCGTCTGCGACGTGGCGCTCGATCCGTTCAACAGCGACGGCCATGACGGCATCGTGCGCGACGGCTATGTGCAGAACGACGAATCGCTGGAAGCCCTGGTCAAGCAGGCGATCGTGCAGACCGAAGCCGGCGCCGACATCCAGGCGCCGTCCGACATGATGGACGGCCGCATCGGCGCCATCCGCCAGGCGCTCGATGCCAAGGGTTACATCCACGCCCAGATCATGAGCTACGCCGCCAAGTACGCCTCGGCCTTCTACAATCCCTTCCGCGACGCCATCGGCAGCTCGGGCGCGCTGAAGGGCGACAAGAAGACCTACCAGATGGACTACGCCAACTCCGACGAGGCGCTGCGCGAGGTCGGTCTCGACATCGAGGAAGGCGCCGACATGGTGATGGTCAAGCCCGGCCTGCCCTATCTCGACATCGTGCGCCGCGTGAAGGACGCCTTCGGCGTGCCGACTTACGCCTACCAGGTGAGCGGCGAGTACGCGATGCTGAAGGGCGCCGCCGACCGCGGCTGGCTCGACTGGAACAAGGTGCTGATCGAGACCCTGACCGGCTTCAAGCGCGCCGGCTGCGACGGCGTCCTGACCTATGGCGCGGTCGATGCCGCGAGGTTGCTGAAGGCTAAATGATCGAACGCCCTTCGGCGCGGCTGATCCTGCTCGATCCCGACGACCGCCTCTTCCTGTTCAATGTGCACGATCGGGGGGTCTTCGATCCGGCCAACCCGCATTTCGATCCCTTCTGGGTGATGATCGGTGGTTTCGTCGACCCGGGCGAGGAGTTCGCCGATGCCGCCGTGCGCGAAGCGCGCGAGGAGACGGCGATCGTGGTCGACGGGCCGGTGCGCTGGGTGTGGAAGCGCGAGCGGCGCATGAGCTGGCGCGGCAAGGACGTGCTGCACCGGGAACGCTTCTTCCTTGGCCGCACCACGCGCACGGAGATCGATACGTCCGGTCTCGACGAGCGCGAACGCAGCTGGACTCTCGGTCATCGCTGGTGGCGCGCCGACGAGATCGCTGCCTCCAGCGAGCGCTTCGAGCCGCTCGATCTTGCGATGCAGCTGGATGCGTTGCTGAAAAACGGCCCGCCCGCCGAGCCGATCACCGTCCGCTAATCTTGACGGACCGCGGGCCTCCAGGCCCGCTCATGATCATGAGCGCGCGAGGACGCGCGCGGTCCGGAAGAGCATAAGTCAGTCCCGCCTCTCCTTTTCCCGCTTGCGTCTCTCATGCTCGTCCGAGGCGCTGCGATAGGCGCGCCAGGCCAGCACAAGCGCCACCAGCGAGCAGGCCACTCCCACGATCATTGCCATCTGGTCAGCCATGTTCAAAGAACCTCGCGACAACGAGGTCGCTCCACGGCTGGCGGCTGCCGGTGCCATGGAAGCCGACATGGCCACCTTGGTCGGTCAGCACCGGCGAGAGCGACGGGTTCCCAGCCCAATCATACGCGCGATAGAGCGCCCCGGGTATCCAGGGATCGTCGAATGACGCCAGCACCAAGGTCGGAATGCCGATGCCGCCCATGAAGCGCGTCGGCCGGCAGCGCTCGTAATAGTCCTCGGCGCTGGCAAAGCCGTAGCGTGGCGCGATGAAGAAGTCGTCGTAGTCCCAAACAGTGCTCGAGCCCATGATGGCGGCGCGCTCGGCCGCCGAAACGACGGCGCCGTCGCCCGTGGCCTCGACCTTCATCTGATCGAGGATGTAGCGGTGATAGAGGCGGTTGCGCCGCCGCATCATGTAGCGGCAGGTGACGGCAAGGTCGATCGGCGCCGACACGCTGGCCGCGGCGAGCAGCGGTGCCGCCTTGCCTTCCTCGCCGAGATACTTCAGCAGCATGGCTCCGCCCAGCGAGTAGCCCACGGCGACCACGCCATCGGCCGTCAGTTCCTTCGGCAGGACCGTCAGCAGCGCCCGAAAGTCCTGGCTGCGGCCGGCATAATAGTGCTGGCCGCAAACTGCACGTGACGGCCCCGCGCCGCGCAGGTTGAGCCGCAGCACGCGGCTGCCCCGGTCGAGCAGCAGGCGCGCCATGCTGAGGACGTAGCGGCTGTCCTCCGCTCCGGTCAGGCCGTGGATGAGGATCGCCAGGGGCGCCCCGGGGCGCGGCGTCGCCGGCCGATCGAGGCTCGCCAGCAGCGTGTCACCGGTGCCGTCCGGCAAAGGAAACTTCAGCCGTTCGCTGGTGTGCGGCGCCAGCGCGTCGGCGCCGCGAAAGCGGTTTGCGATCGTCTGCAGATCGCTGGTCCACCAGGGAAAGCGCGGCTGGAAAGGCGGCAGTTCGGGTCTCGGGCTCACGCCCTAAAGTCTATCAGACCCGCTCCAGGAATTTCTCCAGGACCGTGTCGCACCACGGCCGGTCGCTGTCGGTCGAATGGAAACCGAGATGCCCACCACCCTCGGCCATCACCGACAGCAGCGAGGGATTGTCGGACCATTTGAAGTCGCGATAGTAGCCCGCGGGGATCCACGGGTCGTCGCTGGCCGCCAGCACCAGCGTGGGCACGCGGATTTCCGGCATGTAGGCGAGCGGCGTGCACAGCGAATAATAATCGTCGGCGCCGCGGAAGCCGTAGCGCGGCGAGATGAAGCGATCGTCGTATTCGCGGACGCTCCTCGCCGCCCGCACGATCTCGCGTTCCTCTTCGGTGAGCTCGCCGCCTTTGCCCAGCGTCTCCTTCTTGAGATCGGCCAGGATGTAGTTGTGATAGAGCCAGTTGCGCGGCCGCAGCATGTGCTCGCAGGTCTGCACCAGGTCGAGTGGCGCGCAGATCGTGGCGGCGGCCCGCAGCGGCGAGAACGCGCCCTCCTCACCAAGATATTTCAGCATCATCGCGCCGCCCATCGAGTAGCCGACGGCAACCACGCCCTGATCGGTCAGGTCGTCGGGCAGTTGCGCCAGCACACGGCGGAAATCGGCGGTGCGCCCGATGTGATAGTGCTCGCGGCAATGGGGACGCGAGGCGCCGCAGCCGCGCAGGTTCAGGCGCAGCACGCGATAGCCGAGATCGAGGAGATGGCGCGCGGCGTTCAGGACGTGGGAGCTGTTCTCGCAGCCGGTCAGGCCATGCACGAGGACGACCAGGGGACGTCCCGCTTGCGGCAGTGCGGGACGATCGAGCATGCCCACCAGGATGTCGCCGCTGCGATCTGCCATGCAGAAGCACAGGCGTTCGCTGGTATGCGGCGACATATCCGACTGATAGGTGCCAAGCAGCACCGCGATGGTCTGCAAATCCGCGCTCCACCACGGGAAGCGGGGTCGAAACGGCGGCAGGTCGAGGGAATCGATGGACGGGGGCACGTCGAATCCGTATTCACAATTTCTTGCCATGAAAACGCGCGCCACTTCCCGGAGTTCCACCGCTGCGGTCGGCATCGCCTGTGCCGTCGGCGCCGCGGCGATTTTCAGCACGGCGGGAGTGATCGTGCGTCACATCCATCTGCCGGCATGGGATGTGTCGTTCTGGCGATCAGCCTTCCTGGTTGCCTCAATGTTGCCACTGCTTTTGCTGCAGCGCCGTGGCGTGCTGGTCGACGTGCGCAATGCAGGTCTTGCGTTGCTCGCGAGCGCCGTGTTGCTTGCCGGAAGTTTCGTGAGCTTCATCCTGGCGCTGGGGCTCGCGCCGGTCGCCAACGTGCTGCTGATGTTCGGTGCCACGCCCTTCATCACCGCGTTGCTCGCGCGCGTCTTCCTCGGGGAGCCGATCCATAGTCACACGATCCTCACCATGGGAGCGGCGGTGGTCGGTCTTGGTATCAGCGTTGCAGGCTCGGTGCAGGCCGGCGCGCTCGCCGGCATGGCGGTGGCGTTTATCGTCGTGCTGTGCATGAGCGGAAACTACGTTGTGGTGCGCCATCGCCGCGACGTCGGCATGGCGCCGGCGATCTGGCTGGCCGGCGTGATCTCGGGCCTGATCGCCCTGCCCTTCGCCGAGCCGGGCAACGTCACCTGGCAGCAGGTGCCGTGGCTGCTGGCGCTGAGCCCGGGGCAGCTCGCCGGCGGCCTGCTGCTCTACATGGCGAGCCTGAAGCGCATTCCGGCCGGACAGGCCGCCCTGCTCGGCCTGCTCGAGCTGGTGCTGGGCCCGGTCTGGGTGTGGCTGTTCGACGGCGAAAAGCCGGACGATCTGACCCTGTTTGGCGGCGTGATCGTGATCGGCGCAGCCGCGGCCAACGTCTGGCTCGATTCAAGGCGAGCCGCACGTTAAGCCTTGCCGGACCGTGCGGTGAAATGGCCAGCTGGATTCGCGGCGGGCCACTGGTTAAGAAACCATCATGACCCAAGCTACCAAGGGCCCGTTGTCGGGCGTCGTCGTCGTCGACCTGTCGCGCATCCTGGCCGGCCCCTACTGCACCCTGCTGATGGCCGAGATGGGCGCCCGGGTGATCAAGGTCGAGCCACCCAAGGGCGGTGACGATGCGCGGGCGTACGGCCCGTTCGTCAACGGCAAGTCGACCTACTTCGCCTCGGTCAACCGCGGCAAGGAGAGCATCGCGCTCGACCTCAAGGCCGAGGGCGACCGCAAGACCTTCGAGAAGCTGCTCGAGAAGGCCGACGTGATCGTCGAGAACTTCCGCCCCGGCACGATGGAGAAGCTGGGCTATGGCTGGGACACGCTGCACAAGAAGTATCCCAAGCTGATCTACGCCTCGGCGTCGGGCTTCGGCCACACCGGCCCCAACTCCAAGGACCCCGCCTACGACATGGTGGTCCAGGGCATGGGCGGCATCATGAGCATCACCGGCAACGAGGGCCAGCCGCCGGCACGTGTCGGCATGTCGATCGGCGACGTCGGCGCCGGCCTGTTCACCGCCGTCGCGGTCAACGCCGCGCTGGTGCATCGCCTCAAGACCGGTGAATCGACCAAGGTCGATATCGCCATGTTCGACTGCCAGCTCGCGCTGCTCGAGAACGCCATCATGCGCTACACGGTCGAGGGCGAGGTCCCCGGCCCGCTGGGCGCGCGCCACCCCACCATCACGCCGTTCCAGGCCTTCAAGACGTCGGACGGTGCCATCATCATCGCCGCCGGCAATGACGGGCTGTTCGTCAAGACCTGCGAGGCGCTCGGCCGTCCCGACATGGCGACCGACCCGGGCTACAAGACCAACGCGTTGCGCCAGAAGCATCACGGCAAGCTCGAGCACGAGATCGAATCGGTGCTGAAGGGCAACACCACGGCGCATTGGCTGGCCGTTATCGGCAAGGCCGGCATACCCTGTGGCCCCATCAACAACATCAAGCAGGCGCTGGAGCATCCGCAGGTGGCGGCGCGCAACATGCTGATCGAGGCGCCCGACGGCAGCGGCGGCACGCTGAAGCTCGCCGGCAACCCGCTGAAGATGTCGGCCTTCGAAGATCCAAAGACGCGGCGGCCCGCGCCCGACCTCGACAGCGACCGCGACGCCATTCTCTCTTTCCTTGGCGGCTAGTCAGTGCGTCGGCTTGCCCGACTCGCCGTCGGCCTCGGGAAGTTCGTGGCCGGCACGGTTCTCGCGATCCTGGTGTTCCTGACCGGCGCTTTCTTCCAGGTGCGCGGCGCGCTGCCGCCGTACAGCGGCCATATCGAAGCCGCGGGCCTCAAGGCGCCGGTCGAGATCCTGCGCGACAAGAACGCCGTGCCGCACATCATCGCGGGCTCGATCGAGGATGCCGCGTTCGGCCTGGGCTACGTCCACGCCCAGGACCGCTTCTGGCAGATGGAGATGCTGCGCCGGCTGGGCCAGGGGCGCCTGGCGGAGCTGCTGCCGCCGCGCCTGATCGGCTCGAGCATCGTCGACACCGACCGCACCATGCGCGGCCTCGGCCTCTACCGTCGCGCGACCGAGAGCCTGAACGCCTTGTCGCCCGGCATGCGCGGCACCATCGAGGCCTACGCTGCCGGCGTGAACGCCTGGATCGGCGACGACGACCAGCAGTTCGGCCTCGAGCTCACCCTGATCAAGCTGCTGTCGGGCGGCTCCTACAAGCCCGAGCCGTGGCGGGCGGCCGATTCTCTGGTGTGGGCCAAGCTGATGGCGCTCAGCCTCGACGGCAACTGGCGCGCCGAGCTGCTGCGCCTCCGCCTCTCGCGCAAGATCGGCGCCGACACCGTGAAGTTCCTGATCGAGCCGGTGGGCGACAACCAGGACGCCACGCTGTCGATGGCCAACGAGGCCCTGAAGCGCACCGACCTCGACCGGCTCTATCGCGAGACCGACAACATCGCCACGCGCAAGCGCGAGGCCTCGAACGAATGGGTGCTGTCGGGCACCCATTCCGTGTCGGAAAAGCCCCTGCTCGCCAACGACCCGCATCTCGGCCTCGGTTTCCCGGGCACCTGGTACCTGGCGCGGCTGGTCGGACCGGGCTTCGACATCCGCGGCGCCACCTCGCCCGGCTCGCCGGCGGTCGTGCTGGGCCACAACGGCACGATCGGCTGGGGCTTCACCACCACCAACCTCGACAGCCAGGACCTGTTCATCGAGCGCGTCGATCCGACCGATCCCAACCGCTACATCACGCCCGACGGGCCGCGCCCGTTCGCCGTACGCGAGGAGACGATCAACGTGCGCTGGGGCGAGCCGATCACCATGCGCGTGCGCGAGACGCGGCACGGGCCGGTGATCGACGACTTCATCCAGCGCACCGGAAACGATGACCTCACGCCCCAGGGCCACGTCCTTGCCCTGCAGGCGACGGCGCTGGACGGCGCCGATACCTCGGCCGAAGGCTTCGGCCGGCTCGGCCTGGCGCAGAACTGGGAGGATTTCCAGGCCGCCGCCCGGCGCATCGTCTCGCCGATGCAGAACATGGTCTACGCCGACACCGCGGGGAATGTCGGGCTGATCGCGCCCGCCCGCGTGCCGATCCGCCGCAAGGGCGACGGCTCGATGCCGGTGCCGGGCTGGACGTCGGAGTTCGACTGGGCGGGCTTCGTGCCGTTCGACGAGCTGCCGAAGGTCTACAATCCGCCGAGCGGCATCATCGTCAACGCCAACGCCCGCCTGGTGCCCGACGACTACCGCCACTTCATCAGCCGCGACTGGGCCGATCCCTATCGCCAGCGCCGCGCCAACGAGATGCTGCGCGAGGTCGAGCGCCATCCGGTCTACGGCATGATCGTCATGCAGGCCGACAACCGAACGCTCGATGCCGACGACATGCTGCCCGTGCTGCTGAAGGGAACGCCGCGCAACGCGCGCGCCGCCAAGGCGCATGCCATGCTGAAGAGCTGGAACCGCTTCATGCTGGCGAGCCGCCCGGAGCCGCTGATCTACACGGCGTGGATCTGGGAACTGCAGCGCGGGATCATGGCCGACGAGCTGGGCGCGGAACTCTTCCAGTCGATGGCCTCGCCCGACGTGCCGCTGCTGCTGCGCATCATCCGTGACAAGCCGGGCTGGTGCGACGACGGCGGCACGCGCCAGGTCGAGACCTGCGAGGACGCCATTGCGCTGGCGCTCGATCGTGCGCTCGCCTGGATCAGCCGGCGGCAAGGGCCGGACATCGAGACCTGGCAGTGGGGCATCGAGCACGACGCCGCCCACCGTCATCCGATGTTCGACGGCATACCGCTGCTGCGCGACATCGCCTCGGTGCGCTTCCCCTCGGACGGCGGCGGCCAGACGCTCAACCGCGCCCAGCCCTCCTACCGCGGCAGCCGGCCGTTCGAGGCGATCCATGGCGCGGGCTATCGCGGCGTCTACGATTTCAGCGACCTCGACAACAGCCGCTTCGCCATGCCGCTCGGCCAGTCGGGCAACATGCTGTCGCCGTGGGCCCGCAACTTCGTCCAGCGCTGGCAGAGCCTGAGCTACATCGAGATCGCCGGCAGCCGCGCCGAGGTCAACCGCAGCGCCGTCGGCACGATCACGTTGGCGCCGCCCACTCGATAGCAACGCGCATCGCTTCGGCGATGGCATGTTCCATGCTTCGTGTTACCGCATCGAAACCGCAAGCCGAGCGGCTTTCCGATCGAGGTTGATCAATGTTTCACATGGGCTGGTTCATCGGCCGGGGCTATTCGGTGCATGCCTGGAACCAGCCATGGTCGGGGACCATCGGCACCGACTACATGCAGCCCGACATCTACATCGACCTCGTGCGAGCGATGGAGCGGGCCTGCTTCGATTATGTGATGATCGAAGACGGCTCGTTCGTGCCCGACGCCTACCAGGGCTCGCCGGAATGGTACCTGCACAACGCCTCGACAGTGCCCAAGCACGACCCGATGCCACTGGTCCCCCTGCTTGCCCACGGCTCGAACCATCTCGGCATCGTCGCCACCATGACCACGGGTTTCTACCCGCCCTATCTTGCTGCGCGCCTGGGCGCGACGCTCGACCACCTGACCAACGGCCGGGTCGGGCTCAATCTCGTGACGGCGCACAACGACCGGACGGCGCAGAATTTCGGCCTCGAGCGCCATCATGAGCATGACCTGCGCTATGAGATCGCCGACGAGTGGATCCAGGTCGTCGACAAGCTCTGGCAGTCGTGGGAACCGGGCGCCGTCGTCGCCGATCCGGAAACCGGCATGTATGCCGACTACCGCAAGGTCCATCCCATCGACTTCGTCGGCAAGTACTTCAAGTCGCGCGGGCCGCTCAACATGCCGCCCGGCCCGCAACGCCGGCCGGTCATTTGCCAGGCCGGCCTCTCGCCAGCAGGTCGCGCCTTCGCCTCGAAATACGCCGACACCATCGTGGCCGTGGCCCGCGGCGCGGCCGCGGCGAAGCGTTATCGCGACGACGTGCGCGCCCGCATGGTAGGGCATGGCCGCAATCCCGACGATTGCAAGGTGATGTTCTCGGTCAGCCTCGTGCTCGGCGAGACCATGGAGGAAGCCCGAGTCAAGAAGGCTCGCGCCGATGCGGCGCGCGCCGGCGACTTGCAGGCCGGACTGGCGCGACTCTCCTTCCTGAGCGGCGTGGATTTCTCCAAGTTTCCCCTCGACGAACCGCTGGGCGCCGTCCAGACCAACGCCTCGCGCGGGCTGACCACGCTGCTGACCAGCGGCACCGGCAAGGCCACGTTGCGCGAGATGCTGACCGATCCGGCGAGCGGCGGCATCGATTTCGTCGGCACGCCCGACAGCGTCGCCGCCGAGATGGGTGAAGCAGCGCAGGAAATGGGTGGCGACGGCTTCATGATCACCGACGGCGTGACCCGCCGCACCATCAGCGAGATCACCGACGGCCTCGCTCCGGCCCTCAAGCGCCGCGGCCTGATCCGCGACGGCTATCCGCACAAGCTCTTCCGCGACAACCTGCTGGCGTTCTGACCAGGCCCGCCCCCCTCCAGGCGACGCGATTCGCGGCGCGGGCGTTTGCGCGCGATTCGGCTCAACGCCTCCTCTTTGATCTCCATGCAACTCGTTTGCACGTTGGCAAGATCCTTGCACAGCTTTCGGCGGTTGCAGCTCAACTCGCGAAAGATTGTTGCCCGATCATGCGTGCCCTCGAGCTCGGAATCTTCCTGCCCAACGCCAAAGGCGGCGCCATCATGTCGACCGAGGCGCCGCCGCAATATTTCCCGACCTGGGCACTCAACAAGAAGAACTCCCTGATCGCCGAGGCCGCGGGCTTCGACTTCCTGCTCTCAATGGTCAAATGGCGCGGCTTCGGCGGCGTCACCAACCACTGGGACTATTCCCTCGAATCCTTCTCGCTGATGTCGGCGGTCGCCGCGGTGACGTCGCGCATCCATCTCTATGCCTCGGTCGCCATCCCGACCATCCACCCGGCGGTCATCGCCAAGATGACCTCGACGATCGACGACATCAGCAACGGCCGGTTCGGCGTCAACATCGTCTCGGGCTGGAACAAGTTCGAATACCTCCAGATGGGCCTGTGGCGCGGCGACGAATATTTCGGCTACCGCTACGACTATGCAGCGGAATACCTCGAGGTGCTGCGCAAGCTGTGGCACACCGGCCGGACGTCTCATGACGGCCGCTTCTTCAAGCTCGACGACTGCAAATCGCTGCCGCAGCCGTCGCGCCCCATCCCGATCGTCTGCGCCGGCCAGTCCGACCGCGGCATCCAGTTCACGGCCGAGCACGCGGACTACAGCTTCCTGGGTGGCCAGGACGACAGCCTGGCCGATCTCGCCCGCCTGAACCAGAAGCTGCAGGCCGCCGCCCGGCCGCACGGCAAGACCGTGGGATCCTATGTGCTGCTGACGGTAATTGCCGAGGAAACCGACGAAGCGGCCTTTGCGCTGCGCGACCGCTTCATCGAGACCAGCGATCGCGCGGCCCTGCAGGAGTGGTCGGGCAACGCCGGTCAGGATTTCTCGCGCGCCACCTACAAGGATCTCGCGGTCCAGACCTTCATGGCGATCCCCTATGTCGCCGGCTCCTACGCCACCGTGGCGGCCTACCTCGACGGTCTGGTCGAAAGCGGCATCGCCGGCGTCTGCTTCATCTTCCCGGACTACGAAAACGACCTTCAGAAGGTCATCGATCACGTGCTGCCGTTACGCAAGTACCAAGGCCAGAAGCTGGTCGCCTGACCACAGGCCGCCTCGATCACGCCCGCAAGGCGGCCGTGGTCACGACGTCGACCCTGCCCGTCTCGTCCAGAGCAACCTTGTACACCGTCGTCGCGCGTGCGGCCGAGATCCAACCTTCGCGGACGTCCTCGGCGACCTTTTCCGGGTCGCGCTTCGCCGGATCGCCGAAACCGCCTCCGCCGTTGGAATAGGAGACCATGAGCTGGTCGTTGCGGATGGTGACCTGCTCGCTGGTGCCGAGCGGCGTCACTGCCCCTGAATCGGCGCGCAGGAACTGGCGCGCCGGAATGGCCGGCTGGCCGCCGCGCGCCCCCAGGGCCGGGTTGACGGTGCCGTCGCTCACGAAGCCGATCTCGATGTCGCAATCGACGGGGCGGAACTCGGTGAGCACGCCCGGCGCGCCGCGATAGGTACCGGCGCCCTCGCTGTCCGGCACGATACGCCTCGTCTCGATGCGGATCGGATGGTGCAGTTCGTCGATCTCGATGCTGTCATAGAATGGCATGCCGCCATTGCCCATTGTGAACAGCGACAGCCAGCCGTCGTTGCTGAAGGTGCCCGGCCCGCCGCCGCCGGCCAGGATCACCTCGTTGACGAACAGCGCGCCGCCATGCCGCGGGTCGCGGCCCGAGATGACCCCCGAGGCCGGCGGGATGCCGGCGCCGCCTTCGGCCATGCCGAGCGCCGGATCGATCTCTGCCATCGCCCGTTGCACCGCGCTGGTCACGCGGTCGGCGAGGTTGGTCGTCGCCACCGAGGTGGAGGTCGGATGCAACGGGATGCCGACGATGCAGTTCTCGCGCAGGCGTACGTCGACCCGCCGGAAGCTGCCGGCATTGGCCGGCACCGACTGCGGCAGGCTGTTGAAGACGCCGACCATCGCCGCCGTGCGTGAACAGGCTTCGCTCAGATTCACGCCGACCGGCAGGCAGTCGATATTGTCGGTAAGATCGACCGTGATGCGGACCGCCGCGCTGTCGACGATGACGTCGGCATTGGCCGCGATGCCGTCGCCAGGGCTCTGGGGCAGCGGATCGTGGATGCAGGTCATGCGCGCCCGCCCGCTCCGCATCGCGGCGATGGTCTCGACCATGCGGCGTTCGCTGAAATTGAACCATTGCCGGGCATGGCCGGCAACGGCGGCCCAGCCCAGTTCCTCGCCCATGCGGACGATCTCGCGCTCGCCGATCCGCGCCGCGCCCACCATGGCGAGATAGTCGCCGCGCCACTGGTTGGGCACGCGGATGCGCATCATGCACATGTTCATGACGTCGAGATTGTCCCGGTAGTCCTGCTGCACGCGAACCGCGGGGAAGATCAGCGCGCCTTCCTGATAGACATCGCGCGCCGTGCCCATGTAGGTCGTCGGCAGCGAGTTGCCGCAATCGGCCTGATGGGCCTTGGCCAGCACCGTGAAGCGATGTACGCCCCTGTCGTCGAAAACCGGCACAAGGATGGTGTGGTCGGCGGCGTGCGTGTTGCCGTGATAGGGCGAGTTGTGCAGGAAGGCGTCGCCCGGCTTGACGTCGGGATGGAAGTGCAGAATCGCCCTGGCCATCAGGTCGGCGCCGCGCAGCACATGGATGGGGTAGCTGTCGGCGGCGGTCAACAGGTCGCAGTCGGCGGTCACCAGCGCGCAGGAGAAGTCGCGCGCCGTGTTGATGACGCCCGAGCGCGCCGTGCGCAGCAGCGTGTTGGCCATCTTCCGCGTCACGCCTTCGAAGCGCTTCTGCATGATCGCGAGCTTGACGCCATCGATCCTGGGCGGTGCACCGTCCATGCGATCAGCCTCCCTGCCCGGCCAAACGGCCGAGGAACGGTTCAACGACGATCTGGGCGGGCTGGCGCACGGCACGGCTGCCCGGATCGACGACGATGGTGGTGAAGCTCGATTCGATGATGGCCGGCCCCGTGACCGGATGGTCCTGCGGCAGGGCGTCGAGATCGTAGACCGGGGCGTCGAGCCGCCCGGTATCGCGAAACACCATGGAGCGCACTCGTTCCCCCGTAGCGGGCGGCGCCGTGGCGAGGCGCAAGCCAGCCCGCGAATCCGCGATCCGCGAGCGCGCCACGGCGCGCCAGCTCACGATCTCGACCTCGTCATGATCGTCGGCGAAGCTGAAGATCTCGCGATGCCGGGCGTGGAAGTCGCGGATGAGGTTGGCGGCGCCGACCGTGGCATCGAAGATCGGCCCTTCGAGCGCAACTTCTATCTCCCACACCTGGCTCGGATAGTGCCCTTCGATGAAATAGTCGATGACCGTGTCGCGCCCGGCACCGACGTTGCCGTCGAGGAAGGCCTGCGCCTCGGCTCGCAGCCCGGCCACGATGACATTGGCACGGGCGACATCGAAATGGCTCACCCGCATGAACTCGGTGCGGACGAACTCGCGGCGCAACTCGGACATGATCGCGCCGGCTGCGCTCAGCACCGCACCGACCTCGGGGAACAGCACGGTGCGGCATTTCAGGCGCCGCGCAATGGCTACCGCATTCAATCCCGCCGCCCCGCCGCCGCCCACGATGGTGGTGTCCTCCGGGTCGATGCCCTGCTTGACGGTGATCTCCTCGATCGCATTGATCATCGTTTCGGTCGCGAGTTCGATGATGGCGAGCGCCGCATCGTCGAGCGAGAGGCCGAGCGGCTGGGCGATCTGCGTGGCGATGGCCGTGCGGGCGGCCTCGACGGCCAGCGCCATCCGCCCACCCAGGAAGAAATCGGGATCGATATACCCCAAGACCAGCGCGGCATCGGTCACGGTCGGATGGATACCACCGCGCCCGTAGCAGACCGGGCCGGGGTTTGAGCCGGCGCTTTGCGGGCCGACGTGCAGCATGCCGCCACCGTCGACCGAGGCGATGCTGCCGCCGCCCGCGCCGATGCTCTTGACGTCGACCGAGGGGAAGCCGGTCATATGGCCCTGATAGAGCGGCCCGATCCAGGTTTCCCGGGTCCACGGGATGGCGCCGTTGCGCACCAGGCTGACATCGTAGGTGGTGCCGCCTGCGTCGGTGACGATGGCGGTGTGGCCGTGCTCGGCCAGCGCATAGTGGCGGCCGGACACCGGCGCCATCGACGGGCCGGAGTTGAGCGACAGGATCGGCCGCTCGGCGAGTTCCTCGATATCGGCAATGCCGCCCTGCGAGGTGACCGCGAACATCTTTCCCGCGAGGCCGCTTTCGCCCAGCCGGCTGGTGAGCGCGCGGAGATAGCGGGTCATCACAGGCTTCAGCGAGGCATCGATGCAGCACGACGACGCGCGGCGGTATTCGCGCAGCGACGGGTTGAGCTGATGCGACAAGGTCACCGGCACGCCCGGTAACCGCTCGGCCAGGATCGCAGCCACCGCCAGCTCATGGGCCGGATTGACGATCGACCACAGGAGGCAGACGGCGACGGCCTCGACGCCCGCCGCCTTCAGCCGGTCGGCGATGTCGTGCACCGAGGCTGCGACGAGCGGCCGGACGATGCGTCCGTCGGCGCCGATCCGCTCCTCGACCTCGAAGGTGAGCGAGCGCGGGACGTAGGGCGCCGGATACGGGATACGGTAGTTGAAGGCGTCGGTCCGCCCGCCCTCGCGTACCAGCAGGATGTCGGGGTGGCCCCGGGTCGTGAGAAAGGCGGTGTGGGCCGTCTTGCCTGTCACCACGGCATTGATCGCCCGCGTCGTGCTGTGGATGAACATGTCGGTCGCGGCGAGCAACGCCTGCGTCGTCCGGCCCTCCCCGGCAGCGGCCAGCGCTACGACGTCGAGGACGCCCTCGATCGGGTCGGGGCTGGTGGTCGGCGACTTGTAGACCTTGAGCAGCCCCGCGCCGTCATCCACGACCAGGTCAGTGAATGTGCCGCCAACGTCGACTGACAACCGCATCCGACCGCATCCCGTTGACTTTGTGCAACTAGTTGCATTTTATGCAACACGTAGCAGAATCTGCGCCAGCTATGACCCGGCGGCGCCCGGCGGCGGAAAGTGCTGGCGCCAGTGGCGGGCGACGTCGATGCCGCGGCAGAACCAGACCCTCTCGAAACCCTTCACATAGTCGAGGAAGCGGATGAGTCCGACGGCGCGCGCCGGTCGGCCGACCAGTCGGTCGTGGATAGCGATCGACATCAGCTTGGGCTGGTCGGCGCCCTCCTCGTAGAGCAAGTCGAAGCCGTCCTTCAGGTAGGCGAAGAAATCGTCGGCCTTGCTGAATCCGTGGTTCTCGTTGAAGCGATTGTCGTTCATCTCGAACGAATAGGGCACGATGAGATAGGGCTGCCCAGCGACTGCCACCCAGTAGGGCAGTTCGTCGCCGAGCGAGTCGCGGTCGTAGAGGAAACCGCCATGCTCGGCCAGCAGCCGGCGCGTGTTGGGGCCCGGGCGCCCGGTCATCCAGCCGAGCGGGCGACTGCCGGTCAGCTGCGTCAGCGCCGCCACCGCCTTGGCGATGTGCTCGCGCTCGATCGCCTCAGGAACATGGTGATAGTCGATCCAACGATAGCCATGGCTGACGATCTCATGGCCGGCCTCGACCATGGCCCGCGCCACCTCCGGATTGCGTTCCAGGGCGCGCACCACGGCAAGGATGCTGACCGGAACGCCAAAGCGCGCAAAGATGCGGAGCAGCCGCCAGACGCCACAGCGGCTGCCATATTCGAACACCGATTCGACCATCGGGCTGCGCACGCCCTCGTAGGAGGGAAAGCCGATATCGGTCAGCATGCCCTCGGAAGCGGAATCGCCCTCCAGCAGGCTGTGCTCGCCGCCAGCCTCGTAGTTGAGGTTGATGTTGATCGCCACCCGGGCGCCGCCGGGCCAGCGCGGATCGGGCGGCGTAGCACCGTAACCGACAAAGTCACGCTCTGCGTCATCGGGCATCAGTTGCATATCGCTCAACCTCGGTGTGGGGAAGGAGTCGATTGAGTTTGGTCTCAAGAGTGGGTATGGACGCGGCAAAAGTGGCCACAGGAGACTTGTTCAGAATGGCGTCGAGCCGATCCGCCCGTGCCGTGCAACCGCGGGCCGTGCAACCGCGGGCCTCGACGCACCGTGCGCGCCCCGGCACGACGGCCCGGCCGGCGGACGATGACCTTCCCGCCATCGGCCGCCGCTTGCGCTACTTTCGCCGCGCCAAGAACCTCACCCTGCACGATCTCGCCAGGGGAGCGGCATGCTCGGCCAGCCTGCTCTCGCGCATCGAGAACGATCGCGCGACTCCCTCGCTCACCACGCTGCACCGGCTGTGCCGAGCGCTCGACATCAGTGTCGCCGCCCTGCTGACCGAGGCCGACGAGCAACCCTGCGTGGTCTACAAGCCCGGCGAACGGCCGAGCCAGGCCGGCAGCGGCATCGTCGAGGGCGACGGCAGCATCGCCGAGAACCTGGTGCCCTTCGCCAGCGCGAGGCTGCTCGAGGGCTTCGTCATCACCCTCGCCGCCAACCGCAAGATGTGCGGCCCCTTCGAGCATGACGGCGAGGAAGTCGGCTACGTCATCGAGGGCGAGCTGAAGCTGGTCGTCGGCGGCAAGACCTACATCATCGCCGAGGGTGGCAGCTTCTTCTTCCGCTCCGACCTGCCCCATTCCTACGGCGCCAGCGGCCGGCGCCGCTGCCGCGTGATCTGGATCAACACGCCGCCAACATTCTAGGACGCAGCCGGCCTCAGGCATCGGCAACCGTCTCCTCGCGCTCGACCATGCGCAGGAAGCGCTGGGTGCGTTCCTCCTTCGGATTATCGAGCACCTCGGCCGGCGTGCCCTGCTCGACGATGGTCCCCTCGTCCATGAAAACGACGCGGTCGGCGACCTCACGGGCGAAACGGATCTCGTGGGTGACCACGATCATCGTCATGCCCGCCTCGGCCAGCCGGCGGATCACCGCGAGAACCTCGCCGACCAGCTCGGGGTCCAGCGCCGAGGTCGGTTCGTCGAACAGCATCAGGCGTGGCGAGATGGCGAGCGCACGGGCAATGGCGACGCGCTGCTGCTGGCCGCCGGAGAGCCGGTGCGGCAGATGATCGGCATGACGGCCGAGGCCGACGCTGGCCAGCAGGCTGAGCGCAAGGTCGTGCGCCTTCTTGGGATCCTGGCGATAGACCTGGATCGGCGCTTCGCTGATGTTCTGGACCGCGGTGAGATGGTTGAACAGGTTGAAGTGCTGGAACACCATGCCGATACGCGCATCGGCGCGCGCCTTGGCGAGATCTCGGATCGGCCGCATCGTGGCACCGGACTTCTCGTATCCGACGTACCGGCCGTCGACCTTGATGTCTCCCCAATCGACATGCTCGAGATGGTTGATGAGGCGAAGCAGCGTGCTCTTGCCCGATCCGCTCGGGCCGATGATCGTCACCACCTCGCCGCGCTTGACCGTGAGGTCGAGGTTGCGCAGCACCTCGCGGCCGCCATAGGACTTGCATACGTTGTAACAGACGACGAACGGTCGATCCTCGGCGCCGTCTTGCGAGGCATTCGCCGCCAGCAGGTGCTCGCGCCAGAGCAGCCCGTGCGCCGATCGTTCGGCCGCCGTCTCCGGCCGCGGCGCTGTGCGGACTGGCGAAGCGTTGGCGGCGGCGGGCTGAGTGGCCTTGGCAGCGACCCGTCCCGGCAGCCAGGACGCCCCCCATCCCAGGAACCGCTTCCAGCTCGACGAACTGCCGGCCGACGGCTCGAGCTCGTGGTTGAAGCGACGCTCGAGCGCGCTCTGGGCCAGCGAGATGGCGCTGGTCAGCATCAGGTAGATGATGCCGGCCGCGGCGAAGACGGTGAAGAACTTGAAGTTCTGGCCGACGATCTGCTGGCTGCGGAAGGTCAGCTCGTTGACGAATATCACCGAGGCGATCGAGGTGCCCTTGATCATGCCGATCGTGTCGTTGGCCATGCCGGGCAGGATGGCGCGCATGGCTTGCGGCAGGATGATGCGGCGCAGCGCCAGCAGCGGCCCCATGCCGAGCGAGGCCGCCGCGACCGTCTGGTTGCGGTTGACCGACAGGATGCCGCCGCGAATGATTTCGGCGCTGAACGCCGCCTCGTTCAGGGCAAAGCCGAGGACCGCGGTCGTGAAGGTATCGAGCTTGATGCCGATCCCGGGCAGGGCATCGTAGAGAAAGACCAGCTGCAGGAGCTGGGGCGTGCCGCGCACGAACCAGATGTAGACCCAGGCAAAGGCCCGGATCGGCGCGTGCGCCGACAGGCGCATCAGCGCCAGGCCGAGGCCGAGGAAGACGCCGCCGATCATCGCCAGTGCGGAAATCTGCACGGCCAGCAGGGCGCCCTCCCAGAGGAAGGGAAGGACGACGTAGCCCAGAAGCTCGCCCAGCCAGCCGACCTGACTCTCGCCGGCGGACCCACCACCGGCGAGCTGGGACAGTGTCGCGCCGCCGGTACCCTGCCCGCCGCTGCGGTTGTCGCAGCCCAGGATCAACAGCACGACAAGACAGAGCGGCACGGCGAAACGTGCGAGCCAGCCTTTCACGACGTGCCGCCCTCCTGAACCCCCACGAATACTCTCGCCCGGACCCTCTTCAGCGCTGGATCGCGATCGGCTGCATGAGCGCGGGATCGAGCTTGTATTGCTCGTAGATCTTCTTCTGGGTGCCATCGGCCTGCAGCACGGTGAGCGCGTCGGCCAGTGCCTTGAGGAGGTCCTCGTTGCCCTTCTTCATGGCGACCCCGATCTTGAAATCGCTGATCACCTTGAAACCGCGCTCGAAGACCGTCGGGTTGTTCGCCGAGAGCTGGTCGACCATGGCCAGGTCGCTCAGCAGGATGTCGGCCCGGTCGTTCTGGATGAGGCGGGTTCCGGCCGGAATGTCGGGATAGGTCATGATGTTGATCGCGGCCTTGCCGGCCGCCTTGCACTTCTCGCTCTGGTCGCGAAACGCCGCCTCCTCGACCGTGCCCAGCCCGGCGGTCGCGGTGAGACCGCAGGTGCTCTCCATGCCGGTGATCTTCTTGGGATTGCCTTTCTTCACCAGGGAGCCGGTGCCGGCGAGCATGTAGATCACGTAGTCGACCTGCTTGGCGCGCTCGGCCGTATAGTAGAGGTTGTCCCACATGACGTCGGCCTGGCCCGCGATCACCGCCGGCAGCAGGCCGGACCAGCCGCCCAGCTTGAACTCGAAGGGGACGCCGATGCACTTGAACGCGGCGCGCGCCATGTCGGCGTCGGCGCCAATGATGGTGTTGAAATCCTTGGGGTCGCGGAAGCTGTAGGGCGGGCTCTCCCCGTCCTGGCCGACGATCACCTTCTTGCCGACGAGGCTGGGGTACTTGGCGGCGAGCTTGTCCGGCTCGCATTTAGGTGGGTCGGCGGCGTGCACTGTCGGAACCGTTCCCAGCATCAGGGCCGAGCTGCTCAGGGCCACTGCAACGGCAAAAAGCATCCTCCATCGAGCCATCGCCTTCTCCTCTGATTTCTGTGTTGTTTTCCATCCCTTGAACTGACGGCTCGCTGGTCGCGTTGCCGAGATATCCCGCCCGTTCCATCAAGCAAGTTGCACGCCAAGCAGGCCCAGCCGGTGCCACTCAGTGCGTTGCCTGGCACGCCGGTTGCACCGCAATCCGTAGATTGCACCACAGTGCACAAGTTGCACGACAGTCACATAGCCGTCGGTTCGGAAGCCCGCGAGATCAGCGCGTTGTGCGTATTATTTGCGCAGTCTGCACAACATGACGTGTGAGTCCGCGGCAGCACTAGGGAGGCGTCAGGCGATGAAGACGTACTACAAGGAGATCATCGATCTCGGCCACGAGTACTACAACAACATGCCGAATCTCGGCGCCAATTGCTGCGCCTTCTGGCCCCTCGAGACCTTCGAGCACACTCGCAAGATCACCGGCGGCAAGCTCGCCACCGAAGGCAAGATGATCCTGATGCCCGAGCATTGCGGCACCCATATCGATGCGCCGCGCCACTTCGACGAGCACGGCAAGACCGTCGACGAGGTGCCGCTCGACCAGATGATCCTGCCCGGCCATCTCCTCGACCTCACCCATCGCCAAAAGGGTGAGGCGATCACCATCGCCGACCTTGAGGCCGCCGAGGAAAAATCCGGTCAGAAGATCGGCAGCGGCACCGCGACCATCTGCTGGACCGGTGTCGACAAGGACTGGCAGACGCCGGGCTTCATCATGGAGCGGCCGTTCGTGCCGACCGACACCGCGCAGTGGCTGGTCGATCGCAACATCACGATCTTCGCCACCGACCTCATCGGCATGGACGACCCGCACCAGTGGTGGTGGCCGACCCACGAGATCTGGCTGAAGAAGGGCATCTGTATGGTCCAGCAGCTCTGCAACCTCGACAAGCTGTTGGGCAAGGAGTTCCTGTTCGTGTGCTTGCCGCTCAAGATGCGCGGCGGCACGGCCTCGCCCGTGCGACCGGTGGCGCTCGTCATGTAGTCCCGAGCGCGTTGACGCCCGCTCGGTACGACACCATATTGGAGGCGTGATCAGGCACCGCAGCGCCTCCTTCTTGCGAATGCGCCGGCCCCTTCGACAGGACGGGGCGGAACGCTGACGCGCGGGCATTAGACGTCCGATCGGTCTCTCCGGCCCTTCCTCGCGAAGGGCTTTTTCATGTCCAGACGCGACACGACGGAGAGTCCTATGAGCAAATTCCTGATCACCAGCGCGCTGCCTTACGTCAACGGCGTAAAGCATCTCGGCAATCTCGCCGGCTCCCTGCTGCCGGCCGACATTCATGCGCGCTTTCGCCGGCAGACCGGCCACGACGTCCTGTTCCTGTGCGGCACCGACGAGCACGGCACGCCGATCGAATTGGCGGCCCACGCCGCCGGCGTGCCGGTGGCCGACTATTGCGCGCGCCAGCACGCGGTACAGGCCGACATCTATCGCCGGTTCGGCCTGTCGTTCGACCATTTCTCGCGCACGTCCAACGCTGCCAACCGGCAGCTGACCCAGAACATCTTCCGGGAACTGGACAAGGCGGGCTTCATCGAGGAACGCACGATCCTACAGGCCTACTCGCCCACCGACAGGCGTTTCCTGCCCGATCGCTACGTCGTTGGCACCTGCCCGCACTGCGGCCACCCTAACGCGCGCGGCGACCAATGCGAGAACTGCACCACGCTGCTCGACCCCGAAGATCTTCGCTCGCCGCGCTCGGCGATATCGGGTGCGACCGACGTCGAATTCCGCGCGAGCCGCCACCTCTTCCTGAAGCTCTCGGCGTTCGAAGGCCGCTTGCGCAACTGGCTGGCGACGCGCCGCGACTGGCCGCCGCTCGTCCGCTCGATTGCGCTGAAATGGCTCGACGAGGGCCTGCGCGACCGTTGCATCACGCGCGACCTGGAATGGGGCGTGCCGGTACCCAAGGCAGGCTTCGAGGACAAGGTCTTCTATGTCTGGTTCGACGCCCCCATCGGCTATATCGCAGCCGCCATCGAGTGGAGCGAGGCGGCGCCGGGACGGGACTGGCGCAACTGGTGGCAAAGCGGCGAGGACGTCACCTACGTGCAGTTCCTCGCCAAGGACAACATCCCCTTCCACGCGGTGAGCTTCCCCGCGACACTGCTGGGATCGGGCCTGCCGTTCAAGCTCGTGGACACGATCAAGGGGTTCAACTGGCTAACCTTCGAAGGCGGCAAGTTCTCGACCAGCGCCGGCCGCGGCATTTTCACCGACACCGCCCTCGATCTCCTGCCGGCGGATGCCTGGCGATGGTGGCTGGCGGCCAATGCGCCGGAGACGGCTGATACCGATTTCACTCTCGCCCGCTTCGTCGATGGCGTGAACAAGGACCTGGCCGACGTTTTGGGCAATCTCGTCAACCGTTGCCTGACGTTCACGGCCACGCGCTTCGACGGCATCGTGCCGGAAGTGGGCCAACCGGGTCCGCTCGAGCAGCAGCTTGCCGGCGCGCTCGATGAGCACCTGACAGAACTGCGGCGCCATCACGAAGGCCTGGCGCAGCGCAAGGCCGCCGAAGAAGTCCGCGCCATCTGGCGGCTCGGCAATGTCTATCTCGCCGAAGCCGCCCCCTGGTCCGCCATCAAGGACGACACGGCGCGGGCGGCAACCATCGTCAACACGGGCATCAACCTCGTCCGGGTCGCAGCGCTGACCGCCTGGCCTTTCATTCCGTCGAGTGCGGAGAAGATCCTGTCCAGCTTGGGTGAACCCATCGGGCCGGTACCGTGGCCGCTGGACAGCAAGCACGCCCTGTCGGCAATTCCCGGTGGCCGACGCATCGCTGTGCCGCCCCTGCTGTTCCCCAAGATCGCCGTCGACGATCTCAGGACCGCTCAGCCCATCTGAGCATCCGGCGTTTCGCGTTTCACGATCAGCTTGTCGATCCGCCGGCCGTCCATGTCGACGACCTCGAAGCGCCAGCCGTCGTAGCTGAACCAGTCACCGGTCGCGGGCAGTCGCCCGAGCTCGGCCAGCACGAAGCCCGCGATGGTGTGGAAGCCCGTATGATGGTCTCGCAGGCTAAGACCCAGGCGGCCGAGGACGCCGTTCACCGGCGCCATGCCGTCGATCAGCAGCGAGCCGTCGTCGCGCTCGACGATGTCGGGCGTGTCACCCTCGTCGTCGGGCAGATCTCCCGCCAGGGCTTCCAGCAGGTCGGCTTGCGTGGCGATGCCCTCAAGGCCGCCATACTCGTCGACGACGACAGCCAGCCGCACCGGAGCCTGCTTGAAGAGTTCCAGGACCTTGAAGATCGGTACACCCTCGTGAATCAGCAGCGGCTTGCCCACCGCCGCGGCTGGGTCGAGCTCGCGGCCGGCGAGCACCTGGGCCAGAAGATCCTTCTTTGCGACCACGCCCACGATCTCATCGATGCTGCCGCGTCCGACCAGCAGCTCGCCGTGACTGCTTTCGAGCACCACGCGGCGCACCGCCTCGCGATCGTCATTGATGTCGATCCAGTCGATCTCGGTGCGCGGCGTCATGATCTCGCCGATTGCCCGATTGCCGATGTCGAGCGTCCGCAGGACGATCTCCTCCTGCGCCGCCTGCAGCAACCCCGCGTCCTGGCTCTGGGCGACGATCAGCTTCAGCTCGCTGGCCGAATGCAGCGAGCCCTCAGCAGTGCCCGGCCGCAGGCCGAAGGAACGCACGACGAGGTTGCCGAGGCCGTTCAGTACGGTGATGGCGGGATTGAACAGCCAGCGGAACAGCGCGAGAGGTCTGACGACCCAGAGAGCAGTCCCCTCGCTGCGCTGCAGGGCGAGGCTTTTGGGTGCGAGCTCGCCCAGCACGATGTGCAGCGCCGTGATGATGATGAAGGAGATCGCAACGGCAATGGTATAGGCGCTGACGCCGGCGAAGGAGCCGGCGACGCGGCCGAGCGGCCCTTCGATCAGATGGGCGATCGCGGGCTCGCCGACCCAGCCCAGCGCCAGCGACGAGATGGTGATGCCGAGTTGGGTGGCGGCGAGATTGGCGTCAAGACTGCCGAGCGCCTGCTCCAGCGCCTTGGCGTTCAACCGCTTGGCGGCCACCAGCTCCGTCACCCGGCTGCGGCGCACGGCGACCAGCGAGAACTCGGCGGCGACGAAGAAGCCGTTGGCGAGGACGAGGACGAGAACGGCCAGCAGGCCGCCGAGGTCGGACATGGTCATTTCTCCAGAGTCGTGCGGTCGTCCCGAGCGTAGCCGAGGGACCTTCTCTCCTCCCAAAGCCCTGCTTGTCGAGAGAAGGTCTCTCCACTCGGGCCGTTGGCCCTCGGTCGAGACGACAGACTACCGCGGCTTGTCGCCCGCCAGGGTGATGCGATGCATGACGCGGCGATGGCCGTGATAGTCGTTGATGGCGTTGTGCATCGCGCAGCGGTTGTCCCAGAAGGCGAGCGAGCCGGCCTCCCAGCGGAAGCGGCAGGTGAATTCGGGCCGGACCTGATGCTCCCACAGGAACTCCAGCAGCGCCAGGCTCTCCCGCTCAGTCCAGCCCTTGATGTGCGACGTGTGTGCGCTCGAGGTGTAGAGCGCCTTGCGCCCGGTCTCGGGATGGGTGCGCACGATGGGATGCTCAGCCGCCAGCGGCTTGGTCTCCTTGCCGGCTGCCTTCAGGCGGTCCTCGCGTGTCTTGCTGACCTCGGCCTTGGTCGAGCTGCTGACCCCGATCAGCCCGTCGAGCGTTGCCTTCAGGCCGTCCGACAGCGCCTCGTAGGCCATGTACTGGTTGGCGAACACGGTGTCGCCGCCATAGGGCGGAACCTCACGCGCCAGCAGCATGCTGCCCATCGGCGGAATCTCGAGGTAGGTGGTGTCGGAGTGCCAGAGCCCACCGAAGTTGTGGCGCTCGTTCTCGAGCTTGACCACGACAGTGATGAACGGCGCTTCGGGCAGGCCGTCGAGCTGCGGGTACTTGATCAGCTCGCCGAACTTGCGGGCGAAGGCCACGTTCTGCTGCGGCGTCACCTTCTGGTCGCGCAGGAAGATCACGAGATGATCGAGGAAGGCCTGGCGCACCTCGGCGACCACATCGTCCTCGAGATCGCGCGACATGTCGACGCCGTGCAATTCGGCGCCCAGCGCGCCGGCGATCGGCCTGACCTCGATATGGCGGTAGTTGCGCATCGTCATTCCCTACCCTTGCTCCTTCGCCCACGGCGGCAATGTCTTCGCCATGAAATGCCGGATGCCCTCCGCGGCCTGCGGCCGGCGCAGCAGGCCGACCAGGCTCTCGGCGGCATCGTCGAGCACGGCGCGATCATCCCTCGTGGCGCTGCTCAGCACCAGACGCTTGACGGCGGCGACGGCCTCCGGTTCCAGCCGCAGCACGTTGTCGAGCACGGCCTTCAGGGTGCGGTTGATCTCAGCGGTGTTGGCACAGAAGTGCCGGCCGATGCCCAGACGATGCGCCTCCCTGGCGTCGATCACCCGGCCGGTGACCGCAAGGTCGCGCGCCGGCCCCTCGCCGACGCGCCGTACCACGAAGGGAAGGATCTGCGAGGGGATGAATCCCACCTTGGGTTCGGGCATGCCGAAGGCCGCGCTCTCATGCAGGATCACGACGTCCGAGCAGCACGCCATGCCGAAGCCACCGCCGACGGCGGAGCCTTCGACGATCGAGATGGTGACCTGCGGCAGCTCGTTCAGGGCCAGCAAGGCATCGCCGAACTGGCGATAGGCTGCGACCAACGGATCAGCGGCGCCGTTTGCAGGCTTCGGCGGCATGGCGGCCATGGCGTCCAGATCGCCGCCGGCGCTGAAATGGCCGCCGGCGCCACGGATCACCAGCGCGCGGCAGCGATTGTCCTGGCGCAATTCGGCGAAGGCGTCCTCGAGCTCGAGCATCATGGCATGCGTGAGCGCATTGCGCCGCTCCGGCCGGTTCAGCATCAGCCGTGCGACGGCTCCGTCGCGTTCCAGCTTGATGTTGGCGTAGTCGGCCATGGGCAAAGTCTTAGCGGGCGAGTATCGTGCCAACAAGATGACGCGTTTCGTGGTTTCGCTGATCGCGGCGATGCTCTCGACCTTCGCCGCGTCGGCGCAGGACTGGGGCCAGGTGACGACGCCGGCGCCGGGGCCGACGCAATCCGTCGGCTTCTATACGGCCGGCTGCCTACAGGGCGCGCAGGCCCTGCCGCTCGACGGCCCGGGCTACGAGGCGATCCGGATCAGCCGCAATCGCTACTGGGGCCAGCCGGTCACGCTCGACTTCATCAAGCGCTTCAGCGAGCAGGTGCGCGCCGCGGGCCAGGCGCCGCTCTACATCGGCGACATCGGCCAGCCGCGCGGCGGGCCCGCGCCGAGCGGCCATGCCAGCCATCAGACCGGGCTCGATGTCGACATCTGGTTCGAGCGCCAGCCCGGCGCGCGCCGGGCCCCGGCCGAGCGCGAGAACCCGCGCCTGCGCTCGCTGGTGCGCGCCGCCGACGACGGCATCGACGACACCGTCTTCACCGACCAGCACGTGGCGCTGCTGCGGCTGGCCGCCACCTCGCCCGGCGTCGACCGCATCTTCGCCAACAAATGGATCAAGCAGCGGCTCTGCCAGACCGTCACCGGCAATCGCGGCTGGCTGAACAAGATCGTCGTCTGGGCAGGCCACGACGAGCACTTCCACGTCCGCATGTACTGCCCACCCGGCAATCCGCAGTGCCAGGCTCAGGCCGGCTACTACGCCGACGAGGGCTGCGGAGAGCAGCTCGATATCTGGTTCACCAAGCCGCCCGTGCGCCTGCCCCCGCCGGGCACGGTGCTACCGCCGTACCGGCCGAAGCTGCCGGCCGCGTGCCAGGCGGTCCTGCACGCGCCTTAAGGGAGCGCGTGCCTCCGGCCCGCTCATGCTCTTCCGGATTATGAGTGGGCCGGAGGCCCGTGCTCCCGATCACATCCCCGCGCAGGCGTTGGCGCGCTTGCGGGCTTCGCCGTCGAGCCAGTCGAGCCCGCTGCCCGTGGTGTTACCGAAACGCTTCCAGCTCACCATGCTGTTGTTGCCGACCATCTGCAGCACGACATACTCCGACCGCGCCTGCGGCGTGTTGGCGGGAATGAACACGATCCGGGCCATCCCCGCTTCCGGAAAGGCCGGCGCATAGACCTGGAAGGCAGGAGGCGGCGGCGCGGCCAGGCAGGCCACCATGACGTCGAACGACACGTTGTAGTTGGCCGACCAGACGTCGGGTTGCGGCTGGTTCTGCTGAGTTTGACAAGCGGCGGCAGCCAATGCCATTGCGGCAGACACGAAGACCTTCTTCACCATCACTTACCTCCGAAACTCAGACATCCACATCGACAACCACCGGGACATGGTCGCTCAGCCCCGCGCCGCACCAGGCCTCGAAGGCGCCGACGCTGAGATGGCTCACTTTGCCGATCCAGGCGGTCGGCAGGAAGACATAATCGATATGATAGGTCGGCCCGTCCTTGGTGCGATCGCGCCAGTACAGCGTGGGCTCGCTCTCCTGCCCATGCGCCTCGCCGCGGATCGCATGATAGGCGCTGACCAGACCGAAGCTCTCCTCGAGGATGCGGACTTTGGTCGAATGGTTGATGCGCCACCCGGGCTTGTCCCAGATCGTGTTGCTGTTGAGGTCGCCCGCGATCACGGCCGGCCGCTCGCCTAAAAAGCTCTTGTAGCGCGACAGCCCACGTCGCAGCGGCCCGAGCTGGTGCTTGCGGATGCCGCCGGCACTGGCGTTCTGCGCCCACACGGCGAGCATATTGCATTGGGTCGGACCGTCGACATGGACCGGCGCGATGTAGCGCAGCGAGGGGTGATAGGACTCAGCCAGCCGCACGACGTAGCCATTGAAGGCGAACACCGCCAGGCCCTTGTGCGGATTGCGGCCGATCCATACCGGCTCGCCCTGCAGCCACGACGACTTCGACCGCAATCGCAGGCGCTCCGGCTCGGCGCACTCGGAGATCACCGCGATGTCGGGCGCCAGGTCGAGCATGCTGTCGACCTTGCGCTCGAGCGCCATATTGCAGTTCCAGGCGACGATCCTCATCGCCGCCGAGTGTAGCCTCCGACATGGCCTTCGGCGGACGCATTAGAGAAGATAGGCCATGAGGTGCGGTATCATTCAGCTCGCTCGAAACAGAACGTTTTGAGCAAGCTTGGGGGGCCATCTGGATAGCTACTCGGCGGCTCGCGGCCTCTGAAGGCTACTCCCCCTGCCCGAGCAACGACCCGGCGCGGCGTGACAGGCGGAAGAACCACTGGAAGACCTGGAAGCCCACGACTAGGTAGACCACCGACAGGCCGAAGGCGATGCCGAGCATGTCCCAATGCACGGTCTTCTCGGCCAGGATGGCGCGCATGCCCTCGAAGACGTAGGCCGGCGGCAGGCCGTACGAGATCACCTGCATCCAGTGCGGCAGCACGGTGATCGGGTAGTAGACGCCGCTGACCGGCAGCAGGATGAACACAGCGGCCCAGGCGAAGCTCTCGGCGCTCTGGCCGACGCGCATGATCATGCCGGACATGGCAAGCCCGATCGACCAGGAGAACATCTGCAGGATGGCGAAGAAGGCGATCAACGGCAGGCCGAGTGAATAGATCGAGAAGCCGAAGAACGCCCAGGCCAACAGCGACACGGGGACCAGCCCGAGCAGCGTGCGCAGCAATGCGGCGATGATGATGCCGGTCGCCATCTCCCACGAGCGGATCGGGCTCACGAACAGATGGCCGAGGTTGCGTGACCACATCTCCTCGAGGAAGGCGATCGAGAGCGAGAGGTTGCCGCGCACCACGACCTCCCACAGCAGCAGGCCCGACAGCAGCACGCCCGCCGCCTGCGCCACGAACGACGCCTGCGGCAGCAGGTACTGGGTCATGAAGCCCCACATCACCATCTGCACGGCCGGCCAGTAGATCGAATCGACCAGCCGCATCACCGAGCTGCGCCAGATGTAGATGTGGCGCATCACCAGCGCCCAGATGCGTTGCGCCGAGCCGCTCATGACGCCGTCTCCTTGCGGTTCAGGGCATCGAGCCCGCGGCCGCGGCCGCGCGCCATGTCGAGGAACACCTCCTCCATGTCCTCGCGGCCGAAGCGTTCTATAAGCTCGCGCGGGCTGCCGCGGTCGAAGACGCGGCCGGCCTGCAACAGGACGACATCGTCGCACAGCCGCTCGACCTCGCCCATGTTGTGCGAGGCCAGCAGGATCGTGGCATGCGTCTCGTGCTGGTAGTCCTTGAGGTACGTGCGAACCCAGTCGGCCGTGTCGGGATCGAGCGAGGCCGTGGGCTCGTCGAGCAGCAGCACGTCCGGCTTGTTGATGAGCGCCTTGGCGAGCGCCACGCGCGTCTTCTGGCCGGCCGACAGCTTGCCCGCCTGGCGGTCGAGGAAGGGCGCCACCTGCATGTGCTCGGCGATCTCGTCGATGCGCTTGCCGACGTTCCTCACGCCGTAGAGCCGACCATAGAACAAGAGGTTCTGGCGCACCGTCAGGCGATGCGGCAGGTCGACATAGGGCGACGAGAAGTTCATGCGCGGCAGGGCGGCGTAGCGCCGCTTCTTCATGTCGATGCCCAGCACATGGATGTCGCCCGCCGTCGGCTCGAGCAGCCCCAGCAGCATGGCGATGGTCGTGGTCTTGCCCGCGCCGTTGCCGCCCAGCAGCCCCAGCACCGCACCGCGCGGCACGGCGAAGGTCAGATCGTCGACCGCGACGATCTCGCCGTACACCTTGCGCAGATGCTTCACTTCGATGGACGGAGTTGCCAACACGACTGTCATCCCGAGCGTAGCGAGGGACCTTTAAAGCCGCAGGAAAGGTCCCTCGGCCTGCGGCCTCGGGATGACAGCGTGCCCGTCATCCCTGTGGTGCGTAACTTATAGCGCCTTTATCGCCGCTTCGATGCGGTCGAGTCCTTTGCTCAGCCGCTCTGCACCGGACGCAAAGCACAGCCGCACATTGCCCTGCCCACCCGGGCCGAACGCCTCGCCCGGCGCCAGGCCGACCTTGTAGTCCTTCGCCAGCTTCTTGCAGAAAGCCATGGTGTCGGTGACGCCATCGACCGAGAAGAAGCTGTAGAAGGCCGCTTCCGGCCGCGCGATGGTGACGCGCGCCTGGGCCGACAGGCGCTGGAACACCAACTCACTGCCGGCGCGGCAGCGCTCGACCATCTCGGCGACGAAGCCGTCACCCTTCTCGAGCGCGGCAATCCCGCCCCTCTGCAGGAAATGCGGCACGCCCGAGGTGTTGATCTGCACCAGCTTGGCGAACTGCTCGTCCAGCGCCGCCGGATGGGTCAGCCAGCCCAGCCGCCAGCCGGTCATCGCCCACGGCTTGGAGAAGGAGTTCAGCACGAGCAACGGATCGTCCGGCCCCGCCAGTTCGAGGAACGAAGGCGCGACCGGGCGGGTATAGATCAGCCGGGCATAGACCTCATCGGCCATGATCCAGACACCGCGCTTGCGGGCAAAGTCGAGCAGCGCCTTCTGCTCGTCAGAGGTCATCGTCCAGCCCGTGGGATTGCCGGGCGAGTTGACGAAGATCGCCCGCGTGCGGTCGTCGACGGCGTCGAACACTTTCTGAAGATCGAGCTTCCAGCTGCCGTCGGGCTTGCGGTCGAGCGCCACATATTTGGGCTCGCCGTGCACCAGCCTGACAGCCGACGTGATGTTCGGCCAGATCGGCGAGACAATCACGATGTTGTCACCAGGATCGAGCAGAAGTTGGCAGCTCAGCAGGATCGCCTGCATGCCGCCGGTCGTTACCGAGATGCGGTCGGCCGGGCATTTGATGCCGTAGAGCCGCTCGGTGTAGCCCGACAGCGCCGCGCGCAGCTCGGGAATGCCGCGCTGCCACGTGTAGAAGGTCTCGCCGGCCTGCAGGCCCTTGGCCGCGGCGTCGCGCACGAAGTCCGGCGTTACCAGGTCACCCTCGCCGAACCACAGCGGCACGACGTCGGGATCGCCGAACACCGTCATCGCCACTTCGGTAATGGGGGTATCGGAAAGGCCGGCGATGGGGCCGCTCAACGAGGCGCCGAGGCCGGAGATCTGCAAACGGGAACTGTCGGACATGTCATCGGACCTACCGCATCGCCGCCTCTTTCGCCAGCCGGCGGCCTGCCCGACAATTGTTGGCGGCGAGACCAAGCCTGACTTATCGCTGTCGAATAGGCAGAATATGATCCGGAGTTGACCGATGAAGCGCCCCGCACTTGTCCTGTCGCCAGCCCTTGTCCTGTTGATGTTCACGACGCTGCTGGCCGGCTGCGCGACCGTACCGGCCAGGAACATCGATCTCGTCCAGGCCGGCATGGACCGCGACCAGGTCCGCTCGATCATGGGCCAGCCCGATACCGTTACCCATTCGCCAGGCCACGAGTGCGCCTACTACTCGCTGCTCAAGGATTTCTGGAGCCGCGTGCCATGGTCGGTCTCGGACCGCTATTACGTCTGCTATGACGAGGGCAAGGTCGCATCGTTCGGCAAGGTCGATGCGGCACCGTCCGGATGACAGCGCACGGCACGCACGATACCTTGCGTCCAGGGAGAGCGAATGGAAGGCGACAAGCATGGACTGATGCTGCCGGTGTGGTTTGCCGAGCGCTATGACGGCAGCTATCTCGACGGCAGACGTTTCGACGAGCTGCAATTCCTGCAGTGCAAGCTGATCCTGAAGCCTGATCGCTTCACCTCGGCCCACGTATTCAAGGAGTTCGCCCGCCTCGTCCACCGCGCCGCCGACGCCGCGGGGGTCGCCTACCATCACACGCCGAAGCTCGATAAGCGACCCGAGGTGCGCGAGGTGCTGTTCCTCGATACCGGCGACTTCCACCTCTACAACAACGCCTTCATCCTGCGTCGGCGCATCAGCTACGAGGACGGCTTTCCGGTCGGCGATCCCGAGATCGTCTTCAAGTACCGCAGCCCCGACATGATGATTGCCCAGTCGACCGACGTGCGGCCGCGCATTTCGGGCGACTACAAGATCAAGTTCAAGATCGAGCTGTTGCCGCTCAAGGAGCGTATCGGCGGCGTGCGCCGACTGCTGGCCCACAATGTCGAGTTCGGCCTGAGCCAGGCCCCTGAGGCCGACCGGCTGGCGATGTCGTCGCTCGACAACATGAGCCTGCCCGAGCTGCAGCATCTCTTCCCGCCGCTCGAGCTCATCTCGTGCGACGGCCCGTCCGACGTGGCGCTGGTCAACCAATGCATCGTCGAGGAGCTGATGCAGGACATCTGCGAGCTCGATTTCGGTCATCGCGCCCGCGCCATGGCCAACGTCGCCCTGTGGCGCTCGCGCGGCGACCATCGTGCCTTCGTCGGCGAGTTCGCCTATCAGCTGCGTTTCAACGGCCCCACCGACATCAACCCCAAGGCCCTGCAGGCCTGCGAGCGCTTCTTCGTCGAGCTGCAGCAAGTCGCGGCCGACTGGCTGTCCCTCACCGCCACCAAGACCGGCGCGGTCTATCGATTGAAGGGCAACCCACCACAGGCGCACGAATGAACGAAGCCTCGTCACCGACCGAACCGCCTGCCGTCGCCCCGCCGTCGCTGGGCCGGATCTTCTGGGTCTTCCTGGTCATGGGCGCCACCAGCCTGGGCGGCGGCGTCGTCGGCTACCTGCGCACCGGCCTGGTGGTGCGCAACAACTGGCTGGATGACGTCACCTTCGTCGAGCTGCTGTCGATCAGCCAGACCCTGCCCGGCCTGAACGCCACCAACATGTCGATCCTGGTCGGCGACCGGCTGCGCGGCGCCCGGGGCGCCGTGCTGGCCACCGTGGGCATGTGCCTGCCCGGTGCGATCCTGATGACCGCGGCCGCTTATGCCTATGGCATAGGCGGCGACGATCCCTGGTTGAAGGCCTTCCTGCATGGCATCGCCGCCGGCGCCCTGGGGTTGATCGTGGTGGTGATGGTGCAGCTGGGCTCGCGGGTGCTGAAGGAAATCGCCGACTACGTCATCGTCCTGGCGACGGCCGCCGCCGTCGCCTTCTTCCACGTCTCGGTGCCCTATGCCCTGATCGCAGCCGGCATCGTCGCCATCTGGTGGCACCGTCCACGCGCCGGCAAGGTCCACAAGCCGCACAATGCGCCGATCGGCGAGAGGCACCACGAATGAAGCAGCTCGGCGACATCGCGGGCGTGTTCGCCTATCTCTCGCTGCTCACCGTCGGCGGCGGCATGGCGGCATTCCCGGAGCTCAAGACGCTCACGGTCGACACCTATCACTGGGTGACCTTCCCGGAGATGCTGCATTTCTACAGCTTGGGCCAGCTGGCGCCCGGGCCCAACATGATGATGGTGGTCTCGATTGGCGCCGTGGTCGCGGGCCTGCCGGGCGCCGCCGTCGCGCTGATCGCGTTCTTCCTGCCAACGGGCATCCTCACTTGGGCGATCGGCCGGGTCTGGACCCGCCTTGCGACCTGGCGCTGGCGGCCGGCAATCCAGACCGGGCTGGGCTCGGTCTCGGTCGGCCTGGTCCTGGCGGGCGCCATCATCATGGGCCGCGGCGCCGTCACCGGCATCCTCTGGGGAGCGATCGCGGTTGTCGTGTTCCTGCTGTTGTTGAAGACCAAGATCAACCCCGCCTATCCGATCGTCGCCTC
The DNA here is from genome assembly GCF_007992495.1 of Reyranella soli. Lineage (GTDB taxonomy): Bacteria > Pseudomonadota > Alphaproteobacteria > Reyranellales > Reyranellaceae > Reyranella > Reyranella soli. The sequence continues at coordinate 61,642 of NZ_BKAJ01000054.1, forward strand.
GGGCCTGGTCGGCATGCTGGCGCACTGGCTTTAAATCTTGCCGGACTGCGGGCCTCCAGGCCCGCGCTCCCATTACCGATCCGCCACCTTCGGTGTCGGCTTGGCGGCCGGGCCGCACGATGCGCGCGGCACGCCGATCGCCGCCGTCTTGCCGGTCGTGGCCAGGCAGCCCTTGTTCCATTCGCCGCTCAGCACCGTGTCGTCGATGCGCAAGGTGCCCCGGCCCTGCGGCACGTCGTTGGCGTAGCTGCCTTCGAAGCTCACCGAGTCGTTCCACCTGTAGCTGCCCGGACCCTCGCGCTTGCCGTTGCGGTACGTGCCAACGAAGTGGTCGATCGGCCGGCCATGCTCCGTCCACTGCGCCTCGCCGCGACCCTCCGCCAGGCCGGCCCGGCAGGCGCCCTTCCACACCACGTTGTCTTCGGGTTCGGGATGCCAGTCCCACATGCGGCAACCCTTGTCGGTGTCGAACAGCCAGTCACCGTTGTCGCAAGGACCGTTCCAGCTGATCTCGAGCGAATCGGGTTCGCCGGGCGGGCAATCCGGCTTGGCAGGCGTCAGCGCGATCTGTTGCGCGAAGGCGGGACCGGCCACGAAGAGCAGCGAACAGAGAATGGAAACCAGTCGCATAGGGCCCCCAAACGACCACTTCCGGTCGCTTGAAACAAACGCGGCGGCCAACGTGGTAGTTGCTGATCACACGCCGAAATAGCGCCGTCGCCACGTCTCAATAGCGGCATTCATGCGGCGCGTGAATCGGTCCACAGGTGCAACCGTGGTAGGCTTTTGGTATGAGCCTCCTAATCCTTGGTGTAGTCCTGTTCCTTGGAATTCACATCCTCACGACCTTGCGGGAGCCGCGTGCGGCCCTAATCGGTCGTCTTGGAGAAGGACCCTACAAGGGGCTGTATTCCCTCATTGCGGCGGTCGGTCTCGTCCTGATCGTCTGGGGTTTCAGCCGCTATCGCAGCGGCGGCTACATCCAGGTGTGGAATCCGCCCTTCGCCATTTTCCATCCCATCGCACTGGTGCTGCTGTGGTTTGCCGTGGTGGCGCTCGCCGCGACCTACGCACCGCCCAGTCGCATCAAGTCGATCCTGCGTCACCCCATGCTGGTCGCGGTCAAGGCGTGGGCGCTGTCGCATCTGCTGGTGAACGGCGACCTCGGTTCGCTGCTGCTGTTCGGCAGCCTGCTCGTGTGGGCGATCTACGATCGCATCGCCGTCAAGCGACGCGGCGATCAGGGCGCCCCCGTCATAGGGTCGTTCGGTCGCAATGATGTGATCGTCGTGGCGATCGGCACAATCGCTTACGTCGCCATCCTCTGGCTGCACGATTCGATCATCGGCGTCGCTGCTGTCTGACTCAGTCTGACTCTCCCCGACCGCAAATCTGAAAAGCAGCATGCGTGCTGCTTTATTACATCACGATGTCGCCGCATTCTTGGTCAGGATCGCGGCCGTTCATCAGCCTGAGTAAAGGAGTAACCATCAAATGAATCGTCCCCTCCTCGCTTCCATCCTGGTTCTCGCCGCTGCCGCCACGCAGGCCCAGGCGGCATCGCCGATCGGCGGCGCGACCATGCCGCGTACGCCCGTGCAGAGCGACGCACTCGGCCCCAAGAGCGACCCGACCCCGACCGTCGCCGAGGCCGTGGCGCGCACGCAGATCGAGAAGAGCGGCTACACCAGTGTGCGCGGCCTGCAGCGCACCGGCGACGGCACCTGGCGTGCCGTGGCGCGCGACCCGCGCAACGCTCCCGTGGCTGTCGCTCTCGATAACCAGGGCAACGTCACGCAGGCTCGCTAAGACCTAGCGATCTCGCTGCAACCGGCCCACTCCGTTTCGACGGGGTGGGCTTTTTGCTGCCTGTCAGGCGGTCTATCCTTTGGTCATGACAGATGACTATCAGCGCCGCAGTTACGGCGAAATCTCCGTTGGCACCGGCGAGAAGCCGGGCATCGTCGTGGTCGACTTCCAGCTCGGCTTCACCGATCCGCAGTATCCCCTGGGCGGCGCGCCGCTGGTCATGCGCGCGGTCGAGAACACTGCGAGACTGCTCAAGGTCGCGCGGCGTGTCGGTGTTCCCGTGGCGGTGTGCAACACCGCCTACATGAACGAGCGCGAGATGCCCTACTGGAAGATCACGGCGGTGAAGCAGACCTTCCTGCACGACCATCCCAGCACCGCGCTCGACCCGCGCATCTACGAGCCCGGCTACGATCTCAAGGTGACCAAGAAAGGCCCGTCGATCTTCTTCGAGACCGGCGTCGCCAACTATTTCATGAAGGAACGCGTCGACACGATGATCGTGACCGGCTGCAACACCTCGGGCTGCATCCGCGGCAGTGCGCTGGATTCCTTCAGCCACCGCTTCCGCACGCTGGTGCCCGAGGATTGCGTCGGCGACATCGAGGAAGGCCCTCACCGCGACAACCTGCGCGACATTGGCCGGCGTTATGTCGACGTCACCGACCTCGCGTTCTGCGTCGACTACCTGGAGCGTTGGGGCAAGCGGAACAGCGCCTGAGGATTTGCCTCAGGGTGAGGTCGTCCCGTTGCCGCAGACATCGACCCACTCGGCCTCGACCAGCTCGGCCATGCGCAGCGGATTGATGCGCAAGGCCGAGTGCGTCGAGCCTGCCGCCGGCACGACCTCGTCGAACGCCTTCAGCGACACATCGCAATAGACCGGCAGCGGCGTCGCCAGGCCGAACGGGCAGACGCCGCCCACCGGATGGCCGGTGATCGCCACCACCTCCTCCGCCGTCAGCATGCGCGGCTTGCCACCGAACACGACCTTGGCCTTCTTGTTGTCGAGCCGCGCCTCGCCGCTGGTGACGACCAGCAGGTTGCGCTCGCGCACGCGCAGCGACAGGGTCTTTGCGATCTGCGCCGGCTGCACACCATGGCCCGCCGCGGCGAGCGCCACCGTGGCTGTGCTGCCGTCCAATTCAACGATGGCGATGTCGGGGGCATGGCTGGCGAGAAAAGCGCGGACGGATTCGAGGCTCATGCCCTCTTGATAGCAACGCCGCGCCGGGACTGCACGTTCAACGCGCGAACGCCCCCTTCGCTGGGAGGAACCACACCGCATGGACAAGGCGGCGCCGCGCGGGCAGCGTGGCGTCCGAGGAGATAGTATCATGCTCGGCAAGGCCATTGTTGTCGTCGTGTTCCTGACTGCAGGCACCGCCTTGGCCCAGGCGCCGGTCGCCACCGTTCAGTACAGCTGCGCACAGGGCAAATCGCTTTCCGCTGAGTATTTCGACGGACCGACGCGCACAGCGCCCGACGGCCGACCGATCCCCGGCGGCCGCGTCGTCCTCACCCTGGCAGACGGCAAGAAGCTCACCCTGCCGCAGACCCTGTCCGGTTCCGGCATCCGCTACGCCAACGAAGGCGAGTCCTTCGTGTTCTGGAGCAAGGGCGACACGGCCTTCGTCGAGGAAGGCGCCAACCAGGCCGTGACCTACAAGGACTGCGTCGGCCGCAAGAAGTAGCCGTTGCTAGATCTGGAAGAGCAGAAAGCCGCCGAAGCCTGCGGCTGTGAGCAGGATGCCGAGCCAGCGGAAGAAGCGGGTCGACTGCTTCTCGAGCAGATGCCTGCCGTGCAGCGCCGCCCGCTCGGCCCTCGACATCTCGGTCCTGGTCCTGAGTTGCTGGGCAAGGAAGGCGGGCGAGACGCCGGCGCCGACCACGCCGTCCTGCTCCATGTCGACCCGGGCGGTGACGAACCAGATCATCAGGCCGATCACGCCGACGCCGAAGAAGCTCGCATAAGCGACGATCATGAAGGCGATCACCGAGGCGATCAGCCAACCGCTCCACACGAACGCCATGACGAAGGCCTTGCCGGGCATGAACGCCTCCTGCGCGATGCCGCCGTCGATCGTGATCCTTCCCTACTTGGCGCGCAAGCGCGACTGGAACCGTCCGTAGGCGAAGTAGATCACCAGCCCGACCGCGATCCACAGGCCGACCCGCACCCAGGTATAGACGCCAAGCCCGGCCAGCAGCCCGAGGCAGGCCAGGATGCCGCCCAGCGGCAGCCATGGCACCCAGGGCGTGCGGAACGGCCGCGGTGTGTTGGGCTCGGCGCGCCGCAGATAGATGACGGCGATGCATACCAGGACGAAAGCGAACAAGGTGCCTGCTCCCACCAGCTCGCTCAGCGTGTCGATCGGCATGGTGGCCGCGACAATGGCCACGCCGATGCCGATGATGAGCTGGCTGATCCAGGGCGTGCCGAACCGCGGATGGATGCGCGCGAACACCGGTGGCAGCAGCCCGTCATTGGCGATGGTGGCGAAGATGCGGCTCTGGCCGTAGAGCAGCACGAGGATCACAGTGGTGAGCCCGAGCAGCGCACCGACCTCGATCAGCAGCGACAGCCACGGCAGGCCGATGGCACGAGCGCCCTCGACGACAGGATCGGCGACGTTGAGCTTGGGATAGGGCACCAGCCCGGTCAGCACGGCGGCGACGGCGATGTAGAGCACGGTCGACAGCGCCAGCGAGCCCAGGATGCCGATCGGCATGTCGCGCTGCGGCTGGCGCGCCTCCTGGGCACAATTCGAGACCGCGTCGAAGCCGATATAGGCGAAGAACACGATCGAGGCGCCGCGCAGCACGCCGCTGATGCCGAACTGGCCGAACTCGCCGGTGTTGGGCGGGATATAGGGCTGCCAGTTCGCCGTGTTCACATGGGCCGCGCCGATCAGGACGAAAGCCAGCACGACCACCAGCTTGACCACGACCATGGCGTTGTTGAGCTTCACCGATTCGCGCGTGCCGCCGATCAGCAGACCGGTGATGACCAGCACGATGACGGCGGCCGGCACGTCGGCGATGGCCGTGCCGGCGGATCCGTCCGCCCGCACGATGCGCTCGCCGGTCGCTGACAGCAGATCAGGTGGCAGGCCCAAGCCCATCTGCACCAGCAGGCTGTTGAAATAGGCCGACCAGCCGCAGGCGACCGCGCCCACCCCCATGGAATATTCCAGGATCAGGTCCCAGCCGATCATCCAGGCGGCGAGCTCGCCCAGGGTCGCGTAGGTGTAGGTGTAGGTCGAGCCCTGCACCGGCAGCAGCGTCGACAGCTCGGCATAGCACAGGCCGACCAGTCCGCAGGCGACGGCCGCCAGCACGAAGGAGATCGTGAGCGCGGGCCCGGCATAGAGCGCCGCCGCCGTGCCCGTCAGCACGAAGATGCCGGCGCCGATGATGGCACCCACCCCCATGGCGACGATGCTGAACGGACCCAGCACCTTCGGGAGCGCTTTGAACGCACCGCCTTCGCTGGCGATGATGTCGGCAACCGGCTTACGCGCGAAAACGCCCTTGTGGTCCATCCCTTCTCCCTCGGCATCTTCGCCGGATTGTCGCCGGCGTGCCATCGAGATTGTGGCGGACCTGCGGCCGATGCTTTTGGTTGCACGACATTTGTCACGCAACACCTTCTTCTGCATCGCGTTCACTCGGCGTCCGCAACCCCACACCCAAGGAGGAAGACCATGATCCGCACGACCCTGGCGACCCTCGCCCTGATCGCCGCGGCCGGCGTGGCGCACGCCCAGATGCAGGCCCCGAGCACGCCGGAAGGCCGCGACCAGCGGTCGATGCCTGGCGCCACCAGCAATCCCAATACCGCCCAGCCCAAAAGCCCGATGAACCCGTCGGCCGCTGAGGCGGCGGCCAAGGCCGAGCTGGAAAAACGCGGCTATGTCGGCGTCAAGAGCCTGACGCGCGACACGGCCGGCAACTGGGCGGCCAAGGCGATGCGCAACAACGTCGAAGTCGCCGTGATCCTTGAGCCGAGCGGCACGATCAGGGAGCAGTAGGCCGAAAGGTCTATGCTGCCCGGCCTGGCGGGACGGTTTACTCCTCGTTTGCGTCCCGCCAGCGCTGCCGCTCTCATACTCGTGTATAGACTTGTGAGCGCCGCCGGATCGACCATATCCGGATCATGCGCATATTCCTTGTCATCGCTTTCGCGAGCTTGACCCTCGCCACGCCGGCCCTGGCGCAATACGCCCCGGGTTCCATCGGCAACGGCGGCCGCATGCCCGAGACCATGTCGCCTGGCGCCCTGCCGCCACCGCCGACCATTGTCGCGCCGTCCACACCGGCGCCTCAGCCGTCCGCCTCCTATGGCGGTCGGTATCCCAACACGGAATCGCTGTCGCGCGATCGCATCCAGTCCGAGGGCTACCGCGTGAATCGCATCACGCGGCAGAACGACGGCTCATGGAATGCCGACGTTTCGCGCGATCCCGTGCCGACACGGCCGAAGGGCGTGCCGAGCAAGGTCACCGTCTATCCTGACGGCCGCATCGTCGAGGAGCGTTAATCCGCGGCTATGCGGTCGAGGACGGGCGCCAGGTAGCGGCGGAACTCCACCGGGCTTTCCGACATCGGGAAGTGGCCCATGCCTTTCATGACCTCGAAGTGCCGCGCGCCGGTCACGCGCGCGAGCTCAGCGGTGAGTTCGGGCGTCGCCGAGAGGTCATACTCGCCGGTCAACAGGTACAAGGGGCACTTGCCGTCGAGGCCGGCGAGATCGGCGTTCCTGAGATCACCGTCCGTAAAATAGTAGTGCAGGTCGCCGAGAAAGACGGACGGACCGCCCTGCATGTAGTGCCACAGCGTCTCCCACTTGTCGGCGCGGGGCGATGTCGGCGCGATCAGGCAGGCGACCGTGCCGGCCGCCGCCTCCTGGCCATGGATGTCGGGCCGGAACAGCACGCCGAGATCGCGCAGGCGCGTGTCGGCGCCCGCTTCGGCATGCGTCGCCGACTGTAAGCCGATAGCGGCGCGAAAATGCGCACCGTGACGGAGCGCCAGGTGCAGCACGGCGCGGCCGCCGATCGAGCAGCCCATCACCACCGGCCGGGCCAGGCCGAGCGCGCGCGACACCGCCATCACGGTGTCGACATAGAGCTGGGTGGTGAGCTGGTAGGCCTCGGTCTCGAAGCCCGCGGGCGGCGAAGACTTGCCGTGCCATGGCAGATCGAAGGCGATGACGCGAAAGCGCGCGGTGATCGAAGGATCGTTCAGCAGGGCGCGATACTGCCGGCCGTCAGCGCCGGCGGTGTGCAGGCAGAGCAAGGGTATGCCCTGCCCCGCTTCTTCGAAATAGAGGCGATGCGGCCGGCCGTTGAAGTCCAGCCGCAGGTAACGGCCGACGATGGGCTCGATGACCGGCTCGCCGACCGCGATGGGCGGCGATGACGGCGCGCCCGGCCGCAGCGCGGCGAAGACCTGCTCCAGGAACAGCATGTGGCGGCCCCAGGCCAGGATGTCGCCCTCGACCCTGAGATGGCCGACGCGCTGCATGCCGACCAGGCTCTGGAAGCCGACGGCCGGCACGGGCTTGAAAAACTCGGCCCAGGTCGCGGGCGACGCGGTCAGGCCGAAGGCGGCATTCGCGGCCGCGCCCCTGTCGACCGTGATGCGCTCGCCGACGCGCACCGTGACCGGCTCCGTGCCGCCCAGCACGACGAAGGAAAGCGCGGCCAGCCGGGCGCGCCGCTGCAGCGCCGCGTTGCCGTCGAGAGCCGCAGCAAGGCGCGAGAAGTCCATGGCTCAATTGGCCGGCTTGATGTTGGCGTCCTTGATGACCTTGGCCCACTTGGGGATGTCGCCGGCAATGGCCGCGTGCGTCTCCTGGGGCGTGCTGCCGACGGTGTCGAGGCCGAGGGCGGCGAACTTCTGCTTCATCTCCGGATCGGCCAGCACCTTCAGCGATTCGGCGCGCACCTTGTCGACGATCGGCTTGGGCAGGCCGGCCGGCCCCATCAGGGCGAACCACGACGTCGCCTCGAAGCCCGGGAAGCCCGATTCGTTGAAGGTCGGCAGGTCGGGCGCGTTGGGCGAGCGCTGCAGCGAGGTGATGCCGATGCCGCGCACACGGCCGTCGCGCACCAGCGGCAGGCTGGCGCCGGCATTCTGGATGCCGACCTGGACGACGCCGCTCATGAGATCCGACAGGTTCGCGCCGCGGTAGGGGATATGCTCCATCTTGATGCCGGCCAGATGGGCGAACAGCTCGCCCGCGATGTGCTGCGGCGTGCCGACGCCCGGCGTGCCGTAGGAGAGCTTGCCGGGATTGGCCTTGGCATAGGCGACCAGCTCGGCGATCGACTTCACCGGCAGGTCGTTGTTCACCATCATGATCGAGGGCATGCGCAGCGAGGTCGAGATCGGTGTCAGGTCCTTCAGCGGATCGAACGGCAGGGTCTGCAGGCTAGGCAGGATGGTGATGGCGGCATTGCCCGCCCACATCAGCGTGTAGCCATCGGGGGCCGCCTTGGCGACGCGGTCGGTGCCGATGGCGCCGGAATTGCCGGCGATGTTCTCGACCACCACCGGTTGCCCCCAGGCCTGCTGGAACTTGTCGGCGAACATGCGGGCGGTGACGTCGGTGGCGCTACCGGCCGTGAAACCGACCACGAGCTTGACCGGTTTCTCGGGCCAGGTGCCCTGGGCGAGCACCGGCGTCGCGGCCAAGCCGACGAGAATCGCCACGGCACGGACGATGCGAAGCATTGATTTCCTCCCTTTTGCCGGAAGGCTATGGCAACTGCGTGCATGCCGCCAGAGGTGACGGCCGAAGAATCGTCTGCCGATGGTAAGGCGCCTTGTGTAGCTTGTCGGCTCAATGCGACCCGTGATCCTTTCCGCCACCCGATACGGCGCGGTAGCGGCGAGTTCGATCGCCTTGTCCGCCCTCGCATGGTCGGCGCCCGGCACCGAAGACGTCGCCGACATCTGGCTGCCGTGGATGGACACCGTGGCGCGGCTGGGTGCCCGGCACGGCCTTGGCCAGCGCCGTCACTTCCTTGACCTGCGGATGGTACTGCCAGGCCTCATAGGATCGACGGCGACTATCCGCCGGGTGCCGTTGCCTTGCTGCTCGTGGCGCGTCGGCTGCTGCCCGCCGCCGCCGACCTCACAGTCGCAAAGACCTTGCTCGCCACGGCCCAGCTCGCCTCGACGCTCCTCTTCGCCGCCTTCTGCCGACGTACAGGTCCCTGCCTGTGCTTCGTTGCCGCCGTCGCGCTGTCGGCATCGGCCCTAGGCTATCTCGACATACTGTTCGCCGCGCCGCTCATCCTCGCCTTGTTTGCCGCCCTGGACGAGCGGCCGGCGCTTTCCTCGACGGCATTTGCCATCGCCTGCCTCATCAAATGGCAGCCGCTCCTTGCGGTCTTCTATGGGTTCGCCGGTGCGACGCCCTTCTCTCCCAGTCCGCGTTTCGCACTGCTGACGGGCGCGCTGTCGGCCGTCTCGACCGGCGCGTTCTTTTATGCGCTCTACAAGCTCAGCGTCGTCCGGCCAGCGCGCGATTCTCAAGCCGGCTCAGCAGGCGGACCAGCGGCCACAACATCAGAAAATAGATGATCGCCGCCAGCACGATGGGCGTGGCGTTATAGGTCAGGCTCTGCGCCTGGCGCGCCTGGAACAGGAGCTCGGGCACGGCGACCACGCTGCCGAGCGAGGTCAGCTTCACGACCTCGAGCGTGTTGGACATCAGGTCGGGCAGCACGTTGCGCACGGCCTGGGGCAGCACGATGTAGGTCATGGCCTGCAGGCGGCTAAGGCCGGTCGAGCGGCCGGCCTCGACCTGGCCCGCCGGAACGGAATCGATGCCGGCGCGAAGAATCTCGCCGTAGTAGGCGCCGGTGTTGAGGAAGAAGGCGATGGCGACGCAGGCGAAGCCACCCAGTTCCAGGCCGGCGAACGGCAGGCCGGCGAACAGCAGCACCAGCAGGACCAGCGGCGGGAAGGCGCGGAAGAAATCGACCCAGGCCATCAGGGGCCAGCGCACCAAGGGATGATGCACGGTGGCGAGCAGCGCCAGGATCAGGCCGCCCAGCAGGCCGAGCGGCACCACGATCAGCGACAGCAGCACGGTGTTCAGGAGGCCGGCCAGCACGATCGGCCAGATCGCGGCGATGATCTCGGGATTGAAGAAGGCCTCGATCATCGCTTCCACGCGAACTTGGTCTCGACCCAGCGGGCGGCGACGACGACCGGGAGGAACAGCACGAGGTAGGCCGCCGCTCCCATCATCAGCGGCGAGGGATTGTAGGAGTTGGATACCGCCGAGCTCGCCTGCCCCAGGATCTCGCTGACCGCCACGACGGTGCCGAGCGCCGTGCCCTTGGTGATGGCGATGGTGCGGTTGGTGAGCGGCGGGATGGTGAGCCGGAGCGCCTGCGGCAGCACGACGTTGACCAGGGTCTGGCCGAACGACAGGCCGGTCGAGCGCGACGCCTCCCACTGCCCCTTCGGAATGGACGTGATGCCGGCCCAGAAGATCTCCTCGGAGAAGGCCATCAGCACGAAGGCGAGCGACAGCCAGGTCGAGACGAAGCCCGAGGGCGAGATGTCGGCCGCCGGCAGGCCGAAGTAGATCAGCACGATGATGACCAACGGCGGCAGCGAGCGGAACAGGTCGACCACGAAGATGATCAGCCAGTTGAGCGGCCGGATGGCGAGCGCGCGCAGCAGCGCCAGCACGAGACCGGCGAAAAGGCCGCTCACGATGATCAGCACGGCGAGCTCGATGGTGACGACCATGCCGGACAGGATGTCCGGCAGGTACTTCGCCATCACCTTCGCGTTGAAGAAGGTCTCTGTGAAACGGTCCCAGGTGGTCATGGCTGGGGGCGCGCCACTCCAGTGGCGCGTCTTCCGGCTGGTACAGAGATGATCGCGCCACTGGAGTGGCGCGCCCCCAGCGAAGATATCGTCATCGCCATCATCTAATGTCTCTGGATCTGCCCGATGAACGCGCGCGTGCGCTCCTGGGTCGGGCTCTCGAAGATCGCGGCCGGCGGCCCCTGCTCCACGATCAGGCCGTCGTCCATGAACACCACGCGGTCGGCGGCATTGCGCGCGAAGCCCATCTCATGGCTGACCACGATCATGGTCATGCCGCTCTGGCGCAGGTCGCGCATGACTTCCAGCACCGAGCCGACCAGCTCGGGATCGAGCGCCGAGGTCGGCTCGTCGAACAGCATCACCCGCGGCTCCAGCGCAATGGCCCGCGCGATGGCGACGCGCTGCTGCTGGCCGCCCGAGAGCTGGCCCGGCGTGTGGCCGGCGCGGTCGGCCAAACCGACGCGCTGCAGCGCGGCCATGCCCAGCGCATCGGCCTCGGCGCGCGACTTGCCTACGACCTTGCGCAGCGCCAGCGTGACGTTGCCCAGCGCCGTCATGTGCGGATAGAGATTGAACGACTGGAACACCATGCCGATGCGCTGGCGGGCATGGTTGATGTCGGTCCTGGGATCGAGCATGTCGATGCCGTCGACCGTCACCGAGCCGGAGGACGGTTCCTCCAGCCGGTTGAGGCAGCGCAGCAGGGTCGACTTGCCCGAGCCCGACGGGCCGATCACGAACACCAGCTCACGCTCGGCCACCGAGAGATCGACCCCCTTCAGGACGTGAAGATGGCCGAAATGCTTGTGGACGCCGAGGGCTTCTACGATGGATGTCATTGAGTCATTCGTTGATGTAGCTGGCCAGCCCTGCCGCCGGAGAGTGGACACATCA
>NZ_BKAJ01000055.1 GCF_007992495.1 Reyranella soli
ACCTAGCCTCTCCCCCTAGCGGGGGAGAGGAACATGAGCTGGGGAGGCAATCGTTGAGCTAATCAGCCACACTTCAGCTCGTGCGGCGTCGGATCGTAGCCCGGCATGTCCGGCACGCCGTAGCCCGGCGTGATCACCACGGCGAGATCGTCCGGCTCGGGCTTCTTGTTGAACCACTTCTCATAGAGCTTGGCCATGGTGCCGTCCTTCTTCATGCAGTCGAGCGCATCCTGCAGCTCGGCACGAAGCTTGGGATTGTTCTTCGGCACCGGCGCGGCCCAATGGGCGCGCGTGTCCTTGAGCTCGAGATCGGCCACGAACTGCGGGGTCTTGTTCGCCGCATAGACGATCGTGGTGTTGCCGCCGAGCGTGGCGTAGGCGCGGCCCGAGAGCACGGCCTGCGTGGCGTCGGGTTGCGTGTCGTAGGCCTGTACGGTGAAGCCGTACTTCTCGCCCATCTGCTTGGACAGCGTCTCGTAGGGCGTGCCCTTGTTGACGGCGACGGTCTTGCCCTTGAGGTCTTCCCAGCCCTTGATCGGCGGCGTGCCCTTCTTGATGCCGAACTGGAAGGCCGTCCACAGGTAGCCCGCGGTGAACAGCATGTTCTCCGCCCGCTCCTTGGTCACCGTGGTCGGCGCGGCGATGAAGTCGTAGCGGCCGGCCTGCATGCCCGGGATCAGGGTCGAGAAGCTCACCGAATCGATGGTGATGTCGCGCTTCATGCGCTTGGCCACCTCGGTGAAGACGTCGATCTGGAAGCCCTCGGTCCCGCCGCCCAGCTTGGGCATGGCGTGCGGCGCAAAGGTGCCGTCGACGCCGGTGCGCAGCGGCGGCTGCTTTTCCTGCGCTACCGCTGGACCCACGCAAACAAGGGCCGCGACCGCGATCGCAGCCAGGCGCCGTGTCATCATTTTCAAAGTCTCCCTTCCAAAATCCCCAGGCGGCGACGTTAGATCAGCCATTGTTGAATAGCAATTTAAGCGCCATGGTGCGGCCATGACTGACGCCGCCGACCGCATTCTCGTCATCAATCCCAACTCCACCGAGGCCGTCACCCAAGGCATCGATGCGGCGATGGAACCGCTGCGCATGAAAGGCGGCCCGGTCATCGAATGCGTGACCCTCAAGGAGGGTCCGCCGGGCATCGAAAGTCAGGCGCATGTCGAGCAGGTCGTCGGACCGATCGGCGAAATGGTCAAGAAGCGCGACAACGACTGCTCGGCCTTCGTCATCGCCTGCTATTCCGATCCCGGCCTGCATGCCGCGCGCGAGATCACGACCAAGCCGGTGCTCGGCATTGCGGAATGCGGAATCCTGACGGCGCTGACGCTCGGCCAGCGCTTCGGCGTCATCTCCATCCTGCGGAAATCGATTCCACGCCATCTGCGCTATGTCGGCCAGATGGGATTGAACGACCGCATGGCCGGCGATCGCGCCATTGGGCTGGGCGTCGTCGAGCTCGCCAACGAAGCGCGCACCTTCGCGCGCATGGCCGAGGTCGCGGTCGATCTGCGCGACGAAGACGGCGCCGACGTACTGGTGATGGGCTGCGCCGGCATGGCGCGCTATCGCGACCGCCTGCAGCGCCATGTCGGCCTGCCGGTGGTCGAACCGAGCCAGGCCGCGGTGTCGATGGCGATCGGCCGGTCGCGGCTGGGATGGTCGGCGTGAATTTCGCTAGTTTTGGCTAGGCCGGCCGATGCGCGGGAAGTCATTGAATCACCTACTTTTTTGAATTTCGCTAGTTTCGCTACCACTTTTCTGTTCGGTGAGGGCTGGATTGACCAGCCAGTGGGTGCTCGGACGTCCGGACTTGTCGCGATACGCCGGATCGGGCTGGACGTAGCCGAGATAATGAAGCCTCTGGAGCACATGCTCCGTTTCGTCGGCCGTCGCGGCCTGACTGAGCGCGCGCCGGCTGATCTCCCGACGCGACACCGTAGGGAGACGCGTGTCGCGCAGCCAGCGTGCGACGCGGCGCACGCGTCGCTTGTGGTCCGAGAGCTCCGCACTGTCGAACACCGCGCGCGCATGCGGCCAGAAGTAGCCTCGCCATAGCGCGACCGCAGCGTCGACCTGCTCGCTGCCGATCGCACCGGGCCGACCGCGTGGGCCACCGGTCATTCCAAGAAGCTCCAGGATTCCCGCCAACCGAACGATGAAGGCTCTGCTTTTGCCCAACCACGCGGCCTCGAGTCCTTCGGCACTCTGCCGTGCGGCGTGAAGATCGGTCAGAAAGCGGTCGAGCGCCTTCACACCGCGCTCGTCGAAGCGAAGCTCGCAGGGATCATCGGGCGTGCGCGCCAGAGACGACAGGCGCCTCAGCCGCTCCAGTACCTCGTCGTCGCGAACAGGGTCGAGGCCAGCGAGCGCACGATGGTCCTGGGGGCCGGGCCAGACATACAGGAAGCGGATCGGCAGGCTCTTGTCGCCTTCCAGTAGCGCTGCCTTGAGACTGTCCGGCCACATCGTCTGGAGGACGCTGACTGGAAAGCTCGCGAGGTCGAGTGCCGGCAGGCGGCTGCGCTCCACGGTAAGGGGGCCGGCCGTCCAGGCTTCGAGCCAGGCCGCACATTCCTTGTCGTCGACGCAATCGTCGCCGAACCAAACTTTCGGCAGATCGCGCCACAGCAACACGCCGCGGCGGTTTCCGGTGACGGTCTGGGCGGCGGCTTGGAGACCGGTGTCCGTCATGACGACGCGCGACGGCACGAACGGCCAGTCCTCGCGACCCTGCTTGACCTGCTCTGCGTGCGTCGCGCGACGCTCCTCATCGCGCAGGCACCGTTCCTGTTCGATCGTACCCAGCAGGCGGCGCATCGGCGCCAATGCCGCCGACTTGCCGGTCGACGCTTCACCCACCATCGCCAGCCACATCACCAGCGGCTCGGTCCACGCAGGCGTGACGTGCACCCGCACCCCGGCGCCGCAGACCCCTGCCACGCCGGCGAGCACCGTTTGAAGGACGTAGTCCTGCGGTGCGCCAGTGGCCGACGCGGTATCGACGATCCACTTGCGCCAGGGCTCTGACACTAAATCGAGCGGCACCGGCGGCACCACGTCTCGACTGTTATCGAGGATGCTGAGGTCAGGCTCCGACCACTCGGTCGCCCGCGAAACCCAGTGCAAGGTGTGATTCGGCATCGACGGCCCTCCCAAGAACAAACATGGAACAAGCTTGGGAGGCTGTCAAGCACTATAGTAATTAATACTACTTCCACTATTAGTACTGTTATCGCCTATGGCTGCAGGGAATAACTGCTGCTTCAAGCCGCGGCGTGGGTTCACGGTGCGCGCCCGCAATTCGAAAAGCCGCCTTGAGAGGACGGCTTTTCGTTTTTCTGCGCCCCGAGTGCTCAGTTGCTATAATCGGCGTGCCAATATTAGCTGGAATAATAAGGGGCCCACGAGAACTTCAATGACCTCGCTGCGTTCGTCGCCGTCGCCAAGGAGCGGAGCTTCACCAGGGTCGCAGCAAAGCTCGGGGTCTCACAATCGGCGCTCAGCCAGATCAGGGCCCTGGAGGACAGGATCGGGCTTCGTCTCCTCACCCGCACGACACGCAGCGTGGCGCCGACCGAAGCAGGAGAGCGCCTGTTGCAAACCGTCGCGCCGAGGTTCGAGGAGATCGAGGCGCAACTCGCCGCCTTGAGCGAGCTGCGCGAGAAGCCCGCCGGCACGGTTCGGATCTCGGCTGGCGAGCATCCGGCGATTTCCATCCTGCAGCCCACCTTGAAGCGGTTCTTGCCGGATCATCCGGACATCAATGTCGAGATCATTGTCGACTACGGCCTCACCGATATCGTTTCGGAAGGCTATGGCGCCGGCGCGCGGATGGGCGAACAGGTCGCCAAGGACATGATCGCAGCGCGTATCGGGCCTGAGATGCGGATGGCGGTGGTTGCGTCGCCGGCATATTTCTCGCGGCATACCATCCCGCAGACTCCGCAGGAACTTACCGCACACAAATGCATCAACATACGGCTGCCGATCTACGGTGGACTGTTTCTGTGGGGCCTCGAGAAAGACGGTCGCGAAGTGAAGGTGAGCTGGCTTCAATCGACAACCAGACCATCATCCGCGGCGCCGTACATTCAGGCATGGATGTGCATTCCAGCCCAAGTCGATCGATCAGGTACCCTTCCAGTTCTTGGCCTCGGCCTCGACCGCAGCCCGGTCCCAGTCGTTGATCTCGTCGATGAACTGGTTGGTGTAGGCGCCCTTGGGATCGAAGTCGGCCGGCAGCAGGCCCTGCTGCTTCACCAGGTCGGCCGTGCGCTCCCACTGGGCGGGCAGCGCTTCACCGTACTTGGTAACGCCGTTCAGCCCGTAGCCCGAGAAACGCGACAGAAAGACCCGCCGCGAGTCGGCAAGAAGCTTCTCCTCGTCGGTGCCCTGCGGCTTGCTCTGCGGGTACATCTTCCAGTGGATCTTTATGGCGGCGTCGGGATTGGTCAGGCCGAAATGGACCGCCTTCGCGATCGCCCGGCACATCCCGATCACCATCTTCGGGTTGTCGCGGATGACGTCCTCGCGAGTCATGATTGTGTTTCCGAACAGCTGGTCGAAGTAGCTCGGGCGGAACTCGACGAACTCCATGCCGCGATTCTCGAGCTCGGCGACCGCCGTGTCCCACGACATCCAGCCGGCGATTTCGCCGCGGCGCAGCGCGAGCAGTGCCGGGGCGCCCGTGCCGGTTGCCACCACCTTGATGTCGGTCGCGGTCGCCATGCCGGACTCGCGGAAAATGCCGTCGACATAGGTCTCGGGCGTTATCACCGGCTGGCCGAGGGTCTTGCCCCTGAGTTCGGCGATGCTTTTGATGCCGGCGGCCTTCGGCACGACGAAGCGCGAGATCGGCATGCGCGCGTGCATGTAGACCGCCTTGACCGGAATGCCCTTGGCACGCGCCGACATCAGGCCGGGGCCGTTGATGCTGATGAAGTCGATCTTGCCGCCCGACACGAGCTGCACACCGGCTGTCTCTCCCGCGACGCCGAATACGTTGGTGTCGAGACCCTCGGCCTTCCAATAGCCAAGCGCGCTCGGCAGCGACGAATGGGCGGCATGACCGGTCGAGATGTCGACGGTCGTCGGGCCGAAGCTCGTCTTGGTCAGGCCCTGGCCAAACGACGCGGCGGGAAAGAGTGACGCCGCTCCGACCGCAGCCACGGAGCCCGAGAGCAATCCACGCCGATTGACATTCATGACTACTCCTCCGACATCCAATAGAGAAACCGGCGGCGGCAGAACTCGATGATGCCGAACGCGGCAATGCCGAGCAGGGCGAGCACAAGCACGATGGCGAACACCTGCGGGATATTCATCTGGCTGTTCGCCTGCACGATCAGGTAGCCGAGGCCCTTGTTGGCGCCAACGAACTCGCCGACGATCGCGCCGATCAGGGCGAACATGCTGGCCGTGCTGAGGCCCGAGAACACGAACGGCAGGGAATTGGGAAGACGCACCATTCGGAAGCAGTCCCAGCGGCTTGCCCCGAGCGCGCGCAGCACATCCAGCCGGCCTGAGTCGCAGCTCTTCAGCCCGGCGATCGTGTTGACCAGGATCGGGAACAGCGAGATCACCGCCGCCACGGCGATCTTCGAGCCCGGCCCGAAGCCGAACCATACCAGCAGCACCGGCGCCAGCGCGATCTTGGGCATGGTCTGCAGCGCCACGATGTAGGGATAGAACACCCGCTCGAACATCCGAAACTCGGCGATCAGCGCCCCGAGCGTGAGGCCAAGGACAGCGGCGATCGCGAAGCCGGAGACCGCTTCCATCAAGGTGGTGAGCGCGTTGTCGAACAGTACGCCGCTCTTCACCAACTCCCACAACGAAATCGGAATGCTGGAGGGCAACGGCATCACGTACTTGCTGACTACGCCCGTGACGATCAGACCCTGGCAGAGACCGATCACACTCGCGATTAGCAGCGTCGTCAGCATCCAGTCGGGCACGGTTACGCGCGACATCAGGCTGCCGCGCTCCCGTTCGACGATGGGCAGCTCAATCTGCAGAGTCATGTCAGTGCGCCAGCGTTACGGTTGAAGCAGGGGCGCCTTCGCCCTCGAGCAGGTGACGAATGTGCAGCACCATCTCCGAGAAGCGCGGCGTCGCGATCACATCGAGGCCGCGAGGACGCTGGTTCCTGACCCGAATGGTCTCGATGATGCGGCCCGGCCGGCTCGACATCACCAGGACGCGGTCGCTCAGGAACACCGCTTCGGAGATCGAATGGGTGATCAGGAAGACCGTCTTTCCGGACTCGACCGCGATACGCGCCAGCTCGAGGTTCATCGTATCGCGCGTCATGGCATCGAGCGCGCCGAAAGGCTCGTCCATCAGCAGGATCTTGGGGTTGTGGACGAGCGCACGGGCGATCGCCGCACGCTGACGCATGCCGCCCGAGAGCTCGCGCGGCAACTTGTTCTCGAAGCCCTCGAGACCAACCAGCTTCAGCAGCGCCAGGGCGCGCTCGCGGCACTCGTTGCGGCTCAGCCGCAGCACCTCGCCCGGCAGCATCACGTTCGCGAGCACGGTCCGCCACGGCATCAGGTTGGCGTCCTGGAAGACCACGCCGATCTCGGGCGTCGGCCCATGAACGACACGGCCGCCGATCGACACGGATCCCGAGTAGCCGCCGACCAGTCCGGCAAGGATGCGCAGCACCGTCGTCTTGCCGCAGCCCGACGGACCGACGATCGACACGAACTCCTTCGCGTCCACGTCGAAATCCATGTGCGAGACCGCGTGCACGGTGTCGCCGGCGTTGGTCTGGTAGACCTTGGCCAACCCGCGGACGGCGATGGCAGGAGAGACCGGGCTCGCAGCGGCGAGCCCGGTCTCAGCAGCCGCGGAAGAACGGCCGCCGTCGGGTGGGTAACCGAGAAGTTTCGGCCTCATGGCATCACGGCGCGGCGTTGCCGACGACGCGATCGAGAATCCAGAGATTGTAATCGTGAACCAGCTTGTCCTGGGGCGTGAAGCAGCCGCGCGTGTTGTAGCGCGAGCTCAGCCCCTTCTGCTGGCGCTCGGCGGCGAGGACGTCCTCGTCGCGCACGACGTTACCGTTCTCGAGGTACTGGGCGTAGATCTCCTCGAAGTCCGGCAGCTCGGCGGTGCTCTTCGGCACCAGGTTCGAGGTGACCAGCGTGCAGTTCTCCGGGCCGTCGGGGTAGATTTCCGTCGCCGACACCATGTCGATGGCGAAGCCCATCATGGTGTTGGCATGGACGACCGGGAAGAACGTACCGACCTTCAGCTCTTCTGGCAGGTCGAGCTGCGGCAGCTTCTTCTGGTGCTCGCGCACCCCGCGCGTGCCGTCGAAGTAGGTGTAGTGCATCAGGTAGTTGCCGAGGTAACGCGTCGGATCGTGGAAGTCGCGCTTCGACACCTTCTTGAAGTTCAGCGTGTGCTGGTGGACGAACGGCACGTGGTAGCCGTCGCTGAAGTTCTCCATGTAGAGCTTCCAGTTGGCCTTCACCGGCCACTCGCGGCGCGACACGCAGACCATTTCGTCGGTCTTCCACGGCGCGGTACGCTGCGGCAGGTCGCCCAGGTAGCTCATCAGGTCCTGCGCGTCGGGATCGAAGTTGATCCACATGAAGCCGGCCCATGTCTCGAGGCGAATCTCGACAAGGTTGTGGTCGCCCATCTTGAAGGTGTCGGTTTCGCCGATCAGCGGGGTCGCGTAGAGCTTGCCCTCGAAATCGAAGGCCCAGGCGTGATACGGGCACTTGATCATCTTGCAGTTGCCCTCGCCCTCCAGCATCTCCGAGCCGCGATGGGGGCAGGAGTTGATGAAGACGCGGACCTTCATGTCCTTGCCGCGCACGACGATCAGGGGCACGCCGCAGAACATCTGGGTGAAGTAGTCGCCGGGGTTCGGAACACGGGTGTGGTGGCCGATGCAGTTCCAGAACTTGAAGAAGATGCGCTCGCGCTCGCGATCGTAGAACCGCTTGGAGGTGTAGCACCAGGCCGGCAGCGTATGCGCCTCGTCGTAGCGACGATGCACACTGTCATAGTGGCGCGGATTGAAGATGTCCTCCGGCTCGCGCATGTCTTGCATCTCTCTCTCCTTGGTTTGCTCTTACGCCCTCTTCACGACTTGCCGCCGGAAAGCAGGAATGCTTCCTCGAACCGTGTTCAGGTCCCGGGGCCTGTCGGAATTGCGGTATCCGCGTCGTCCCAGAACAGCAGCCGGGCGCGCGTGAAGTCGACGAGCGCGTGCAACGTCAGCCCGGTTGCCGCGAGGACCAGGAGAATCGAGAAAACACGCGCGGTATCGAGATTGCCATTGGCGTAGAGGATGAGCGTGCCCAGCCCCTCCTTGGCGCCCATGAATTCGCCGACAATGGTGCCGAGCAGCGCCAGCACGACGGCTATATTGATGCCGGCAAAGATGTGCGGCAGCGCACCGGGCAACGCGACCATCTTGAAGATCTGCCAGCGGCGAGCGCCCAGGGCGCGCAGCACGTCCATGCGGCCGGGGTCGACCGACCGCAACCCGCTGACCGTGCTGATGAAGACCGGGAAAAAGCCGATCACCGCCGACAATGCCACCTTCGATCCCATGCCGTAGCCGAACCAGACGATGATCAGTGGCGCGAGCGCGATCTTTGGCGTTGCCTCGAGCGCCAGCACGATCGGCTGCAGCGCCCGGCTCAGCCGCTCCGACAGGGTCGTCAGCGATCCCATGGCGACGCCCAGCGCACAAGCGATGAGGAAGCCGGAGATCGCCTGCATCAAGGTGACCTGGAGATTGATGATGTAGAGACCACTGCTCAACCCATCGACGACATTGGCGGCGATCTCGCCGGGGGCGGGCAGCACCATCGGGTCGAGGAAGCCGGCCCGAGCCGCCCACTCCCAGGCGGAGACGACAACGACGAAGAACAGGACGGGCGGCCAAGCGTGCTTGGCGAGACGGCTGGCAGAGGTTGGCAGAGTCCGAAGGATCGAGTGACGCGCGCCGGGCATAGGACGTCCCATCAACGGATACACCGGATGTGTAGCAACTATCGCGCCAAGCACATCGCGCCTTGATCGTCAGCATACTGACAATCGGCGCTACGCGCTTAACGTCGACCTGATCGTCAGTATACTGACGGCACGCCGGGGTGCGCGCGCCATCCAAGAATCATCGAGCCGCTGACCAGTCCTTGTGCAAGCTGACGCGCGTACTGCATCCGATCGGGACACTGCGAACTGCTCGCAATCACCGACCTCGCCCGCGGACTGGCGGGGGCGACGATAGATGCTTCAGGGCGACGGGCGGGACGCTCACGCGACGCTCGCCGGTCACTCCCTTTCAGGATTGGCGCCGCACGCGCTCGGGCGAGGAATTCTGCCCTTGCCTATGGTCCGAAGTCCTTTCCGCCCTGGTATGGCGCGCGATCCTGGCCGGACACTTTGCGCTGCCAGCTGACGCGACGTCGTTCGCCGACGTCAACGTAACCGTACTTGCGGGCCATCGCGATGTCCTCGATTGGCACTACGGGAGAACGTTCGAGGCTCTCGGCGAGGCACTCGGCCAGTCCAGCCAGTCGACGGAGGAACGCGGCGGATGTCGCCATGACAATCCACAACGCAAATGTCGTGCCTGTCTGAATTTACTCAGTATGCTGACGGTCTACTGGCATGTCGCTTGCAAACACCAGTGTGCACTCGTTGAATGAGTGGCCTGCCTGGAGAACTATCCATGGATACCGTTCAGTCCGCGCCCTACGAGATATTGCTCAAGGGCGGCCGCGTCATCGATCCAGCGCAGGGCCTCGACGGCGTGATGGATGTTGCCGTCAACGACGGTCGGGTCGCCGCCATCGGCAAGGACCTGCCAGGCCCGGCGCGTGAAACGGTCGACGTGCGCGGCAAGCTGGTGCTGCCGGGCCTGATCGACACACATGCCCACGTCTACCGCTACGTCAGCGGCCGCTTCGGGCTGGACGCCGACATGGTCGGCGTCCGTTCCGGCGTCACCACGGTGGTCGACCAGGGCGGTCCGTCCGTTTTGACCTTCCCAGGCTTCCGCGAGTATGTCGTGAAACCCGCCGCGACGCGCGTACTGGCCTTCATCTCGGCCTACATGGTGGGCGGCCTCGAGGGCCACTACTACCCCGAGCTCTACCGGCCGGATTGCATCGCCGTCGACGACACGATCCGTTCCGGCCGCGAGAATGCCGACCTGGTGCGCGGCGTGAAGGGACACGCCGAGATCGGTGGCTTCACGCGCTGGGGCGACGAGGCGATGCGGCGGGCGGCCACGATCGGCCGCGGCCTCGACCTGCCGCTCTACATCCATTTCGGCCAACTGTGGCCGCTGCCGGACGGCAAGGAGGCCTACGACGTCGACGCCATCCTGCCGGACATGCTGGAGATCCTGCGGCCGGGCGACGTCCTTGCCCATCCCTTTACCCGTCACCCCGGCGGTTTCGTCGATCGCAGCGGCAAGCTGCACGCTGTCGTTCGTGAGGCGCTGGCACGCGGCCTCAAGACCGACGTCGGCCATGGCTCGCACTTTTCGTTCAAGATGGCGCGGCTGGTACTGGAGGCAGGGGTCGTGCCCGATACGCTGGGTGCCGACATGCATGGCTACAACACGAAGGTCCCTAAGCCGCGCGGCACGCCGAACGAGCACCCCGACAAGGACGAGATGCATCTCTTCGCCGGCGCGCAGAACTTCTCGCTGGCGTCGGCCATGACCAGCATGCTCGCGCTCGGCCTGACATTGGAGCAGATCGTTCCGATGGTGACGAGCAACTGCGCCGCCATGCTCGGCATGCAGGACGAGATCGGCACCCTGAAGCCTGGCGCCGAGGCCGACGTCACGGTGCTCGACGATTTGCGGGGCCGCTTCGTGCTGATGGACAACGAGGATACGCAGGTGACGACCGACCGAATGCTGCGGCCGGCTTTCTGCCTGCGCGCCGGCGTCCGATTCGAGGCTGATGCCGAAATCCTTCCCAAGGCGGTGATGGCCGCGGCGGCATGAACGCCGGCGCCACCGGCTTCGGCGTCGGCGCAGCCCTGCGCCGCAAGGAAGATGCCCGCTTTCTCATCGGCAAGGGCCGCTATGTCGGGGACATCACGCGTCCGGGCATGCTCGAGGTCGCATTCCTGCGCAGTCCGGTCGCGCATGCCCGGCTGAAGCGGCTGACCAAGCCAGCCGGCCACGAGCAACAGGTCTTCACCATCGACGATCTGCCCGAGATCAAGACGATCCGCGCCAACTCCGCCCTGCCCGGCTTCCGCGTATCCGAGCAGCCGGTCCTCGCCAGAGGCAAGATCCGCCATGTCGGCGAGGCGATCGCCGCCTGCATCGCCGGCAGCCGCGCCGAAGCTGAGGACCTCGCCGGCGCGTGCGAACTCGACTACGAGATGCTGCCGGCCGTCTCCGACATGACCCGCGCGCACCTGCCGGGCACGCCGCTGCTGCACGAAGACTGGTCGATGAACGCCTTTCTCGAAACCCATCGCAACGACGATGTCTCGGGCCTCGACGCGATCGCCGCCGCAAAGGTCACCCGTACCCTGCGCACCTCCCGGCAGTGCATGGCGCCGCTCGAGGGCCGCGGCGTGCTCGCCGAGTGGGATCCGCGGCTCGAGCAGATCATCGTCACGACGTCGACGCAGATGCCGCACGTCACCAAGTCCGGCCTCGCCGATTGCCTGGGCCTCGACGAAGGCCAGGTGCGGATCATTTCTCCCGATGTCGGTGGCGGCTTCGGCTACAAGGGCATCCTGTTGCCGGAAGAGCTCGTGCTGGCGCAGCTCGCGATCAGGCTCGGCCGTCCCGTGCGCTGGCTGGAGGACCGTTTCGAGCAGCTGACGGCCGGCGCCAACTGCCGGGAACACCACTACGTCATCACCGCGTGGGCTGACGAGGCGGGTCGGCTGCTGGGCGTCGAATGCGATGCCATCGTCGATGCCGGTGCCTATTCGTCCTATCCATTCGGTGCCTGCCTGGAGGCCGCCCAGGTCGGCTCGATCCTGCCCGGCCCCTATGCACTGCCGCTGCTGCGCTGCCACACCATGTCGGCCTGCACCAACAAGCCGCCGATCCTTCCCTATCGTGGCGTCGCACGTACGGGCGTGTGCTACGCCATGGAAACGACGCTCGACGCGCTGGCGCGACAGCTCGGGATCTCTGCGGAAGCGATCCGGCTCGCCAACCTCGTCCGGCCCGAGGCCATGCCGTACCGAAACCTCGTTGGCAAGGTCTTCGACAGCGGCGACTATCCCGAAGCCCTGCGGCGCGCCGTCGCCGCCATCGATGTCCCGTCGATACGCGCGCGTCAGGCGAAGGGCGAGGCCGTCGGCTTCGGCCTTGCGACCTTCTGCGAGCAAGGCGCGCACGGCACATCGGTCTATCACGCCTGGGGCATCCCGTTTGTGCCGGGCTTCGAGCAGGCCTTCGTCAGGCTGAGCCCCGACGGCATTCTGGAAGTGCGCGTCGGCGTGCACAGCCACGGCCAGGGGATGGAAACTTCGTTGGCGCAGGTCGCGCACACAATCCTCGGCGTCCATCCCGACAAAGTCCGCATCGTCCTCGGCGATACTGCCCTCACGCCCTACTCGACCGGCACCTGGGGCAGCCGCGCGGCTGTCATGGCAGGCGGTGCCGTCGCAGAGGCCTGCCGGCAGCTGGGTGATCGCATCGCCTCGATCGGTGCGGGCCTCCTGCAGGTTACGCGTCCCGACGTGGTGGTCGCCGACGGCTTCGTTCGCCGCATCGAAGGCGAGGGCTCGGTCAGTATCGCCGACGTCGCGCGGACCTGGTATCGCGCGCCACAGAACCTGCCCAAGGGGGTCGACAAGGGCGGTCTTGAGGTCACGGCAGGCTACCGTCCCGATCCAGATACCGGCACCCACTCCTATGCTGCCCATGCCGTCGTGGCCCGCGTCGACCTCGAGACCGGCGCCGTGGTGCTCGAGGACTTCGTCGTCGTCGAGGATGGCGGCAAGCTGATCAATCCGATGATCGTCGATGGCCAGGTGCTGGGCGGCCTCGCCCAAGGTATCGGCACTGCGCTCTACGAGGAGATGCCGTACGACGGCGCTGGCCAGCCACTGGCTGCGACCCTTGCCGACTACCTGCTGCCGGGAAGCGCCGATGTCCCCGATGTCCGGCTCGAACACATGGAGACACCGAGCCCATGGACCACGTTCGGCCAGAAGGGCATTGGCGAGAGCGGCGCGATCGGGCCGCCGGCGGCGATCGTGAATGCAATCAACGATGCACTGGCCTCGATCGGCGCGGAAGTGACCGACCTTCCGGCGACCCCCGAGCGCGTCCTCGCCGCGATCGCGGCCGCCAGGGCAGGCAAGGCATGAAACCCTCGCGCTTTTCCTACAAACGGCCCGCAAGTTGGGACGATGCCGTGAAGCTCGTTCTTGCCGGAGCGCGTCCCGGCGCAGGCACGCAGTCGCTCGGCCCCATGCTCAACCTGCGCCTTGCCCGGCCCGATACCATCGCCGACCTCCGGCACCTGCCGGACTACGCTGGTGTCAGCGTGAGGGGTGACACCGTGCGGATCGGCGCCGGTACGACTCACGCCGCGCTCGAGGATGGCGTAGTGCCCGGCCGGCTCGGCCAGATCATGGCGAGCGTCGCACGGCGCATCGCCTACCGCCCAGTGCGCACTCGCGGCACGATTGGAGGCAGCCTCGCACATGCCGATCCTGCGGCGGATTGGGTCGCTGTCTTGCCTGCGCTCGGGGGCGTCGCCGTCGCATTCGGTGCCGCCGGCGAGCGGCGCCTGCCGCTGGCCAACTTCGTCACCGGCATCTTCGAGACAGCTCTCGCACCGGGCGAGGTGCTGCGCGCCGTCGAGGTCCCGATGCTGCGGGATGCCGCCCGCTGGGGTCACTGGAAGTTCTGCCGCAAGATCGGCGAATTCTCCAAGGCGACCGCGTGCCTGCTCGATGTTCCTGGCGCCAGGCCGCGCGCCGTCCTGGCCGCGCTCGACGGGCCGCCCATGGTGATCGATGACGCCGCAGCCCTGCTCGCCGATCCCACCGGCGAGGCAAGGCGGATCGTGGCGGGCTGTCCGGGGCTCTCGCCGTGGCGACAGGCAATCGCCGAGGCCGCGCTGCGGCACGCCGTCCAGGGCGCGCGGGCGTGAGCCGCATCGACATCACGCTCACCGTCAACGGCGAGCCGCGCGAACTCAAGGTCGAGCCGCGCGATCAACTCGCCGACGTCCTGCGCGGTCCCCTCATGTTGACAGGGACTCATGTCGGCTGCGAGCACGGCGTGTGTGGTGCCTGCACGATCGAGATCGATGGCGCACCGGCGCGCTCCTGCATCGCCCATGCCGGCAGCTGCGACGGCGCCACGATCCGCACCATTGAGGGTTTCGGCGACGATGAGATCATGAGGGCGCTGCGCGAAGCCTTTACGCGGGAGCACGCGCTGCAGTGCGGCTACTGCACACCCGGCATGCTGGTCGTCGGACGCGATGTCGTGCGCCGTTTGCCCGATGCCGACGAGGCGCGGGTGCGCGAAGAGATGTCGGGCAACCTCTGCCGTTGTACCGGCTATCGCGGCATCGTGCGCGCGATCGTGAGCGTCATCGTCGCTCGCCGCCATGCGCGCCGAGAAGGAGCCTGCCGATGACGAAGGAGATCTTTCGTGCGATCCGCGACAGCGTCGACGCATACATCACGGACACCACGCGCTGGCTGGTTGAAGCGCACTACCCTTTGCCCATGCCGACGGAAGACGTGACCGAGGGTGGCAAGGATATGACACCCCTACCGCGCGCGAGTTCTTCAATGCCCTCGTGTGGCACTACGGACGACGTACGTAGCGGAGCCGCCCTCCGCGCCCATCGCTCAGCTAATTCTTAAGGGCGCCCGCCCCAATTCATTTCTAGCGTTCACGAGACGCACCAGCGACTTGATGAAGCGCTCACGCTCGCCGTTGCCCAGCGCATCGATCGTCCGCTCGTGAGCCCGACGGGCCGGGCCTTCCATTTCCTTGAGCAACTTGCGGCATGCCTGCGTCGGGTAGACGTGCTTCAGCCGGCGATCCTCCTCTCCCTGTTGTCGCCGGAGCAGGCCTCGTCCGATCAACCTCGCAACGACATTGGCCAAAGTCGTCCGATCGACGCCAACCTCCTTTGCAAGCGCGCTCTGCTCGAGACCGGGCTGGGCGACGACCACGCTCAGGATGCTGTACTGCACCGGTGTGGTCTGGAAGGAAGCGCACTCGGCAGCAAAAAGAGAGAGATGAATCTGATGGAGGCGCCGAATTAGAAAGCCGGGCCGGCTGGCCAGTGGAGACGATAACAGACTTTTCATTCGGCATTCCTAGCAAGCTTTCTCGCCCCTCGCATGTGTACCAAAAGGGCCTCGGCCGAGATCCGGGCGCGCCATTGCGCAGCACGTCGGGCTTGTGGGCCAGCACTGGATCGTATCCCGATCGGCGAGGTGCGCGGCGCCGAGGCGATGGACCTCTTGAAGGCCTGGGGAACCGGCCATCCCGGCGGTGTCGGCACCCTGCACGCCGGATCTGCGCTCGCAGCGCTGCGCCGTCTCGAGCAGCTCATCCAGAAGGCCATCGTAACAGTTCCCCGCGCGCTGATCGCCGAGACCGTCGAGATCATTGCCGTGCTCGCCGGCCGCGGTGCCGCGCGGCGGCTGTCTTTCGAGACGACATCGAGCCGCACGATCTGCTGCGCGCCCCTCGCTGGCGTGGCGCACGCCAGGCCGAGCAACAGTTGGACGCGCTCGGCGGTTCGGATGGTCGACCTTCTCCTCAACGGCTTGCAGGCCAAACCCAAGGTCAGGGCTGGGGCGCAACGCCCCCCTAAGCGACCACGCGAACGACTAAGTTAAGCTGGTTGCGTTCCCCCGCAACCATCCCAACTCGCGAAGCCAAGTTGCGGATCACACGGGCGAGCGCGGTGTCGGGTGCGGCGGCCGTTCAAGTCCCAGATGATCGCGCAACGTCTTGCCCGAGTACTCCTTCCGGAACAACTCGCGTTCCACCAGGATCGGCACGACCTGATCGACGAACCGCTCGAACGGCTGGGGCGAATAGGGAGTCATTATGGCAAAGCCGTCGCAGGCACCCCTCGCGAACCAGGCCTCGAGATCGTCGGCGACCTGCGCCGGCGTACCGATCAGCACGCGATGACCCGAGCTGACTGCTGCATAATCGCGCAGCTGGCGAATGGTCATGTTGTAGCGGCGCGCAACGGATTGCAGCACGCGCGCGTGCCCCTGCATCATGGTCGAGGGCGGCAGGTCTGGCAGCGGCCCGTCGATGTCGTAGCGCGCCAGATCGATGCCGACTCGGTCGGAAAGCACGCGCATCGACGTCACGGGATCCACGAAGGCGCCCAGCTGAGAGATGATGTCGCGTGCCTCGCGTTCGGTGTCGCCGACGATTGGCGACACGCCGAGCAGGATTCTAATCGAATCGCGGGCTCTTCCAGCGGCCTCCGCGCAATCGCGCAGCTTGCCGGCGAACGCGACGGCTTCCTCCTGGAAGGACTGCGTCGCAAACACGACTTCCGCCGTTGAACCGGCGAGCTCCAGGCCGCGGTCGGAGGCACCGGCCTGGAAGATGACCGGATAGCCTTGGGGGGGCCGGCTGGCGTTGAGCGGTCCCGCAACCCGGTAATATCGGCCGACGTGGTTCAGGACGTGCAGTTTGCCGGTGTCGATGAACTGACCGGTCTGCTTGTCGGCGACGAGCGCACTGTCCTCCCAGCTGTCCCACAAGCCCTTCACGACTTCGAGATACTCCTGCGCCATGGCATAGCGCTCTTCGTGCGGCGGGTGCTTGTCCTTCGAGAAGTTGGCGGCGGCGTCGGGACTCGATCCGGTCACGACGTTCCAGCCGATGCGTCCCTGGCTGAGATGGTCGAGCGAGGCCAGTGCGCGCGCCACGTTGTAGGGCTCGGAATATGTCGTCGACACCGTCGCCACCAGACCGATCCGATCGGTGACCACGGACAACGCTCCCAGCAGGGTAAGCGGCTCAAAACGCACGACGAACATCGGCGCCGCGTCCGCGCCGGTGTTCACCGCGTCGGCGAAGAAGACGAAATCGAACTTGCCCCGCTCGGCGGTGCGGACGGCGCGCGCAACCAGGTCGAAATTCTCCTTCTCCGTTTCGGCGCCGGGCATCCGCCAACCGGCGACGTGACTGCCGACGCCATGCGACAACGACCCGAGATGCATCTGCTTCCGCATGACCCTACTCCTGCTGCTTCTGCAGAGACTTGGCCAGGAACTTCCGCGTCCGCGGATCCTGCGGCCGGGTCAGCACGTCGCGCGCCGGTCCGGCCTCTATGATGACGCCGTCGGCCATGATCGCCGCGACATCGCCGACCTGGCGCGCGAAGGCGACTTCGTGCGTCACCACGATCATGGTCATGCCAGCGCCGGCCAGCCCCTTCATGACGTCGAGGACCTCGTCGGTCAGGTGCGGATCGAGCGCCGAGGTCGGCTCGTCGAACAGCATCAGCTTGGGCTGCATGGCAAGCGCCCGCGCGATCGCAATGCGCTGCTGCTGGCCGCCCGACAGATGCCGCGGATAGGCCTTGGCCTTGTCGGCGAGGCCGACTCGTCCGAGTAGGTCGTGCGCCCGCTGCGTCGCCGCGGCGCGCCCCTCGCCTCGCACCCGCATCGGCGCATCGATGATGTTCTCGAGCACCGACATATGCGGGAAGAGGTTGAAGTTCTGGAACACCATGCCGATGTCGGCGCGTTGTCGGCTTACCTCGCGCTCGGACAGGCGGATGAACTTGTCGCCCTCCTGGCGGCAACCGATCGCCACGCCATCGAGGTGGATCATCCCGCGGTCGGGCAGCTCGATGGCGTTGATGCAGCGCAGCAGCGTGCTCTTGCCGGCGCCCGACGGGCCGAGCAGGCAGACGACGGTGCCCTGATGCGCGACAAGGTTGACGCCCTTCAGCACGACGTTGGCGCCGCGCTTCTTCCAGACGTTCGATATGCGAACGAGCGGGACGATCTCGCCGCTCGGGGTTTCGTGTACTGTCATGACTGAAGCGGGGTATGGACTTCCGCCTGCCAGCCTTTCAGGTAATGCCGCTCGATGAAGTGCTGCACCACCGAGAGGACGCTCACCATGAAGAGATACCAGAGCGCCGCGACGATCAGCAGCGGCATGGTCTCATAGGTACGGCTGTAGATCGTTTCGACTGAATGCATCAGCTCGTGCAGGGCGACGACACTGGCGATCGAGGTGTACTTCAGCATGCCGATGAACTGGTTGCCGGTCGGCGGTACGATCGCCTTCATCGCCTGCGGCAGGACGACGACGCGGAAGGTCTGCCACGGGCGATGACCGAGCGCTTTGGACGCCTCGGTCTGCCCGGCGTCGATCGACAGGAGGCCGGCCCGAATGATCTCGGCCATGTAGGCGCCTTCGTTCAGTCCCAGGCCGAGCAGCGCTGCAGTGAAGGAAGAGATGGCGGCGGTGGCCGACACCTCGAAGAATTTCGGGCCATCGAACGGAATGCCGAACGAAAGCTGAGGGAACAGCGCCGCGAGGTTGTACCAGAAGACGAGCTGGACCAGGACCGGCGTGCCGCGAAAGAACCATACGAAGCCGTGGGCGCAAAAATTGAGCAGCGGATCGCGCGACATGCGCATCAGCCCCACCAGGACGCCGACGACCACGCCGATCGCCATGACCAGCACCGTGAGCTGGATTGTCATGGCGACACCGCGCAGCACGATGGGGTCGAACAGGTAGCGTCCGACGATATCCCACTGGAAGCCGGGATTGGTGATCAGCTGGTAGGCAATCCACGCCAAGCCCACCACGACGGCGGCCAGGGCGACCCAGCGGCCCCAATGCGGTGGATCGACGATCCGCTCGGGCGAAGCGTGCGGTCCCGGCCAGTCCGGGGCCTCGGTGGCGGCGTTCGTGGTCATGACGAGCCTGTCGTTGCGGGGGCCTATTCGGCGGACTTCATCACCAGCTGAAGCGGCACCGCCGCGTTGGCGACGCCGAATTCCTCGAGGATCGCCTTGTAGGAGCCGTCCTCGATCGCACTCGCCAGCGCCAGCGCGATCGCCTTGCGCAGGGCGGCGTTGCCCTTCTCCAGGGCGATTCCAGCCGGCGAACGTTCGACGTTGGGCACGTCGCCCTTGACCAGCTCGACCTTCGGATTGACGCGCGAAATATAGACACCCTGCGGCGCGGCGGTCAGGAACGCGTCACCCCGGCCGTTCGACAACGCCAGCAAGGTTTCGGCACTACTGGGATAGAGTTGCTGGGTGATTGCCTTGCCGCCCTTCGCGACGCAGGCCTCGGACAGCTGGTTGAGCTGGCGGACCTGCACGCTGCCCTGGGTCACGACGAAGTTCATGCCGCACAGATTGGCGAGATCGGGAACAGGCTTGCCCTTGGCGATCAGCAGTACGCTGGAGGTGTCGAAGTAAGGCACCATGTCGACGGCGTTGAGCCGCTCGGGTGACATCGAGAGCTGGTTCGCGCCGACCTGATAGCGCCCCGACGAAACGCCGGGGATAATCCCCGGAAACTTCATGTCGTCGAGCTCGGGCTTCAAGCCGAGCTTGGCTGCGATCAGTTTCAGCAGGCTGATATCGATGCCGACGGCTTCGTCCTTCTCCGATCGATAGGCGAAGGGCGCCCATTGCAGCGACGTCGCGACGCGCAGCACGCCGTCGTCGCGGACCTTGGCCGGCAGCGCCGCGCGCGCGGCCTCGGCGACCTTGACCTGCTGCGCCGCAGCCAGTCCGACAGGCCAGTTGGCCAGCATACCCAGCACCACCAAGGCGCCGAGCGAGCGGCGCCGAATTCTGCAAGTCATCGTCATATCCCCTCCTTCCCCAAAAGATTCTCCCGCAGCGTCCGTCCGGTGTATTCCCGCCGGAACACGCCGCGTCGCTGTAACTCCGGTACCACCATCCGGCAAAACTGCTCGATCATCCCGGGAAAATATGTCGGCGCGACGATAAAGCCGTCGCACACGCCCGATTCGAAGACGTATTGCAAATGATCGGCGATCTGCGAAGGCGTGCCGACGATCTCGTCGTTACTGGCGTCCTTCACCGCCTCGGCGAGCGACAGACCCTTGTCCGACATCGCCTGGCGGAGGCGATCCTCAGCACCGCGAATGCCCTGGGTGCCCTGCTGGTCGGCGAGGCCTTTTTCGTCGGCGACCTTGCTGAGATCCGCGCCGAGGCTGCCCGACACGCGCGCCGCCCAGAGATCGGGCTTGATCAGGCTTCGGAGATACTCTGCGCGTTCGCGCGCGATCGACTCGGTCTCGCCGATGACGAAGGTGCTGGCCGCCAGAATTGCGCAATCCTCCGGCTGGCGGCCGAACCGCGCCATGCGGCCCTTAATATCGTCGTAGAACGCCTGCAACGCGGCAAGGCTACGCTGATCGGTGAAGATCGCCTCGGCCCAGCGCGCGGCGAAGTCACGCCCGCGGTCGGAACTGCCGGCCTGCATCAGCACCGGCCGCCCCTGCGGGCTGCGCGGCGTCGGCAAGGGCCCGCGCGTCTTGACCCATTTCCCCTGGTAGTCGACGTAGTGGACCTTCTGCGGATCAGCGAACAGTCCGGCTTCCTTGTCGAGGATGAACGCATCCGCGTCCCAGCTGCCCCACAGCGCGCAACAGGCTTCGAGCACCTCGTCGGCGCGATCGTAGCGCTCCTCGCGCGGCGGCAGGCTGCCGCCAATATTGCGCGCCTCGAGCTCGGCCGCCGAGGTGACGATGTTCCAGGCGACTCGGCCGCCGCTCATGACATCCATCGAACCCAGCCAGCGGGCGAGATGATAGGGATTGTGGAAGGTGGTCGAGAGCGTGATGCCGAGGCCGAGATGGCGGGTCTCCGCCGCCATCACCGGCAGGACTACCATCGGGTCAAGATAGCTGATCTGGCCGCCGTTTCGGACGTAGGTCTCATAGCTGCCGCCATAGATGTCGTAGATGCCAATCAAATCGGCAAAGAAGCAGCCATCGAACTTGGCCTCTTCCAGCGTGCGCGCATACTGGATGTAGCGGCTGGGCTTGAGAAAGTCATTGAGCACCGATTCCGGATGACGCCAACCGCCAACATGGCGAGCCGTCGGGCCCGTCTTGGAATAGGCAACGAGATGCATCTGACGCGTGGGCATTGCAACCAGGCCGCCTCCCTCCATTCGTTGCCGATAGCGCGGCCGTACCAGGCGATCAGCCGTAAGCATTATTATTGTACGTGTACGAACGGCTGTCGACAGTGCTGGTCGGCACGCTCCTTGCACGCCGCCTTGTGCGTGGGTGACTATCCGATCGCAATCGGCAGCTTCTCAGCGGATGCCAGACGCAGGTTGAGCCGACCCAGAAAGCGCTGCGCCAAAGCACGAGACAATTCGACGGGGGACTCTGTAGTTGGCCGCGCTGCAACGGAACAGTGCGATGAAGGTTTCGGCAAGCCAAGATCGATGCGAGCCCCCGATACATTCCGCCGCCGGCAGCAAAGCCAGGGTGTGGGCGCTATTCCCGCCGGAACTCATACTCGAAGTTCAGACGATCTCTGCAGACCGCCAGCGTGTCGCTGACGCGCCGGCAGGTCAGGCTGTTGGGCGGGCCGGTCCAGTTCGCCTGCCCCGGATTGCATTGCACCGCGGGCTGCGTCGTGCCGAGCGTGTTGTCGTTGCCGAAGCGGGCGGTGATGGGCGCGGCGCAAGTGATGGTGCCTGTGGCCGGGCACACCGCGGTCGAGCGCCGCTCGCCGCCGCCGTTGGCGCCGAAGCAGATGCGGCCCGCCTTCACGGCGCAGCGCTCCGAGCGGCCACCAATGCCGATGCTGCCCTGCGTATCCTGGCCGAGCCGCCAGCAGCCCTGCAGCATGCCGAGATCCTTCTGCGCCCACCGGTCGGCCGGTAACGGCGGCGGTGGCGGCGGCGCCTTGGCGACCGGCGGCGGCTTCGGCGGCTCAGGCGGTTTCGGTGGCTCGACCGGCTTGCACTGTGCCAGCTTCTGTTTGATGTCGGCCTCGAGTGCCGCGAGTTCGGCCGACAGGTTCCTGCCGTCGACCTTGGCGTCGTCGAGCGAGGCTTTCAGGAGCGGCGTCGGATCGGGCGGCGCCTCCGGCGCTGGTGGCGCCGGCGTCTCGATCATGCTGAGGCTGGTCGACGGCGCGACCGGCGCGCAAGCGCGCAGGAACCACGACGCGATCAACAGGGCCAGGATCAGCAGCAGGCCCATCAGCAGCGCGGCCAACCAGCGTGGCCAACCTTCCTGAGAACGCGCGGTCATTCCTCGACGATGGGTTGCTCCCGCCGAGGTTACACCTTCCACCCATGGCAGCGGCAGTGATCAATATGCGGCGGTGGCCTTCTTTGGCCCTGCCGCCGCCGGAAAAACGACGCGATCGGTCGCGTCAGACGCGACCCTTCGCGTCAGACGAACGCGACAACGTGCCGAATCTGGAAGCCGCCGAGCAGCTCCGCAGAGCGCTTCACGATGGCTTCTCGCGACGTTCCACCAAACCCGGTGACGCTCACGGCTGCCAGCATGCCATGGGTCGGATCGCTGCGCACCATGACGCCGGCCGTCACGCCCTCACCGCGCAGCGGCGCGAGCGCCGCCTCGAAGGCGAGCTGCGCTGCCTGCAATCGCAGGGCAGGCTTGTAGATCTTGCCGACGCCCGTCACCGGCATCACCGGGACAAGCACAACCTGCACCGGCACCGCCGCGCGCTCGGGCACCTCCCGGCGGCAGAACTTGCGCAGCTCCTCCGCCGTCACCTCCGCACCGGGCCGCCGCTGCACGAAGGCCATCGGCAGCTCGCCGGCATAGGCGTCGGGCAGGCCGACCGCCGCCGCCGTCTCGACGCCGGGGTGACGGGTGAGCGCTTCCTCGATGATCACGGGATCGATGTTGTGGCCGCCGCGGATGATGAGATCCTTGGAGCGCCCAGTGAGCCAGACGTAGCCGTCGGCATCGAGGCGGCCGAGATCGCCGGAGTCGAGCCATCCATCGGCCAGCACCGCCCCCTTGTCATGGCGCGGGTCGAGATAGCCCGGCGTGACCTGCGGGCCGCGCATCAGGACATGACCGATCTCGCCGGTCGGGCAATCGCCGCGGATCGTGCCATCCGGCGCGACGTCGGCAATGCGGACCTCGGTATAGGGCAGGCGAAGGCCGACCGACCCGGTGCGCCGCTCGCCATGCATGGGATTCATCGTCGAGTAACAATGCACCTCGGTCATGCCGTAGCCTTCGATGACCGGCACGCCGATCTCGCGCTCGATGCGGCGGATGAGCTCGACGGGGACGGTCGAACCGCCCGTCACGAAACACTTCAGCGAGCTGAGGTCGTGCCCGTCGCGCGGAACGTTCATGATCGCGGCCAGCGTCGTCGGCACGGCGCCGCCGACGGTGACGCGGTTGCGCTCGACGATGCTCCAGTAGTCGCGCACGACGTTGGGATTGCGCGCGCCGAGCGGCGTCGGGATCACGACCGTCCAGCCATTGGCGATCGGCGACAGGGCGCCGAACAGCGAGCCGCCGACATGGAACTGCGGCAGCGGATTGAGCAGCACCGTGCCGGGCCCGAGATCGAACACCAGCGTGTTGGTCCACGCCATCAAGGCGAGCGCACCGTGCGTGTGCTTGGCGAGCTTGGGCAGACCCGTCGTCCCGCCGGTGTGGAAGAGCGCCGCGACGGTGCTGCCGTCGATCGGCTTCGGCGCCACCAGCCGATCGCCCAGTTGATTGGCGCAGGCCTCGTCGAAGTCGATGATGCCCGCAGCGGCGGCACTGCCGCCGACCCGAAAGACCTTGAGGTCCGGAAGGACGGCGCGGATCGCCTCCACCTTCGGCCAGATGTCCGGGAAGATCGAGGCATCGACGGCAACCAGCGCCTTCGCACCGGCCTCCTTCATGATGCCGGCGATCTGCGAGGCTTCGAGGAAATAATTGACGGGATTGGCGACTGCCGCGATCTCCGCGCCCCACAAGGCGAAGAAAGTCTGCGGCACGCTCGGCATCAGCAGCGTGACGGTATCCTGAGGCCCGACGCCATGGGCGCGCAGCATATTGGCCGTCTGGATGACGCGGCGCTGCAGCTCTTCGAACGTGACGTCCCGTACGGCGTCGTCCGGACCGGTGCCGGACAGATAGCGCAAGGCCACGCGACCGGCGTTCTCGCGGGCGGCATGGGCCAGCAGGTCCGCCACGCCGGTGTAGCGGATGCGCTCGGCTGCCGGCACCTTCTCGAGTTCGACGATGTCGGCGTGGCTGCGGACTTTCATCGGCCTGTTCCCCGGATTGACGTCAGTCCGCCGCCGCAGCCTTCTTGGGTCCCTCGGCGGCCGGAAAGATGACGCGATCGTCGGTGCGGCAGTAGCGGTCGGCGAACATACGGCCGATCGGATGGTACTTCTCCATGTGCACGCGCATCGCCTTGGGATCCCACAGCTCGTCGCGGATGTGGAAGCGCAGCCCCTCGCCCATGATCAACTGGCGGTCGTCCTTGACGTTGATGACCTGCCAGGTGTTGCACTCCATCGACCACGGCGCGTCGGCGAGCCTGGGCGGCTTGATGTCGACCGAGGGGGCGAGCTTGAGACCGAGATAGTCCGGCTCGCCGACGTCGGGCGGAAAGTCGCCGCTCGAATCGTGCATGGCCCGCGCCAGCGGCTCGTCGGTCAGGTTGACCACGAACTCACCGGTGCGCTTGATGTTGGTCCAGGTGTCCTTGATGCGCCCGTCCG
Source organism: Reyranella soli (assembly GCF_007992495.1). GTDB lineage: Bacteria > Pseudomonadota > Alphaproteobacteria > Reyranellales > Reyranellaceae > Reyranella > Reyranella soli. The sequence goes on from NZ_BKAJ01000055.1 coordinate 24,725, forward strand.
GCCGCTTGTTGACGGCGAACATCACGATCGGCGGATCCTCGGCGAAAACGTTGAAGAAGCTGAACGGCGCGGCATTGACCGTGCCGTCAGGGCCTATCGTGGTCACCCAGGCGATCGGCCGCGGCAGCACGAAGGCGGTGAGGATCTTGTAACGGTCGTGATCGTTCACGTCGGAGACGGCGTATTGCATCTAAGGATCCTCAGTTACTCGGTTCGACCTTCACGCCGGTGCGCTCGACGATCAGCTTGTAGTGTTCGGGGCGGCGATGCTTGGCGAAGTTGAAGGTGGTGTTGCGGATGTATTCGCCGAGCTCCATGTCGCAATCGTAGGAGACGACCTCGTCCTCCTCGGTGTTCGACTTGGCGACAATCTCGCCGGTCGGTGCCACGATGGCCGTGCCGCCGTGCAGCCAGAAGCCGTCCTCCTTGCCCGCCTTGGCGGTGGCCACGACCCAGATGCCGTTCTGGTAGGCCGCCGCCTGGATCGACAGGTTGTGGTGGAACACCCGCAGGTAGGGCGGCTCCTTGGGCGCATAGACGTTGTCGGTCGGCGTGTTATAGCCCAGCACCACCATCTCGGCGCCCTTCAGCCCCATGACGCGGAACGTCTCGGGCCAGCGCCGATCGTTGCAGATGCATTGGCCGACGATGATGTCGTCCTTGAACATCTTCCAGACATTGAAGCCGAGATCGCCGACCTCGAAGTACTTCTTCTCGAGGTGCTGGTAGGGCGATGCCGGCCGGTGCTCGGCATGCCCCGGCAGATGGACCTTGCGATACTTGCCGACGGTGCGGCCGTCCGGCCCGACCAGGATCGAGGTGTTGAAGCGCCGGGTCTTGCCCTCTTCCTCCGTGAGCTCGGCATAGCCCAGGTAGAAACCGATGCCTTTGGATCGCGCCAGCTCGAACAGCGGCAGCGTCTCGGGACTCGGCATCTGCGCCTCGAAATACTTGTCGACCTCGGCCTGGTCCTCCATCCACCAGCGCGGGAAGAAGGTGGTGAGCGCGAGCTCGGGGAACACCACGAACTTCGAGCCGCGCGAATCGGCCTCCTTCAGCATCTCGACCAGGCGAGCGACCACGCTCTTGCGGCTGTCGGCGCGGTGGATGGGGCCGAGCTGGGCGGCGGAGACTTTTAGACGACGGGACATTCTGCTCTCACCTATGGAATATGACGCTCCGGACTCATCCGTCCATGCAGGACACGGACAATAACGAGCTCACGGCGTGTCAGCCTGTAAAACACGATATGGGAGCCATGCACAATGCTTCGGTACCCCTGTCCTATTTCGTCACGTCGACGGCCGATTTCCGGCTGCCTTGCTAGGACAACAAAGCGTTCGTGCAGGCCGTCGACATAGCGCGTCATCTGTCGCTCGCCCCAATTCCTCTGCCTTGGGCAAGATGACGATGCGCAGCACGACCTATCCGCGCTTACGTACTCGCGCTCGAGCCTTGTCCTTGATGGCCTCCGGGTCCCATGAAACCGGCGGACCGCTCTCTTCTCCTTCTCGGATGAGCCGCCTCAGAGCGCGGAGCTGAACCTTTCGGTCCGCTTCCCTCTCTTGCAGAACGCGCAACGCCTCGCGGATGACCTCACTGGCGTTGTTGTAATCACCGGTCTTCACCTTCGCCTTCACGAAACCCTCGAGCTTCGGTGTGAGCGAAATGTTCATATCGTCACCATGCTAAAGTTTGTCAAAGTTTAGCATGGTGACAATTATCGTCCAGAAAACTCCAAGCCATCAGCCGGGCATCATCGGCAGGTCGGTATCCGCCGGCTTCCTGCCCGCCTGGGTCAACATGCAATGAATCTGCCCGCGATGATGGGTCTGGTGATTGAAGAAATGCGACACGAGCAGCCAGCGTGGCGCCGACATCTCGCGCCCCAGGCTCGGCGAGAAGTGGGTGTGCGTGCCGGCCAACCAATCCGCATTGATGCCGTCCACCCATCCCACGATCTCCGCGTCGAAATCGCGGCGTCGGCTCTCGAGAGACGTCCAATCGCGATACTGCGCGGTCAACTCCGCCAAGGGCACCGGCGGCGGCGTGCTGCGAAAGCGGCTCATCCAGGTCTGGTCGGCCCACAGGAGATGGCACATCGTCCGGTGGATCGAGCCGAAGAAGGCGCCGCGCTCGCGCTGGCGCTCCTCGTCGGTAAGGCCGTCGGCGGCGCCGTAAAGATTCTCGTTCTGCCAACGATTGTAGAGCGCCATGCGCCTTACATAGTCGACACCGATCATCAGAACAGCGGTTTCAGGCCGAAGCGGGACATCGACTGCAGCTCCGGCGCCGTCTGGCCCTGCGGCTTGGCCGAATCCGGCGAGGCGCACGGCAGGAACTGGCCCGAGCCGCGCGCGGCGTTGAGCTTGCCGTCCTCGACCACGACGCGGCCACGGCTCACCACGGTGATCGGCCAGCCCTTGATCTGGCGACCCTCGTAGGGCGAATAGCCGACATTGTCGTGCAGGTCCTTCCAGCGGATCGTCACGTCCTTGTCGGCGTCCCAGATCGCGAAGTCGGCATCGGAGCCGACGGCGATCGTGCCCTTCTTCGGGTACAGGCCATAGAGCTTGGCGTGATTGGCGGAGGTCAGGGCCACGAACTGCTGCAGGGTGATGCGGCCCTTCTGGACGCCTTCGGAGAACAGGATGGGCAAGCGGATCTCCAGGCCCGGCACGCCGTTGGCCATCTCCTTGAAAGTCGTCTTGTCGCCCTTGGGGATCTTGCCCTTCTCGTTGAACTGATAGGGCGCATGGTCCGACGAGAAGGTCTGGAAGGTGCCGTCCTTCAGCGCCGCCCACACCGCCTCCTGGGCTTCCGAATCGCGCGGCGGCGGGCTGCAGCACCACATGGCGCCCTCGACGCCGGGCTTGTCCATGTCGTCGGCCGTCAGCGCGATATACTGCGGGCAGGTCTCGCCGAAGATCTTCAGCCCCTTCTTCTGCGCCTGGCGCAGCGTATCGATGGCCTCGATCTCCGACATGTGCACCAGCAACAGCGGCGCATCGACCAGGCGCGCCAGCGAGATCGCGCGGTTGGTCGCCTCGGCTTCGGCGACGCGGGCATGGGCGATGGCGTGGAACTTGGGCGCGACATGGCCCTGGTCCACGAGATGATGCGCCAGCCACTGGATCATGTCGTGGTTCTCGGCATGCACCATCACCAGCGCCCCGTCGCGCCGCGCCAGGGCGAGAATGTCGAGGATCTGGTAGTCGCTGACCTTCATCGCGTCGTAGGTCATATAGATCTTGAACGACGTGTAGCCGTCCTTGATCAGCGCCGGCAGTTCCTGCCCCAGCACCTGCTGGGTGGGATCGGTGATGATGAGATGGAAGGCATAGTCGATCACCGCCTTGGGCGTCGCCGCCTCGTGATAGTCCTTCACCACCTGGCGCAGCGACATGCCGCGATGCTGGGCGGCGAACGGGATCACTGTCGTCGTCCCGCCGAACGCGGCCGACACCGTGCCCGTATAAAAGTCGTCGGCGCACATCACACCCATGCCCGAGCGCTGCTCGATATGGCAATGGCTGTCGACGCCGCCCGGCAGCACGAACTTGCCCCCGGCATCGATCTCGCGCGTGGCAGTGCCCTTCACATCGGCGCCCAGGGCGGCGACCTTGCCGTCCTTGACGGCGATGTCGCCTTCGCTCTGGCGCTCGGCGGTGACGATCTTGGCGTTGCGGACGATCAGGTCGTAATCAGCCATTACCCCTACTCCGCCGCGACCTTGGCGCCGCGACCGGCGACGGCGAGCCTGCGCTCCAGGCGCGCGATCAGATTGTCGAGCTCGGCGCGATCGGTCGCGGTCAACGACGATCCGGGCGCGCGCTGCTTCGGGCTCTTGATGGCGCCGCGGCGGAACAGCACCTCCTTGCGCAACGCCAGGCCGATGCCGAGCTGCTGCTCATGGCGCACCAGCGGCAGGTAGATGTCGAACAGGTCTTCCGCCTCCTCCATCTTGCCCTTGGCCGCGAGGTCGCAGACCTCGACCAGCATCTCGGGCCAGGCGAAGCCGGTCATGGCGCCGTCGGCGCCACGGCGCAGCTCCTGCGGCAGGTAGAGGCCGCCATTGCCAACCAGGATCGAGACGCGCCGGCGACCCGGCTTCTTCTCGCCCTCGCGCACGCGCGTGAGCTTGGCGAGACCCGGCCAATCCTCGTGCTTCAGCATGACGAGCTGCTTGAAGTCGTCGACCAGCCGCTCGAACACCGACGGCGCGAGATAGACTCCCGTGCTCTGCGGATAGTCCTGGTAGACGACGGGAATGTCCGGCCCCAGCTCCTTGAAGACCTGCGCGAAGTAATTGTAGACGCCCTCGTCGCCCTTGAGACCCGGCGGCGGCGCCACCATCACGCCCGACGCGCCCGCGATCATCACCTCGTGGCTCAGCCGGCGCACGTTCTCGAGGCCGGCATGACTGACGCCGACGATGATCTGCCGGCCCTGCGATCGCTGCACGACGCGGTCGACAACCGAAAGCGATTCCTCTGCCGTCAGCTTGGGCGCCTCGCCCATGATGCCCAAGAGGGTGAATCCCGTTACACCGCAGCCCAAATAAAAATCGGTCAGCGAATCGACGCTGTTGAGATCGAGCGCGCCTTCATCGGTGAATGGCGTGGCGGCGATGATGAACACGCCCTTCGCCTGTTCGTTCAGTTTTCCGGCAGACATGACTTCCGCTCCTCGGCGCGTTTCTTGCTGCGATCATGCCACCGGCACGGCGCTTGTCGAGCGCTGCAGCGTCGGCCAGTGTTCTATCCCGCGAAGGGGGCTGTCTAAAAGACATGGCGAGGCATATCGCCCATCGATTGATGATTTCACTGCCGGTTTTGCTCGGTGTGTTGCTGATCGGCTTCCTGCTGCTGCAGGTCGTGCCGACCGATCCGGCGACCGTCGTGGCCGGTCCGACGGCGACCAAGGCCGAGGTCGCCGCCATCCGCCAGCAGCTCGGCCTCGACGAGCCGCTGTGGATCCAGTTCGGGCGCTATCTCGGCCGCGTGCTGCAGCTCGATCTCGGCCGGTCGATGATCTCCAACCGGCCCGTGGTCGACGAGATTGCGCTCACTTTCTGGCCGACCGTCGAATTGATGCTGGCCTGTCTCGTCTGGGCGGTGCCGCTCGGCATCGCGCTCGGCACGCTGGCGGCACGCCGTCGCGGTACGCTGATCGATCGCGCCATCATGGCGCTGTCGGTGATGGGCGTGTCGGTGCCGGTCTTCTGGGTCGGCCTGCTGCTGATCCAATATGTCGGCGGCGCGGGCCTGCTGCCCTTCCAGGGGCGCAACGGGCCGATTTGGACGCCAGCGGGCTTCCTCAGCATCATCCTGCCCGCCGTGACCCTGGGCGCGGTGTTCGTCGGACCGGTGGCACGCATGACACGCACGTCATTGCTCGAAACGCTCGGCGCCGACTATGTGCGCACGGCACGCGCCAAGGGCGCCTCGGACTGGCGCGTCACTATCCGTCACGCATTGCGGAACGCCATGATCCCGGTGGTGACGCTGGTCGGCCTGCAGATCGGCTTCCTGCTGGGCGGCTCGATCGTCACCGAAACCATGTTCGCCTGGCCCGGCGTCGGCCGCATGGCCGTCGGCGCCATCACCTCGAGCGACTTCCCGCTGGCGCAGGGTGCGATCCTTATCCTCGCCGTGGGGTTCATGATGATCAATCTGGCCGTCGACGTGCTGTACGCCTACCTCGATCCAAGGATCGCGAGGTCATGATATCTTCCGGACCGCGCGCTTCCAGCGCGCTCATGAATCCGAGCGCGCAGGATGCGCGCGGTCCGGAAGAGCATGAGCGCTCCCGATGACCGACGCCACCCTCTCCCTGCAAAGCGAGGCCGACCAGCGAGCCATCGCCGCGATCCGGCGCAAGAACGCCGTGTGGCGCCGCATCCTGCGCGATCCGGCGGCGGCCGCGGCGGCGATCTTCCTGTTCGTCATCGTCGCCGCGGCGATCCTGGCGCCTCTGATTGCGCCGCACGATCCCTACGCCAGCAACATGCGCCTGCGTTTCTGCAAGCCGCTCGGCGACCGCTGCCCGACCTTCCTTCTGGGGGCAGACAACCAGGGCCGCGACATGCTGAGCCGCATCCTGTTCGGCCTGCGCGCCACCCTGGGCATGGGCGTGATCGCGGTCGCCGTCGGCGGCGGCCTCGGCGCCCTGATCGGCCTCAGCGCCGCCTACTTCAAGCGCCTCGACACGCCGCTGATGCGCCTGGTCGACGTGCTGCTGTCCTTCCCCTCGATTCTGTTCGGCCTCGCCATCGCCGCCGTGCTGGGCACCGGCCTGTTCTCCCTGGTGATCGCGCTCTCGGTCGCCGCCGTGCCGTCGATCGCCCGCATCGCCCGCGGCGCGGCACAGTCGATCATGCAGCAGGAATACATGGAGGCCGGCCGCGCCGTCGGCCTGGGCGACGCCGCCCTGATCTGGCGTTACTTGGCGCGCAACTGCTGGCCGACCATCCTGATTTACATGACGCTGCAGCTCGGCCAGGCGATCCTTTTGGGCGCCGCCCTCTCCTTCCTCGGCCTCGGCGCCCAGCCGCCAACGGCAGAGTTGGGCAGCATGGCGGCCGACGGCCGCAAGTTCCTGCAGATCGCGCCCAACGTCTCGACCTTCCCCTGTGCGGCGATCTTCCTCGTCGTTCTCGCATTCAACGTCCTGGGCGACGCGCTGCGCGATGCCCTCGATCCCAAGCTCAGGCAATAAGGAGGCTTTTAGGCATGTCCAATCGTTTGCTTCTCGCGGCGCTCGCCGCGACCGCCATCGGCGCGGCGGCGCCGGCGATGGCGCAGAAGACCGTGACCATCGTGCGCGAGATCGACACCGACCGCTACGATCCGCACAAGTCGACCGCCCGTTCCGGCGCCGAGGTCATGTACATGATCGGCGACACGCTGGTGAACCTCGACTACGACATGAAGACGCTGAAGCCCGGGCTCGCCACCAGCTGGACGATGTCGCCCGACGGCCTCACCTACACCTTCAAGCTGCGCGACGACGTGAGCTTCTGCAGCGGCAAGAAGATGACCGCCAAGGACGTGGTCGCGACCTACGAGCGCTGGCTCGATCCCGAGACCAAGGGCCTGGTGAAGTGGCGCATGGGCGAGGTCGACAAGATCACGGCCGTCGACGACACCACGGTCGAGTACAAGCTCAAGAAGCCGTTCTCCGAGCTGCTCTACCAGATGACGCAGTACTTCCACACCATCCTGAACGTCGACCAGGTCAAGCAGCTGGGCGCCGACTTCGGCGTCAAGGGCGTCGACGGCACCGGCCCGTTCTGCTTCGAAAGCTGGACGCCGCGCGATTCGACGGTGCTCACCAAGCACAAGGGCTACAAGTGGGGCCCCTCCTACTATGACGTGACCGAAGCCCAGGTCGACAAGGTGATCTGGAAGGTCGTGCCCGAGGAGAATACCCGCGTGACCGCCCTGCAGGCAGGCCAGGCCGATGCCAGCCAGTACGTACCATACTGGTCGATCAAGGAGCTGCAGGCCAACAAGTCGCTGTCCGTGACCAAGGCCGAGAACTTCTTCTGGACCTACTTCATCGGCTTCAAGGTCGACAAGGAGCTGATGAACGACGTGCGCGTGCGCAAGGCGATGAACCTCGCCGTCGACCAGAAGGCGATCGCCGAGGCCGTCACCTTCGGCCTCGCCGAGCCGGCCTCGACCCTGCTGATGCCGGGCGTGCTCGATTTCAACGACAAGGTCGACCGCGCGGTCTACGGCGAGAACGTCAAGGAGGCCGAGAAGCTTCTGGACGAGGCCGGCTGGAAGAAAGGCTCCGACGGCTTCCGCTACAAGGACGGCAAGAAGCTGGCGCCGATCGTCTATGGCATCTCCGGCGCCTTCAAGGAGATCGCCGAGGCCGTGCAAGGCGACCTGCGCAAGGTCGGCATCGACCTGCAGATACAGCTCTTCGACTCGACCGTGGCGTGGGGCAAGCTCGCGACCCAGGAGTTCGACGCCTTCGGCATGAGCTTCCCCTATGTCAGCGCCGGCGATGCGTTGAACCTCTACTTCCGCTCGGCCAACACGCCGACGCCCAACCGCATGAACTGGAAGGACAAGGAAACCGACGAGCTTCTGGACAAGGGCTCGACCGCGACCGACGACAAGGTGCGCGCCGAGGCCTATGCCGCGGTCCAGCAGAAGGTGCATGACGCGGCGGTGTGGATCCCGCTGTTCCACGAGCCGCTGTTCGTCGTCGCCGGCTCCAAGCTGAAGCCCATCCGCGCCCACGGCAACTACGGCTGCGGCCTCAACAAGGGGCTGGGCATCGCGTTCAAGTAGGCGAGACGGTCCTTACCCCTTCATGTTCCTCTCCCCCGCTAGGGGGAGAGGTTAGGTGAGGGGGAATCGACGTGCGTAACCCCCTCACCCAGCCTCTCCCCCTAGCGGGGGAGAGGAGGCATGAGGGAAAAGAGCGAAGTCAAGAGTGACGAAAGTGAATCTCCGGAGGAACGTACTCCCATGACCAAGACCACCAAGATCTCCGACCTCGACCATGTCGTGGCCTGGGACGAATCCGAGCGCCGGCACGTCTATGTCGATGGCGGCGACCTCGTGTTCAAAGGCAACGAGATCGTCCATGTCGGGCCGGGCTACACTGGCACGGCCGACGCCACGATCGACGGCAAGGGATTCATGGCGATCCCGGGCTTCGTCAACGTGCACAGCCATCCCTTCTCCGAGCCCGCCAACAAGGGCCTGACGGAGGAGTATGGCAGCGACAAGCTCGGCCAAAGCTCGCTCTACGAATACCTGCCGGTGTTCGGCCTCGATGCCGAGGATGCGGGACCCTCGACCATGGTGGCGATGTCGGAGCTCCTGAAGAGCGGCGTCACCACCATCTCCGACCTGTCGATGAGCCGCGACGGTTGGGTCGACGATCTCGCGGCGACGGGCATTCGCGCCGTGGTCTGCCCGATGATGCGCCAGGGTTACTGGTACACCAAGAACGGCCATACGGTGGAATACGCCTGGGACGAGAAGGCCGGCGAGAAGGCCTTCGCGGCCGCGATGAAGACAATCGACGAGGCCACGAAGCATCCCAGCGGCCGCATCTCCGCCATGGTCGGCCCCTCGCAGATCGACACCTGCAAGGAGGGCTACTTCAGGGAGGCACTGCAGGAAGCCAAGCGGCGCAACATCCCGATGCAGACGCACGCCTGCCAGGCCGTCGTCGAGTTCTATGAGATGGTGCATCGACACGGCAAGACGCCCATCGAATGGCTCGATTCGATCGGCGTGCTCGGGCCCGACCTGGTGATCGGCCACGGCATCTTCCTGAGCGACCATCCGCAGATCCATTATCCGCACGCCAACGACTTCGAGCTGCTGCGCGACTCCGGCGCATCGGTGGCGCACTGCCCGACCGTATTCGCGCGCCGCGGTATGGTGCTGAACTCGATCGGCCGCTACATGAATGCCGGCATCACCGTCGGCATCGGCACCGACACCTTCCCGCACAACATGGTCGATGAGATCAGGCTCGCCTGCTACGTCGCGCGCGTCTTCACCAGCAACTACAAGATGGGCACCACGCGCCACGCCTTCGAGGCGGCGACCGTGGGCGGTGCCAAGATCCTGCGCCGGCCCGACCTCGGCCGCCTGGCGCCGGGCTGCAAGGCCGACTTCTCGCTGGTCGACATGAGCCATCCCTACATGCAGCCCGCGCACGAGCCGGTCAGGAGCCTGATCTACTCGGCGAGCGAGCGCGCCATCCGCCACGTCTATGTCGACGGCGCGCAGGTCGTGAAGGACGGCAAGGTGCTGACGGTCGACGTCGATGCTGCGACCCAGGGCCTGATCGAAGGCCAGCGCAAGCGGCTCAAGACCGTGCCCCAGCGCGACTGGGCCGGCCGCACCGCCGACCAGCTGGCGCCGCCGGTCTACGGGACGAAGGATCGCCTGCCCCAGTCGAGGCCGGTGACTTGATTCATTTCATGCCGGACCGCGGGCCTCCAGGCCCGCATCATGATCATGAGCGGGCCTGGAG
>NZ_BKAJ01000056.1 GCF_007992495.1 Reyranella soli
TCCAGGCCCGCATCATGATCATGAGCGGGCCTGGAGGCCCGCGCTCCCATGAGCCTCCTCGAAGTCAAAGATCTGCGCACCGAGTTCCGGTCGGGCGGCAGCGTGTTCGCGGCGGTCGACGGCGTCTCCTTCTCCCTCGCACCCGGCGAGACGCTGGGCATCGTGGGCGAATCGGGTTGCGGCAAGTCGGTGACGTCGCTCTCGATCATGCGCCTGGTGCCCAACCCGCCCGGCCGCATCGCTAGCGGCGAGATCAGGCTGGAGGGCCGCAACCTCCTCGACCTGCCCGAGAGCGAGATGCGCGCCATCCGCGGCGATGCCGTGTCGATGATCTTCCAGGAGCCGATGACCAGCCTCAACCCGGTCCAGACCGTGGGCGAGCAGATCATCGAGGCGATCCGCCTGCATCGCGCCGTGACGGCCGCCGAGGCGCGCAGCCGCGCCCTGGAAATGCTGCGGCTGGTGAAGATCCCCTCACCCGAGACCCGGCTCGACGAATATCCGCACCAGCTCTCCGGCGGCATGCGCCAGCGCGTCATGATCGCCATGGCGCTCGCCTGCGACCCCAAGATCCTGATCGCCGACGAGCCGACCACCGCCCTCGACGTCACCATCCAGGCCCAGATCCTCGATCTCCTGCGTGACCTGCGCGAGCGCACGGGCACGGCCATCATGCTGATCACCCACGATCTCGGCGTCGTCGCCGAGGTCGCCCATCGGGTGATCGTCATGTACGCCGGCCGCATCGTCGAGGAGGCGCCGGTCGGCCCTCTGTTCGCCGATCCCCAGCATCCCTATACACTTGGCCTCCTGGGCTCCATCCCGCGGCTCGGCAGCGACGGTGACGAGCGCCTGCAGGCGATCGAAGGCGTCGTGCCCAATCCCTTCGCCCTGCCCGCGGGTTGCCGCTTCAGCCCGCGCTGCCCGCTGGCCGACGCGCGGTGCAAGGCCGAGCAGCCGGTGCTGCGCGAGATCGCGCCGGGCCACCGCGCCGCATGTTGGAAGGCGCCGCTCGACCTTGTCCTTCCCACGGCGGCCGCCGCGTCATGAGCGAAGCGCTGCTCTCCGTCTCGGGCCTCACCAAGCATTTTCCGGTGAAGCGCGGCATCGTCTTCCAGAGCGCGGTGGGCACCGTGCGCGCCGTCGACGGCCTCAGCTTCGACGTGGCGCCGGGCGAGACGCTGGCGCTGGTCGGCGAATCGGGCTGCGGCAAGTCGACGACCGGCCGCATGGTGCTGCGCCTGATCGAGGCGACGGAAGGCACGATCCGCTTCGCCGGCCGCGATGTGCGTGCGCTGAACCGCGGCGCGCTGCGCGACCTGCGCCGCGACATGCAGATCATCTTCCAGGATCCGTATGCCTCGTTGAACCCGCGTCTTACCGTGGGCGACACCCTGGCCGAGCCGCTGCGCCTGCATGGTCTGGCGTCGGGCGCCGCGCTGCGCCAGCGCATCGACCAGCTTTTGGGCGAAGTCGGCTTGTCGGCCTGGCACGCGCTGCGCTATCCGCACGAATTCTCCGGTGGCCAGCGCCAGCGCATCGGCATCGCGCGGGCGCTGGCCTCGCACCCCAAGCTGATCGTCTGCGACGAGCCGGTGTCGGCGCTCGACGTCTCGATCCAGGCGCAGGTCATCAACCTCCTGCAGGACCTCAAGCGGAAGCTGGGCCTCTCCTACATCTTCATCGCCCACGATCTCGCGGTGGTGCGCCACATCAGCGACCGCGTTGCCGTCATGTACCTCGGCAAGATCGTCGAGCTGGCATCCAAGAAGAGCCTGTTCGCCATGCCGCGCCATCCCTACACCCAGGCGCTCTTGTCGGCCGTGCCGGTGCCCGATCCCACCGCCCAGCGCGCGCGTATCCGGCTGGCAGGCGACGTGCCGAGCCCCCTCAACCCGCCTCCCGGCTGCCGCTTCCACACCCGCTGCGCCTACGCCCAGGACCGCTGCCGCAAGGAAGAGCCATTGCTGCGCCCCGTCGGCGCGCAAGGCCAGGTCGTCGCCTGCCACTTCGCCGAGAGCATCACAGCCCCCGCCCTCGTGCCGGAAGCTGAGCCGCCCTACGCCCGCCGGCTGGCGGCGTTGCGCAAGCTTGCGGCTGCTTAGCCGCCCGCTGTCATCCCGAGCGAAGCGAGGGACCTTTCCTGTTGCCTAAAGGCCCCTCGCTTCGCTCGGGGTGACAGGTACGACGTAATCTGCAGGATACGTCTCCTTGAACGCCGGCAGCGCCTCGCAGCGATCGGAGACGGCGTCGAGCGTCGGGTAGCGGCCGACCGGCAGCAGATCGTGAACGGCAAGCCGGACGTAACGCATCATGCAGGCGGTCGTGATCCAAGGCTGACTCAGGCGCTCGTCGGCCGGCCATGACAGTCGCGCCAGCGCGGCCAACCCACCCTCGGCCTGGGTGCGGCAGCGCGCGATCCAGTCGGGCCAGCGATAGCGCTCAGGCCGGACCAGGCGCTCGTAGCCGATGCCCATGACCTTGTCGATCGTGCCGCTCGCCAGGGCGATCCGCTGCAGCGCCTGTTGGCGGGCCGGTCCGTTGGCCGCAAGCAGCGCACGCTCCGGTCCGACCTGCTGGTCGAGCCAATCGAGGATCGCACCCGAATCGATCAGCGTCGTGCCGTCATCCACGATCAGCGAGGGAATGCGGCCCAGCGGATTGGTGGTCCGCATGGAATCGAAGTCGCCGAAGACCGAGCGCGTGTCGTGCTCGAAGTCGAAGCCGAGCAGGCGCAGGCTGACCGCGACGCGGCGCGTATAGGGCGAGTCGTACTGTCCAACGAGAATCATGTCGCAATTCTAGGACGGTTTCGCGCCTCGGCTCCACCGCTGGACTCGCCGCCGACGGCTCTTCAGAGTCGACGTCAACCAAGACGCGGATGGAGGGATGGATGGCGCTTCCCCAGGACATACGACCGGTGAACAACGAGCTCGCCGATTCGATCACGCGCTCGTCGGAGATCCCCTGGATCGAGACCAAGCCCGGCCAGGCCTGGACCAAGGTGCTGTGGGTCGGGCCTGAGTCCGGCCGCTGGGCCGTGCTGCTGAAATGGAAGAAGGGCTACGTCGCGCCGCCGCACAAGCACCTGTCGGCCGCCTTCGCCTTCGTGCTCTCGGGCAAGCTGCAGGTCCGCGACAACACCTACAATGCCGGAGACTTCCTGCACGAGGTCAACGGCATGGTGCACGGCGCCACGACAGCGCTCGAGGATACCGAGTACCTCTTCTTCTGCGACGGGCCTGTCCTGTTTTTCGACAAGGACGGCTTCACCGGCTATCGCGGTTGGGAGGAAGTGCTGCGCCTGCAGCAGTCGGCGGCCAAGCAAGCTGCGGAATGATCCAGCAGGTCGACGACTTTCGCGCCGAAAGCGCCGAGCTTCACCAGCTGCTGAACGGGCTCGGCGACGGCGACTGGGCGCGCGCCACCCAGTTCAAGGCCTGGACGATCGACGACATCGTCCGCCATCTGCACATGGGCGACACCATGGCGCTCGCCTCGGCGTCCGATCCCGCCGCGTTCACGGCGCTGATGGCCGATATCCAGGCCGAGCGCAAAAAGGGACTGAGCCGCATCGACGAGACGCGGCAGCGGCTGAATGGCCTCTGCGGACGTCCCCTGCTCCAACGCTGGCACGAAACCGCCGGGCGGCTGTGCGACGCGCTGGCCGAGAAGCCTGCCGACGCACGCCTGAAATGGGCCGGACCGGACATGGGCGTGCGCATGTTCACGACCGCGCGCCAGATGGAGACCTGGTCGCACGCCCAGGCGATCTACGACCTTTTAGGTATCGAGCGGCCGGCCGCGTCGCCGCGTCTGCGCAACATCGCCGAGATCGGCGTGCGCACCTTCGGCTGGGCCTATCGCAATCGCGGCCTGCCCGTGCCACCCATTGCGCCGTCGGTCCGCCTCGACACGCCGTTCGGCGAGACCTGGGAGTGGAAGGCGTCCGACAGCGATACGGTCGAGGGCGACGCCATCGCCTTCTGCCAGGTCGTCACCCAGACACGCAACATCGCCGACACGTCGGTTTCGGTCCGCGGCGAAACGGCCAGGGACTGGATGGCCATCGTCCAATGCTTCGCCGGTCAGCCCGAGACACCGCCGCCGCCTGGCACCCGCTACCGCCAGCCCGATGACTAGAGAGGCCATCCCATGAGCGCCATCAGCCCCTTCCGCATCGCCGTCGGCGACGACGTGCTCGACGACCTGAAGACTAGGCTGCGCCGTACGCGCTGGCCCGAGGCCGAGCTGGTTTCCGACTGGAGCCAGGGCGTGCCGCGGCAATGGATCGAAGAGGTCTGCCGCTACTGGGCCGACGGCTACGACTGGAAGAAGCGCGAGGCGCTGCTCAATCGCTTCCCGCAGTTCACGACGGCGATCGACGGGCTCGACATCCACTTCGTGCATGCGCGCTCGCCGCATCCCCAGGCCATGCCGCTCCTCATCACCCATGGCTGGCCCGGCTCCATCGTCGAGTTCCATAAGGTGATCGAGCCGCTGGTCGATCCGGTGGCCCATGGCGGTGACGCGGCCGATGCCTTCCACGTCGTCTGTCCGTCGCTCCCCGGCTTTGGCTTCTCGAGCAAGCCAACCGGCACCGGCTGGGGCATCGATCGCATCGCCGGCACCTGGGCCAAGTTGATGGATCGCCTGGGCTATGCCCGTTACGGCGCGCAGGGCGGCGACTGGGGCTCGGCGGTGACGACGGCGATCGGCGCGCTCGATGCGGCGCACTGCGCCGGCATCCACATCACCCTCGCCATGTCGACGCGGCCCAACGTGGTGGGCGAGCCGACGCCCGAGGAGGCGCGCGCCCTCAAAGGCATCAAGCACTATGCCGACTGGGACTCGGGCTACTCCAAGCAGCAGTCGACGCGGCCGCAGACGCTGGCCTACGGCCTCACCGATTCGCCGGCCGGCCAGGCCGCGTGGATCCTGGAGAAGTTCTGGGCCTGGACCGATTGCGATGGCCATCCCGAGAACATCCTCAGCCGCGACGAGCTTCTGGACAACGTCATGCTCTACTGGGTGACCGCCACGGCCGGCTCGTCGGCCCGCCTGTACTGGGAGAGCTTTGGGCCCGAGCGGCGGTCCGTCCACAAGGTCGGCGTGCCGACCGGGGTCGCGGCGTTTCCCAAGGAGATCGTGACGCCGGTGCGGCGCTGGATGGAGGCGAACTTCAGCAACATCCGGCACTGGAGCGAGATGGCCAAGGGCGGCCATTTCGCCGCCTTCGAGCAGCCCGAGCTGTTCGTGAACGACGTCCGGACGTTCTTCAGGAAGCTGAGATAGCGCTGGGGGCGCGCCACT
>NZ_BKAJ01000057.1 GCF_007992495.1 Reyranella soli
ACTCCTAGGGCGCCAAGATCAAGCGCGACGACCCGTTTCGAGTAACCGACAGCCATGAGATCGAAGGGATGGTGAGGCGCATCGCGGCGGCCGGCGAACACTTCAGCATGGCCGGCTGGCGCGAGGATGCAGGGTATCGGCTATTCTACTTCTCGGCTTGCGCCAAGGCTCGCGCCATGCAGCACTGGATCGACCGCAGCGGTATTGCGCACCGGCCGATGCCGACGCTCTACAGCGGGCCGCGGCTCAGCGTGGGCACTGGCGCTGAATAGGACCATCGTACCCGCCGTCATGGAACGCAGTGTGCCACGGACAGACGACGCCTTGAGTGCCGCGACGTGTGCAATATGGGACATCGCGCAGGGCGATGCCTTGATATTGGAAGTGTGCGCCTACGATGAGGGTGCGCAAATGTTGGCTTCGTGACGCCGTGGAATAAAGGCTTGGCCGAATTGATGCGCCGCATCGCTTTGGGCGGGAGAAGCTGTGCTGCCGACGAGTGCGAAATCTCGGCCCTTGATGCTTTGATCGATGCCGGCTTCGTCAGAGAGCAGGCCGGCGGTCGCGTCGCGCTTACGGATGCCGGATTGGCAACGCGCTCGCCAATTGCGCTTCGGCAATCGGCACAAGCCCTCTGATGGCGAAGGACTATTGTGATGCAGCGGCTCGCCCGGCAGCCGTCAGAATGATCAAGCCTTTCCGATTATGCGTTGCTCGTGCTGGAACGCGACGTTCCAAGCGCTACCACTTTTGCTCCTGAGCCACGGACAGCACGTCGCACAAACTCAGCCCGCAATTGAGCTACTCCACAGCAGCCCTCGCTAAGGTCCCATCCCAACAGCGAGCGGTTAGGCCCCGCGTTTGCCCCACACACTCTCAATGCGGGGCCGCCTTGGCTTTTTCCTGTTAGCGGCTGATCCACGACACGAATTGGAACGTAAGACCCATATGCGTGGGCCGCGTTGTGTGGATTGGTGGGATCGTGGTCTGGGTGGGTGACGGGCGGTCGCGAGGCCGCCCGTCGCTTTTTAGCGCACGCGCCATGCGGCACTGGATCGACCGCATGCGCTGCCGCGGCGTGTGCAATTTGGGACATCGCGCAAGGCGATGCATTGGTAAGTAAGAGATTGGAAGCCTGCGCTTATGATGAGGGTGCAGAGCCTGACGGCGATCCTCAGGGCAATCTCATGGCGAAACCTTTTGACAATTCCGTTCAGGAAAAGCGCGATCTGGCACAGCGTTCCACGCGCTTAGGCAGAGCCCAGCCGAACGACGCCGACAAGGCGCTGCTGTATCAGTATGCCGATGAACTGGAGCGAGCGGCCGCCGAGTTTGAGGGGAACGCTGACCGCCAGCCAGTTCCATCGACGTCTTCGCCGCGCCCCGTCATCCAACAGCAACAACAGCAGCAGCCGCAAGAGCAGGGGACGGAACCCCCAACCGCTCCCAAAGAGCCCAAGGACCCGAGGTAGGGCGAGGATCGGATTTGCGGGCTCGGCCAAGGCGCGTGCCGCAGCGGCATCGCGGCGGCGGGGATGGGGATGCCACCCTCATCCGGTACGTATGACCACAGGTCACTGATGGCGTGGGGTTTGGGCACATGGACCAGCGGGCTCTTGAACAGCACCTCTCGGAAGTCAATGCCGACCTCACCGTCGGAATTAAGTACATAGAGCGACGACGCCAAATCGTGTTCCTCTTAAAGGAAGCCGATCCGCGCGCTGCTGGTGCAAAGCGGTTGTTGCAAGAGGCCGAAGAAAATCAGGCGATCCTCGCGGCTGAGGCGGATCGGCTTGCGAAGGAATTGGCAGCGCTGTCCCTCGCCGGCAGCGGCGGGCCGCCATGGTACGGCGCGTGCTAACAGTGCAGCGCGAAATGAGCGTCATAGCGTCTAAGTCGCAATTGCAAATTTGCCTGACCGCTTGGTGACATCGCGAGGGCGTAGGTGGTCCGCGCTGTTCTACATTGTCTGAAAGCCTGTACTCTCGGCTCAGTGGGAACGGGAGTGATGGGCGGCCTAACCGAACATGTTCAGACGCTTGAGGCGTTGTGCCATCGGTATCTGAACCAGCCGAACGATGAACTTGAGCGGGCAGCCCTCGTGCGGGGGCTCGCTGGCTTTCGGATGGTCGGTGTTACGGATGATCAACCCACCATCGTTCGCGGACTAGCCGCCCAGTGTCATGCCTATGCGGGGCTGCTTTCGGACGACCTTGCTAGCGCGAAGAGCCCAGACGCCAGCGTCCGACGGCTTTGCGGTTTACTTGCCGATCTCAGAGAGGCGCTGGACTAGGATCGACGGCAGGGGCATCGCTCACCGGCCGATGCCGACGCCGTTCAACGGACCGGCGCTTGGGGTCGGCAGTCGTGCGTGACGGGCGTCACAGCAAACTTTCTACTCGCAGTGCCATTTGGCTCGCTCGACCTTGTTCATCTGTTCGGCGATCAACCGGCAGTCGCTCGAATAGCAGAAGCGCGCTCGAACTGTATCGACGTCGAGCCTCGCGAGGCGGAGGGTCGCGCCGCTCTGCTGTTCAGGGCAGCCCGAAATGCGACCGTGAAAGTACAGGTAGATCGCCGCAGCTAAAGCTACAGCGGTGGCTGCTTGCCAAAAGCGCTGATGGGCCACGTTCCCCCCTATAACGAAGTGCGCTGGTCGGTCTTCCACCCCCTTCGCAGGTGTGGCGAACAATCGTTGCTTATATTCTGCATCGGTACTTTTCTTGCGTTTGTCCGCCCAGTCCGTCGTCAGCTACTTCGAGGAGTCGCTCCTGTCGCAGATCGTCGTGAGCTTCGCGGGCATTCTCGTCATCTGCGCAGCGACCTGGTTCAAGAGCGGAGGATCGGCCGGTTCGGGACGGACGCCCAGCGCGGCGGAGGCCGTGCCGTGAGACTGCATGCCTGGCCTTGGCTGATCGCGGTCCTGGCGCTGCTGCTGCCGGCCAGCGCCTTTCCCCAGTCGATGACGCTCTGCCGCGCCAAGCCCGAGCTGCTCGAGCTCGGCAACTCGCTGCCGGCGGCGCGCAAGTCGATCGCCGAGCGCAAGCAGCTGCGCATCGTCGCGCTCAGCTCGTCGTCAGCCTCGAGCTATGGCGTGTCCAATCCGGCCTATGCCTATCCGGCGCAGCTAGAGATCGGCCTCAGAAAGGCGTTGCCCGGCATCGACACTGACGTCGTCAACCGCGTCATCGGCGGACAGGATGTCGAGGAGATGTCCGCCCGCCTGCAGTCGGAGCTGAAGGAGAACACGGCCTCGCTAGTAGTCTGGCAGACCAGGACCAACGCCGCCATCCGCCAGATGCCGATCGACAAGTTTGAGCGTTGGCTGCGCAACGGGCTGGCGCTCGGCAACTCGCTGGGCGCCGATTTCGTGCTGATGAACCTGCAGTACGTGCCGGCCGTCGTCGCCGCGCCCGACAAAGAAGCCTACAAAGAGGCCATGGCTACGGCCGCCAAGGAGTATAACGCTGGCTTGTTCCGTCGCTTCGACATCATGCGCGGCTGGTACCAGGACGGCATGCCCTACGCCCAGTTCGTGCAGCTCGACGGCTTGCATCTCAACGATTTTGGCCAGAAGTGCATTGGCAAGCTCTTAACCCGATCGATACTCAACTCGCTCACCGGTGCCTGACGCTGCGATCCCCATCGCTCGCCTGCCAAATCACAAAGCACGAAAACTCTCCCGGCGGGGCAGGGCACTGCCAAGTTATGCTGGCACTGCAGCGCGCCGGCATGCCGCACACCTTGCCAGTACATGGATGCACGGGACGGGGGATAAGCAAGGTATTGCTGTCGATCATGACTGCGCCGTGGCCTTACAAGCCCTTCACCTTCCGCGCTCTGAACAAAAGTTTGGGCCTATGTTGGTGCGATGCGACCTCTGTCGCCGGTGCGCCAAACTGCGGGTCTATTCGACGTGGACTATCGCACGAAGTGGTTTAGCTGCTCCCGATGTGGCTCTGAGGTCTGGGTGTGTGTAGGCGAGCCGATCAAGGAATTAGGCATGGAGGATTATCAGTTCGATGAAATCGAAGATCCGCAGCGACATCCTGGCTCGCAAGTGGACAGGCGAGGGGCTAGTCGCACACTACTTCCTCGCCTTAGCTGCCTATGCCTTCGGTTTCGACAGAGGCGTGGCACGCAAACGCCGCTGGAGCGCCTTTAGGGTGGCAGCCCGCCTGGATTTCGCGAGCTCTCTCAACCATCCGACCTCTCGGCTGACCGTCGGTGATACCTTTTGCGCGACACTCGTGGCGTTCTGGCATTTGCACATCCTACGAGAGGTAGCGAAGCAAGGCCGATGCCAGACGGAGCACCTCCAAGGCGCGGCCTCGTGCTGTAGGGCTGTTTCCCGAGCTTGACCAGCCTTCAGTCAGAACGGCACAGGCCCCAGCCCACCATGACCAATGGTCCGCGGGTTGGCTGGTGGCGTCCCCGCGCAGTTCTGTCACCGCAAGTCTCGGACAGAATTTGCGTTTGGCTGTCCTGAAGCCGGCAGAGCAAGGATTGCGATGATGCTCACGAGTGCGGCACCCGTGACGTACCAGGCGGGGGAAGTGGGATCGCCAGTGACGCCGATGAGCCAGGTGACGACCACTTGCGTCGTGCCCCCGAATAGGGAAGCCCCTGCCGCGTAAGCGATTGCAAACCCGCCGGCCCTCACAGATGGCGGAAGAAGCTCGGGCACGGCGGTGAGCGTCACGGCTGCGCTCATCGCCGTCAGCGCCGTGAGCGCGAAAGTGGCCAGGTAGAGCGTTCCAGCACTAGGAAGGGCATTGAGCAGGAGGAATGATGGAACGGTCACAAACGCCGTGAGAACTCGTGGTGCCAGGATAATAAACCGCCTGCCGTAGATGTCGCTCATCCAACCGCCGAGGAGAGCAAAGACGGTGGTGGTTAGCCCACCGACGACAGTCGCCATGAGCGCTGTCGACGGCGGCAGGTGCAATGTAGCGATGGCGTAGGTGGTCATGTAGACGCCGACATAGGTCGACACTGTACCACCCAGGATGATGAGAACGGCGATCACCAGCAACCGGATCTGTTGGCCGAGCGCGATACCCCAGGATGGTGCAGTTGTTGCTCGTTTCTCGAGCGTCTCGGGCATCATCCGGCGCAGGTAGAGCCCGACCGGCACGAGCAGGAGCGACAGCAAGAACGGCACGCGCCAGCCCCAGGTGGCGAGATCCGCCTTGTCAAGCAGCAGGGAAAGAACAAAGCCGATTGTCCCTGCAGCCAGCGCCGCCAGCCCTTGGCTTGCGAGCTGCCAGCTACCGTAGAGGCCGCGCCGGCCGCTTGGCGCGATCTCGATGAGGAAGGCGCTCGCGGGCCCGACTTCGCCGCCGATCGCCAGTCCTTGCACCAGTCGGCACAGGATGACGATGATAGGTGCCGCCAAGCCAATGGAACTGTAAGAGGGCGTAAGGGCAAGCCCCACCGTTCCCGTCGTTATCAGGACGATGGTGAGCAGCATCGCTGGCCGGCGGCCGGCGCTGTCGGCAAAAGCCCCGATCAGGACACCGCCGAGCGGGCGGAAGACGAAGCCGACGCCGAACACACCCAGCGAAAGCAACAAGCTGGCGATAGGTGTCGACGCCGGAAAGAACGCCTGGCCGATATAGACGGCAAAGAAGGCGTAGGCTGCGAAATCGTAGAACTCTAGGGCATTGCCCAGGACAGCTGCAACGACGACCTTCTTGGAAAGACTTGGTTTCAACGACGTCTCAATCTGCTGACAAGCGCGGTGCTGTTCTCATCGCTAGAGATCGAGGCGTCAAGGCTCATCCGAGCACGCCGTATTGGCGTGATTGTCAAACTAGGCGGCTGATCCGGCATAGTCAGCCGATACAGCTCGGCGATCTGCGACGATGTGAGAAGATGCGTATAGCGTTCGACAGGGAGCCTGCAGCGGCAGCCGATTGCGGGATAGCAGGCCACAGACCACGCACTGCACCGGCGCATGCGGCATCGCGCTAACACTGGAGAGTGGCTCTCATTACACCGGTCAGGAGGACCGGCTTCAGCTCGCGCTGACAGAACTCGAAGAAGGCGCTGATCCGAGCCGCCCGGCGCAAGTCTTTATGCACGAACAGGTACATGGGATAGGCAAGTTCCGGTAGCGGGCCCAGCACGCAGATGAGATCGTCCTCTCTGGCGGCATGCACGGTCGGTAGCGCGGCAAGCCCCGCTCCAGCCTTCACCGCCAGAACAGCGCTCGGGACGTTCCCGCAACGGGCGGCGATCGGTGCGCCGCGCGCGTGCGCTTGCATCCATCGCGCCGCCGGTACTCTTTCCAGCTCATCCGCCAATTCGATGATGCCAAAGCGGTCAAGGTCCACCACGCTGTGCGGCTTGCCGTGGCGCTCGACGAAGTCGCGGCTGGCATAGATGCCCCAGGGGAGATCGACGAGCTTCAAACCGATCAGTGCATCGCTTCCGCCGTCGCCGCCGCCGCGGATAGCAACATCGGCCTCGCCTCTGGCGAGATCAGCCACGCGCTGCCCCATCAACATCTCGACTGTGATACCGGGATACAGGTTTTGGAAGCGCTCGATGAAGCCCGACCTGATGATGCGCTGGCCCACTGTCACCAGGCTGGCGACTCGGACGTGGCCTTGGCCCGAGCCGTCGAGCGCCCTGATCCGGCGCTGCAGCGCATCGACCGCCGTCTCGACCTGTTCGGCATCGGCAAGCAGAAGCTCGCCTTGCGCGGTAAGCCCGTAGCCGCCGGATCGCCGCTCGACCAGCGGCCGTCCGATCGATTTCTCCAGGGCAGCGATACGACGTTGCACAGTCGACTGATCGACACCGATCGACAGCGCGGCTGCGCCCATGCTTCCGCAGCGGGCAAGGGCCAGGAAGTGACGCAAATCATTCCAGTCGAACACCTGCCCCTCGCATTCCTGCCACTGCTGTTCGCAGAGTTGCGGCTCCCGCGGGTGCCAGTCCGATGATAACCCACGCTCACCGGGTGGCAATGCATCGCCGCTTCGACAAACGGAGGAAGCCATGAAGCGTTTGAGGAGAGCAGCCTGCGCCGCCATCATAGGAGTGAGCGCTCTGGCGGGCTATGTCGTCGTGGCGGGAGCCCAGCAGATGGGAGCGACAGCGGACGAGCAGGCGGTCCGGCAGGTAATTACGGACATGACTGAAGGGTTCAACAGCCATGACGGCCGCGCCGCGAGCCGTATGTACATGCCGGAGGCGCGCCTGGTCACCGTTCGCGGCGAGGTCATGGAGGGCCAGCCGGCAATTGAGAAGGGCCTGACCTCGATCTTTGAGACACGGGCAAAGACGGCCATGCACCGGACGCTCAGCGTTTCGATCCGCTTTCTCCGGCCGGATATGGCCCTGGTTCATGTCACGAACGAGTTGAGCGGCCTGGTCGCACCCGACGGCGCTGCCCTGCCGCCTCATCAAGAGCTTAGCCTGCGCGTTCTCGCCAAACAGGATGGGCGCTGGCAAGTCGCGGCCTTCCACAACACCATGGTGAGGCCATTCGCCACGTCGCCAAGGTGACCCGGCGGCCCACCGCCGACGGGGAAAAGCACTCGCTCGGATTACGTCTGTTGCATGAGCTTTGACGTCGACAAGATCCGACACATGACCAAGATTTGGAACGCTGGCTGGGCGCTGAAGGAGGTGGGTGACGTGCACGCCTCAATCCGCCCCCATCAGCTCCCGCGTCACCCACACCTTGCCGCTCTCGATGTCCCGCACGTTGACCATCGGATAGCCGATCGGCGTCTGTGCGCTGTCGAGCCAGGCCTCGACAATCATGTTGCGCAACGCCGTCACGCCGGCGGCCAACCTCGCCTCAGCGAACGCGATCCCGCGCGGGTCGCCGCGCTTGAAGCTGCCCTCCTTCTCGAGCGTATGCAGCGGCACGACCTGGGCGAGGGAGGTCAGCAGAAGCGCGCGGGTCTGGTCCTCGATCGAGCAGTTGCAGGACTGGAAGGGGTCGACCTCGGCCGCGACCGCCTGGCGTGACAGGTTACCCTTGACGAACTCGCCCTCGAAGTAGGCGTGGATCTTTTTTGCTGTCCGTATAGCCACCGGGGTTCGGAAAATTGCCCCAGCCGTTGAAGTGACGCTGACGTGCAGGGGCTGCGACGCATCACCGACGTAGTGGCTCCAGATCCCGATGTCGTGCAGCGTGATCTTCTCGCGCAATCTGCGGTCAGCCTCGAACCACGCTCGTTCCTCTGGCGTCGCCGCCGTCTCGATCGCCTTGGTAAGCGCGCGCCAGTAAGCGAAGTCCTTCTTGATCTGCTGCCAGCCATCGACGGTGGCGTAAGGCAGGTACCCGGCCTGGTACTGCGTGAAGCCCTGGCGCGTAGCTCGGTGTCGTACGCCTCGCGCGTTGGCGGCAGATTTGCCAGCGGCACGACGCCCATGACTTCGCCGTTGTCGCCTAGGTCGACGAAGTGGCTGGGTCGCGTTCGGCGTCATGGGTCTTGCCGGCGCCCTTCGAGCGGTCCAATTCCCGCCCCATGACGGCAATCTCAGCCACGGCCTCTGAGGTACGGAGAAAGGCCGGCAAGCTATCGGGCAGCTTCTCGATGGCGATACCGCTGATCCATTCGTGCCCAGTCGCGCCCCAAGCCCAGCAGCTTGTCGGAGAGCTTGCCATCAATGCCAACGATGCTAGTGCAATCCTGAGTTTCATCTGGCCCCCGAATACTCGAAGACTATTGTCGCACAACACGACCAATCGGGGGAGGCCATGAGGGAATTGGCTTTAGTCGTTGCGTTGGTCAGTGGAGGGCTGTCTTTTCCATCGGCAGCGGCCGAACTCAACTCGCAGCAGGCGGCATCGCATATCGGGGAGACAGCTACCGTCTGTGGCACTGTCGCTTCCGCCAACTATGCGACCCGCACGAAGGGCCAGTCAACGTTTCTGAACCTGGACAAGCCCTATCCGAACCAAGTGTTTACCATCATGATCTGGGGCAGCGATCGAGCGAAATTCGGCTCGCCAGAGGTGCAGTATCTGGGGAAGCGCCTATGCGCGACTGGCCAAATACAATCGTACAAGGGCAAACCCGAGATCGTGGCGAGCGATCCGAGGCAACTCACTTCGAGATAGATCTGATGAGCGCGGAGGACGCCCCCGAGGAGACCCGGCGTCATGACGTTCTTGGAGCTGACCGTATGATCAGATGGGCAATGATCTATTTGGCTCTGTTTGAATTTGCGTTGCCGGCCCGAGCGCAGTTGTCGGACTACTGGGAGTCCCGTCTTGTGGCGGCAACCGCCTTAAGGGATGGCGACTACGCGACGGCCATGAAGATCTACCGACCGTTAGCAGAACAAGGTGAGCCCACTGCGCTATTCAGTGTCGCCACGATGTATCACCGTGGTGGTCGCGGGGTCCAAAAGGACGTGGGCGAGGCGGTGCGCTGGTACTCGAAGGCCGCCGAGAAAGGCGATATGCAGGCCCTGATGATCCTTACCAACATGTACATGGTTGGCCCGACGGACCTCGAGACTACTCGAAAGCCGCGAGATGGTACGAGATGGGAGCTGACAGAGGCGACCCTGCATGCCAGTCCATGCTGGGTCTCTTATATTTCCGGGGGCAGGGAGTTCCACAGGACTACGTTCTCGCACACAAATGGCTGAACCTCGCCGCATCCGCTGCGGAGCCAGATGCTGTCGGTTGGCGTGATCAAATTGCCTCGATGATGACCTCCCAACAGATCGCGGAGGCGCAGCGGTTGGCGCGAGACTGGAAGCCCAAATAGTCGCGACCTTCAGCCCTCCATTGACGTCGCTACGGCGCGGGACCCACCCTCGTCACCAGCTCTGGCCTGTTGTTTCTGACGTTGCCAACGTCGCGGCGACCTCCCACGCGTCGATCTCCCCCGCGTAGGAATTCATCATCTCGCCTTACGTACTGCGCTTTTTGACATGGGGAAGACGATGAACAAGGCCAAGGCCATGAGGTGGTTCGGTGGGTTGGTCTTCGCGGCCTTAGTCGTGTACTGGTTCGCGAACACTGAAAGTCGCACCGTCGGCAGTTACAGCACGGAGGTGGCCAACCGAGCTGCGACCGGAACGCAAGCCGCTGCTAACGTCATCTCAAGGCCGCGACGAGCGAGTTGCATGCACTGCAGCGCGCCCGCATGTCGCACAGTGCTAGCATGTGCATGCACAAGACCGCTACGGCCGCCGGCATTACTTTGGAACGATGCGCCAACTGCCCGTCGATGCTCCCAGTTCTGCAGCCTGCGGCCGTAGCGGCCTGCCTTTCGTCGCCCACTGCGGTAATGACCACCGCCGCCTTGTGCCCTTCCGCCTGCTGCGCACAGATGTAGACGACTGCTCGTCGCTCTACGCCCGGCCATTCGTCTGCAAGGCCTGCGGCGGTCGCGCCGTCACGTTGTTTGCGGTCGAGGGCCAAGCCGAGCTGGACATGCTGCGGGCTGAGCTGCTGCCGGGGGCGGACACCATCGCACCTTCAAATAACCGGACGCATGACCCCGGCGCTGACCTGAAGAGGAACGACGCTGCCCACCATGAGCCCGAGCTGGAAAACCGCCAGCCACGCTCCCGATGGCGCCGTTTCCGATCCCCGGTGGGAAAGCACTTCAACCACGGTCACGACGAGGAAGGGAATGAGCAACAGCCGAGCGAAATTACTGCGCCGCCGCACTGCGCAATACATGAGCGCTGCTGCCGCCGCGAACATCAGTAGAATGCCTCTAGATTGTCCCTTTCACAGCTACGACGACATCATACGCGCTGCCGACGGCCGTCCCGCCGAACCAGAGCAACTGAAACAATTGAACCGATTTGGGAACAAGGCGCTGTCGCCTGAGGCGCTCTTCAACGCTCTCGAGACGGTTGGTCGCGCTGATGGTGGAAAGTGCGGACCCGGCGCCCCGTCGCACTGGTCCGGCCCCTGCGCTGCTCAGGAGAGGTCCGACGCCCACCGCGTCACAGGGGTGTTCAGGTGGGAGCCGGACCCGCCAGCTAACAAACGGGGGTAAATTAGCTAGCATCCCACCAACATCGAGCAAGACAGTTCGTTGCCGCGAGCGTGCGATTTATCAGACGCGATGTCCCTTTCAGTTTTGATTGGAACTCGCATTGCAAGGCGGGCGTAAC
This sequence comes from Reyranella soli, assembly GCF_007992495.1. Taxonomy (GTDB): domain Bacteria; phylum Pseudomonadota; class Alphaproteobacteria; order Reyranellales; family Reyranellaceae; genus Reyranella; species Reyranella soli. Next base: position 11,113 of record NZ_BKAJ01000057.1, read on the forward strand.
GCTTGCGAGCTAGCTGGATCAAAGATCCAGCGTGACCCGTCCCCGGCAGCCCCTCGTGGGCTACTTCTGGTCCTGAGCCTTCCAAACCGTGACAAACAACGGGATCGCGAACGCCGCTAGCACGGCATACAGCAGGCTGCCGACAAAGTCGGTGTCGATGCCAGGTCGATCAATGCAGACGGCAGCAGCAAGCCGGCCGCGATAAGGCTTGCAACTTGGCAGGCCGACACCAGCGTGTCGGGTGTTTGTTCCACGATTACCTACCAAGCAGGTCGCGGAAACCGGGTGGACAGCTCACCCGGCCTCCCCTCCCAACGCGACGCGTCCCTTCATTGCCGGCTCTACTAACTGCCGGCCGCCCATCCACGTTCCACCTTGGAACCGTTCTTGATCACATCGCGATAGGCTGGCATCGGCTGCAAGATCCTGCTTTGCCGGCTGTCGTCCCGTGTCATTGGTACGAAACCTGACGCGTCCTCGGTCCACGTCAGATGCAATCGCTTCCACGACCAGCTACCTCACGCACTCCTGACAGCTGCAACGTGAGCCGGAGCGGGTGTCCAGGAGGCGCGGCTTCGCACGGTGGCCTCTTCGGAAGCTGCAGCGACGCGCCAACGCCCTCCCCAGGCGCTGCAATTCTTGCCGATCATCGACAACTTTAGGCCGCCTCCGCCATTCCTGCAGTAACCGTCACACCCATCCAAACCATCGACGTCGTTCGGAGGCGCAGAAGGTGAGTATTCAACTAACGACAAGCGATCGTCAGCCCGAGATGCAAGACCGCCGATCGTTATCCAGGCGCGTGGCCCGCGCCGTATCGGTCGGCCTTCCGATCACTGCTCTTACTCTTTGCCTAGGGCTCGCTGCGCAGTCAAAACCGCTCTTCCAACGTGCCAGCGATAGCCCGGTACTTGCCGAGGCGGTGTTGGACAGCGCTGCAATTAATGAGTGCCAAGGTAATAGCGGTGGCGGTAACGGCGGTGGTAATGGCGGCGGCAACGGCGGTGGTAACGGCGGCGGAGCCGGAGGCGGGAACGGCGGCGGTGCTGGCGGAGCCGGTGCAGGCGCCGGCGGTGGTGCTGGTGCCGGAGGCGGCGGAGCTGGATCTGGTGGCGCCGGGGGTGGCGGTGCCGGAGGTGGCGGCGCGGGAGCTGGAGCTGCTGGTGGTGCCGGTGCGGGAGGAGCTGGAGCTGGTGCCGGAGCTGGTGGCGCCGGAGGTGGCGGTGCCGGAGGCGGGGGTGGCGGAAGTGGAGCAGCCGGCGGGGCCGGCGGAAGCGGTGCGGGTGGCGGCGGCTCAGGCGGTTCCGCTGCGGCCAGCGCAGGCAATGGCGCAACGGGTGCCGGCGTGGGTGTTAGCAGCGGTGGAAACGGAGGCGTTGGCGCGCCGAGTGCAGTCGGTCCCCTTGCCGGTCCTCCCAGCCTGGGCATTGCCACAGGCAGTGGCGCATCCAACGGGGCGGCGGCGAATGGGGCGGCCTCGGGGGCGGATGGCTCGTTCGCGGGGTCTGGGGGGTGGTCGTGGGCCGACTTCATGGCGGCCGCTTCCCGTGAGGAAACGCCCCGCGCCTACCAGTTGCGTGCAGTGTACTTCAGCCGCGACCAGTTTAAGAGTTCAGCAGACTGCCTAACCGCAGCGTACAGCCAGCGATTGCCGCTTGAGGTTTGTCGCTGACGCGAATTGCGTCACATAACGTCACCGGACCGCTGGCTGAAGTTGTGCCTTGTCAATGAATACGGAAAGTTCGGCATCAGTGATGGTCTTACCCAGTGGTGCGCAGAGGATGCCGCCGGTCAGCGCGTCGTATCCGCCGCGTTGCGGTCTGCCCACGCGCCGGAACCCGATGCAGGTCCGGCCCGCCTTGCCATCCTTGAAACTGACGTAGTCGGCATCTTTGTAGCGAGCGACCGGCGAGACCTGCGCGACCGACTTACCATACTCAAATATCCCTTTTACGAAGTCTGCCGTCGTCTCGTCGGTGGAAAGATAAGAGAAACTGTTTTGAGCCTCCCACAGGAAGAGGTGGGCGTAATAGCCGTCCCGGCTTGTTCCAACGCGGCCCACTGACGGAGGACGCCAATGCTCCCTTCGCTCGTTATGACGTTGGTCGCTCGGCATTTTCGCCCCGCCCAAGCAGCAATGCGTGATTGCCGGCAGTCTATGTCCGACCAGATGTATTGCCGCGCCTGAGCGGCGACAGTTTTTGTGGCAAGAAAGAAGAGCATGCAGCACGCCATCGTTGTGACGATGCGCATGGCCGGTCCTCATTTTAAAGTATGACCCTGCCATAAACCTGGAATGTACTTCTAGGTTCCAGATCCGGCTAACTCGTCGGCCCGCAGTGAGGGCGCTCGCACCTCTCAGCGCTGTAGGCGCGCGTTCGATTAGCGGCAGTTGCGTCCGCTACCTACACTGTGCTGGAACCGCTGGTCAGCGATATTCCTCAAGGCGTCGTTTCTAACGCCGCTCTTCCTGCAGCCTGAGGGCGGCCTTCTCGCCGAACAGCCGTTTGTTTAGTCGAACGGCAGACCGAGGCTGGCGCGGATAGGCGTGTGTAAGCCGTTTCTGCTAAACTCAGGCTCGAGTGGGTGGGGTGAGCCGATGCAAAGCAGCGGTCGTGCGCGGCACGGAGGCCGGGTACTCGTCTGTGACGACAACCTGTTGATGGCTGAGGTCGTGGCTGAGTTCTGAGCGAGTGCGGCCTCGAGCCGATGGGTCCTGTCGGCCGGTTGGAAAGCGCCATGCAAATGGCCCGCGAGCGTGCGCTCGACGGCGCCATCCTGGACATCAACCTCAATGGCCGGCCGTGTTTCCCGGTCTGCGCCATCCTGTCAGCAAGGCGCATTCCATTCGTTTTCCTCACCGGCTATCCCGACGCGGCGGTTCCGACCGAATACCGGGGGGCTCCCTTGATTGCCAAGCCCTTCGAGCCGGATGAGCTGATGGAAATGTTGGCGCGTATGCTGGATCTGCCGCAGGACTGGCCGCTACCGGAGCAACGCCAATCTAGCGTCCGGCATTGATGCCACCAGTGCTCCTGCGACGACCAGCTCAGCGACACCGCCGATAGGCATGCGCGCCAGGCGAGGCCCCCAAGTCGCCGCAGTAGGTCTGTTGCGTGGCTCCCATAGTAGCCCTACGATTTCAGCATCGATCTAGGGGGATGCCGTTGGCGTGAGCAGCGCAAACTGGCGGCAATCGTTGCTGCTGACGTCGTCGGCTACTCCCGCCTAATGGGGCGCGATGAGAGCAGTACTTTGGCGCGCCTGCGCAAGAACCGGTCTGAACACCTCGATCCCGTTCTGGCCAAATACGGGGGCCGGCTGGTCAAGCTGACCGGCGACGGTGCCCTGGTCGAGTTCGGCAGTGCCGTTGATGCGCTAAGTGCCTCCATCGAGTTCCAGCAAGCCATGGCCGAGGCTAACCGCGACCAGTCACAGGACACCGCTCTGGTGTTCCGCATGGGCCTGCACCTGGGCGACCTTATCGTGGACGGAAACGACCTCTACGGAGATGGCGTGAATGTCGCTGCTCGGCTTGAGGCGGAAGCTCCGACCGGAGGCATTGTGATCTCGAGGACGGTTCATGAAGCCGTGACGGGCCGGTTGAAGGCGACTTTTGACGATCTGGGCAATCTTGCCCTGAAGAACATCGATCGCCCCGTTCAGGCATTCAGCGTTAGGTGGAAGCCATCGGATTGGCAACTGCCGGTGACATCAGGTGCAACTATCACGCCCTCGATCGCGCCGCAGGCACCGCTGTCACTGCCCGACAAGCCCTCCATCGCCGTCCTTCCGTTCCAGAACATGAGCGCCGATCCGGAGCAGGAGTACTTTGCGGACGGAATGGTCGAGGACATCATCACTGCATTGTCCCGAACCAAGGCCCTGTTCGTGATCGCGCGGAACTCCACCTTCTCATACAAGGGCAAGTCTCCCGACATCAGACAAGTAGGGCGTGAACTCGGCGTCCGCTACGTCCTGGAAGGCAGCGTCCGCAAGGCGGGGGCAAGAGTTCGGATCACTGGCCAGCTCATCGATGCCCAGTCGGGCGCGCACTTGTGGGCAGATCGCTTTGATGGCGCACTGGAGGACATCTTCGATCTGCAGGATCAGATTGTCAGTCGCGTCGTTGGTGAGATTGCGCCAGCTGTCGCAGAAGCAGAGATCAGCCGCGCTACGCGCAAGGTCGGCAACCTCGAGGCCTACGATTACTACCTCCGAGGCCTTGCTGCCTTGCCAGGCTACAGTCGAGAAAATCTGGATGAAGCACAGACTTTGCTCCTAAGGCGGTAGAGGTTGACCCAAAACTGGCCATAGCGTGGGCGACGGAGGCCTTCCGTTGTGTAGCCACCAAGTCTATGGCGCGCGACAGTAACCCCACGCAGAACGAGGCCGCAGCTGAGAATGCATCACGTACCGCTCTGCGCCGGATCGACATGACGCCCGAGTGCTTGCGTTTTCGGGACACTCCCTAGGGTTCGTTTGCAGGCATTATGAAGAGGGAGCGGCACTGCTTGAGGAGGCTGTCCAACTTGACCCTAATCTCGCCGTTGGCTGGATCTGGCGCGGCACAAATCGCAACCGGTTTGGCCAACCAGAACTGGCGATAGCGGATCTCCAGCGTGCCATACGACTGAGTCCGCGAGACGCCTTTATGTTTTTGGCGCATGGCCAGATGGCAGCAGCGCACTTCATCGCCGGTCGCTACGACGAGGCGGTCAGCTGGGCCGAGAATTCACTCAGATTATTACCTCATCACGTAACAGCGCACCGCGTTTTGGTTGCAGTGCTCGCGCTCGCGGGCCGAGATGAGGCAGCACGAAGAGCTTGGATTACACACCGGCAGTTCGATCCAGAGACACGGCTCTCGACGCTCGCACAACGGCTCGCGATCGCTGATGAGTCAGCTCTAGCGAAGTTCGGCCAAGGCCTGCGGATTGCAGGGATGCCCGAATGACCGAGCAACGCCGCCTCGCTGCGATCCTGGTGGCCGATGTGGTGGGCTACTCGAAGCTCATGGGCAGCGACGAGGCCGGAACACTGGCTCAGCTGGAAGCACTGCGAACGGAGAACATCGAGCCCCACATAGCCAAGCACGCCGGACGGCTGTTCGGCGACGTCGTGGTCCAGGGCGACGAACTGATGGGCGATGGGGTGAACGTTGCGGCTCGTGTCGAGGGCATCGCGGAGCCCGGTGGCGTCGCCATCACACGCGCGGTGCATGAGCAGGTGCGAGACAAGCTCGATCTTGGCTTCGTGGACAAGGGCGCGATCGAGCTGAAGAACATCCGGCGCCCGGTGCAGGTTTTCGTGATGGGAGGAACGAAGATCGACAACCAGGCGACTGCTTCTGCGTTGCCCGACAAGCCCTCGATAGCGGTGCTGCCATTCCAGAACATGAGCGGCGAACCCGAGCAAGAGTACTTCGCCGATGGGATCGTCGAGGACATCATCACCGCGCTGTCGCGTAACAAGGGGCTGTTCGTGATCGCGCGCAACTCCTCCTTTACCTACAGAGGCAAGCCGGTTGACGTGCGGCAAGTCGGACGGAACCTCGGCGTCCGCTACGTGCTTGAGGGAAGTGTTCGCAAGGCGGGCAACAAGGTCAGGCTGACTGGCCAGCTCGTCGAGGCAGCGACTGGCACCCATGTTTGGGCTGACCGGTTCGACGGCGCGCTCGACGACATTTTCGACATGCAGGACCGCATTGCGTCAGGCGTAGTGGTTGCCATGCAGCCCACACTTGTGCAGGCCGAGATAGAACGCTCGCGCCGTAAGCCAACCGCGAGCTTGGTAGCCTACGATTATTATTTGCGGGGCAGGGCGCAAGTCGCCAAATACACGCGCGAGGCCGACGACGAAGCGATTGCACTATTTCGAAAGGCCGTAGAGCTTGATCCCGAGTGGGCACTGCCGCTCGCCTTCGCGGCCGAGTGCTTCAAGCGGAGGGTGGAATGGGGCTGGAGTACCGACAACCCAAGCGACCTTGCAGAAGCAGCGAAGTCAGCTCGCCGAGCTATGGGCGTCGACAATAGCGATCCGCAGGCACTTGCTCTGGCGGGATCGGCCTTAATGTTAACGAGCCCCGAGGAAGCAGCTAACTTGCTGGATCGGGCCATTGCCTCCGATCCAAATCATTTTAGTGCATGGAACTGGCGGGGCTGGGTAGCGCTCGTGCTTGGCGAGAATGACGCTGCAAGGTATTTCGAGAGTGCCCTACGTCTAAGTCCAGCTTTCCCCGGCCGCTACTGGTCGGCATGGTGGCGTTCCGTCGTGACACTGGACCCAACGTCGATCCGTCAATCGCCAGCTTTGCGCGCGGTTGCGCGCGGTCAGGATGGCGCCGGGCGCCAGGTTGTTCACCGTGACGCCCTGACCGCCAAACTGGCGCGCCAGATTCCATGCCCAGTTGAGCTGCGCTGCCTTGGTCCCGGCATAGACCATCATCTGCGGATGTGGGCGGACCTGCTGCACGCTGCCGATCGTCACGACGCGACCCCAGCCGCGAGCACCCATGGGCGCAACCAGGGCCTGCAACAATTCCAGCGGGCTGCGCAGGTTGACCGCGATCTGCCGGTCGAACCGCTCGCGCGTGATGGCCTGGTACGGCTCGGGCAGCTCGATGGAGGCGTTCAACACCAGGATATCGACCGGCGACCAGGCCGTGACCGCCGCGGCCAAACCGTGCCCCGCATCATCCAGGGCAAAGTCCTGGCCGAACGCGCGCGCCGTGCCGCCGCTCTCCTCGACCTGCCGCACCACGTCGTCGGCGTCGGCTGCTTCCTCGGCGGTGCCGGCATGATGGATGGCCAGCCGGGCTCCGGCACCGGCCAGGGCGAGAGCGATGGCGCGGCCGATTTCGCGGCGGGCCCCTGTTACCAGAGCCGTTCGGTTGGTCAGGCGAAAACGGTCGAACATATTCGGCAGCATGAACTCTCCCGTCAGACCAAGGCGTCTAACCCGGCTGAGCGCGCCTTGTCGAACAGCGGTCGTCAGGTCAGCGAAAGTCCGAAGAGGGGCCGAGGGCTATCCGGTAAAATGGCGACAATGAGCCACCACGGAAACGGGGGCACGAACGTCAGCATAGAGAGAGCGTGATGATGCGGAGACCGATCAATTGGACCCGATGGAAGGGGCGTTCTGGTGGCCCCGGCAGCCTGGAGTAGATGAAATGATCATCTATTGCTGGCACTCGCCCGAGAACCGCTTGATCAAAATCGGCTCCACAGTGTCGGCAGCGGGTGCTCGCGTCAGCATGCTCGAGTACAGCCGCATCTATGGCGTGACGTGCGACCCTCAGTCGTTGCGCGCGTTTCCCGTAGCACCAGGCGAGAGGAAATTGAGGTGGCGTGGCGGCTGGCCGATGAGAGCCCACGACGGACTGAAGGGTATGGAGGTGAGCGTGCGCGTCTCTGTGCATTGCAGACTGAAGCTGTTGTCAGCCCGTGATGGCCATCATCCGCCTGCCAGGCAAGCCGTGCCTCACATGTCAGAAGAGTTGCTCTATCTGGGGCCTTGCAGCTATCGCCGCGCGGTCGATCTCGTAGACGCCGCCATCCACGCCTTCGAGGAACCGGCCGACAACTGGTCGGCTTTCGGGCGCCCCCTTATGCAAACGGCAGCCGGTCAATCCTGAGTCATGGGTTGCTCGCCGCCACCGCGACGACCACCAGAACTATCAGGATGATGGCCCACAGAGGCACCGCGGACAGTATGACGAGCCAACTCGCAGCCCAAAGAGCCGCGAGGCCGAGGCACGCGGTCAGTGTGAGCGCGAGTTTCACGAGCCGCCTGCCTCGCTGCCGCCGGTTGCGCCAAAGCCCCTTGTTGGGGTGCGCGGTGCGGTTTCGCGTAACCTCCCCTCACTGATGAGCCACGACACCACTAGCTGAACCATGACCCATCGTAGGCGGGCATTTGGACAAGCCGGATAAGAGTTTAGTGACCCGGCGCGCCCACAGGGTTGCGGAAAACCTCGGTCGCTCGCCTCAGGAGGGCCTTAGCAGGCAATCTCAGTTGTGGCCGTCGCGTGGCATCGACCTCGAAACTTTGCGCAGATCGACGTACCTTCCGCCATGGCGGCCATATTGGGCCTTCGATGAAGGCGGACACGATGAAAAACAGAATCTCGCCAGCCCCTCGTAAGCGGCAGTTCCGGCGAACCGATTCGTTTCGTGCGCGCGCACGCGCGAATGTGTATCTCAAGGACCCGCTTGCACTCTCCAGCCGAGGCTACTTCCCGGTCGGCGAGGCCATCGTCGGGGGCGACACGAGCGTTGCGCCAGGTCCCACGTCGTCGCGCTTCATGGTCGTGGACTACGATGCGACGACCGACAAGGTCTATGCACCGACGCCGCCTCAACGCAGGACCCAATACTGGTCGCGTGGCCGCGGCGAATACCTGTACGAATTCAGCGCCCGTCAGGGTACTCGGCAAGAGGCCCAGATCAATGCATGGGCCACTGCCGTCGAGGCACTGGAGTTGTTCCAGGATCCGGTCGTGCTCGGTCGTGAAGTGCCATGGGCCTTCGACGCGAACTGGCTTCGTATCCTGCCCCAGGGCATGTACGAGGCGAACGCGTTCTACAGCCGGCGGACGCGCGCGCTGCACTTCGGCTATTTCTTTGACCGAGACGATCGGCTGATCAAGACGTCGCTCAGCCACGACATCGTGACCCACGAGACTGCGCACGCCATCCTGGACGGCCTGCGCCCGTATTATCTCGAATCCGTGCATCCCGATGCCGTTGCGTTTCATGAATATGTCGGCGATGTCGCTGCGATGCTGTCCTTGTTCCGTCAGAGGGAATTCATCAAGCAACTCGTGCTGCTTCCGGTCGGCAAGAAGGACTTTTTCAATCTGGTAACGGATCTTGCCCCCCAGGTCGGGCAAGGCCTGTACGGCAACGCCGACCGCGCCGCGCTGCGCAGCGCGCGCAATGACCTTACATACGCCAGGGTCGAGAACGAGCCGGACCCGCACGTTCGAAGCCAGGTGCTGACCGGACTCGCGTTCGATGTTCTCGAAGGCGTGGTCGAGCAGCGACTCAATGACACGCGCGCCGGCGAAGGATTCAAGTTCGAGAGCAAGCCTCAGAGGTTGTTCGCCCATCTGTTGGCCGCGGCACGCCACGCCATGCGGATGCTCTTGCGGCCGATCGACCTGCTGCCTCCGGGGAACATCACATTCCCCGAATACGGTTCGATCGTACTGGCAGCCGACAATCAATCGACTCCCGGGGATAGTCGGGGTTATCGCAAGGTCCTGGAGCGGGCCCTGCGCAAGCGCGGCCTCCATCCCGATCAATGGGAATACCAATTCTACATCGAATCCGATGAACCGGAGAATCGCAACCTTCGAGAGCGTGACATCGCCATGATCCGCAGCTCGAAGGTCGGTGCGTACCGCTTCCTCGATGCGAACCGCCGCGCCTTTCAGATACCTACCGATCGCGACGTCCGCGTTGTGGCGGTTTCCACCAACCGGCGCGAGCTCGACTACGGCACCCTGGCCGTGCCGGAGACCATGATTCAGTACGTCTGGGAGGAGCGCGTTTCGCTTCCGAAGGACATGCGCACCAGCGCGCTCGATCACGTGGTCATGAGGGCGGGCGGCACCATAACGGTCGACGAATCGGTGAATCTCGTGCACTGGGCGAATCAGCCGCCGACACCGCGGCGACTGGATGACACGCGGGTCAGCGCGATGAGCCTGGTGCGCGACCGTGCCATAGAGACGACGCCCGTCCGCGGGCTGATCAACGCCCGCCCATTTCTCGCCCAAAACGACGGTCGGGGCGGCATGCACCTGATGGTGAATACGGCGCGCATGCATCATCCACGATAGGAGCCTGTCGATGGCGACAACGCGCAAAAGCGGGGACGTCAGAGTTCGCGCCTACAACGTCCGGTTCGGCGATTGCATCTTGATTTCTTTCGGCCAGGGCGCGAGCGAGAAGCACATCCTGGTCGATTTCGGCAATGCGCCGGCCGGGGTGCGCAATGGCGGCGGCAAGAACGACGTCTTCGCACCCGTGGCGCGTGACCTCGCAAAGCGTACGAACAAGCGCATCGACCTGCTGGTCATGAGCCATGAACATCTCGACCACATGGAAGGCTTCTACAGCGAGCGCGCGGTGTTCGATCAATGCGATGTCGGCGAAGTATGGATGTCCATCATGAGCTCGCCGGACTACTATCGCCGCTTCCCGCAATGCGAACCCGAGCGACGCGCCCGGATGGCGCTGCTCGACAAGGTCACGAATGGGCAGGGCGTCGCCCATTTCGAAAATCTTCCAGGTCCGGTGCAGGCGCTCATCGCAAACAATGTGCTCAATCTCGCAAACAAGGAGCGCGTCGACTATCTGCGTAGACTGGTGCCCGCCAAGCGGCTGAAGTACCTCAGCCGCCGCGCCGGCGCGACGCGGTCCAGCTCGCTGGGAGACGACGTCAAGATCGAGGTCCTCGCGCCGGAGCAGGATGCAAGCCTGTATTACAAGAGCCGGAACAAGCGGCTGTGGCTCGACATGGCGGCGCGCCTGGGTTCGGTGGGGCATGCGCGTCGACCGCGTGCTGCCGCCGCACCGCCGAAGGCGCCCCGCCACATGGCGCCGGACGAATTTGCCCAGTTGCGCGATCAGATCGCCGAACTGGACGTGAATGATCTCCTGGCGATCGACAAGGCGGCCAACAATACGAGCCTTGTGCTCCGCATTACGGTCCATGGAAAAGTGCTGCTGCTGCCTGGCGACGCCGAAGCCGAGAGCTGGGCCGTCATGAAGAAGGCAAAGCTCCTTGCTCCCGTTGACTTCCTGAAGCTCGCGCATCACGGCAGCATCAACGGCATGCCATTCGAAGGGACCGAACAGGTCCTGAGTCATGTGCTGAAACCGGCCCGCAAGACGGTAGCGCTGGTCAGCACCTGCCGCGGGGTCTACGGCGACACGCGCGAGACTGAAATCCCCCAACATCGGTTGATGGCGCAGCTCAAGGAAAAGTGCGCCAAGGTGTATGTCACCCAGGACGCTGCACCTTTCGGGCAGGGCTTCGATATCGTGCTCTAGCGCGAACGGCTTTACTAAGGCACGGGCGTCGGCGGCGGCACCCAGTCGTTGTCCCAGTAGGTGATCAACTGCGGCGCGACCACCCGTGCGGTGAAGCGCACCGGCGCTTCGGCGTGGGCCGGGATCAGATGGTGGCGCAACTGCGAGATCCAGGGCTGGGCCAACCGCGCCGTCGCATGATCGCCCATGCCCATGAGATCGTTGCGCTGATCCAGGGTGATGCCGTAGTGGGCGTCGGTGTTGCCCCGGCCGCGGACGTGTTGCAGGCCAAGCGTGTGCCCGAACTCGTGCAGGATCGTGGTCTGCAGGAAGCCGACGCTGTGCCTGACGCGCCCCAGGCGGGTCTGTCGCGTGTTCCAGTCGAGCGCGAGGTCGCGGTGGGTGAAGAGGCCAAGGCGCCGCTCCGCCAAGGCGAAGGAGCGGAAGTTCGTTTCCCGCGGCTTGACGATGAAGTAGCGTTGATTCGCCAGTCCGGCTGCATCGACCAGCCCGATGGACATGCTGCAGGTGACCTTGGACGCCGAAGCTGCGCCGATGGCGTGGCGCGCCTGATACCACGCCCGGTTCGGCGCGAGCTCGAACTTGCCGTCCCAATAGCGCATCAGGACCCTGACGAAGTTGTCGCGAAAGGCGACCCATTCGCCATCCGTCCACGCATCGAGATTGAACCGCTCGCGGCCGTCGTGAAGGATGCCGTCGCCGCTGCCATGGGTGCCCCAGGCGCGGAATTCGGTGAGGCGGGTGGTTGGCTCGACGCGCACGAGCTGAATGCTGAATTGCAGCATGAGATCGACGGTTCGCTCGTCCATCGGCATCAGGAGCGAATCGCGATCCCTGCCGTTGTGAATCATCCGGATTTGCATGGTCGCCGCCGCTCCAGACGTACCCGCCCATCATCGCGCCAAAGCATGGCGGTTCAAGGGCGCCGAGGGTCGTCCTGGGTGACAAATCCCACAGATTCCCGTCGTCGCGGTGGCTAGGAAAGAGAACCGGTTTCGAGTTGGGGCCCATTGTGATGTACGATCACGCCGAGCACATCGTCATCGGCCGAATCGGATCCGTCAGGACCGCGGCCCAGCGCCGATCGTGGAACAGGTCTCGTGAAACGCATTCTCCTTGTATTGGCCGCCATGGCGTTGTCGGCGCCGCTCGCTCAGGCGCAGAGCGATGACAAGGCCTATTGCGCCCAGCTCAGCGAGCTCTATCGGAAGTACGTCCAGAACGCGACGGGCCGGCGGGTCGACGTCGAGGCGCTGCAGGCGCTCGACGACTGCTCGCGGGGAAAGCCCGCCTCGGCGATTCCGGTGCTGGAGAAGAGGCTGCGCGACGCCAAGATCACGCCGCCCGGCGGCGGCGAATTCAAGCCTTAGATCAGTCGTACTGCTTCAGGCGATAGTTCTCCATCACCCACTTCAGCGTCGTGCCATATTGCGGATCGGTGGCGTAGACGCCGGTCAATGCGTCGGCGAAGCGATCGGGATCCTTCACGACCTCCATCGCGGTGCGATAGGGCGATCCCGTCGACAGCAGCTTGCCGTGCAGTTCGAAGGCTTCGGACATGCTGGCGAAGCGTCGGAAGCGCGCCGTCATCGTCACCACCTTGCCGTCGATGACTTCGCGGGTCTCGCTTTCGACCGCTGGCTGGCCCTCCAGCGCCTTGATGCCGAACGGGTTGTTGCTGTCGGGCGGCATGGCCGCGCCCCAGGCGCTCTCGACGATCCATTGCGCCAGCGTGATCGACGCCGGGATGCCCCACCGCTTGCCCGACGCCTTGGCGGCTTCGATGATCTCTGGCGGAACGATCCCGACATGGCCGAAGCGCGGCGGCGGCGCCTGTTCCTTGGTGACCAGCGGCCGCGCGGCCAGGGCGTAGTAGGTCGGGCTGCCGGGCGCCACATATCCGGTCGGCGGATTCATGTTCATCACGACCGCCTGGAACGCCTTGATGGCGAGGATCGTCCCGGGATCCATCATGCCGGTGACGGGGACCTCGGTGTGGGGCTTAGGCAGCCGCCGGTTCAGCAGCGATTGGATGACGAATACGTCGCCCGGGCCGTTCACCGCGTCCAGCCCGACCGATGTGAAGATCGGCGGGGCGACCGCGCCGGCTTCATCGGTACTCAGGATCACTTGCGAAGGGGCAAGGCACATGGCGACAGGGTCTTTTGTCGAACGGCTGAGGCTTAGGATGGCTGCCGTCGCCCCGAGCCGTCAACCGCATCCGTTGATACAGAGATTAATGGTAGTTTTAGGGCGTCCTGCAACTTTCAATATGATTGAGCAGGCTTCCAGTGAGTTCGCAGGAGGGCGTTCCAACCGCTACCAAAGCCAAGTACGATTGCCCAGTCGAGGGTTCCCCTACTAGTATTTTAGGCGACCGGACCAGCCGCTCACCTCCCGTATAGGAGTGCGTCCTCACGTGACCCTGAAGCTTGTCATGATCCGCTGTCCCGACAACGTGGCGCCCGAGCGGCGCGAGGTTCGTGGCGGCGAGTTCTCCATAGGCCGGGGGAAAGAAAACCAGTGGGTCGTTCCCGATCCCGAGCGCCACCTGTCGAAGAAGCACTGCCAGTTCGTCTACGGCGTAGGCGAATGGGAGGTGCACGATTTCAGCACCAACGGCACCTTCCTCAACCAGGCCGGCGATCCTATCGGCAAGGGCGCCAGCCAGAAGCTGCGCAACGGCGACAGGGTCAAGTTCGGCCTCTACGAGATCGAAGTGATCATCGACGAGGAAGAGGCGGCGCGCGCGCATGACGACTTCCTGCCGTCGCGGTCCGATGTGCGGCCCTACCAGGACGCCCGGCTGCCGAGCTCCTCGTCGATGCTGGACGCGCCTAATTCGCCGATCCTGCCGGCGGATTTCGATCCGCTGGCGCCCAACCCGGAGCCGTTCAGCGGACCGACGGACTCCGATCACGTACCAGCCCTTCAGAGCGCTTTCCGGCCACCGGGACCGGTCGCGATCATTCCGGACGACTGGGACGTCGACCTGTCGGCGGCCAACCCGCGGCCTCAACCGGCGCACCCGCCGCAGGCTGAGCAGCCGGCGCCCGCCCCCGCCGTCGCCACTCCAGTGAAGACCGAGCGCCGGGCGCCGACGCCGGCGGCGGCTCCGTCGGCCGTGGCGGCGAGCGATGCCGCCGTGGTCGAGGCTTTCCTGCGGGGTGTCGCCATGAACGACGCGGCGCTGCCGGATCCGGAGAAGACGCTGGAGCGGATCGGCGCCGCCTTGCGGGCGAGCGTCAACGGCCTTCGCCAGACCTTGATGGCGCGCTCGAGCATCAAGGACGAGTTCCGCATCGAGCAGACGATGATCCGGCCGACCGGCAACAACCCCTTGAAGTTCTCGCTCGATGATGATGACGCCCTGGCAACCTTGCTCGGCATCGGCCGGCGCGGCGGGATGCCGGTGGATGAGGCCATTGCCGAAGCCTTCGACGACCTCAGAATGCACGAGCTCGCGACAATCTCGGCGATGCAGGCGGCCGTGCGGGTCCTGCTCGCCCAGTTCGATCCCGAGATCATCGAACAGAAGGCGGGCGGCGGTGGGCTGCAGATCCATCCTGCCCAGAAGAAGGCCAAGGCATGGGAGGCCTTCGGGCAGCTGCACAAGAGCGTGACCCAGGCGCTTTCGGACGATTTCGACAGCGTGTTCGGCAAGGCCTTTGCGCGTGCCTACGAGCAGGCGATTGAAAAACTGACCTCTGATCGGGCCTCATCATGATCGACCGTCGCCGGTTTCTGTTTGGGGCGGTGCCGGCCGCCCTGCTGGTCGAAGGTTGCGGTGGTCCACCGCCGCCGGCGGTGGTCGATGTGACCATCAGAGCGAGCTCCGACATCAATCCCAATCCAGCCGGCACGCCGGTGTCGGTCGCGGTCCGCCTCTATTCGCTCAATGCCAGGGGCAAGTTCGAATCAGCCGACGTTTACTCCCTGATGCAGCGCGAGGCCCAGACGCTGGGAACGGAAAGCGCCGGCGCCGAGGAAGTGGTGGTGCGCCCGGGCGAGACCCGCAAGGTCACGCTGATGCCCAAGCCCGGGGTGCGGTTCATCGGCGTTGCCGTGCTGTTCCGCGACATCGATCGCGCGCAATGGCGCATGGTCACGCCCATCGCCGAGAGCGGACTCTCGCGGTTCGCAATCTCCATCAGCGGCACCAGAGCCGCCCTGGTACCGACATGACCTGGTCAAACCGTGTTGTCTGGCTCGAGGGCATGTTCCTGCGGGCGCAGCACTTCCAGCAGCAGGATCGCTGGCTCGAGGCGCTGATACGCGACCGCACGGCCTCCTTGCGCTCCCATGCCTGGGGCCTGACCGAAGGCGTGATCAACCGCAACCTGCTCGCCACCGGCCAGTTCGCCCTGGCCAGCGGCAGCGGCGTGTTCGAAGACGGCACGCCGTTCTCTCTGCCCGGCGAGACCGACCAACCCGTGCCGCTCGACCTGCCCGAGACGACGCGCAACGCCGTCGTCTATCTCGTGTTGCCGATGCGGCAGGCGGGAGCGGTGGAGGTCACCGCCAACGGCTCCGCGGAGGGTCGCTATGAGCAACGGCTCTTCGAAGCCTACGACACGCATTCCGGCTCACCGCAGCCCGCCGAAGTGCAGGTCGGCAGGCTGCGGCTGCGCTACATGCTCGAGACCGAGAATCGTGCGGGCTACCACGGCATCGGTCTTGCCCGCGTGGTCGAGGTCGGCGCGGACCGCAAGGTGGTGCTCGACGATCAGTGGATCGCCCCGTGCCTGGCCTGCTCCGCCGCACCGCCGCTCAGCGGCCTGCTTGCCGAGCTCACCGGCCTGCTCAATCAGCGTGGTGAAGCTCTGGCGGCGCGGCTGACCGCACCGGGCTCGCGCGGCGTGGCCGATGTCTCGGACTTCCTGCTGCTGCAATCGGTCAACCGCTCGCAGAAGCTGCTGGCGCATTGGGCGAGCGATGGCAATGTCCATCCTGCCGATCTCTACGCTGCCCTGGTGCAGATGGCGGGCGATTTCGCGACGTTCACCGAAGCGAGCCGGCGGCCCTCGGACTATCCGCCCTATCGGCATGCCGACCTGCAGCGCAGCTTCGCGCCGGTGATCGCCGACCTGCGTCGCTCGCTGTCGACGGTCATCGAGCAGACGGCCATCCAGATCCCGCTTCAGCAGCGCGCCTACGGCGTCCGGGTCGGCCCCATCGTCGATCGCGGCATCCTGCGTTCGTCGAGCTTCGTGCTGGCCGTGCAGGCCGATGTGCCGACCGAGACGCTGCGGCGGTTGTTCCCTTCGCAGGTCAAGATCGGCGCGGTCGAGCATATCCGCGAGCTGGTGAACGTCGCTCTGCCGGGCATTGCCGTGCGGCCCTTGCCGGTCGCGCCACGACAGCTGCCGTTCTATGCCGGCGCGACCTACTTCGAGCTGGACCGCAATTCGGCGCACTGGAAGGAGCTGCAGGCCTCCGGTGGGTTCGCCATCCATCTCTCCGGCGAGTTCCCGAACCTCAATATTGAGCTCTGGGCCATCCGCGGTTGACGCCGCTGACGTGAGGCGATCATGAGCGACAATCCTTTCGCCGAACCTGAGGACGACAACCGGACGGTCATTCGGCCGACTCCCGGGCGCCGCCGCGCGGCGGCACCGGAACAACCTCCCGTCCCGCCGAGCGAACCGCCATCGTCGCATACGGTGGCGTCTCGCCCTACCGCTGCGCCTGTGGTGGCGGCCGAGGGAACGGAGGACATGGCGGTCGGCAACGACGTCCTCGCCGCCGCCGCTGCGCCGCTGCTCCAGCTCATGGCGCGGTTGCGCAATACGGCCAACGCGCCGGATTCCGGTGACCTCTATGAGCGGACTGTGCGCCAGATTCGGGTCTTCGAGCAGGAGGCGCGGGACAAGGGTGTGCCCCTCGAACAGCTTCGTCCCGCCCACTATGCGTTGTGCGCCAGCGTCGACGACATCGTGCTGAGCACGCCCTGGGGCAGCAGCGGGACCTGGGGCCAGCGTTCGCTGGTCTCGACCTTCCATCAGGAAGTGCGCAGCGGCGAGCGCTTCTTCGATGTGCTGAAGCAGATGTGCGACAACCCCGGCAGGTTCCTGCCGGTCATCGAGCTGATGTACATCTGCATGTCGCTCGGCTTCATGGGCCGGTATCGCCTGTCGCGTCGCGGCGTCGGCGACATCAGCCGGATCCGCGAAGAGACCTATGCCGTCATCGCTCGCCAGAGGAAGGCGGCAGAACCGGCGCTTGCGCCGCATACCAAGGGCGTGAATGCACCCTACCGGCCGGCGCGGTTCGTCGTGCCGCTCTGGGTCACCGCCTTGGCGGGGCTGGGCATCATCGGCGGGCTCTTCCTCTGGTTCTCGATCGGCCTCAATTCGGAGTCCGATGCCGTCTATGCCCGGCTGCAGGGCGCGCCGCCGGATCGCATGCCGACGATCACCCGCACACCGGTCGTCGAGCCCGCACCGGTGATCGCAGTCGCACCGCCGCCGCCCGAGCCGTCGACGCTCGACAAGCTGCGCCAGTTCCTGAAGCCCGAGATCGATCAGAAGCTCGTCGAGGTCCTCGGCTCGCCGGCGCAGCCGCTAGTGCGCATCATGGGCCGCAACATGTTCGCGTCGGGCAGCGCCACGCTGACGCCGAGCTTCAAGCCGTTGCTCGAGCGTATCGGACTTGCCCTGAAGGAAGAGAACGGCCCGGTGAAGGTCTTCGGCTACACCGACTCCGAGCCGATCCGCACCATCGCCTTCCCCTCGAACTTCCAGCTGTCGACGGCGCGGGCGCAGGCGGCCAGCACGATCATCGGCGCCGCGCTCGGCGAGCCTTCGCGGATAACCGTCGAGGGCCGGGCGGACGCCGATCCGATCGCGCCCAACTCCACGCCCGAGGGCCGCGAACGCAACCGGCGTATCGAAGTCGTTCTCTACCGGCAGGGTGGCTGATCATGAAAGCGCTGCGGCTCCTCGCTTCCCGTTGGGTGCTGAGTTTCCTCGGCGTCGCCATCCTGGCGCTGCTGGTCTGGTTCTTCGGCCCGCTGCTGCCGCTTCTCGAGGGATGGATTGGCCGCCTGGTCGTCATCCTGTGCCTGCTGGCGATCTGGGCTGCCGTAAACGTGGCGCTCGACTTCAATCGCCGACGCCGCGAGCGGAAGCTCGAGGCCGGCGTCACCGAGAAGGCTGCCGACGAGGCGGACGATCGCAGCAGCGAGGAAGCGGCGGCCCTGCGCGAACGCATGTCGACTGCGCTGTCGCTGCTGAAGCGGGCGCGCGGCACGCGCGGTTACCTCTATGAGCAGCCCTGGTACGTCATCATCGGCCCGCCCGGCGCGGGCAAGACGACGGCGCTCCTGAACAGCGGCCTGAAATTCCCGTTGGCTGCCGAGATGGGGCAGGGGGCGGTCGCCGGCGTCGGCGGCACCCGGATGTGCGACTGGTGGTTCACCGAGAACGCCGTGCTGATCGACACGGCCGGTCGCTACACGACCCAGGATTCGAATGCCGCCGTCGATCGCGCTGGATGGGATGCTTTCCTCGATCTGCTGCGCCGGACGCGGCCGCGGCAGCCGCTCAACGGCGTGATCGTGGCGATTGCCTTGAGCGATATCGCCAGCGCGCCGAACGACGAGCGGGTCGCCCATGCACGCGCGGTCCGGCGGCGCATCAAGGAGCTCGAGGAGCGCCTCAGCATCCGTCTGCCGGTCTATCTGCTGTTCACCAAGTCCGACCTGATCGCGGGCTTCGCCGAGTTCTTCGACGATCTCGACCGCGATCGGCGCGAGCAGGTCTGGGGCGTGACCTTCCCGTACGGCAAGGCCGCCGCGACCCCGGTGGCGCAGTTCCCCGACGAGCTGCAGCTTCTCGTCGAGAGCCTGAACGATCGCCTGTTCGACCGCCTGCAGGCCGAGCAAAGCCCGGAGCGCCGTGCGCTGATCGCGGGCTTCCCGACGCAGATCGCTTCGCTCGGGCAGCCCCTGCAGGCCTTTCTCACCGAGGCCTTCGGCGGCTCGCGGCTCGATCCGGCGCCGCTGCTGCGCGGCGTCTACTTCGCCTCCGGCACCCAGGAGGGTTCGCCGATCGATCGCCTGACCGGCGTGATGATGCGTGCCTTCGGTGTCGACCAGCGCCGCGCCGCCGCGCTGCGGCCGGTGCAGGGGCGCAGCTATTTCCTGGGGCATCTCGTGTCGCGGGTGATCTTCGGCGAGGCCATGCTGGTGAGCGAGCCGCCGACGGCGCGCATGCGCCGGCTCATCATGCGCTCCGCCGCCTATGCCGTGGTGGCCTTGCTGACCCTTGGCGTCGCCGGCTGGCTCCTGGTCAACCGCTCGTCCAGCGAGCGCGAGATCGGCGAAATGGCGTCGGCCCTGGATACCTATCAAAAGATCGCCAAGGAAACGACGTTCGATCCCGTCAACGATGCCGACCTGCCGCGCCTGCTGCCGTTGCTTGACGCCGCCCGCGAGCTGTCGACGACGGCCAAGGCCAGCAGCCCCCTGCTGGCCGGCTTCGACCTGTCGCAGACGGCCAAGCTGCGTGGCGGCGCCGAGGGCGTCTATCGGCATGCATTGGGCTACGCGCTGCTGCCACGCCTGATCTGGCGGCTGGAAGCCCAGATGCGGGGCTATTTCACCCAGCCGGAATTCCTGTACGAGGCGACGCGCGTCTACCTGATGCTCGGCGGCCAGGGCCCGCTCGACAAGTCCCTTGTTAAGGAGTGGATGACCTACGATTGGCAGGCCCAGTATTCCGGACCTGGCAATCTGGCGGTGATCGCGAGCCTCCAGCAGCACCTCGATGCGCTCCTGGCGCAGCCGCTGCCCGCGGTGTCTCTCGACGATGCGCTGGTGGAGAAGGCGCGCACGACCTTCAGCCGCGTCTCGCTGGCGTCGCGTGCCTACTCCCGCATCAAGCCTTCGGCTGCGGCGCAGAGCCTGCCGCCGTGGCGGCCGAGCGACGCGCTTGGCCGTGCAGGCGGAAGCGTCTTCACCCGGGCCTCGGGCAGGAAGATGAGCGACGGCATACCGGGCTTCCTGACCGTGGATGGGTTCCACAAGGTGCTGCTGCCTGCCTTGGCCACGGCGACTCGCGAAGTCGCGTCGGAAAGCTGGGTGCTCGGCCAGAAAGTGCCCGGCAACTTCGACCTCGCCAAGCAAAGCGAAGTCGCGAACGATGTCGTCAAGCAGTACATGGAGGACTACGCCAAGGCGTGGGACGCACTGCTGCAGGATATCGAGATCTCGCCGCTGCGCAGTCTGAACCAGGCGTCCCAGGACCTCTATATCCTGGCGTCCAAGCAGTCGCCGTTGAAGGATCTGCTGGTGGCCATCGCCCGCCAGCTCACGCTGTCGGAGCCGCCGAAACCTTCGGCTGTCGAGGCGGCAGCAGCAGCGGATCTGGAAAAGGCCGCGAAGGAAAAGGCGGCGGCAGTAGCGCCCACGGTCGCCAAGTCCGCGGCGCTTGCCGCACTGCTTGCCGGCCAGGCCGGTGCGACGCCGGCCGTGCCGCCCGGCCATCAGATCGACGAACGCTACAGGGCGCTCCGTGATCTCGTCACACCACCCGGCTCGGCGCCGATCGACCAGGTGCTGAAGCTTCTGGACGACCTGCGCCAGCAGCTCGCCAGGATGAACGCCGCGGGTGTCGGTGCGCCCACCGTCGCGGCCGGCGACGATCCCTCGCAGGCGCTGCGGGCGGAATCCCAGCGCCAGCCGCAGCCGCTGGGCCGCTGGCTCGCCAGCATGGCCGAGCAAAGCACCGCGCTGCGCGCCGGCGGTGCGCGCCAGCAGGTTGCCGCCGCCTACAATGGCGTGAACGGGCCGGCCAGGCTCTGCGCGCCCGCAGTCAACGGACGCTTCCCGTTCGTGCCCGGCAGCTCGAACGAGACGCCGCTGGACGACTTCGCCAAGCTGTTCGCGCCGGGCGGCCTGATAGACGGCTTCTTCAACACGCAGCTCCGGCCCTATGTGAACACCACCGGCAAGACCTGGACGCCGCAGACGGTGGACGGCGTGTCGGCGCCGGTCTCGCCGGCGGACATCACGCAGTTCCAGCGCGCTGCCGTCATTCGCGACCTGTTCTTCGCCTCCGGTTCGACGACAATCGCCGTGCGCTTCGACATCACGCCGGTCGAGTTGGACTCTGGCGCGTCGCAGGTCAACCTGGAGTTCGACGGCACGACGGTCACCTACGCGCACGGGCCGGCGCGGTCGACCCAGATCACCTGGCCGGGTCCCAACGGCATGACGAACGTCCGGCTGGTCTTCAATCCGCCGCCGCGCGGGGGCACCGGCGTGATCTCAGAGACTGGCCCGTGGGCGATGTTCCGGCTGTTCAGCCGTGGCACCCTGCAGCAGGCCGGCTCGCCGGAGCGCTATCTGCTGACCTTTCAGCTCGATGAGCGCAGTGCAGCGTTCGAGATTCGCGCCGGCTCGGTCTTGAATCCCTTTGCGCCGGGCGTCTTGCAGGACTTCCGCTGTCCATCGGTCAGCGGCTAGACCAATGGCTGCGCTACCCACCGATGCGATTGCCGGCCTGTTCGGCAAGCTGCCTGCGCGGGGTGACTTCGTGCGCGAGAACCTGCCGCGCGACTTCACCGACAGCTGGGACGACTGGTGGCAGCGCGGCCTCGCCGAGACGCAGGCCCGGTGGCGCGACGAGTGGCAAGACGCCTGGCTGGAGGCCCCCGTCTGGCGCTTCATGCTGCCGCCGGGGCTTTGCGGCAAGAATGGCGTGCTCGGGCTCTGGCTGCCGAGCGTGGACAAGGTCGGGCGCTATTCGCCGTTGACGATTGCCGCCGCCGCGCCGTGTGATTGGCTGCCGCATATCGGAGAGATGACGTCCTTCCTGGCGGCGGCAGAGGAGGCGGGGCGCGATGCGCTGGAGCACGATCTGGCGCCCGTCGACCTGCTGGAGCGCATCCAGGCTGCCTTCACGACGGCAGAAGGGCCGACGCCTGATCTGGAGTTCGTGCCCGGGCGCACCGCGTGGTGGACCGAGGGCGGTCCGCGAGTTGTCACGCGTTTTGAGACAGGAACAGCCTTGCCGGAGGGAAGCGGATTTGCTGCGCTCATAGATGATGACTGGGGAGCGAACGCCGCCGCACCTGAGGTGTTGGTCCCCCGAGCTTCGGATGCTTCGTGATGTCTGAGAACGGAATCGCTCAGAACACGGCTCGCCACGGGAGCTTCCGCTCCTGCGCGGCGACGCATGCGGGCACGGCGAACCGCATGAACGAGGACGCCTACGTCAATCGGCCCGATCTCGGGCTCTGGGCGGTGGCAGACGGCGCAGGTGGGCATGCATCGGGCGAGATTGCATCGGCCGAGGTCGCCACCATTCTGCAGTCCATCGACCCCGGGCTCTCCGCCAGCGAGATGCTGATCGAGGTACGATCACGGCTGGAAGCGACGCATGCGCGCCTGCACACCGAGGCGTCACGACATGGCGCCATGGTGGCGACGACCGTGGTCGTGCTGATGGCACGAGACGATCATTTCGCCTGCCTGTGGGCGGGAGATTCGCGCGCCTATCTGCTGCGCGGCCAGGCGCTCACCAGGATCACACGCGACCACAGCCTGGTGCAGGTGCTGGTCGAGAACGGCACGATCAGCGAGGCGGAGGCTGCCCGCCATCCGCAGGCCAACGTCATCACGCGCGCCGTTGGCGCCGACATCGACCTTCTCGAGCTGGACAAGCGGACCGGCCAGCTGCAGGCCGGCGATCGGCTGCTGCTGTGCAGCGACGGCTTGAGCAAGACACTGCCCGAGGAACTGTTGGCTGAGCTGTTGTCCGGCGACGACGAGACCGCAGCTGAGCGTCTGGTGACGGCCGCGCTGATGGCCAAGGTCTCCGACAACGTCACCGTCGTGACGATCGATTTCGGCGCAGGCGGTTGACCGCGATCCAGCGTGTCAGACGAGGACGAGAGGATAGCCCACGACGACGGAGCCGCCGTGGGCTGTAAGGGACCCCAGATACGCGGCGGGCATGCCGCCGATCAGCACCTTGAAGGATCCAAGGGCGATGACGTCCGGCGGCCCTACACAGACGCACATGTCGCCGACGCGGGCTGCCGGCAAGCCGCCGATCAAGACAGGCACGCCGCCGGGAGGAAGAATCG
The DNA here is from genome assembly GCF_007992495.1 of Reyranella soli. Taxonomy (GTDB): domain Bacteria; phylum Pseudomonadota; class Alphaproteobacteria; order Reyranellales; family Reyranellaceae; genus Reyranella; species Reyranella soli. Next base: position 34,269 of record NZ_BKAJ01000057.1, read on the forward strand.
GGCCGCCGACATGCGGCACCAGGACCGTCACCATGGGGCAGACATGCATGTCGCCGACACGGGCTGCAGGCATTGGCATCAGTCTGGCTCCGCTTCAAGGCGTCCGGCGCCGCCAGCCGCGATGTCCTTGGCCGAGGCGAGGAAGCGCATAAGTCTATCGTCGCGCCGCACCGCTGGTCCACGGGCGGCCGCCAGGGCGACCGAACCTGCCACGGCGAGGCCGGTGAAATGCGGCTGCGGCGGCACCTTCGGTGCCTCCGGCGGGGCCATGGAATCTCCGCTCCAGAAGGCGCCAACGGCGGCCCACGCCTCGGCGCTGCCGAACCCTGCCGATTCCGCGTGTTTCATCGCGGTGCGGCGTTGTTCGTCGGTCGGCTTGCGGACCCACTCTTCGGCGGCCTCACGCACTTTCGCCTCGGCCGACGGATCGGTCCCGCTCGCGGCCGTGTGACGCGAGCACGCGCAGGCCCACCACACCGCTTCGCGCGCGGGCAGCGCATGGGCGATCAGCCGCGTCGCCTCGACCAAAAGCCCGGCCCGCTCGAGCCGATCGAGGGCTTCGATGGAATCCTTGGCCCCGACGAGGGTGGAGCGGCCCTGATCGTCGAGCTGCAGGTGTGGCAGCACACGCGCCAGGTCGTCGCTGAGCTTGTTCGCGGTCTTGGGGGTCGGTGGGGAAGCCATGGTAGGGTCCTCAGCCGATCATGATGATGCCGCCGCTCAGCTGCAGCATGGCGTCACCTTTGACGGTGGTCATCAGCCCCTTCACCTCCGTCATTACCGTTCCGTTGACCTTGATCATCATGCCGCTGATCGTAACGCCCATCTGGTCGATCTTCACCGAGCTCTGCCCGACCTTGAGCGTGATCGCCTGCATCGCTTCCATGGTGATGGAGCCGAGGTCGCATTTCACGGAGATGTTGCCGAGCTTGAGCTCGGTGCTCTGATCGCCCTGCTTCAGGGTGACCGTCTCGTTGCCCTTGTTGATGGTGACGGTGCGGTCGTTCTCGACGGTCAGTGTCTGGTCGTTCTCGACCTCCGTCTTCATGTCCTTCTGGGCATGCAGGAAGAGCTGCTCGCTGCCCTTCTTGTCGTCGAACGAGAGCTCGTTGAAATCGGCGGTGCCGCCCTTGGTCACCGAGCGCGAGCGGAAACCGAGTTTCGTCTTCTCGCCGACCGGGAAGATCGGCTTGTCGTCGCCGTTGTACAGGCCGCCGATGACGATCGGGCGGTCGGGATCGGCATCCATGAAGGCGACGGCGACCTCGGTGTCGACGCGCGGGATGAACTGGCCGCCCCACTGATTGCCGGCCCACGGCTGGACCACGCGCACCCATTCGCTGTTGTCGGCGGTGGCGTCCTCGCGCCAATCCCAGCGGAAGCGGATTTTTATGCGTCCCTGGTCGTCGGTGTGGATCTCTTCTCCCGACGGCGCCAGGACCGTGGCGGTGTGAAGCCCCTCCATGCGCGGCCGCGCCGTCTTCATCGGCTGGCGCCACGGCACGGAGTTGGGGAAGGCCATGAAACTGTTGCTGTAGTCCGTGCCCGATGCGACGCCGGCCCGCTCCGACACATCCTCGGCGTGATGCTTGATCTGCTGGATGACGTGAACCTGCTCGCCGGCGTCGGTTTTCAGCTTGAACTTTCCACCGGCGATCAGCCCGGCATGGTCGCAGCCTCCGCCAATCAGGGAAACCGCGGCCTCGGCCGCTTCCATGCGCCATCTAGCACGGTTCTTCGCCACGCCGGTGTCGCGGGTCAGGGCAGGCCAATGGAACACCGGGCGCTGAGACGTGCCGCCGTGCTTGAGGATGGTGTTCTGCTCCATCTTCAGGTTCTTGTCGGGTGTGTCGAAGTCGTAGTCCTTGACCGTCACCTTGCCCGGGGCAAACGCCTCGGGCTTGCGGAACTCGACCATCATGTCCGCGGTCGTGCCGACGCCGAGCCGAAGCGTGGCATTGGGGATGGTGTAGAAGCCGTTGTTTTCGTTGGTCACGACCAGTGTGTGGCTGTCCTCGCTATGCTCGAAGAAGTAATACCAGCCTTCTTCCTCCATCAGCCGCGTCGCGAAGTGCAGCGCCGTCTCGTTGAACTGAGCCGTCGCCTTGCGCTGGGTCGGCGCGGAGTACAGGCGGAACGAGGTTCGGGTCACGCCGACTTCCTGGAAGAGGATCTTGAGGATGTCCTCGGCGGTCTTGTTGAAGAACATCCGGCAGTCGCTGCGAATGGCGGCGTGCGCCAGCTGGGGCACGAGCACCATCTTGTAAAGCTTGTCGATGACGCCGCTCTGCTCGAGCACGCCGAATTCCTGGACGATGCCGTGGAAGTATCGGGTCGTCTTGCCGCCGTTGTTGACCGCCACGCAAGCGGTCTTGTTGAGCATGTTGGTCGCGTTGATCGTGCCAGCCGCGATCGCTTCGACTTCGAAGCGGAACAGTTCGCTGATTGTTTCGGTGGCCGTCATCCGAACAGCCGTCAGAGGCGACTCCGCAGAGCTCGTGATCGACAGCAACGATTTTTTGTCATCTTCGGCCATGTGAAACGCAACTTTCGGTGTGGTGTCCCAGCAGCCAAGTCACGATCGGTGCTTTCAGGCACTAAACGCTAGCCGACGCGAGGTTGTAAGGAAACACGACCTTGGCGGCGACAATTTGGCAGAAGGGTGTGTGCTATTGGAATTATTCCATTTCAGGTGGAGGTGACGATCTAGCCACCCTACGCTGCGGGGCAGCTTCGGATGGCCGGGGTTAGTAGTTGATCCAAGTCTCCCGAAGCTCCGCAGGAGCGAAGGGGGGCTAGTCGGGAACGATTCGCAGTTGCCGCAGGATCGGCAGGCGCTGCTCGATTGCGGTATGGACGACATTGCGCACGGTATCGTGCTTTTCCGGGATGACGTCCGCGCTCAGAGCCTTGATCCAGGCGTCGGCATTGTCTTCCCGCTCGCCGCTGAGCAGCCGGGCCGCCATGAACTGCAGGAGCGGGGGCGCCGTGAGGCCGGTGCCGAGCCGCCAGGAGGCGAGGCCGCCCGAGGTCTTGGCGTCGACGATCGAATGGACGCGCGAGCCGAAGACGCGATTGAGCCGGTTGGCGGCGTCGGGTTGCTCGCCATTCGAGCGCGTCGCGACCTGGCACTGATGGGAGCCGACAAGAATGCTTATGAGCTCGGCGGGATTGCCGCGCTCGCTGCTCAGCGCCATCAGATCGCCGACCGTCGCCGGGCCGCGCATCGCCGCGACCATCATGTCCTTCAGCTTGTCGCTGACCTCGGCCATGCCGGCCGGCACGCGTATCTTGGTCTGCAACTCGCCCGGGCTGACGATCGGCACGACCGTCAGGCCGGAGAGCGCCGCGTCGCGCGCCTCGTTGTGGATGCGCCTGGCGCCGCGCACGAAGACGTCGTGTCGGAGCTGCCGCGGCAGGCACATGTCCTTGATCAGCTCGCGCAGCAGCGGATCCTTGTAGCGGTTCATGATGTCGCGCTGCTCGGCCGTCAGCATCAGCTCGGGGAAGTTCTCCATCGGATTGACCGACGACACCCAGTCGAGCTTCGCTTCGGCCAGCGCCGCGACGACGTCGGCGTGGAAGGCCGGCGCCCAATGAGCGCTCATGTATTCGTGCGAAAGGTATTCCGTCGACATGGCGACGGTGGTGTCGAGAAGATCGCGCGAGAGGCTGCTCTCGGTGAGATACTTGCTCTCGACCGCCTTGAGGTCGCGTGCCAATGCGAGACCCGCCTGGGCCTGCGTGTCGCTGCGGCCGCCGGATCGGATGCCGGTCTCGTAGATCAGCCGCTGCATGCCGAGCGCGCCCTGCCAGGCGGGCAGCGCGTTGTAGCTCAGATGGACCATGCCGCCCGGGCGTGTCTTGGCGGCCAGCAGCCGGACGATGCCGGCGCGGACCTCGTTGCTGACCCACGACCAGAGGCCGTGCATGGTGACGAAATCGGCCTGGGGAATGGTGTCGGCCTGGGCGCTGGTCGCGAGACTGGCGAGATCGCCTTCTATGAAGCGGATATTGTCGAGGCGCGCGGCGCGGGCGAGACTGGCGCCGATGGCGATATGGGCAGGGTTGTAGTCGATCGCCGTGACCTGCCATCCTGGATTGGCCGCCGCCGTGACCAGCGCGCCGATGCCGCAACCGCAGCCCAACTCCAGGTAAGTGGCGGGATCGTCAGGCTCCGGCAGGTCGGCCGCGACGTTGCCGAACAGGCAGGCGAGCGCCATGCGCGCCGGCGACTGTTGGACATAGAAGCCTTCGATATAGGCGATGTCGGCGACGTAGCCGCTGTTCCATGGTTGGTTCATGCACGTCCCTCAACAATCTCACTTTCGAACAAGGCATCGCCGGCGTCGGTCCGCCGGGGCATGGCGCGGGATGTCGGCAGCCACGTGTTCCAGCCGAGCAGTGGTCTCGGACCGCCCTCGGCGGGCGGGGCCAGCGCCAACGGCGGAACGGCGTCGCGCGCCAGCACGGGATTGGCGGCAAAGCCCACTTCGAAGCCGACATAGGCGCGCACCAGCGAGATCAGCTCACGCAGCAGCGGCTGGTCGGGCAGGAGTCTCTCGAAATAGGCGAGATCGAGCGGTCCGATGCGCAGGATGATCCGCGCCTGCTGGTCCCAGGCGCGCACGCCGGCCGCCGCATCGACGCTCAACTGGCTGAATCCGCCCGGCGACAGGCCGACGCCCAGGCGCGTCCGCTGGTCGATCGGCAGGGCGAGCCACGCCCCCGCGAACTGCTCGACCTTGACCGGTCGGCCGAGCCAGTCGGAGGCCAATGCCTCGAGGCGATCCGCGGAGCGCGGATGGGCCGAAAAGAATCCAGCGTAATGACGTAGCGCAGCCGGACCGGCGAGCAGTCGTTCGGCGAGGTGAGGGGTGGCATAGCCGGTCAAGGACAGCAGCACCTCGGCGACCGGATCGCTGCGCTCCGTGTTGGTCGACAGGGCGCCGACATCGGCGGCGCGATGGGGCCGGTACTTCGTGCCCGCAGCGGCAAACGCCGCGACCATGCGATGCGAGATCAGGTCGAGAAAACGCGTGAGCGAAAACGCGCGCGATCGCTGATCGGCGACGACGGCATCCGAATAGTATCTCGGCAGGACACCAGCGGGCCCGGTCAATCCGATCAGTCCCACCGTCACGAGCGGCTCGGACATCCCGTCTTCGGTCCGAACCTGGGTGACCTCCGCCGGCAGGTAGGATGAGCCGACCGTGCTGGTGAAGCGGGCGGAGCCGGCCGGATCGGCCCGGCGCCGGAGAAAGGTCAGGACCCTCACCGCGGCATCGAAGCTGAAGCGCTGCGGCTGCTCCTTGAGGCGCGCCATCGGCGCCTCGGCGCGCCGCGAGGAGCGGGTCTTTATCACAGCAGCACCTGGCTGCCGGCGCGCGCTGGCCAACTGGCGGCAACGCCGGGCCGTCCGCGCAGGACCGCTTGCGTGCGCACGAACGAGTTCACGGTCGCATGCAACGCCAGGAAACGGTCGAGCACCGACGCCAGCACATACAATCCGCCTGTCGTCCATGCCTGGTCGTCGAACGTCAAGGTGACATCGAGCCCACGGCAGAACCCGCCGCTGCGCGCGCCGGGACCGCGCAACCCCGGAATACGCGCGGTGCCGGGCCTGGATGTCACGTTGAGCAGGGCACGGATCGCCGTGCGCGATTCGGTCGATTCGCGGCAATCGTAGAGGCGCAGCACCTCGCGCAGGGCGTCGGCTGCGGTCTCGCCGCCGACGACGCTGAGATGGCCAAGCGACAGGTGAGAGATCAGCCGCCAGAAACCGCGCTCACGGACCGGCATGCGCAGCGTCGGTGTCGGCGCGGTCAGGCAGCTGAGGCCGGTCACGGCGGCGGCGCCTTCGACCAGCCTGAGGGTCGGGCGTCCGCCGCCGAACGGCAGGGCGGCCGGCAAATCACGATTGCAGCACAGCGCATCGACCGACAGGACGCCGCTGCTTTCACGTTCGGGATCGAAGCCGGCATCGTGCGGCAGCAGATAGACCTCGGTGCCGCGAAAGTCGCCAGTCGTGTCGCGGCGTGCCGTGCCGTAGAAGCCGGCAATCGATGCCTCTGCCGCGTCATCGGCGTGCCGTCGCGTCAGCCGATGGAACGGCTGCCATGTCCTGAACTCGCCGTTCGGCAGGCTTTCGCGCACGCGCTCGACGGCCCACACCTCGACGCTGGCGGGGCGACGCACGTCCGGCTCGATGCGATATTCGATGCTCGTATGGTCGAGCGAGATCGGCTCGCAGCGCTGCGAGAACAGGTTGACGATGGGCGTGCAGCCGAGCGCCAGGCTGTTGGCCTGCACCGCGCGTTCGAGATCCGGGATCGCGCGATCGAGATAGACGAAGATGTCCATCTTGTTGCCCGCCGAGACCAGCGTCTTGGCGTCGAGCCGGCAAATATCGATGAACTGGAATTTTTCGCGCGCGGCGAAGTACTCGCTGAGCAGCCGGAAGCCGGAGAAGGAGCGCGCCGGCCAGGGGAACAGCGCTTCCTCCGGCGCGAAGCCGACGGCCTGCAATGTGTCCGGCGGCAGGATCACCGGGTGCGCGTCCGAGAGATCGTCTGCCAGGGCAATCGAGACGGTATGCGCCATCAGCAATTCCAGCAGCCGCGACCCGTGCTCGCCGGTCAGGAAGACGCGCAGCCGGTCGAGGCCGAGCTGCGTGAAGGTCATGGTGGGGTTGATGCAGCGCAAGCTGATGCGGAGACAAGCGACCGCCTCGGTAGCGGTTGGATTGGGCGGAGCCGCCAAAGGCATGCCTGAAAGCCGGACGGCGTCGATCTCCACCGGCCACAGTGTCAGGGGATAGGCGGTGCGGAACTGGCAGGTCTCGCCGCCGACAGGTTCGGCTTCGATCGCGAGGCCGGAGGGCAGATGAGCGGGACCCGGCAGGTCCGGATTGGCAGCGAACCGGGTGATCGCCACCGAAGGCATGGGGGCGAGGTAGTGGGGATAGAGGACGGAGAGCAGCCCGTCGGTAAGCTCCGGGAACTCGTCATCCAGCCGGTGCTGCACGCGCGCGCCGAGAAAGGCCACGCCCTCGAGCAGGCGGCTGACATGAGGGTCGTCGATGGTGTCCTTCGTCAGGCGCAGGCGGCCGGCGATCTTGGGATGGCGCTCGGCGAATTCGCCGGCCAGCACGCGCAACGCTTCGAGTTCCCGGTTGAAGAAGGCGAGCAGGGAGTCCGACGCCAACTACGCCTCCTGTTCGTGAACCGTGACGTTCTTGGTGAGAAGGTCGACGACCGTGTCGAAGGCGATCGGCTCCGGTGCCGGTTCGGCGTGCAGCAGCGCGTCGATACGCAGCCTGAGCGTTCCGCTCACCTTGTCGGTCGTTTCGAGGAGCGTGACCCTGAGGCTGACAATACGCGGCTCGAAGCGGCGGATGCAGTTCTCGACCAGCACGCGCAACTCCTCACGGCGGCGCGGATCGTGGTAGGCGCCGGAGGCGAAGTCGGGCAGTCCGAAGCCGGCCAGCGAGCGATCGAGCTCGGCCAGGTGGGGATCCCAGGAACGCCATCTGCGGCGCGTGTTGAGCAGTTCCTCGAGGTCGTTGCAGATGCTGATGCGTATGGTGTCCATGGCGGCAGACGCCGAGAGCGGCGCGTCCGAGCTCTGTGAAGGGTCGGCATCGACAAGCCGGTCGAGCAGGGGCAGCTGGGCCCGCCTGCTGCGCGTTGCGCCGAAATTGTCAGACGTCGGGCGATTTCTGCTGTCGCTCATGACGCCGCCTGAAAGACGATCTTGTCGATCTCGAGCCAGGTCAACGCTTCCTCGCCGACCAGCACGGTCACGGCGCCGAGGCCCGTCGTCGGTCCACTGTCGCCCGCCTGCTGCCAATCGGTGGCCCGGCCCAGCCGCAACGGGTCTGTCATGGCGTCGGCCGCCGCCTTCGTCATCGGCGGATAGATCACCGGCAGATAGACATCGCCGTCGGGGCCGTCGGCTACCTGCATGGTCGCGCGGCGCCAGAAGAGATCGCGCGGCCGCTTGGCCGGGTGAAACTCCAGGAGCAGCACGCGTTCGGGCGGAATCCAGAAATACTTGCCGGTCGTGGTGATGACCTCGAAGCAGGACGCCAGCAGGTCGTCGGCGTCGCGCATATCGTCGAAGGCCGCGCCGCGCAGAGTGCCGGACGGGTGCGGGCGCGCTGCTTCGGCCTCGGCGGCAAGCCTGGCGGCTTCGGACGGATCACCGTTGCGCAGGGCGACGATGCCGGCCAATGCCGAGCGCTGGGCGGCGGTGGGCTCGCCGAGGAATTCCGGCACCCGGCCGTCGCTGAACAGCTGTCGCCTTGCCGTCTCGCCGCGCAGCAGCTGGCGGAACTCGGCAACGACGATGGCGGCCGTCGGGTCGAGGTCGGCGCAGGCGTCGAGAACGACGTCGGCGCGCTCGATATTGCCGGAGAAGGCCAGCAGCTCGGCGAGCAGGACCCGGGCGCCGATATCGGTCGGCGCGCGGCGCACCGCGGCATTGGCTGCCGTCAGCGCATTGGCGAGATTGCCTTCGTGGAACAGACGACCGGCTTCGCCGGGATCGGCAGTTCCTGTGGGAGAAAGCGACATCGATCCTCCTGACCGGCCGCGTCGTCAGACGCTGGGCGCTGCGAGTTCGGTGACGAGATGGAAGGCGGTAGCGATATCGTCGAGCTGGTAGTGCGGGCGCAGATGGATGGTGCAGCCGAACACTCCCGGCTTCTCGAGGCGTTCGCGCACCTGCACGTTGCCTTCGAGCAGGGGAAAGCGCGCCCGCGAATCGGCGGTGCTGTTGATGTTGGTGTTGACGTAGCCCTGGAGCCAGGCGTTGAGCTGGCGCTCGATCTCGTCGGCGGTGCGGAAAGCGCCCACCATGTCCCGCCCCATCACCTTGAGGAGATGGGCGAAGCGCGCGGCGCACAGCATCGAGTTGATCTGGGCAGACAGGCGGGCGTTGGCGTCCGCCACGACGGCGTTGGCGCCTGAATAGTTCGCCGGTGCCTGCATGCTGCGCGAGGCGCCGAACACCAGCTCGGGCCCGAACGGCAGGACGCCGACCGGCAACAGGCCGACCTCGACCAGGGCCTGCTCCTGCCGGAAGCTGAACTGGTACTCGATGGACTTGCGCGGCCAGGCATAGGGCGGACCGCTGACGAATGGCTCCGCGGTGAGATTGTCGACAAGCCCGCCGCCGACACGGTCGATCTCCACGCCGCGCACGTCGGCCGGCCAGTTGTTGTCCAGGAAGGCGCGCACCGCGCAGGCGGCGAAGGCGTACCCGGCGCTCATCCAGACCCGCGCGTCGGCTGTCGGTGCGTGCTCGCTGTAGCGGAAGCCGTCGAGACGACCAGGGTCGTCCGCCCATGGGCGGCGCGCCAGCAGGCGGGGCAGCGTCACCGCCACGAAGCGCATGTCGGCGCGTCCGGAAAGGCTTCGCCAGCGCAGGTGGTTGGGCCCGCGCAGCGGCGCGGTGATGTCGCGCACGCCTTCGAGGTCGGAGAAGGTGTCGACTTCCAGCACCGTCGGATCGAGCGAAAGCACGGTCGGCATGAAGGCGGCCGCGGCGACGGCGGAAAGCTGCGCCAGGCCGCCCACGTCGTCGGTCGTGGCCCCGGCGGCGACGCGATGGCGGACGGCGTGATCGATCACCATCAGGCCGTACGGCTCGCCGCCGGGCATGCCGAACTCTTCCTCGTAGATGCGGCGGAAGGTGATGCTCTGGTCGAATTCCAATGCCCGTTCGAGGTCGCGGCAGAGCTCGCCCCATCGGACGGGCAGCAGTCGCACCTTGACCCGCCGGCCCGGTTCGATGCCGGAGATCAGCCAGGCGAGGCCGCGCCAGCGCCCTTCCAGCGCCCGGAAGCGCGAGTGATGCAGCACGGCGTCGAGCTGATCGCCGATCGCGGCATCGATGTCGGCGATGTCGCGGTCGAGCGCTGCGCGCAGCCGGTCGCCGCCGGCGGCCAGAAGGCCGCTCAGGGCCTCGCCGAACCACATCTCGAGCGCCTCACTGCAACTCAGCCTGCCGTGAAGGAAGGCGGCAAGCTCGCCACCCTCCTCGCGGTGCTGTTCGCCGAAGAAGCGACCCGCCAGCACCGACTCGCGCAGAGGCGGTCGCTGTCGAGACGCCTCCTCCGCGGGGGCTGCAATTGTTGCTTCCTCGCCCATGGTGTGCCGGTCCCGCCCATCATGGCGGCGGGTGCCAGGTCAAAAGGGTTCGGGCGGTCAGGCCTTCTGGGGAATGCTCGCGACCATGCGCAAGCTCGTGGTCAATTCCTCCATCTGCAGCCAGGGCCGCAGATAGGCGATAGCATTGTACGAACCCGGCTTGCCCGGAATCTCCTTCACCTCGACCCGCGCCTCGCGCAACGGGAAGCGGGCCTTCATGTCCTGGCCGGCGTCGACGTTGGAGTTGACGTAGTTTTGGATCCAGCGATTGAGCCAGGTCTCGACGTTGCTCGCTTCCATGAAGCTGCCGATCTTGTCGCGTCCCATGACCTTGAGGTAATGGGCAAACCGGCTGGTCGCCATGATATAGGGCAGCCGGGCCGAAATAGCGGCATTGGCGGTCGCTTCGGGCCGATCGTACTTCTTCGGCTTCTGCGTCGTCTGGCCACCGAAGAACACCGCGTAGTCCGTGTTCTTGTAATGACAGAGCGGCAGGAAGCCCTGGTTGGACAGTTCGAACTCGCGCCGGTCGGTGATGCCGATTTCTGTCGGGCACTTGGCGTCGAGGTCACCGTCGTCCGACGTAAAGACATGGGTCGGCAGGTTTTCCACCTTGCCGCCACCCTCGGCGCCGCGGATGGCGGTGCAGAAGCCGGTCTTGGCAAAGGCATCGGTGAGGCGCGCGCCCATGATGTAGGCGGCGTTGGACCAGCAATAGGATTCGTGATCCATCGCTTGCGCCTTGCCGCGGGCATCGATCGGCGCTTCCTCGTAGTCGAACTCGTCGAGCGGCTTGGTGTTCTTGCCGTAGGGCATGCGGGCGATCACGCGCGGCATGACGAGGTTCACGAACCGCGAATCCTCGCTGTCGCGGAACGCCCGCCATTTCGCGAACTCGACCGTATCGAAGATCTTGGCGAGATCGCGCGGCTTGGACAGCTCGGTCCACGATTCGAAGCCGAACATGCCGGCACCGGCCGCGGAGATGAACGGCGCGAACGCGCCGGCCGCGATGTTGGATACCAGCCGCAGAGTCTCGATGTCGTCGGGATGGTTCGTCCACTCATAGTCGCCGATCAACGCGCCATAGGGCTCGCCACCCGGCGTGCCGAACTCGTTCTCGTAGATCTTCTTGAACAGCTGGCTCTGGTCGAACTCGATCGCCCGGCTGAGGTCGCGGTTCAGCTCGCGCTTGGGCAGGTTGAGCACGCGCAGCTTGAGTGCGGTGCCGGTCTCGGAGTTCTGCACCAGGTAGTGCAATCCCCGCCAGCTGCCCTCGAGCTTGAGGAACTTCGGATCATGCATGATCGCGTTGAGCTGCTCCGACATCTTGGCATCGATCGCCTTGACGGCCTTGTCGAACGTCCGCGTGAGATTGCGATCGAAGGTGACAGTGCCGGCCAGCGCCTGCTCGACGAGCGTCTTGACGAGCTCCTGAGCGCGATCGGGTTCGGTCTGCTTGGTGTTGGTGATGATCTGGTCAAGCAAGCCGGGCGCCGCCTCGGTCGTTGTGGCGGCGGCGGATTGGGGCGCGCTCTTTGCGTCGGCCATTTGCCTATTCCTCCGACTTCTTGATGCCGAGTTCGCCCGACAGCGACTTGAGCTCTTCCTCGGAGCGCAAGACCTGCTCGAGCAGGTTCTCGAGTTCCTGCGACCGGTCGGCCTTGCTCATGAGATCGCGAAGCTTCTCGCGGGTCTCGAGCAGCGCCGCGAGGGCGGGGACCTGCTTGACGACCTGCACAGGATCGAAGTCGTCCATCGAGTTGAACTTGAGGTCGACAGCCATCTGCGTGCCGTCGTCGGCCAGCTTGTTGTCGACCTTGAGCTTGAGGCCAGGCGCCATGCTGGCCATCACGTCGTTGAAGTTGTCGCGGTCGATTTGCGTGAACTTGCGGTCGGCCAGAGGCTTCAGCGGCGTCGTCGGATCTCCCGAGAAATCGCCCATGATGCCGACGACGAAGGGCAGCTCGCGCTGGATCTGCGCGCCTTCGGTCTCGACATCGTAGGTGATGTGCACTCGGGGTTTGCGCACACGATTCAGCTTGTCGTGTATACTTGAGCTCATCGCAGAAACCCTCCTGCTTATCGACTAGACTACTCCGGACAGCTTAGGCAGTCCATGCCAGCATAGGCCGTCCCGGGTGTCGTCGAAGGTGATGAAAAGCACGTTCCCTAAACGTTTGGTTCTTCAACATGGCGGTCCGGCTTGTATCATAGCAGACCAGTCCCGCGGGTGACTTCACCATGATTCCGGAACTTGAGACAGCTGACTTTGAGGCGATCCTGGCGCCCCTGGAGGGTGACCAGCCGACCGGCGTCGACCTTCGACAGGACTTCGCGCCGACCTCCATCTACTTCCGCCTTCGCGACGCCCGGGCCCAGGCGCGCGATGCCGAGCGGCAGGCCGATACCGAGGGCGGCGAAGAAGGCCTGCCGGTGCTCTGGCGCCCGGTCGCGACGATGGCGATCGGGGCGTTGAAGGCGAACTCCAAGGATCTGGAAGTTGCGACCTGGCTGACAGAAGCCTTGGTGCGCATGGCCGGCCTCCGGGGACTGATGGCGGGCGCCGCGGTGATCGGCGGGCTGGTCGAGCGGCATTGGGACGGCCTGTTTCCGGTGCCTGAGGAAGGCGACATGGAGGCCCGTGTGGCCGCCGTAGCGGGACTTTCCGGCCAGGGCGCTGATGGAACACTGATGCAGCCGCTGCGTAAAGTGGCGCTGTTTCGCCGGCCTGACGGCTCGCCCTTCAGCATCTGGCAGTACCAGGCAGCGGTCGAGCTCTCCGGCATCACCGATCCGGCGCGGCGCGCCCAGCGCATCGACTCCGGCGTCCTGCCGTTCGAAGAGGTCGAAAAGGAAGCGCGGGCGGCCGGCGGCGCGTATTGGTCGGCGCAACGCGAGCTGATCACCAAGACTCTCGCATCGTGGAAGGAGATGGAGCGCGCGTTCGACGAAAAGGCCGGCGACGCGAGCCCGGCCGCCAACCGTGTGCGCGAGTTGCTGGAGTTCGTATCGGAAACGTGCGGGCGATTTGCACCGCCCGACGCGGCAGATGGAGCAGCCGAGATGACAAGCGCGACTGCAGGCGCAGGCGATGGCGCCGCTGCTGTTGTGGCGACGCCGGGAAGCATCACGGGGCGCGAACAGGCGCTGCGTCAGCTCACGGAGATTGCCGCCTGGTTCAAGCGCAACGAGCCGAGCTCGCCGATCGGGTTTACATTGGATGAAGCTGTGCGACGTGCCCGCCTTGGCTGGCCGGACCTCGTCGCCGAACTGGTTGCCGACGAGACAGCGCGTCATTCGCTGTTGACGAGCGTCGGTATCAAGCCGCCTTCCACCGAACCTCAGCAGTAAAGCAGTAGGGGTACCGGAGCCCGATCGCCGGTGCCGCAAAGGCACCGGCTTGTCTTGGTTTTGCAGACGTGACTGGTTGGAGCCTCAGCTCGCCTTCATTGCCAGCAGATCGTAGGAGACCACGTCGCCCTTCTTGATCTGGCCGGACTTGTCGAGCGGCGTAGGTGTGACCATGACCTTGAGGAAGTTGAGCGACAGACTCTCCATAGGATTGTCGCCGCCTGAGCTGAGCGAATAGCTGCTGACGCCGCAATCCGACAGTTCGAAGGAAAGAAACGTTTCGGTCTTGTTCTTGGTGGTCGTGTTCATCTTGATCTCGACCTTGGTGTCGAACGTCCCGGCCACCGAGTCCTGGTAGAGCTTGGCGGACGCCTTGTCGAAATGCTTGGTGACAACGATCTCGCTGACGTTGGGCGCCGAGCTCTCGCGCGAGTTGCCGCCGGCGCCGCTGCTCACGGCTCGACCAACTCCATACTGGAATGAGTTCAACTCGATCCAGTTTTTATACCCATCGGTGGTAACGTCACCATCGATGCCGCCGAACTTCATATAGATTGGCACTGTCGACCTCCGTTGGAGAAAGCCATTGGGGATTATCAACACCTTTACGGTTAGTTGATGGCAAAGAAAAATAACCCGTCTGCGTTGAGGCTGGCTTTGACGTTTTGGATCGACTGGCCGTCGGCCAGTCGAGCGAGCACCTCTGCGGACAACTCGGGAAGAAGCGTACGCGTCAGGATGTTCTCGACGTTGCGCGCGCCTGAACTGCTTTCCGTACAGCGCGCCGCGATCGTGTCGACCAATTCCGGCGTCCAATCGAACGTCGCGCGATAGCTGTCGCGCACACGATTGCGGATACGTTCGAGTTGCATCGTCACGATCTGGCGGATAATCGCAGTGGGAAGGGGGAAATACGGCACCAGGGTCACGCGCCCGAGGAAGGCCGGCTTGAAGAACTTCGCCAGTTCCGGCCGCAGCGCGTCGGCAAGTCCGGCGGCGTCCGGCGCGGTTTCAGGATCGGCGAACAGCTTGTTGATCAGATCCGTACCAGCGTTGCTGGTCATGATGATGACAGTGTTCTTGAAATCGATGTCGCGCCCTTCGCCGTCCTTCATGTTGCCTTTGTCGAAGACGGAGTAGAACACGTCCTGAACGCCCGAGTGGGCCTTCTCCATCTCATCGAGAAGCACGACGCTGTAGGGCCGTCGCCGGACCGCTTCGGTCAGCACGCCGCCTTCGCCATAGCCGACATAGCCCGGTGGGCTGCCCATCAGCAGACTGACTTTGTGCTCCTCCTTGAACTCCGCCATGTTGATGGTGGTGGCGTTTTGTTCGCCGCCGTAGAGGAGCTGGGCAAGGGTAAGGGCGGTCTCCGTTTTGCCGACACCCGACGTGCCGACGAACAGGAAGACGCCGACCGGCCGGCGCGGATCGGTCAATCCGGCCCGGCTGGTGCGAATGGCTTGCGCGACAGCTTCCAGCGCATGGTTTTGCCCGACGACGCGCCGTTCCATCGCTTCGCGCAGATTGAGCACGGTGCGGATCTCGTCGGTCTGCATGCGGCGGGCCGGGATACCGGTCCACGCCTCGACGATGGCGGCGATCGCCTGGCCGTCGACCACGGGAAAAATCAATGGCTGTTCGCCTTGCAGCGTGCGCAGGCGTGCCGACAGGTCGGTCAGCTCGGCACGCTCCGCCTGGCCATCGCTCTTGGCGGCGCCGTCGCCGGCATTGCTCGTACTCGCCGTCGCGGCATCGATTTTGGCGCGTACAGCGTCGATCTTGGTCACGAGATCGCGTTCGGCCTCCCAGCGCTCGTTCAGCTTGGCCAGCTCGTCGGTGATGCGCTGCCGTTCGGCCGTCAGCTCTTCGTGCCGGGCCGCATGATCGGCGCCCGCCGCCGTCTCGCGCTCGATAATCTTGAGCTCGGTGTCGATCAGGCCGAGGCGGCGCTGGCAGTCGTCGATCGGCGCCGGTATGGCGTTCTGGCTCATCGCCACGCGCGCGCAGGCCGTGTCGATCAGGCTGACCGCCTTGTCCGGCAACTGCCGCGCCGGGATGTAGCGCGCCGACAGGCGCACGGCGTCGCTCACCGCCTCGTCCAGGATGCGAACCTTGTGATGCAGCTCGAGCGTCGATACCAGGCCGCGAATCATGGCGACGGCTATCTTCTCGCTGGGCTCCTCGACCTTCACGGGCTGGAAGCGGCGGGTGAGGGCGGCGTCCTTCTCGAAGTACTTCTTGTATTCGGCCCAGGTGGTCGCCGCGATCGTGCGCAGCTCGCCGCGCGCCAGCGCGGGCTTCAGGAGATTGGCCGCATCGTTCTGGCCGGCTTGGCCGCCGGCGCCGATCAGCGTATGCGCCTCGTCTATGAAAAGGATGATGGGTTTGGGGCTCGACTTGGTCTCCTCGATCACCGACTTCAGGCGGTTCTCGAATTCACCCTTCACGCCCGCACCGGCTTGAAGCAGGCCAAGATCGAGCGTGCGCAATGTGACGCTGCGCAGCGCCGGCGGGACGTCGCCCGACGCTATGCGGAGCGCCAGGCCCTCGACGACGGCGGTCTTGCCGACGCCCGCTTCGCCCGTAAGGATCGGATTGTTCTGACGACGGCGCGTCAGGATGTCGACCATCTGACGGATCTCGAAGTCACGGCCGAGGATCGGATCGATCTTGCCGGCCTTGGCCTGGGCCGTGAGGTCGATCGTGAATTGATCGAGAGCCCCCGAGCCGCCCGGTCGGGCTTCGCCCGAGCCGGTGCCTGCCGCCTCCGAGCCAGCCGCCTGCGTCGTGGCCTGTGCCGTCTCGGCCGTGTTGGCGCAGATCGTGAGATAGTCGGCCTTGAGCGTATCGGGCGCGATGGCGGCCAGAAGGCCCGACGATGCGATCGCGCGGCGCGCCAGCATGTCGTCGGCCAGCAGCGCCCAGATCAGATGGCCCGAGTGCACGCGGCTGGCACCTTGCTCGACCGAGGCCAGCAGCCAGCCCTGCTTTACCATCTCGACGATGTCGGGTGAAAGCGCCGGCGCCCGCGCGTTGCCGGTCTTCATACGGTCGAGCGACCTCGTGAGGTCGGCCAGCAGACGGGCGGGATCGATCTCCCAGCGCCGCAGGATGGCGGCAAGATCGGTATCGGTCTTATCGAGCAGTCCGACCAGAAAATGCTCGATTTCGACGTTGTAGTGGGTTCTGAGCGCCGTCGCGCCAGCCGCGGCCTCAAGGGC
The DNA here is from genome assembly GCF_007992495.1 of Reyranella soli. Taxonomy (GTDB): domain Bacteria; phylum Pseudomonadota; class Alphaproteobacteria; order Reyranellales; family Reyranellaceae; genus Reyranella; species Reyranella soli. Next base: position 51,001 of record NZ_BKAJ01000057.1, read on the forward strand.
GCGACGGCAGACGTCGTTCAGGCGTCCGATCAGTGGCTTCAGCTCTATTGGACGCACTTGTATTCATCCCCCCGGGACGTCATCCGTTGAACGGCGGCGCACTGAACTCTCGCAACTATCATGCAACATCCGCCCGTTCGACAAGAGGATTCAGGGCTTTTGAGAGCGCCGGCAGGATTGACGTAGCGGCGCTGTCATAACCGAGAGTTGGCGGCGTGTACGTGAGATTCGCCACACGCGAGTGCGATCGCCACCTCTATCTTGGCGCTTTGCGAAACCGCGACATGCGCTAGAATTGCTTTTTGCAAACCTCGATGCTCGAGGGCAGACAAGTTATGGCGGCCGAGACCAAGGCAGACGCCAAGCCGAACGAAATGCGAGGCACGTTACCAGCCGGGACGCGGCTGCGTAACTATGAGCTGCTTTCAGTCCTGGGCCACGGCGGCTTCGGCATCACCTACTACGCCAAGGATACGACGCTCGGCCGCGAAGTCGCAGTGAAGGAGTATCTGCCGACGACGCTGGCGCTGCGCGAGAACGGCTCGACGGTCGTGCCGCGATCGACTCAGCTTGCCGAAGACTTCATCTGGGGGCGCGAACGTTTCCTTGAAGAGGCCCGCATCCTCGCCACGCTCGAGGGCGCGCCCGCAGTCGTCCGCGTGTACGACTTCCTCGAAGCCAACGGCACGGCCTACATGATCATGGGCCTGGCGCGCGGAGACACTCTCGAGCAACGCCTGAAGCGCGATGGCAAGCTGCCGCCGGCGATCACCCAGCGCATGCTCGACCGACTGCTCGATGGACTCGAGGCCGTCCACAAGACCGGCTTCCTGCATCGCGACGTCAAGCCGGCCAACGTCATCCTCGATGCCAACAACAATCCGACGCTGATCGATTTCGGCGCGTCGCGGTCATCGATGGCCGATCGCACGGCGGCGATGACGGCGATCTTCACGCCGCGCTATGCCGCGGCCGAGCAGCTGACGTCGGACAAGCAAGGGCCGTGGACCGATATCTACAGCCTGTCGGCAACGCTCTATCATGCGATCACGGGCAAGGCGCCGCCGAGCTCCCTGGAGCGCGCGCTCAACGATGCCTACCAGCCGCTGGCCAAGCTTTCTCTCGAAGGCTACCCGCCTGCCGTTCTCAAGGGGATCGATATTGGCCTCACGGTGCGGGCCAAGGATCGCCCGCAGTCGATCGCCGAATGGCGCGACATTCTTTCGGGGACAGTGGTCGAGCAGGCAAGTGACGAGACCGTATTCGAGCGGCCGAAGCCTCGTCCGAAGCCCAAACCCGTGCCTGCCCCTGCGCCCGCACCTGCCCCTGCGCCCGCTCCTGCACCCGTCTTGCCGCCGACGAACAGGCAGCGGCCGGCGGTGACGGGCGCTGCCGCTTCTGCGGCGGCGTCCACGGCGGCTAGGCTCAAGTCGGCATCCGCTCGGTCGTTCGCGTCGGCCAGTGCGGCGTTCGCCGGAATGAATCGCATCGCGCTCTATGGCGGGGCGGTGGCGGCGATCCTGGTCGGTGTGGCTGGCGGATACGTGATCTTCCCACCGAGGCCGGCGCCTCCAGTGTCTGCGGAGGAGCAGAAGGCTGCCGAGGTGGCCGCCAGGCAGAAGGCCGAGGAGGAAGCCAGGCTCCAGGCCGAAGCCGCAGCCAAGCAACAGGCAGAGGCCGAAGCGAGGCAGAAGGCTGAAGCCGAGGCCGCAGCCAGGCAAAAGGCGGAAGCCGAGGCGGCACGGCAGCGGGCGGAGGCCGAGGCAAGGCAGAAAGCGGCGGACGCTGAGGCGGCCAGGCAGCAGGCGGAAGCGGAAGCCAGGCAGAAGGCGGATGCGGACGCCAGGGCGAAGGCGGACGCCGAGGCCAAGCAGCGAGCGGAGGCCGAGGCAAAAGCGAAGGCGGATGCCGAAGCCAGGCAAAGAGCCGAGGCTGACGCCAGGCGACGAGCCGATGCCGACGCCAAAGCGAAGGCGGAGGCCGAAGCCAAGACCAAGGCAGAGGCAGAGGCCCAGGCAAAGGCGGACGCCGAGACCAGGCGAAAGGCCGAAGCCGAAGCCAAGGCGAAAGCCGACGCAGAAGCCAAGGCAAAGGCTGACGCGGAGGCCAAGGCAAAGGCGGAATCGGACGCCAAGGCCAGGGCGGAAGCCGAGGCCAAGCGAAAGGCCGATGCAGACGCCAAGGCGAAGGCCGACGCTGAGGCCAAGCAGAAGGCCGACGCCGAAGCGGCGGCCCAGAAGGCTGCAGAGGCTGCCGAGATTGCGCTCAAGCTCTCGCAGCTCGATCGCCAGCGGATCCAGGTTGCGTTGACGTCTCTAGGCTTCGACACGAACGGCTTCGATGGTGTCTTTGGGCCGCGCTCTCGCGAAATGATCTCGGGGTGGCAGAAAGCCCGCAATCAGCCGACGACCGGCTTCCTGACCGCCGCTCAGCAACAGGCGCTGTTCAGCGAGGCGGCGCCGGCGCTCGCAAAATACGATGACGATCTCAAGAAGGCCGAGGCGGCCGCGAAGGCTCGCGCTGCAACGATGCCGTCACCGTCACCCTCACCGTATCCTGCGCCGCCGCAGCCGCGCGCCAGCAGCTCCGGCGGTATCTCGTGCCAGGACTCGTCCGGCCGACGCATGGACTTTCCCGGCGCCGTCTCTTGCCCCTGGGGGCTGACGCCCACGCGCTGATCTCCGTCGAGATTGCTGCAGTCCAGAATCTATGTGATTGTTTTTGCCGCTGCTGGCGCGGATGGGGAGCTTCTCACTTGAGGCGGAATCAATTCAAGGCGCTGGTGGCCTTGCTTGCGGCCCTGGTCGTTTTCGGCAGGGTCGGGATGGCCGACGCCCAGGACTCCTGGAACTTCACCAATGAGATCAACTGCGCCACCGCGCCGGTCTACGGCGTACCGTTCAACCGGTGCTGGACGTCGAACGTGCGCACGTTTCGCATTGGCAACGTGCAGAGCTGGCGCCTCACCTACACCGATTCGAAAAGCGAGTTCGCGATCGGCCTGTACCGCTTGGTCCAGGCGCATGGTGTCGGAGGGCTGAGCCCCGTCTCGAGTTCCAGCGCGGTGGACTGGCTGCGGACAGCGGATGCGCTGAAGAACGTCACCGGAGGAGCCGGCGGCTGGGCCTATGCCGCCAGCAGAGCCGGCGACCACTATGTGACGTTCCAGAAGGCCCAGCGCCAATGTATCGGCTTCGTGCGCAACGGCTCAGGCACACCGGGCCAGCTGAACTGGATCCTGGGCGCCGCCTTCTGTCGCGAGACGTCCACGCCCATCCCGACGGCCGAGGCCGAGTTCGTCGCCGACGCCGTCAAGGTCAGGGACTGAGCGACCGACGGTCGCCCAGCCCCCGAAACCCCCGTTTATTCGACCACGATCTCGACGCGACGATTCTGCGGCTCGCGCACGCCGTCGCCGGTCTGCACAAGCAGGCCCTGCTCGCCACGCCCGATCACGGTGATCGCCGCGGCCGGCACGCCTTCGCGCACCAATGCGTTCTTGACCGCATTCGCGCGCCGCAGCGACAGCGCCATGTTGTATGCCTCAGGCCCCGACGTATCGGTGTGCCCGGTCGCGCGGATGCGAGCGCTGCCCTTGCTCTTGAAGGCGGCGGCGGCCTGGTTGACGACGTTCAGGGAGGCCTGCGACAGGACTGAGCTGTCCCAGTCGAAGAACACCATGAAGGAGGGCGGCGCAGCGGGGGCCGGCGCAGGCGGTGGCGCTGTCGCCGTGGGCGGCGCGAACTTGTACTGGCCGTAGACCATGGCCACGATGTTGGAGTTGTTCACCCCGACATTGACGCCGTTAATGACCACGTTGGCGTTCGTCGTGCCGACGTAGCGGCCTTCGAGGGCGACGCGCCACTGGCTGTCGATGTTGTAGCCCACGCCGAGGATGCCTTCGTAGGCGAACACCGTGTTCTGCAGGAAGGAGTTTCCGTCGACGAACGCGATGCCCGCGCCGGCGCCGATATAGGGCGTGATGGTCGACGCTGGAATGAAATCGTAGAGGACCTTGCCCATCACGTGCAGCTGATGGGCTTCACCGCTGAAATTCGACCGCGCAGCGGTGCCGGCAAGGTTGGCAGTGAAGGGGATGAAGCCGAAGCCAACTTCGAGCTCGACGCGCGGACCGACGAAGTCGTAGCCGGCGACGACATCTGCCAGGAAACCGGTCGTGCTGCTGAACGACCCGCCGACCGACGTCGTGCTACTCAGGTACCACACGGCGCCGGCGCCGGCGCCGATGTAGAAACCAGGTAACGGCGCGAATTCCTGTGCATGACCCATCGAGGGTAGGGCAACCAAGGCGCCTGCAACGAACAAAGCCTTCCTCATCCGTATCTCCTCGTTATGTGTTTCCCAGTTATTTTACACGGTGCGAGAGGATTTGGCTCCAGCTTTGCCGCAGACCGGCCGTGACTTCGACGAACTGTGGCCATAAAGCAACAGGACGGCGCAATTTTCCCTGGCGACGATGGGTTTTGATGGCCGTAGGGCACGGCTTCGATCTTGGCTAGCTTTGCCGAGCCAGCATTGAGCAGACGCTCTTCTGTGTGATCTCTTCAACGGGAGGTTGTCCGACGCCTTCGCTGCTAGAGCCGTGCAAGTGGTTCCATCTAATCGGGAATCGCTCTAGAAATTGCTCGAGTTCGACCAGGCAAGCTGGCGTGTGTGGTAGGCAGTCCGAGACGCGCGCAGATGAAGGACAAGACCAAACGCCGCCTCTTCGGCGTGATTTCCACTGCTATCGGCATTGCCCTTTCGGTGGCGGCCATCGAGGGCATGGCGGTCCTTTGGACGATGGTCGAAGACGGCCGCTATACGCCGGCCGCCGATCTGTTCGAGCGTACCCAGAACACCTATGTGCGTGACCTGACGCGCGGCACGGCCTGCCGCTATGTCGATACGCTCTATCCGCATCCCTATGTCGGCTTCGTCCATCATGCCAACCGGCCGTGTGGGCTGAAGAACGTTAATAATGTCGGCCTGTTCAACGACGACTACCCGCTGCTGAAGCGGCCCGACCGCTACACCATCCTGCTCACCGGCGGCTCGGTCGCGGGCCAGCTCGCCCAGATCGACCCATGGCCCGCGCCGCGCTACCTCGAAGAGGAGCTGAACAGCGAATACGAGAGCCCGAACGGCCAGCCGTTCTGGGTGCTGAACGGCGGCGACGGCGCGTGGAAGCAGCCGCAGCCCTTCATCCTGTTCGCGCTCAACGCCCAGGCACTCGACGCCGTGATCACGCTGGGCGGGATGAACGACTACTACCTGTTCCGGCCCTGGGAGCGCGAGCGCCTGGAGTATCCGGTCAACAATTTCCTCGCGGTCAATCCGCTGGTGGCCGACGACAATTTCGGCGATGCCGCCATCGGCTGGGTGCTCGGCCGCCTCGCGGGCGGTGTGGCGAGGGATGCGATACTCGGGCAGTCGCACGCCGCCTATCTGCTGTTCCGCAGCCTGGAAGCGCTGGCCAAGGGCCGGGACGCGCTGCCGTCGAGCAAGCATACGACGCTCGAAAGCCTGTTCGCCCTGCCGGCCGACATCGCGGGCGACGGCGAGCGCGTCTTCGCCACCCAGCTCGAGCTGCTGCGGAAGTACAACCGCGCCATGGACGCCGTGGCGCGCGATTACGACATCAAGACCGCTTACTTCTTCCAGCCGGTACCTGCCTACGGCAAGACGCTGACGGCCGCGGAGCAGGCCGTCGTCGGCGATTTGTCCTACATCGGGCTCTATCGCCGGATGGTCGACGGGGTAATGAGCCAGCGCGACCTTGGCCTGCCGGTGTTCGACCTGGGCGACCTGTTCGTCGACGTCAAGGAAACCGTCTATGCCGACGGGTCGCATCTTATCCGCTCGCCATTCGGTGAAAGCCTGGGTTATCGATTGATGGCCAGGCGCGTCGCGGCCGATGTGGCGGCGGCGTGGGGCCTGAAACGCAAGCGCGACGCCACGCGCTGATAGGAGAACATCGAATGAACCGGCCTCAACCGTCCTGGCGATCGCTGCTGTTCGTGCCGGTGCTCTCGGAGCGATTCCTGGCGAAGGCGCACGAGCGCGGCGCCGATGCCATCATCCTCGATCTCGAGGATTCGATCCTGCCGACGCGCAAGGCGGATGCCCGCGCCGCGCTGCCTGCCGCCGTGCCACGGGTCGCCCAGAAAGGCGCCGACGTCGTGGTGCGCATCAACCGGCCGCTCGACCTCGCCGTCGCCGATATCGCGGCGTCGGTGATGCCCGGTGTCGCGGCCCTGATGCTGCCCAAGGTCATGGGGCCAGAGCATGTCCGGCTGCTCGCCGAGCTGGTGACCGACCGCGAGGCGGCCCTCGGCATGACGATCGGCCATACGCGCTTCCTCGTATTGATCGAGTCACCGGCGGCACTGCCGCACCTCTATGCCATCGCTGCCGAGCCGCGCATGGCCGGCATGTCGGTGGGCGGCGAGGACATGGCGACCGAGCTCGGCGCCATTCCCTCGGCCGACAGCATGTACGTCTTCGCCATGCACGGCCTGGCGGCCTGCCGCACAGCCGGCATCCTGCCCATGGGCTCGATGGGTCAGCTCGCCAATATCAACGACCTCGATTCGTATCGGGCCGGCCTCAGGCGCGGGAAGGCATTGGGCTTCACCACGGCCTCCTGCATCCATCCGGCGCACGTTCCGATCATCAACGAGGAGTATGGCGCCTCGGATGTCGAGCTCGATCGCGCCCGTCGGCTGATCGCGGCCTTCGATGCTGCCGCAGCCGAGGGGGCAGGGGCCGTGGCCTTCGAAGGCAGCATGATCGACCTGCCGATCGTCATCCGCGCGCGCCGGCTGCTCGAGCGCGCCGCCTCATGGGCTGGCTAGGCCGGGGCTCGCCAGGCTGGCGAATGTGAACGGCAATCAGGTCGGTCAGTTTCCTGACGTCGCGATCGGCAAGCGCCTCCACGATCAGGGAATGTTCCCTGGCTGATTGATCGATGCGTGCCTGGGAGTGCCACTGGGCGATCCGCGTGGTCGGCAGGTCGCCGCGCACGGCGAGGGCGAGCTTGGCGAGCTCGCGATTGGCGCAGAGCTCGCTCAGGTGGACATGGAAGGCGCGGTTGGTCATGTAGCGTTCCGTCACGTCGTCCTTGCGGGCGGCTGCGGCAAACGACGCCGCCAGCCGGCGCAGATCGGCGATGTCCTTTTTCGTCGCCCGCTCGACGATGCTGGGGATCATGGCCGTCTCGAGCAGCACGCGGACTTCGACGAGCTCGTGGCGCTGGCTCTCGTCGACGATCGAAACGAAGTAGCCGCGCTGTGGGATCCGTTGAATCCGCCCCTTGATCGCCAACGCCTCGAGCGCGCGCCGCGCATCGGCCCGTGTGCAGCGATAGCGGGTCTCGATATCGATCTGCTTCAACCAAGCGCCGTTGCCCAACTGGCCTGAGCCGATGTCGAGCGCAATGGCCGCGGCAATCGCCTCGGCGCCCTTGGCGGCTGTTTTCCCTGGCTTGGCCATCCTTGACCTTAAAATTGGATCACATTTTGGATCAAATATTGCTACGCTGGAAGCCGTGAAGCTTGGTCCCTACGACATCGGACGCACCGCGGTCTATGCCGTGCGCTGTGATCCCCGGTTCTCGTACTGCCTTTACGTGCCGTTCGGCTACCGGTCCGGCGACGTCCGGCCCGAGTTGCTGGTCGTCGTGCATGGCAGTCCGCGCACCTTCATGGAGTTCCGCGATCGTTTTCAGGACTTCGGTGAGGGCTGCAATACGCTGATCCTCTGTCCGCTGTTCCCGGTCGGGGTGAACGGCGACGGCAATGCCGACGGCTACAAGTATCTGAGCGAGCCCGGCATTCGCTACGACCAGGTCCTCGTCGACATGGTCGCCGAGGTCAAGGAGCGGTGGGCTCTCTCGTGCGACAGGTTCGGGCTGTTCGGCTTCTCCGGCGGCGCCCAGTTCGCCAACCGCTTTCTGCTGCTCAGGCCGCAATCGCTGTGGGCGGCTTCGCTCGGCGCACCGGGATCGGTGACTCTTGTGGACGATCGGCACGACTGGTGGGTCGGCGTGCGCGACCTACAGGGGCTCTTCGGCAACGCGCTCGACCTCGATGCCTTGAGGCGTGTCCCCGTCCAGACGCTGGTCGGGGCAGCCGACCTCGACAAGAACGAAATCACGCATCGCGAAGGCGGCCGGTATTTCATGGCCGGTGCCAATGAGGCCGGCGCCTCCCGGCCGCAACGCCTCGAGGCGCTCACGCGATCGCTGTGCCAGGCGGGCGTGAAGGTGACCCACGAGTCTCTTCCTGGCGTCGGTCACGATCCCTGGCCGATCATGGACCGTGCCAAGCCATTCCTTGCCGGCCAGCTCCGCCGCTGGCGGCAGACAGGAGGAAGATGATGCTCGATCTTCGGAAATCGGCCGCGCTCCTGGTGCTTTCGACGGGCCTGCTCGGCGCCGTGGCCGCGAATGCGCAGACCTTGAAGGTTGCCATGGGCTCCGACGTGAAGATCGTCGATCCGATCTGGAGCAGCGCCTATATCCAGCGCGACTTCGGCTACATGGTGTGGGACGTGTTGTTCGCCCTCGACGACAAGTTCGACGTCAGGCCGCAGATGGTCGAGACCTGGGACATCTCGCCCGACAAGCTCACCTGGACCTTCACCTTGCGCGACAACAAGTGGAGCAACGGCCAGCCGGTCACCGCCGAGGATTGCATCGCCTCGCTCAAGCGCTGGGGTGCGCGGGATTCCATGGGCCAGAGGATGCTGGCCCTGGTCGACGGCTTCGAGGCGGTCGATGCGCGGACCTTGCGGATGAAGCTCACGGAGCCTTACGGCCTGGTGCTGGAATCGCTCGCCAAGGTCTCGTCGAATGCCCCCTTTATGATGCCCAGGAAGACGGCCGAGACGCCGCCCACGGTGCAGATCAAGGTCGAGGACGTGATCGGTTCGGGCCCCTTCGTCTTCAAGGCCGACGAGTGGAAGCCGGGCGAGAAGGTGGTCTTCACCAAAAACACCGTCAGCAAGCCACGCGCCGAGCCGCCGTCGGGCCTGGCCGGCGGTAAGGTCGCCAAGGTCGATCGCGTCGAATGGATATGGATCCCCGATGCCCAGACCCAGGTGAACGCGTTGATGGCGGACGAGATCGACCTCGTGCAGGCGCCGCCGCACGATCTCCTCCCCATCCTCGCCCGCGACAAGAACATAAAGCTGTTCGACAGCAATCCCGTCGGCAGCCAGTACCAGTTCCGCTTCAATACCGTGATCAAGCCGTTCGACGATCCGCGGATCCGACATGCCGCGATGGTGGCGTTCGGCCAGGAGGATTTCCTCAAGGCAGCGATCGGCGATCCGAAATACTACAAGGTCTGCAAGGCGCCGTTCGTGTGCGGCACGCCGCTCGGCTCGGACGAGGGCATGAAGGACGTGCTGAACCAGGATGCCGGCAAGGCCCGGCAACTTCTCAAGGAAGCGGGCTACGACGGCATGCCGATTGTGCTCCTGCAGGCAACCGACATCGCCGCCATGACCAACCTCGGCACGGTCGCAAAGGCGCAACTCGAAGCGGCCGGCTTCAAGGTCGACCTGCAGCTCATGGACTGGCAGACCCTGGTGGCGCGCCGCGCCAAGAAGGATCCGGCGGACAAGGGCGGCTGGAACGCGCTTTTCACCTTCTCGGGCGGCTCGGACATCACGAACCCGGTGATGGCCAACCTGTTCAACGCCTCCTGCGAGAAGGCGACCTACGGCTGGCCGTGCGATCCCTTGATCGAGAAACTGCGCGATCTCTTCGCCAAGGAGACCGATCCCGCCAAGCAAAAGCAGATCGCGGTGGACCTGCAGAAGCACTGGGCCCAGGCGCCGACCTTCGTCAATCTCGGCCAGCTCTATCAGCCGGTGGCCATGCGTACGACCATCGATGGCATGCTGGCTGCCCCGGCGACGGTTTTCTGGAATATAACCAAGAGGTGACACGGATAGCCGCCCAACTCGCGCCTCAGCGCAGCACCCAGTATTCGAACCTCGCGCGCGATCTCGCCGCGGCGGAAGTGCTGGCGTCGCCGCTGGGCCCCGGGTTGGAGGACGTGTCGCTGCACAACATCGCCGGCCAGGACTACCTGACATTCGGTCTGCCGGGACCGATCACCAACGAGTCGATCGGCCTGCTGGCCAGCATGGCGATGCTGGGCGGCATCTTCGAGTTATTTGATGCGATCGGCGCCGTTGCCGGTCCGTTGTTGCGTCCGGTCGAGGCGGTGCAGCCCGCCTTCATCCCTCCCGACATGGCGGCGACGCGGCGCTACAAGGGCAAGACCAACGAAGACTTCACGCGCTTCCTTTGCAACATGGCGAAGTATGCGTCGGACTTTCACAGCAGCGACTGGTCGGCGCTCGATGTCGTCGACCCGCTGTGCGGCGGCGGGACCACGTTGTTCACGGCGCTGTCGCTCGGCGCCGATGTTGCCGGTCTCGACCTCGACCGCACCGACATCGAGAGCACGGCGACCTTCATCACCCAGTATTGCCGCGAGAACCGCATTCCCCTCGCCACCAAGGAGGAGCGCCTGCGCAAGCTCGGCGCGCGGCGGTGGCTTTTCCAGATCGGCCGGGACGATCAGCGCCGCTGCATGCTGGCGCACGGCAATGCCGGACAGACAGGCGAGCTGCTCGCGGGCTTCGGGCGGGCGCACCTGATCGTCACCGATCTGCCCTATGGCATTCAGCACCGCGGTCCCCTGCACGGCCTGCTCGCCGACTGCCTTCCCGGCTGGACGGAGCTGCTGGTAGCCGGTGGCGCCATCGCCTTCTCGTGGGATTCGACCCGGCTCGATCGGGAGGAGATGATGGCGTTGGTCGGCAAGGTCGCCGACCTCGAGGTCGTCAATCGGCCGCCCTACGATCGTCTGGCGCATCGAGTCGATCGTGTCATCAAACGGCGGGATGTGCTGGTTGCGCGGCGACGCTAGAGTGCATGCCGGAGGAATGAAGCGGGAGGAAAGAGGCGATGAAGCTCGGTCTCTTCATGAACACCCAGTGGCGGCAGGGCGCCGATCTCGGTCCGGAACTTGAAAACCTGATCGAGCAGGTGCGTGTCGCCAAGGCGAGCGGGCTTGCCTCGGTGATGGTCGGCCAGCATTTCCTGTCGAGCCCGGTGCAGATGTTCCAGGCGATGCCGTTGCTGGCGCGCCTTGCCGCGGAGGCCCAGGGCATGCGGCTGGGGCCGGGCCTGCTGCTCCTGCCATTGCTCAATCCGGTGATCGTGGCGGAGGAGACGGCGACGCTCGACTGGCTGACCGACGGCAACGCCATCATCGGCCTCGGCCTGGGCTATCGCCCGGAGGAGTTCGATTCGATCGGCGTGCCCATGAAGGAGCGCGTGTCGCGCTTCGTCGAGGGCGTCGAGGTGATCCGCAAGCTGTGGCGCGACGACGTCGTGGAACACAAAGGTCGATACCATACGCTCAGCAAGGTGCAGGCGAGCCTGAAGCCCAAGCAACCTGGCGGCCCGCCGATCTGGATGGCGGGTGATTCGGAGGCGCCGGTTGCGCGCGCCGCCAAGCTCGCCGACGCCTGGATGCCGTCGCCGATGGTGAGCGAGGAGGGCGTGAAGAAGCTCGGTGCGCTGTTCCGTGAAACGCGCGCCGCGGCTGGCCTGGCGCCAGCCAAGGAGTTCCCGATCATCCGCGAGTGCCATGTCGGCAGCGGCACCGGCAAGGCACTCGATGAGGTGCGCGAGCCGCTGTCCTTCAAGTACGAGGCCTATGCCAGCTGGGGCAGCGCGTCGGGCTTCGTGCCCGGCGATCGCATCCGCGCCGACTTCGACAAGTTCGCGGCCAACCGCTTCATCATCGGCGCGCAGAACGAGGTGGTCGAGCAGATCGGCCACTATGGCGAACGCACCGGCACCGACCATATCCTGGTGCGCGTGCAATGGCCGGGGCTGGACCAGAAGGCCGCCGTGCGCACCCTGGAGCGGCTCGGCCGCGTCGTCGAACAACTACGTTGAGAGTGTGATGCCCAAGACTTTGTTCATCGATTCGACACCCGACATCGACAGCGTCTGGAAGAGGGTCCACGGACCGTCCGACATCCCGGTCACGGTCAACATGGGGCCGGTAACCGCCGATGCCATTCCCAAGCTGATCGAGGGCTACGACACCGTCATCAACGATGCGAGCTACTTCAACGAGGAGACGCTGAAGCGCTGCACCGGCCTGAAGCACATCGTGTTCCTGGGGACAGGGGCGGCGAGTTTCGTCGATCTCGCGGCGGCAGCGAAGCACGGCATCAAGGTCTCGACCATTTCGGGCTACGGCGACACGACGGTGGCCGAGCACGGCATGGGGTTGGTGTTCGCCGCCGCCCGCCATATCGGCACCATGCACGCTTTGGTCCGCAACGGCGGCTGGCGGCCGATGCAGGGCATGGAGCTGCGCGGCAAGACGATCGGCATCGTCGGCCTGGGCGGCATCGGGCGCGAGATGGCGCGCATGGCCTCGGGAATCGGCCTGAAGGTCGTGGCCTGGAACCGTTCGCCGCGTCCGGACGCCAAGGTACCGATGGTCGATATCGACGAGCTCTTGAAGCAGTCCGACATCATCAGCCTGCACCTTGGCCTCAACGACCAGACCCGGGGCTTCCTCGATCGGGCAAAGCTCCAGAAGGCGAAGAGGGGTGTCATCGTCGTCAACACGGCGCGCGCCGGCGTCGTCGACGAGCCGGCGCTGATCGACCTCCTGAAGGCCGGCCATGTCGGCCATTACGCGACCGACGTGTTCGCCAAGGAACCGGTCGATCCCAACGAGCCGCTGCTCAAGCTCGACAACGTCACGCTGACGGCGCACGCCGGCTACAACACGCCGGAAGCGGCGATGACCATGTACCGCCGCGCCATCGATCTGGCGAAGGCGGGGTGAGGCATTTCTTTGAAGCTGAGCTACTCCTTCAAATTCACCTTCTTGCCGACCTCGATCCACTGGCTGACCAGGGCATCGGTCTGCTTCTGGTGGTCCTCGGGCGTGCTGGCGATGGTCTGATAACCGCGTTCGGCGAGCTGCTTGGCGACTTCTGGATCGCGCATCACCTCGGCGACGGCGTCACGCACGGCGCGGCGGATCTCGATCGACGTGCCCGGCGGGGCATGCAGGCCCCAGACGCTCGAGACGTCGACGCCCTCCAGGCCGCTTTCCTTGAAGGTCGGCACGTCGGCCAGGGCGGGGTCGCGCTTGTCGCCGGTGATGGCGAGGGGCCGGACCTTGCCGTCCTTGATGTAGGGCGGCGCCGAGGCGAGCCCGCCATACTGCATGGAGACATGGGCGCCCAGCAGCGAGATCAGCGCCTGGCCCGACGACTTGAAGGGGACGTGGGTGATGTTGGTGCCGGCCTTGAGATTCACCATCACGCCCATGAGATGGGTCGACGAGCCGACGCCACCCGAGGCGAAGGTGAGGTTGGTCTTCTTCGCGAGTTCGATCAGTTCCGCCATGGTCTTGGCCGGCACGTCGGGATGGACGATCAGGATCACCGGCGCCTGCGCCAGCATGGTGATGGCGGTGAAGCCTTTCAGCGTGTCGTAGGGGAGCGAATCGAGGATCGCCGGGTTCTGGTAGAAGGAGTTGTCGGTCAGCAGCAGCATGTAGCCGTCGGGTTTCGCCTTGGTCACGATGGTGGCGCCCATCACGGCCGCAGCATCGGGCCGATTGTCGACGATGACGGGCACGCCGAGCTTCTTCTCCAGGGCGGGCTGCAGCAGCCGCGCCAGGATGTCCGATCCGCCGCCCGGCGCGCGCGGCACGACAAGCTTGACGGGTTCCGATGGGTATTTCGGCTGGGCGTTTGCACCGCCCGCTATCAGAAGCCCCGCCGTCGCGGCGAGAAGTGTTCGTCTGCCAATCATCCTTGCCCCCTCTTGTCTTGCCGGACCGCGGGCCTCCAGGCCCGCCTCATGATTCATGAGCG
>NZ_BKAJ01000058.1 GCF_007992495.1 Reyranella soli
CCTCATGATTCATGAGCGGGCCTGGAGGCCCGCGGTCCGGCAAGAATCTAAAACACTTTCCTGCGCCGCCATTTGGCGGGACGCTCGCCAGGAAAGGCGAGTGCGCTGGCGTCGACGCCGAGATCGACCAGCATCTTCGCCACCTGGATTGCCGCGCGTGCGCCTTCCAGCACCGGCACGTCCCAGCCGATCTCCTGCAGGCGCTTCTGCAGCAACGGCTGCATCCAGAAGGCGGCCGAGCAGCCCAGGATGATCGTGTCGGCGCCGTCTTCCTCGATGGCTGCGACCGATTCCACGACCGCCGCGTCGAGCATGTCCGACGTGCCGCTCTGCAGCGCGCGGTCGCGCTCGACATTGATCGGCCGGTCGTTGGGATGGTTGGGCGTGGGCAACGGGAAGTTGACGTTGCGGATCGAGGCGCAGCGGTCGGTCATGCGGTACTGCACCACCAGGTGATACATCTGCATGTTGTGCGATTCGGAGATGTCGATGATCGAGAACTTGTTACCCAAAAGCCCCGCAATGTGCATCTGCGCATGCGCCGAGCTGGTGACCGGGATGCGGTACTGCCGCGCGATCTCGCGCGATTCCATGTAGCCGGGGTCGCCACCGCCCAGCAGCACGACGGCATTGTACTTACCGCTGGCGCAGGCCTCGCGCACCAGCGGCAGGCGGTTGTTGCCGACCGACATGAACGCTTCCTTGGTCGTCACCGGGAAGTTGCCGTGGGTGGCGCGAGCTCCGGGATTCAGGTCCCAGTCGATGTCGGCCAGGAACGGCTTCAGATCTTCATAGTTGTAGACCTGCGTCTCCTTCGGCCCCGTGTAGGAGCGCATCGCGAAGTCGTTGCCGGGCGCCAGGCTGAAGGCGTTGATCAGCAGGAATCGATATTTGCTCATGGTTCAGCTCAGGCTTCCGGGATAGTCGCGCCAGATCGACGGCTCGAGCTTGAGATGCGTCGCGGCAGGGAAGGTTTTGAGCCAATGCCGCGCGCACTCTTCGCTTGTGGCGTACCACAGCTCGGGCAGCCCACGCGCATGGTCGAGGAACTGCTCCAGCACATGCAGACGGTTGGGCCAGCCGATGGCATGCGGATGCAGCACCATGGAGAACTGCCGGCCGCGCTTGTATTGCGCATCGAGCTCGGCCTTCCAGTTGCGGAAGAGCGAATCGGGATTCTCCAGCCCAGTGCCCTTCTTGGGGAACAGCAGGAAGAACTGGTCGTCGAAGTGATAGTAGTAGGGCAGGGCCAGGATGTTGCGACGGCCGGCGAAGTCGCACACCCAGTAGTGCGGCAGATCGTCGGCAAGCCCATTGCCGAAGTAGTCATAGCCCGCCTCGACAAGAAGATCGATCGTGTTGGGGCTGACCGCGCCGCCCGCGAACTTGTCGCTCTGCCGCGGCAGGGAGAACCAGCCCGTCGGGCGTGTACCCAAAACCTTGGCCAGGATTGCCGTGGTGCGCTCCAGCCGCGCGCGCTCCTCGTCGCGGCTGAGCGTGCTCACATCCTCGTGCTTGAAACCGTGGGCGGCGATCTCGTGGCCCTCGTCGCTGAGGCGGCGCACCGTGTCGCCATGGATTTCGGCGATCACCGCAGGCACCGCGAAGGTCGCTTTGATGCCGTAGCGTTTCAGGGTGGCGCAGAGCTCGCGCAGGCCGCCATGCATGCCGAAATAGGCGTCGGGCGTGGTGAGGTCCTGCGACGCGATGCCGTCGGGTCCGCTTGCCGGCGCGAGGTCGACGACGACGCGGAAGCAGCAGCGCTTGCCGTCCGGCCAGCGCACGTCGGAGTCGAGAAGCGTGCGCTCGTCGCTGATCGTGTAGCGTTCTTTCCAGGGCATGGCGCGTCTCCTAGCGGGCCGGATGGGTGGCGAGCACATGGCGTGCCACCTGCTCGCAGGTCGGGAACCAGACGCCGGGCAGCTCCTTCATGCGGTTGATCAACCGGTCGAGCATGGCGATGCGTAGCGCGCGGCCCGACACGAAGGGATGCATGCAGATGTTGAGGTAGCCGCCCTGCTGGTACTGCTGCAGGAAGGCTGCCCACCAGATCTCCTCGACATGGTCGGGATCCATCATACGCTGCGCCTGGTTCTCGGTGTTGAGCCAGGCGAAGCTGAAGAACATCGCGTCGTCGATGGCATAGTGGAACGGCAGGTTGAGCAACGGCTTCGACCCGTCCGGTCCACTGACGTAGTGAGGTAGCGCGTCGAGCGTGTCGTGCGAGTTGTAGACAAAACCTTCCTCGAGCAAGAGCTCGCGGGTGTGCCAGCTGCGCGTGCCCATCGGCCGCTTGCCGGTCAGCTTCTCGATCGCATCCTTGGCCTTGCGCAGATGATCGCGCTCCAGTTCGGGATCCTTGGGGACCTGGTGCTCCCACATGTGGTCGGCGATCTCGTGGCCGCTTTCGGACGCCGCCTTCACCGCCCGCGGATAGAGTTCGCAGATGCGGCCGGGCGTGAAGATCGTGGCCTTGATCTTGTGGCTGTCGAACAATTCGATCAGCCGCCAGATGCCGACGCGGCCGCCGAACTCGCCCTTGGCGAGCTGCGAGGGCGGCTCGTTGAACAGGCGGCGCAGCAGCATGGCATCGAAGTCGGCCGTGAAGTTCACGGCGATGCGCACGCCTTGCGGCCAGGTAACCTTCTCGATGAGCTGATGCCGCGCATCGAAGTCCGCAGCCTTGGCCTTGAGGGCCGCGATGTCGTGATCGAGCGCGTTGGCGATGTCGGTCGAGGTGTCCATGGTCAGCGTCCTCCCGCGACGGCGAGCGTGGTGCCGGTGATGTAGTTGGCCTCGTCCGAGGCAAGATAGAGCACGGCGTTGGCGATGTCCGCCGGCACGCCGATGCGGCGCAAGGGCGTCGCCCGTACCGGCCCATACTCGAGCGGCTCGAGCTTGCGGAAGCTCGGTGCGGTCTTCTCGGTCTCGATCGGGCCGGGCGCCACCGCGTTCACTGTCACGCCGTACTCGGCGAGTTCCAAGGCCACGCCGCGGGTAAATCCATGGATGCCGGCCTTGGCGGCGGAATAGGCGGAGTTGCCGACGTAGTAAGCCGTCCACGGCGTGCCTTCGCGCGCGCCGGAGCTGAGATTGATGATGCGGCCATAGCGTCGCTCACGCATGTGGGCGGCGGCCTCGCGCGTGCACAGGAACGCTGAGCGCAGATTCAGGCGCAGAATGAAGTCCCAATCTTCGACCTTGGCTTCCCAGATGTGGCCTGACGTTCCGCCGCCGACATCGTTGACCAAAATGTCGAGCCGACCGTGTGCCTTGAATATCGCGGCAAACAGCGCCTTCACTGGCGCTTCTTCCGTCACATCGACGGCGATCGCCATCACCGGCCGCCCCTTGGCCTTGATTTGTCGCTCGGTCTCGGCGAGTCCCGCGGCATCGAGGTCGGCGACCACCAGCGACGCGCCTTCCTCGCTCAGCCGGAGCGCGATAGCGCGACCCAATCCGGCCGCCGCGCCGGTCACGAGCGCAATCTTGTCGGCTACCCTGTCGCCCACGACACCCTCCATCCTCCGCGCGGCTGGCAGGTTAGGCCCGCCTGTCGTATGGCTTCAATCGTTCAGGACGAAAACGGATCGGTGGACCGCATGGTGGAAACAAAAGTGGCGATCGTCACGGGCGGTGCCGGCGGCATCGGCAAGTCGACCGTGCGGCGATTGCTCGACAGCGGTCACGCGGTGTTCGTGATCGACGCCAACCAAGATGCGCTCGACGCGTTGAAAGCGGAGTTCGCCGCTGCCGCCGACCGGCTGGACGTCTGTCGTGCCGATGTGACCGACGAACTTCAGGTCGTCGATGCGGTGAAGCGTGCCGATAATCGGTTCGGCAGCCTCTACGCCCTGGTCCATATCGCGGGCGGCGCCGGACCCAAGCGGGCGCGCGACATCGAGGAGTTCGAGCTCAAGGACTGGAGCCACGTCATCGATCTCAACCTGACCAGCGCCTTCCTGGCAGCGCGTGCCGTCGTGCCGCTGCTGAGGCGGCAACGTCGCGGCCGCATCGTGCTGTTCTCCTCGATCATCGCCGATGGCGAGAAAGGGCCGCTTACGACCGTTACCGGCCGCCTGCCGTACGCCACGGCCAAGGCAGCCCTGCTCGGCTTCACCTCGCAGCTCGCCAAGGACCTGGCGGAGTGGGGCGTCACGGTGAATGCGCTGATGCCGGGTCTGATCCTGGGAGAGCAGGGCACGCGCATCCGCGACCGTTTCGACCGGCTGCAGCCGCAGGAGCGTGCGGCGCTGCTCGCCGGTTATCCCGCCGGCAAACCCGGCAGCGGCGACGACGTCGCGGCAGTGGTCGACTTTTTGCTTTCGGACTCTGCTGGTTTCATTTCGGGCGTCGCCTTGCCGATCGACGGCGCCTATCGCTAAAGCCGCATCGCAGTCGATCGGCAGGGGTCGTCGTTGACATCAGGTCGACGCCTCCTAAGCTCGATGGCGTGGTTGGAGGGGGATTGGGCATGTCGGTGCATAGCAAAAAGGCAACTCGTCGTCGGGTGATGTCGGCCCTCGGTGCCGCCGCGCTCGCAGCGCCTGCCATCCGTTCCGCTCATGCCCAGGCAAAGACCATCGTGTTCGGCGGCTCTGTTCCGCTTACCGGTGCAGCGGCGGAGACCGGCCTCAACGTCAACAACGGCTACATCACGGCGGTCAGCTACTTCAACGACGTGCTGGGCGGCGTCGAGATCGCCGGCGAGAAGTACAAGCTCGAGCTGAAGCTGTTCGACGATGCCAGCGACCCGGCGCGTGCCACGACGCTGATCCAGCGCCAGATCGACGAGGGCACCAACTTCTTCCTCGGTTCGTTCGGCTCCAACATCGTGCTGCCGACCGCGGCCATCACCGAGCGCGCCAAGAAGCCCATGGTGCAGACCGGCGGTGGTTCCGATGCGATCTTCACCAAGGGCTTCAAGTACGTCTTCGGCATGTATCCCCGCGCGACGCGGCAGTTCGCCTCGACGGCGGCGCTGTTCAAGACGCTGACGCCCACGCCGCAGACCTACTCGGTGATCTGGACCAATGACGCCTTCTCCAAGACCGCCGGCCAGGGCGTCAAGCTTTCCTGCGACGCCGCCGGCTTCAAGAAGCTGGATGAATTCGAGCTGCCGGCCAAGCCGACCGACGTGTCGAGCGTGCTGGGCTCGGTACGCGCCAACACGCCGGACCTGCTGGTCTGTGTCATGCACGACCAGGATTCGCTGTTGATCGCCCGCCAGATGGTGGCCAGCAATACCAATGTGAAGTGCTTGTTCCAGGGGCTGGGCCCACAGCTTGCCTCGTTCCGTGAGGCGCTGGGCAAGTACTCCGAGTACCTGATGTGCTCGACCTACTGGGACGAGTCGGTGCCCTACAAGGACAAGTTCTTCGGCGATTCCAGGAAGTTCGTCGAATACTACAAGACCAAGTTCACGCGCCCGATCGCCTATCACACGGCGGGCGCGGCGGCCTGCATCGAGACCTACATCCTCGCCATGCAGGCGGCCAAGAGCACCAATCCCGAAGCGGTGCGCGATGCCCTGTCGAAGGCCGACTACGAGACCTTCTACAGCCGCATCAAGTTTACGCCCGACGGTGACGGCGATGCCATCATCATGGGCAGCATGATCGGCCAGGTGCAGAAGACCAAGCTCGAGATCGTGTTCCCCGAGGCCGCCTCTTCGGCCAAGGCGCTCTACCCGCAGCCCACGTGGGACAAGAAGGCGTGATCTTGCTGGGGGCGCGCCACTCCAGTGGCGCGATCATCTTTGCGATCGACATAGACGCGCCGCTGGAGTGGCGCGCCCCCAGCATATGAATCTGATCATACAGACTCTGGCCGACGGCTTGGTGCTGGGTGGCATCTATGCCCTCGCGGCCGTCGGTTTCTCGCTGATCTTTGGCGTCCTGCACGTCATCAACCTCAGCCACGGCATCCTGGTCCTGCTCGGCGCCTACCTGGCGCTGATCCTGTCGACCACGCTCAGGATCGACCCGCTGCTCACCATGCCGGCGGTGATGGCCGTGCTGTTCGTCGTGGGCTACGCCTACCAGCGGCTGCTGATCCAGAGGGCCGTCGACCGTTCGCCGCTCGGCTCCATGCTGCTGACCTTCGGCGTGGCGCTGATGCTGCAGAACACCATGATCTGGGTGTTCTCGCCCGACATGAAGAGCATCACGCCGGGTTACGCTTTGGCCTCGTTCAAGCTGGGCGCTATCTCGTTCGATGCGGTGCGCGTGAGCTGCCTGCTGGCGAGCCTGGTGATGTTGTGCTGCCTCGCCGCGCTGCTGAAATTCTCAGCCCTTGGCCGTGTCATCCGCGCCACCGCCCAGCAGACCCTGGCGGCACGGCTGTGCGGCGTGAACGTGCGGCACGTCTATGCGCTCACCTTCGCCGTCTCGGCCGCCTTCGCCGGCGCCTCAGGCATCGTGATCGGCATCATCCTGCCATTCTCGCCGGCCGACGAGGGCACCTGGACGCTCAATGCCTTCGTCGTCGTCGTGCTGGGCGGCGTCGGCAGCCCCGCCGGCGCGCTGATCGGCGGTCTGCTGCTCGGCATTGTGAGCACGCTGACGGCGCAGTACATCGGGCCGTCCTTCCCCAACGTCACCATGTTCCTGCTGCTCGTGCTGCTGCTGCTGGTGCGGCCGCAGGGCCTGTTGGGCAACGCCTTCGCGCCTTCTCGATGACTCAGAAGCCCGCCGCCTTCGTCGCCATCATCCTGGGCTGCGCCGTCGTGCTGGCGCTGGCGCCGCTGATACTGCCGCCCTTCTACGTGCGAGTCGGCCAGCTCATGCTCTATTCGGCGGGGCTCGCCGTCGCCTGGACGATCCTGGGCGGCTTCGCGGGTTACGCCAGCTTCGGCCACGCCGCCTTCATCGGCGTCGGGGCCTTCGCCGCCGGCCTCGTGGAGGAGCGGCTGACCGGCTTGCCGCCGGCGCTGCTGCTGCCCATCGGCATGCTGGTGGGCGGGCTCGCCTGCGCGATCCTGTCCGCCGCGGTCGCCTATCCCATCCTGCGCTTGCGCGGGACCTTCTTTGCCATTGCCATGCTGGGCGTCTGCCATGTCTGCGCCGAGCTCAACAACAACATCGACGTCCTGCAGGGCTCGCTCGGGCTCAACTTCCCGGCGGTCGCGCCGGCCGCCTGGGATCCCGCCGTCTTCTTCTACGAACTCTATCTCGCGGCCGGCGTGGTCGTCTTCCTGATCGCCTGGCAAATCCAGCGCAGCCGCTTCGGCGCCGGACTTCTCAGCATCCGCGAAGACGAGGACACCGCCCGCATGCTGGGCGTGCCCACCGAGCGCTACAAGCGCATCGCCTTCGTGGCCAGCGCCGTGCTGACCGGATTGCTGGGCGTCATCTATGCCCATTCGCTGGGCTACATCACGACCGATTCGGTCTATCGCGACGACACCAACTTGAGCCTGATCGTCTATTCGCTGCTGGGCGGCATGGGCACGCTGTTCGGTCCCGTCATCGGCGCCTTCATGCTGGTGTTCATCACCCAGGTCGTGCTGGCGCGCCTCCTCGACTTCCACCTGTTCGCGACCGGCCTGTTGCTGGTGCTGCTGGTGCTTGCCGCGCCGGGCGGCGTGCTGGGCCTGGTGAAGAGCTGGAAGCTCCGCCGGCGCGCGGCCGCGACGGCGCCTGCCGAATGAGCGCCGCGCCCATCCTCGGCGTCGAGGCGCTCAGCAAGCGTTTCCGCGGCCTGCTGGCGATCTCCGACGTCTCTTTCACGGTCGAGCCGGGCTCGATCACCAGCGTCATCGGCCCCAACGGGGCCGGCAAGTCGACGCTGTTCAACCTGGTGACGGGCTATCTCGCGCCGACGGCCGGGACGGTCCTGTTCAAGGGGCACCCGATCACCGGGCTCGCGACCAATCGCATCGCCGAGCTCGGCATCGCGCGCGCCTTCCAGATCGCCCGCCCGTTCCGCGATCTCAGCGTCGCCGAGAACGTGCGCATCGGTGCCCTGTTCGGCAAGGCGGGCAGGCGCGACGTCGTCGCCACCACGCGCGGCGCCCTGGAGCTTGCCGGCATCGCCCACCTCGCCGAGGAGCCGGCGAGCGTGCTGACGGTGGGCCAGCTTCGCCATCTCGAGGTGGCGCGCGCCATCGCCACCCGAGCCGATCTGCTGCTCGCGGACGAGCCGTGCGCCGGACTGAACCCGACCGAGACCGCGGCGATGATCGACGTGCTGCGGCGCATCCGGTCGAGCGGCGTCACTGTCGTGCTGGTCGAGCACGATATGCCGTCGGTGATGGAAGTGTCCGACCGCGTGCTGGTGCTGGAATCCGGCCGCCTGATCGCCGACGGTACGCCGGGTGAGGTGTCGAAGAACCCGCAGGTGATCGCGGCGTACCTCGGGACGCCGGACTAGCGACCCAGGAACGCCTTCTGCACGTAGGCGTCGGCCAAAAGCTCCTGGCCGGTACCGGCCAGCACGACCGAACCCTTCTCCAGCACGTAGCCGCGATGGGCGATGCGCAGCGACTGGTGCAGGTTCTGCTCGACCAGCAGCACGCCGATGCCGCTCTTGTTCACGGCCTCGATCAGCTTGAAGACCTCCTGCACGACGATGGGCATCAGCCCCAGCGACGGCTCGTCGAGGATGATCAGCCTGGGCTCGGCCATCAGGCCGCGGGCGATGGCCAGCATCTGCTGCTCGCCGCCGCTCATCGAACCGGCGAGCTGGCCGCGCCGCTCGGCCAGCCGCGGAAACAGGGCGAACGCCTTGTCGACCAGGGCCGCGATCTCGCCGCGCTGCTTGATGTGGGCGCCGAGCTGCAGGTTTTCCATCACTGTCATCTGCGGGAAGACCAGCCGGCCTTCCGGCACCAGGGTGATGCCGCGCCGCACGACGACGTGGCTCGGCGATCCGGTCAGCACCTCGCCGGCAAAGCGGATGTCGCCCTTCTGTGGCGTCAGCACGCCCGCGATCATGCGCACCGTCGTCGACTTGCCGGCGCCGTTGGCGCCCAGCAGCGCCACGATCTCGCCCGGCTGCACCGAGAGCGACACGTCGCGCACGGCGGCGGCGCCGTCATAGGCGAAGGCGAGGCCCGAGACGTCGAGCAGGCTCTGCATCACGCCGGCTCCGGCTGCTTGCGATAGGCGTAGTTCTTGTCGAGGCGCTCCAGCAGGTAGTCGCCGTAGCGAACGGCCGGCCACTTCGCCGATCGTCCGGGACCCTGGCAGGTCGGCAGGACCTCGACGGTGCTGTCCATCGACATGTCGAAGAAGTAGGGGCAGGAATAGCGGTCGCCGCCCGACAGGTTCTTCACGCGATGCGGCGTCGACTGCCAGCGGCCGTTGGTCCAGCGCGACAGCATGTCGGCGACATTGACCACCCAGGTGCCGGCGATCGGCGGAGCGGGCAGCCAGGTGCCGTCGCTGCGGCGCACTTCTAGCCCGCCGCTGCTGTCCTGGCAAAGGATGGTGATGAAGCCGTAGTCGGTGTGCGGCGCCGAGCCGAAGGCGTCTTCGGCTGCGTTCTTGGCATGTGGCGGATAGTGCAGCAGCCTGAGGAAGGTCGTGGGCTGCTCGAAGTAGGGCACGAACCAGTCGCGCGGCAGGTCGAGCGCCAGGGCCAGCGGTCGCAGCAGGCGCATACTGAAGCCGTGCATGGCCTTTTCGTAGGCGACGACCGCCTCGCGGAAGCCGGGCAGGTCGGGCCACAGGTTGGGCCCGTCGAGCGGGCGGCCGTAACGCGGATCGTCGGGTGCCACTTCGTGCATCAGCATGAACGATTCGGAATCGTTGGGCTTGGTCACCTTGGCGACCGATGAAGTCTCGATGATCGAGGTTTTGGGCGCCATGTAGCCGCGATGGAAGCGGTTCATGGCGATCGCGTCCTTGGCGGCGCGCGGCTGGACGTGGAAGCGCCGGGAAGCTGCAAACACCCCTTCGACCAGGGCCTTGTCGATGCCGATATCGCTGAAATAGCAGAAGCCGATGTCGGAAAAGGCCTGGTCGAGCTGCCGCGCCAGTGTCGCCTCGTCTCGCTCGGCGAACGAGATGACCGGCAGGGACTGCCGGCTTGCGACCTCGACCGACGTGTCCATCAGCGCTTGCTCCTTGCCCAAGCCCGTACCTTAACGGATCGTAGGCGGTCTGCCATCGCGACGCCCATGCCGGAATGGTATAGGAGTTGCGTCGAATTTCGCACAGTCCGCATTTCCGCAGTAGAGAGCCGATCGTGTCCCCATCACAGCAAAAACGAACGATGCGTCTCGGGGCGTTCGTGCACGAGACGGGCCAACACGTCGCAGCCTGGCGTCATCCCCAGGCGCACATGCAGTCCGGCACCAGCTTCGCCGAGATGGTGGAGACTGCTGAGATCGCCGAGCGCGGCAAGTTCGATCTCTTGTTCCTCGCCGACACCGCCGCCGTGAACCTGAAAGGCAGCGCCGATTCACGCGGTCGCATGGGCAAGGTCGTGAAGTTCGAGCCCATGACGATCCTCTCAGCCCTGGCGGCGGTCACGAAGAACCTCGGCTTGGTCGCAACCTCGACCACGACCTTCAACGAGCCTTACACGCTCGCCCGTCAGTTCGCCTCGCTCGACCAGATCAGCGGCGGACGCTCGGGCTGGAACCTCGTGACCTCGAACAACGAGCAGGACGCGCTGAACTATTCCCGCGAGGAGCATCTCAGCCACGGCGACCGCTACGACCGCGCCATCGAGTTCGCCGACGTGGTCAACGGCCTGTGGGACAGCTGGGACGAGGATGCCTTCATCCGCGACAAGGACTCCGGCCGTTTCTTCGACCCGGCGAAGATGCACGTGCTGAACCACAAGGGGACGCACTTCCAGGTGCGCGGGCCGCTCAACGTCGCCTGTTCGCCGCAGGGCCGGCCGGTGCTGGTGCAGGCCGGCGCCTCAGGCACCGGTCGCGACGTCGCTGCCCGGCTGGCCGAACTGGTCTTCACCGCCGCCACGACCTTCGAGCAGGCCAAGGAATTCTACGACGACGTGCGCCAGCGCATTCCGCGCTTCGGCCGCTCGCAGGACCAGGTCAAGGTGATGCCGGGCTTCTATCCCGTCGTCGCGGCGACGGCGTCGGAGGCGCAGGAGAAGTACGACTACCTGCAATCGCTGATCCAGAAGCCGGTCGGCATCTCGATCCTGGAGCACACGATCGGTGTGCACGGTCTCGACAAGATCCCGCTCGACGGACCGGTGCCGGAGATGGCCGACACCAACGGGCCGCTCAGCCGCCAGCGCCTGCTGCTCGAGCAGGCACGCCGCGACAAGCTCACCTTCTGGGAGCTGTGCCTGGCCAACGCCGGCCCGCGCGGCCACGCTTTGTCGATCGGCACGCCCTCACAGGTGGCCGACGAGATGGAGCACTGGTTCAAGGACGGCGCGGCCGACGGCTTCAACGTGATGCCGGCCTGGTTGCCGGGCTCGCTGCGGGATTTCGTCGACATGGTCATCCCCGAGCTGCAGCGTCGCGGTCTCTTCCGCACCGAGTACGAAGCCACCACTCTGCGCGGCAATCTCGGCCTGCCCAAGCCGATCAATCGCCATCACCTCGCGCGATTGGGTAGCGCCGCCCAGTAATTCTCCCCGGTGGCGCTGTTCATTTGAGACAGCGCTCACCGCGGGCAGTCTGCCCCGATGCGTGCAACGTATCGTGAGCGGAAGACGCGTTTATGCCTGAAAATCCTGTTCATTCCTCGTGGCATGGGAGTTGCTGCGCTGCAGCAAGCAGCAGCAACCGCGTACGAGGTGCACGATGGAGATCGGCGTCTTCATTCCCATCGGAAACAACGGTTGGCTGATCTCGTCCACGTCGCCGCAATACACGCCGAGCTTCGACCTCAATCGTGAGGTGGTGCTGCGTGCCGAGAAGTACGGCTTCGACTTCGCACTGTCGATGATCAAGCTGCGCGGTTTCGGCGGCAAGTCGCGCTACTGGGACGACAATCTCGAATCCTTCACCCTGATGGCGGGACTGGCCTCGATCACCAGCCGCATCGAGCTCTACGCCACGGTCGCCGTGCTCACCATGCCGCCGCCGCTGACGGCGCGCATGGCCATGACCATCGATTCGATCAGCCACGGACGGTTCGGCGTCAATCTGGTGACCGGCTGGCAGAAGGCCGAGTACGACCAGATGGGCATCTGGCCGGGCGACGACCACTTCAAGCATCGCTACGACCTGCTCGACGAGTACGCCACCGTGATGGAGGAGCTGTGGTCGAAGGGCCAGAGCGACCTCAAGGGCAGCTACTACACCATGAACGACTGCCGGCTGGGGCCGCTGCCGTCGCGCCAGATCCCGCTGATCTGCGCTGGCACCAGCGACGCCGGCATGAAGTTCGCCGCCCGGCACTGCGCCTACAATTTCTGCAGCGGCAATGGCGAGATGAACAATCCGCGCGACTGCGCCGACGCCGTGGCTCGGCTCAAGGCCTGCACGACGGAGGCCGGCACCGGCACCAAGGCGCTGGCGCTGACCCTGATCATCGCCGACGAGACCGACGAGGCGGCGATGGCCAAGTGGGAGCACTACAAGGCCGGCACCGACCTCGATGCGCTTGCGTGGAGCCGCGCCCAGGCCGGTGCCGACAAGCACGCCGCCGATAACTCGACCGCCGGCCGCATCCGCCGCCGCGAGCCCTTGCCCAATAGCGGCTCGCGCCTGGTCGGCTCGTACGCCACGGTGGCGCGCCTGCTCGACGAGATGGCGGAGATCGAGGGCCTCGCGGGAGTCATGCTGACCTTCGACGACTTCGTGATCGGTGTCGAGCAGTTCGGCCAGCGCATTCAGCCGCTGATGAAGAGCCGTGCTACGCTTGCCGACAAGCTCGCGAAGGCAGCCTGACTTGGACAGCCTCGCCACTCCCCTGGAGGTGGTGGCGAGGCCGCAGCTCGACCTGGAACTGCGCGGCATTCGCAAGCGCTATGGCGATTTCACCGCCGTCGACGACGTTTCGCTCCAGGTCGCCAAGGGCCAGTTCGTCTGCCTGCTGGGGCCTTCGGGCTGCGGCAAGACCACGACCTTGCGCTGCGTGGCAGGGCTGGAGGAGCCGGACGACGGCGGCATCCTGATCGGCGGCAAGGAGGTGACCAAGGACCCGCCGTGGCAGCGCGACATCGCCATGATGTTCCAGGATTTCGCGCTCTTTCCGCACATGACCGTGGCCAGGCAGGTGGGTTTCGGCCTGGAGATGCTCAAGAAGCCCAAGGCCGAGATTGCCAGGCGCGTGCAGGAAGTGCTGAAGGCCTTCGAGATATCGCCTCTGGCGGATCGCAAGCCAGGCAGCCTGTCGGGCGGCCAGCGCCAGCGCGTGGCTCTGGCGCGCGCGATGATCACCGAGCCGAGAATTCTTCTGCTCGACGAACCCATCGGCGCTCTCGACTATTCGTTGCGCGAGACCGTGATGCTTGAGCTGAAGATGCTGCAGCAGCGCACCGGCATCTCCTTCATCTGGGTGACGCACGACCAGAACGAAGCTTTCTCGCTCGGCGACCTCGTCGTCGTCATGAACCACGCGAAGATCGAACAGCAGGGGACCGCCGAGGAGATCCTGCAGCGGCCGGCGACCGCGTTCGTCGCGGGCTTCGTGCAGGGCAACAACGTCTTCCATGGCCGCATCACCGGCACATCGCCGGATGCGCTGCAGGTCGAGACGTCGGCCGGCCGCTTCTATCTGCCGCGTCCGGTCCGTTGCACGCCGATGCTGGGCGACGCGGTGTCCTTCTCGGTCCGCGCCGAACGGATCACCGATTCGCTGTCCGATCGGCATGCCAACCGACTGTCGGCGCGCTGCACCGCCGTCGAGTACTTCGGCTCGGTCCGCCGCCACATCTTCGAGCGACCCGACGGCCAGGTGCTGAAGTACGACCAGTTCGGCGCCTATGCTGCGCGCATCGCGCCCGGTCAGACCGTGCAGCTGGGTTGGCTGGTCGAGGAGACCGTGCTGCACACGGGGGCGGTGGCATGAGCACTATCCGCGTCCGCTCGCCTGCGAGCTACTGGCTGGCCGTTCCGGCGGCGGTGTGGATGCTGGGCGTGGTCGTGGTGCCGATCGTGCTGCTGGTCTGGGTGTCGTTCTGGGGCGGCCGCACCTTCTCGCCGGCAAGCCCGCTCACCTTCGACAATTACGCCCGCTTCTTCGCCAACCAGACCTACATCAAGCTTGCCGGCACGACCGTGCTGCACACGATGACGCTGATGGCGGTCACCGGCGTGCTGGGTTACTGCATCGCCTATTTCCTGGTGATGAAGGTCAAGAGCCCGGCCTGGCGGTTGGCGCTGTTCCTCGCCTTCATCATTCCGTTCTGGACCTCCACGCTGATCCGAGCCATCGCCTGGGTGCCGTTCCTGGGCGTCAACGGGGTGATCAACCAACTCCTGATGTCGATCGGCGCCACGCGCTCACCGATCGAGGCGTTCCTCTACTCTCATACCGGCATCACCATGGCCCAGGTGTCGCTGTACACCATGATGGCGGCCGGGCCTGTCGTGTACATGCTGAGCTCGATCGCCCCGCAGCTACGCGAGGCGGCGATGACGCTGAAGGCCACGCCCTTCACAGTGTTCCGCCGCATCACCTTTCCACTGACCCTGCCGGGCGTGGTGATCGGCCAGGTGCTGGTCTTCCTCAATGTCATGTCCGACTTCGCCACCGTGGCCACCATCGGCGGCAACAAGCACGCGCTGCTCTCCAACCTGGTGCTTCTGTTCTACGAGAGCTCTCAGATTCGTGCCGCCTCGGTGGTCGCGGTCCTGTTGATGATCTGCATGCTGGTCGGCGTGGTCATCGCCTTGCGCGTGGTCGACGTGCGCCGGCTCGGGGCTGAACGATGACTGGCGGGCCAAAAATCGGCTGGAAGGGCCGTTCCAGCCTGACGGCCTGGATCCTGGGCACGCTGACGGTGATCTTCCTTGCCTATCAGTGGCTGCCGATCCTCACCCTGGGGCTGCTGTCGTTCAGTGGCCCGACCGGCGGCACGACCTTCCCCATGAACGGCACGTCATTCCACTGGTACCAGGAGCTGTGGCGCGCCTCGGTGATGAACGACTTCAAGCCGCCGCTGATGCGCTCGGTGCTGCTGGCGCTCGCCTGCTCGGCCACGACCGTCGTTTTGTCGGTCGCCGCGGCCCAGGCCATGCGTGGGCAGTTCCGTGGCAGCGGCTGGTTCTTCTACCTGATGCTGCTGGGCATCATGGCGCCGGGTATCCTGGTCGGCTTCGGCTTTGCCATCCTGATGCGCCTGATCGGCGTCGAGCTATCGTGGGACACCACGACCTTCCTGGTCCAGGTCTCGTGGACCCTGCCGTTCGGCTTCCTGACCATGCTCGCCGTGTTCAACCGCTTCGACAAGCGGGTCGAGGAGGCGGCACTGACGCTCGGCGCCTCGCGGCTCAAGACCTTCCGCCGCATCACCTTGCCGTTGGTGCTGCCCGGCGTGATCGGCGCCGGTCTGTTCGGGTTCTCACTTTCCTATGACGAGTACGCCCGCAGCATGTTCACGACCGGACCGGATGCCACGTTGCCGCTCGCGGTCATGGCCCAGCTCGACCGCCAGCTCACGCCCGAAATCTATGCCGTCGGCACCACGACCACGATCTTTTCGCTGATCGCCGTCATGCTCTGCACCGTCGCCTTCTGGGCGATGCGGCGTTCGACGGCCCTGAGAAAATCATAACGGAGGCCTCACCATGCTGATCAAACGCCGTACCCTGCTGGCGGCCGCCGGCGCCTCGACGATTGCCGCGCCGGCCATTGCTCAGGCCAAGCAGATCCAGCTCGCGGGTGCGTCCTACGACATGCGCGAGGCGATCCTGGGCGAGTTCGCCAAGCGCACCGGCATCACGCCGCGTCCCTTCGTCAATCCCTCGACCCAGGTGCGCATCGATCGCCTGCGCACCGCGCCGGTCGACATCGTGCTGACCGACGCGCCGTTCGCGGCCTACGCCAACAGCGAGAAGCTGCTGCAGCCCATCGATACGTCGAAGCTGCCCAACTGGAACCTGTTGCATCCGCTCTTGAAGGATGGCCGCGCCACGCCGACCGCGCCGCTGGGGTTCGGCGCCAATCCCGGTCGCATGATGTATGTCGACGAGGCGCGCACCAAGGTGTCGTTCGCGCCGATGTTCTTCCAGATGGACTCGATCGGCTACAACGCCTCGAAGATCCCCGCCGAGAACAACACGCTGTCGTGGGGCGAGCTGTTCAATCCCAAGTGGCGCGGCAAGGTCGCCATGTTCGGCATCGATTGGCTGGGCATGCTGAACGCCGCCATGGGCATGCGCGCGCTGGGCCTGCTCAACCCGGTCGACATCAGCAGCATGACCGAGAAGGAAGTCGACACCGTCGTCTCCTTCCTCAAGGAGAAGAAGAAGGAGGGTCACTTCCGCGCCATGTGGAAGGCCTATGGCGAACTCGTGAACCTGATGGCCTCGGAGGAAGTCTGGATCGCCGATGCCTGGTGGCCAGTGGTCGTCGAGGTCGCGAGCAAGGGCATTCCCGTGCATTACGCCGTCGCCAAGGAAGGGTACCGGGAGTGGTGCAACGGCTACGCCATCTCGGCCGGCACCAAGAACCTCGACGCCTGCTACGAGTGGCTGAACTACTGGATGGAAGGCTATCCCGGCGCGCGCCAGTCGGAGATCGGCTACTTCTCGACCGTGAACAATTACGAGAAGTATCTCGATCCCAAGCTGGTGCTGGAGGTTTATGGCGGCGTCGGCCGCGACGGCGGCTCGCTCGCCGATCGCGCCGAGCGGGTCTTCGTGTGGAACACGCGGCCGAAGAACCTCGAATACTACACCGAGAAGTGGAACGAGTTCCTGGCGGCTTAGTTCATGTTCTTCCGGACCGCGCGCTTCCAGCGCGCTCATGAGCTTGAGCGCGCTGGAAGCGC
>NZ_BKAJ01000059.1 GCF_007992495.1 Reyranella soli
CAGCTGACGCTAAGAGCCCTTACTTAGAAGTATCGCGCCCGAAGGATGGACCTCGGCTGACCAGCCCGGCCGGACCAGCGTCGTGGCGTCGAGTTGGGTGACGATTGCCGGGCCCTCGAAACGGTCGCCGGCGCCGAGCGTCGCGCGATCGTAAAGCGGCACCTCGATCGTTCCCGAGGCGAAATGAACGGTTTGCCGGTCGTGCGGCTTCGCGCCACCGCCGGACGGCAGGACCGGCCGCAGCGGCGCGGGCATGCGGCCCGTCGCCTCGATCCGCAAGGTGACCAGCTCGATCGGCGAATCGAGCTTGAAGCCGTAGAGGCTCTCATGCGCCGCGGCGAAGGCCGCTTCGATGCCTGCCGCATCATCGACCCAGTCGACCAGGACCTCGCCGCCCTGGCCGTGGTAGCGCATCAGGGCGACACGCACCTGCCTGCGGTCAGCCGGCGCCACCTGCTCCTTGGCGAGCCAGTCTTCGGCCTGCTGTGAAAGCTCGGCATAGACCTGGCGCGCTACATCGATGTCGACCTTGCCGGTCCGCGGCAGGGTGCGGCTGAAATCGGCTTTCAGGTCGGCGGCCAGAAGGCCGTCGGCGCAGAGGACGCCAGGCGCGGTCGGCACCAGCACGCGGCGGATGCCCAGAAGCTCGGCGAGAGCGCAGCCATGCAGGGGACCAGCGCCGCCGAACGGCACCAGGGTGAAGTCGCGCGGATCGTGGCCGCGCTCGACCGAGACGATGCGCAGCGCACCCATCATGTTGTTGTCGAGGATGGCGAGCATGCCACGCGCCGCTTCCTCGCGGCCAAGCCCGAGTGGTCGCGCCACGTTGCTGTCGACTGCGCGCGCCGCCGCCTCGGTGTCGAGCGCCATGCGGCCGCCCAGAAGGCGCGCCGGCAGATGGCCCAACGCGACATGTGCGTCGGTCACCGTGGCCTGTGCGCCGCCGCGGCCGTAGGCGGCGGGGCCGGGATCGGCACCGGCACTCTGCGGGCCCACGGTCAGCGTGCCGTCGGCCACCTTGGCGATCGAGCCGCCACCCGCGCCGATGGTCACCATGTCGACCATGGGCAAGGGCAGGGGCCAGTCGCCGACATGGCCGCTCTGGGTGAGCGCGATCTGCCCGTTCTTGATCAGGCAGATGTCGGCGCTGGTGCCGCCGATGTCGACGGTGATGATGTCCTTGATGCCACAGGCGGCGGCCACCTCGCGGGCGCCGACCACGCCCGCGGCAGGACCCGATAATGCGGTCAATGCCGGCGCGCGCCGGATGGTGACGCCGCCCGCGACGCCGCCGTTGGACTGCATGTAGAGCAGCGGCGCCTCGACCTTTTCCTCGGCCAGGCGATCTTCCAGCCGCGAGACGTAGGTCGCGACGCCCGGCATCACCAGCGCGTTCAGCACCGTCGCCAGCGACCGCTCGTATTCGCGCACCACCGGCAGCACGTCGGACGAAGCCGTCACGGCGATTCCAGGCAACGCCGCGCGCAAAAGCTCGGCCACCCGCCGCTCGTGCACCGGGTTGGCAAAGGAGTGCAGCAGGCAGACCGCCACCGCCTCGACCTTGAGGGTGCGGCAAGCCTCGGCGGCGGCGTGCACGCTGGCTTCGTCCAAGGCCTCGACGATGGTGCCGCCGGCGCCGATGCGCTCCTTGACCTCGAGCACGCGCGAGGCCGGCACGGGACGCGGCGGCTTGACCCAGGCGAGGTAATTGGCGCGCCGCGGGATGTCCTGGCGGCCGATCGCCAGCACGTGGCGGAAGCCGGCCGTCGTCACCAGGGCGGTGCGCGCGCCCTTGTCCTCCAGGATCATGTTGGTGGCGACGGTCGTGCCGTGCAGCACGCGGCCCAAGTTCGGTGCGGCCCGCCCGGCGTCTTCCAGGGCAAGCCGCACGCCGGCCAGGAAGGCCTGGCTGGGATCGGCCGGCACGCTCGGCGTCTTGGCGCGCCAGATCTGGCCGCTCTTGGCGTCGTACAGGGCGATGTCGGTGAAGGTGCCGCCGATATCGACGGCGACGGCGAGCGATGTATCAGCCAAGGCTGTCGACATAGGCGTGACGGTGGAACGCTTTGGTTTCGGGGCGGTTGGTGCGCAGCTTGCCGGTCACGGCCTTGTCGACCGCGCCGTCGACGAGCGCGACACCGTAGAGCCGTCGCGCGGCCTCCGGCGTCACGAAGCCGCCGGCCACGTCCTCGGCCACCATCTCTGGCGGACGATCGAACGGATGGCCGTGGCCGCCGCCGCCGCCGGTCTCGATGCGCAAGACGTCGCCGCGCTTCAGCACGTTGCCGTCCGACAAAGGCGCCAGCTCGCGCTCATGGTTGGTGCCGGGATTGACGACGACGCGACCCGTGCCGCCGGCCATGCCGCCATCGATGCCCCAGGGCGGATTCTTGACGCTGTCGATACGGACGGCGAGGACGGCTTCCTCGGCCAAAATGTCGTACTCGCGCACGATGCCGCAGCCGCCGCGATAGCGGCCGGCCCCGCAGGAATCGATCAGGATGCCGTAGGTGCGGAGCCGCACGGGATAGCCGGTCTCGAGGAATTCGACGGGGTAGTTCTCCTGGGCGACGAAATAGACCGCGTCGGTGCCGTCGGCGTAGGGCCTCGCCCCCCAACCGACGCCGATGCCGTCTGACATCAGGAACGGTTCGAGCTCGCCCTTGTCGTTGCGGAAAGTGCCACGCAGGAAGGAGATCACGTAGGCCGAATGCGCGGCCGGCGCCTTGCCGCCGGCGACGTTGATGAGCCCATTCACCGCGGCGAGGAAGCGCATCAGGGTGAGGCCGCGCATGCCGAGCGGCGCGGGGAACTTCGGCCACAGCAGCGAGCCCTCGCGCAAACGGACCTCGTCGATCGCCTGCGGGCCGCCAGCGTTGCAGACCTGCGCCGGATCGCCGCCCAGATAGAACATGGAGAGCGCCGTTCCGGGCACGTCAGGGTTCAGCAGCAGGTTGACCGGCCCCGGCGACTGGTCGTCGGTCGCGGTGGCGTCGAAGATGAAGCGGTCCTCGCCATCGGGCCCGCGCTCGCGCGTCAGCGCCAGGCGCAGATGGAACGGGCCGTTGCCGTGGCCGTCGGAATCGATCGCATCGGTGAAGCGATGTGTGCCGTAGTCGAAGGTCTCGGCGAGCTTGGTGCGCACCAGGTTGCGCGTGCGCGCCACGAGCTGGCGCAGGCCATCGGCCAGCACGTCGGTGCCGAAGCGACTGGCGATCTCCTCGATGCGCCTGACGCCCAGCGCCGCGCTCGCCATCAGCGCCCGCATGTCGCCCACATTCTGCTCGGGGAAGCGCGAATTGCGGAAGAAGATCTTCAGCGCCATCTCATTGGTGACACCGGCATCGATGAGCTTGGTCGGCGGGACGATGATGCCTTCCTGGAAGATGTCGGTGGTGTCCGGGCTGATCGAGCCGGCGCGCAGGCCGCCAATGTCGGAAAAGTGCGCCCAGCCCATGACGAAGCCGCAGCGCCGGCCGTCATGGAACACCGGCGCTAAAAGCACCTGGTCGTTGGAATGCGAGATGGCGCCGCGCGAGCCGTAGCAGTCGTTGTACCAGTAGAGGTCGCCCGGCCGCATGGTGTCGGGCGGGAAGTCGCGGAACACCGGGCTGCAGATGTCGCCGAACACAGGCAGATTCGAGCCCACCGCCATGACACCGTCGGCGTCGAACAGGGCAGTGTAAAAGTCCTTCTTCTCGCGGATGAAGGCGGAGATTGCGGTGCGCTCGATCAGCGCCTCCATCTCGGCCTGCGCCGCGCGCACGGCGCCGCGTACGATCTCGAGCGTGACCGGATCGCAGGCCGTCGGGGCATTCTTCAGAGTGGCGTCGGGCATGGGGAATACTGTCGGCCTTGTCGTGCTGGCGCAAGCAACTCTACTCGTCCTTGCAAGGTCGTTTCGCCGAGGGGAAACGCTCCGCCCACAGCGCCTCGAAATCCCTGCGGAAGCGGATGTAGTCGGGTCCATCACGCGTTTCCATCGTCCCGCGAAACGCGTAGGCCTTTCCGGGGCGTCCTTGTTCGGGCTTCTCGAAATAGATCTCGACGACCGGCGAATCCTTGCGGTTGATGGGACGGACGAGGGTGATCGTCGCCTGGGCGCAATAGGGCCAGGAAGAGGCATCGATGCCAGGCCGCATGTCGTTGACCAGCACGCACTTGCCGCCCGTCCAGGCGATGCTGCGCGCTTCCTTGCCCACAAGTGCCGTGAGCCACCCCTCGACGGTCACGTCGCCATCGCAGCGGTCCTCGCCGTAGTCGATCAACTTCACGGCTGCCTGCTTGCCGGCCGCCACGAGCGCCGCGCTGGTGACGCTCGCCGGCTGTTGCGCGTCAACCGGCAGGGACCAGGCCAGCATGAGCAGGAAAGGCGCGCGTCTCATGGGCTCAGTCCAGATGGCAGGCCACGCGGTGCCCGCCGGTGGTCGAGCGGAGCATGGGCGTCTCAGCCGCGCAGCGCGGCATCGCGTACGGACAGCGGTCGCGGAAGCTGCAGCCGCTGGGCGGCTCGCGGGCATCGGGCACGTTGCCCTTGATCGGCAAGGGCGCGCGGCTCTGGTCGGGATCGGGGACCGGCACGGCGGCGACCAGGGCCTTGGTGTAGGGATGGCGCGGCCGGCGCACGATCTCCTCGGTCGGCGCATCCTCGACGACGCGGCCGAGATACATGACCAGGGTGCGCTCGCACAGGTAACGGACCAGCGCCAGGTCATGGGAGATGTAGACGGCGGTCAGGCCCATCGTCTCGCGGACTTCGCGCAGCAGCGCCAGAATGCCGGCGCGCACGCTGACATCGAGCATCGATACCGGCTCGTCGGCCACCAGGAAACGCGGTCCCAGCACCAGGGCGCGCGCCATGACCACGCGCTGGAGCTGGCCGCCGCTCAGCTGGTGCGGATAGCGGTCGAAGTAGCGGTCGAAGTCGGCGAGGTGCACGCGGCGGAAGGCCGAGGCGACGCGGTCGGCGTGCTCGGCCTTGTCGATGTCGGCGTTGATCAGCGGTTCGACGACGGCGCGGTAGATCGTGAAGCGCGGGTTCAGCGCATCGAACGGGTTCTGGAACACAAGCTGCGCTTGGCGTCGGAAGTCGCGCAGGCGCTCGCCGGTGAGTCCGGCCATCGGCGCGCCGCCGAAGGTGATTGCGCCGCCGGTCGGCTCGGCCAGCTTCAGCATCAGCCGCCCCAACGTGGTCTTGCCGCAGCCCGATTCGCCGACGACGGCCACGGCATCGCCGTCGCCGACGTCGAAGGTGACGCCGTCGAGCGCGCGCACGGCCGGATGCGCGCCGCGGGCGATCTCGCCCAGCGAGCGCGTCACCGGAAAGTGCTTCACGACATCGCGAAGCTCGACGAGCGCTGCCATGTCCTGGGATCCAATGCGGCGGTTCGAAGGGTGTCGGCCTCGCTGTCGCGGCGGCAGGCCGAACGGTGGTCGCCGTTGCCGCTCATCGCGGCATCGATGCCGCAGGCGGGCTGGGCGAACGGGCAGCGCGGCACGAAGCGGCAGCCCGACAGAGGCTCGCGCAGGTCGGGCGGGCTGCCGGCAATCGGCACCAGCTCCAACGCGTCGGACAGCAGGTCGGGGAAGGCGTTGCGCAGGCCCATTGTGTAGGGGTGGCGCGGCCGTGCGAGCACGTCGCGCACGGGGCCGCTTTCCACGACCTGGCCGGCATACATGACCACGACCTCGTCGCAGAGATAGGCGACGACGCTGATGTCGTGCGTCACCAGCACCATGGAGAGATGCAGGCGCTGCTGCAGGGAGCGCAGCACGTCGAGGATCTGGCGCTGGACGATGACGTCCAGTGCTGTCACCGGCTCGTCCGCCAGCAGCAGGCTGGGTTCAAGGGCCAGCGCCATGGCGATGGCGGCGCGCTGGCGCATGCCGCCGGAGAACTGGTGCGGATAGTCGGCGAGCCGCCGCTCGTTCAATCCCACCAGGTCGAACAGCTCGACCGAGCGGGCGCGCGCCGAGGCGCGCGAATGGTTGCCGCGCTTTGTCATGACCTCGACCAGCTGCGCGCCCACCGTATAGACCGGATCGAGCGAGCTCATGGCGCTTTGCGGCACGTAGGCGATGTCGCGCCAGCGCAGCTTGCGCGTCGTTGCCTCGTCCATCGCCTGGCCCTTGAAGACGACGCGGCCGCCGGCCTGCCTGCCGTTCTCCGCCAGCACGCCCATGATGGCGCGCACCGCCGTGGTCTTGCCGCAGCCCGATTCGCCCACCAGGCCGACGATGCGGCCCTCGGGCACGGTGAACGAGGCGCCGTCGACGGCGCGCGCCACGCCATCGCGAGTGCTGTAGTGGATCCGCAGCTTGTCGACCTCGAGGATCATCGCCCCCGCAGCCTCGGCATGAAGACTTCCTCGTAGCCGCGGCTGATGAAGAAGCCCGCGACCACGATCAGCACGATGCAGATTCCGGGCGGCACGAACCAGGCGTACTGGCCGCGCGACAGCGCCTGCGAGGCGAAGGCGTCCTGCAGCATCATGCCCCACGATACGCTGCCGGAATCGCCGAAACCCAGGAAGCTGACGCTGGCCTCGGTAATGATGGCCCAACCGATGGCGATGGCGGCATAGACGAAGCTGAGCGGCAGGATATTGGGCGCGATGTGCACGAACAGGATGCGCCAGGCGCTGGCGCCGGTGACGCGTGCCGCCTCGACATAGGCGCGCTCGCGCAAGGTCAGCACCTGGCTGCGGATCACGCGTGCCGAGTTGGGCCATAGCAGCAGCGCGACCGCGAGCACAATGTTGGAGGTGCTGGCGCCCAAAAAGCCCGTCAGCACGATGACGAAAGGCAGGAAGGGGAGGCTGAGCGCCATGTCGGCGATGCGCATCAGCACGGCATCGGTCGCGCCGCCGAAATAGCCTGCCACCAGGCCGACGATCGTGCCCACTGTGGAGACGATGATGGCGGCCGACAGGCCGACCGCGAGCGCACTTCGCGTGCCGTAGACGAGCTGGGCATAGATGTCGCGGCCGAGATTGGTCGTGCCCAGCGGGAACTCGGCGCCGGGCGGCACATTGGCCGCGAGCTTGCCCGCCTTGGTGAACAGGATCTCCATCGGGTCGATGGGGGCGAGCTGGTCGGCGAACAGCGCTACCAGGGCGAACAGCACGTAGATCAGTATGCCTGTGAAGGCGAACGGATCCTTCAACGGCATCGCCACCATGCGGCGCAAGACCGGCGATAGTGACCAGCTCGAGCGCGTGGAGGCCACGGGTTCAGCCCTTTCGGCCATGGCTCACCCGCGGGTCGAGGACCATATACAAAAGGTCGGCGACGAAGTTCATCAGCGCCAGCACCAGCGCGATCATCAGGAAGGCGCCCTGCGCCAGGGGATAGTCGTGGACGGAGACGGCCTGCACCAGCAGGCGGCCGATGCCGGGCCAGCTGAACACGGTCTCGATCACCACGTTGCCGCCCATCGACAGGCCGACGCCCAGCGCAAAGGCGGTGACCACCGGCAGCAGCGCATTGCGCGCGGCATGGCCAATCACAATGCGCCATTCGCTGAGGCCCTTCATGCGCGCCATGGTGACGAACTCCTCGTGCATCACCTCCAGCATGTTGGAGCGCATCAGGAGCAGCGGCAGGCCCTGCAGGTAGAGGGCGAGTGTCAGTACCGGCAGGGCGAGATGGTGGACGTAGTCCAGGGAGAAGATGCGGTCCCAGTTGCTCGAATAGGCCATGCCCGGGCTCGAGGCGCCACCCGACGGGAACCAGCCGGCGTTGAAGGACAGCACGGCGAGCAGGACCATGCCGATCCAGAACTCGGGCGCCGCACGGGTTGCCAGCACAGCGGGCACGGCGGCGCGCTCGATCCAGGTGCCGCGCTTCCAGGCGAGCCAGGCGCCGGCCACGACGCCGAAGATATAGGCGATGATCAGAGAGGTGAGGGTCAGGATCACCGAGTTTGGCAGCACTTCCAGCAGGATAGTCATGACCGGCCGACGCTGGAAGAAGCTGAGCCCCATCTCGCCCTGCAGGAGGTTGGCGAGATAGATGAAGTATTGCTGCCACATCGGCTTATCGAGGCCGAACTGCTCCAGCATGGCCTGCTGCTGGTCGGCGTTGAGGTTCTCGTTGATGAAGGCGGCAAGCGGCGTGCCCGGCATCAGCCGGAACATGAAGAACAGGATCGTGGTGACGGCCAGCAGCGCCAGCGCGTTATGCGTGAAGCGCCCGAGGACGAGTCTCATGACTCTTCCGGACCGCGAGCCCTTGGCTCGCTCATGCTCATGAGCGGGCCAGAGGCCCGCGGTCCGGAAGACGAAGAACTCATTCCGTCGCCAGCTTTTCTTGCTTGCCGGTCGGGTAGTAAAGCTTGCCGCCGACCACGCGGTAGCCCGCCTCCTGCAGGATCTTCTTGGCCTCGGCCAAGCCGGTCTTCATATTGTCGACGGCGGGATCGTGCCAGTAGCTCAGCACCGGCGAGACATGGCTGTTGGCCGGGATGGCGTAGTCCTGCCAGGCCGCGCTCACCATCAGCCGCCGGTCGATGGCGGCCGACAGCGCGCGCCGGAACTTCGCATCGTCGAACGGCGGCCGGCGGTTGTTGAAGGCCACGTACTCGAAGCCGATATCGACCTCGCTCCTGATGGCGATGTCGGGATTCTCCTTGGCGAACTTTATAAGCACCTCGGCGTCGCCGCCGAACATGCCCAAAAAATTGATCTCGCCGCGCTTCAGCATGCCGAGCGTGGCCTCGGCGTTGGGCACGATGCGCATGATCCAGCGCTGCACTTTGGGCGCCTGGAAGTGGTCGCCGAAGCGCTCGAGCAGGATCTCCTCGTTGGGCGCCCAGCGCACCAGCTTGAACGGGCCCGAGCCGATCTTGGACACCTCTTTTAGTTGCTCGGCCGTCTCGGGCTTGCCCGCCAGGTCCTTCAGCACCGGCTCCCAGATGTGCTTGGGGATCAGGTTGATCTTGGCCAGCGTGGCGGTGAGGAAAGTGGTGTTGGGCTGCTTCAGGGTGAAGCGCAGCGTCTGCTCGCCGGTCTTCTCGATCGAGGCGATGTCGGTGACGAAGGGCTTGTACATCGGCGCCTTGTCGCCGGCCGGGGCCTGGAAGGAGAAGATCACATCGTCGAGCGTCACCGGCTGGCCGTCGTGCCACTTCATGCCGGTGCGCATCTTGACGTCGACGGTCTTGTCGTCGAACCAGGTGACGCTCTCGGCGGCCCACGGTTTCGGCATGCCGTCGGGGCCGATGCGCATCACGCGGTCCCAGATCAGGTCGGTCACCCAACTGTCGACTGCGCCGCCGATATAGAGCGGGTTGGTGGCGTTGATCACCTCGTTGCTGTTGATGATCAGGTCCTTCTGCGCGCCCAGCGGCTGGATGGCGAGGAAGGTCCAGATGTTGCGGATGCCGATACCGCTCTGGTTGACGACCGTGTCTTCCTTGAATACCGCCTTGTTGAAGGCGAGCGCGTACTTCGGATGCACCAGGAAGGCCTGCGGCTGGTCGCGGTCGATGATCTTCTGCATCTCGAAGGCGGTCTTGCGCCGCTCCTCGCGATCGAGCTGGGTGCGCTGCTTCTCGGCCAGCTTGTCGTATTCCGGATTGAGGTAGCCGATGAAGTTGTAGCCCTTCTCCGCATAGCTCGAGTGATAGAGGCTGTATAAAAATTCATCGGGATCGGAGCGCTCGGGCCGGCCGACCATGCGCCACATGGTGACGTCCCACTTGTCGCGGCTGAACCAGATGAGCTGGGTCTGCTGCTGGCGCTGCAATGGCTTGACCTCGACGTCGAGCCCGAGCTGGCGCCATTGCTGGGCGATGAGCTGGGCCGCCTGGTAGCTCTGCGGCAGGGCCGCCTGCGGCCAGGAATAGAGGTTGAGCTTGCGCACCTTCTCGGTCGGACCCTGTGCGAAGGCTGCGGTCGCCAATGACAACGCCGCCAAGCCGCCCGCGGCGGCCAAAACCAGTTTCTTCATGACGCCTCCCTGGCCAGGGCTTCCCTTGCCTGGCGCGTGTATCGATTTTCCGGAACGCGTAAGCCCAAATGGTCTCGCAGGGTGGTGCCCTGGTATTCGGTGCGGAAGATGCCGCGGCGCTGCAACTCGGGCACGACCTGCCGGCAGAAGTCTTCGAAGGGCTTGGGATAGTGGTTGCAGACGACGTTGAAGCCGTCGGCCGCCTCTTCCTTCAGCCACTTTTCCATCTCGTCGGCCATGTACTCGGCCGTGCCGACCATCACGCGATGGCCGGTGCCGGCCGCGGTGTGGCGCGCGATCTGGCGCAGGGTCATGTTGTTCTCGCGCGCGGTGCGCACGACCAGCGCCTGGCGCGCCTTGGCGGCATTGCTGGGCGGCAGCTCGGGCAGCGGCCCGTCCAACGGAAACTTGCTGAGGTCGAGTCCACCCGAGATGTGCGACAGCGACTGCAGCGCCACGTCGTCGGGCATCAGCGACTGCAGGTATTCGTAGTTCTCGC
Organism: Reyranella soli; assembly: GCF_007992495.1. Taxonomy (GTDB): domain Bacteria; phylum Pseudomonadota; class Alphaproteobacteria; order Reyranellales; family Reyranellaceae; genus Reyranella; species Reyranella soli. The sequence continues at coordinate 10,451 of NZ_BKAJ01000059.1, forward strand.
GCGCCTCTTCCATGGTGCGGCCGAGCACCGGGGTGAGGCCCGGCATGATCTTGATGTCCTCGGGCCCGCGGCCGTAACGCGCCGCGCGGCTCTTGATGTCGGCGTAGAAGGCTTTCGCCTCGTCGATCTTGGTCTGGGCCGTGAAGACGACATCGGCGGTGCGGGCGGCGAGGTCGCGGCCGGCCTCGGAGGACCCCGCCTGCGCCACCACCGGCCAGCCCTGCGGCGAACGCGTGATGTTGAGGGGGCCCTTGACCTTGAAGTGCTTGCCGACGTGGTCGAGGAAATGGACCTTGTCGCGGTCCATGTAGACGCCGGTCTTCTTGTCGCGCAGCAGGCCGCCGTCTTCCCAACTGTCCCACAGGCCGGTCACGACCTCGTAGAACTCGGCGGCGCGCTCGTAGCGGTCGGCATGGGCGAGGTGCTCGTCGAAGCCGAAATTTTCGGACTCGTCCTCGATTTGCGAGGTCACCAGGTTCCAGCCGGCGCGGCCGCCGCTGATATGGTCGATCGAAGCGAAGCGGCGGGCGATGTTGTAGGGCTCGTTGTAGGTCGTGGTCGCCGTGGCGACGAGGCCGATGTGGCTGGTGACCATGGCGAGGGCGGCCAGCGTCGCCGTAGGCTCGAGCTTGACGGTGCGCGAGAGCTTGGCGCGGGTGCGCTCGCCGCGGGCCAGCGCGCGACTGCCGGCCACGCCCACCGTGTCCTGGAAGAAGATGGTGTCGAACTTGGCGGCCTCGGCGACCTGGGTGATGTGGGCGTAACCCTGGAAGTCCATGTCGTAGGTCGGCACGGCGTCGGGATGCCGCCAGCCGGCGAGATGGTTACCCGGTACGCTGAAGAAGCCGCCGAGGCGGAGCTGCTTGCTAGTGGTCATCGATCGACCATGAGGCAAAGCTGTCACCCCGAGCGCAGCGAGGGGCCTTTAAGGCCATAGGAAAAGTCCCTCGCTGCGCTCGGGATGACAGCGGGGCTTGGATCAGATGCTTGCCGTCAATCATTCGACGCCGCCGCGTTGACCTGCACCGTCGTGCGGTTGGTCGTGTGAACATTTTTCGGGATCGGCACGCCGAGATTCTCGCGGAACGTCCTGCCTTCGTACTGCGTGCGGAAGATGCCGCGCCGCTGCAGCTCGGGGATGACCATGGTCACCCATTCCTCGAGCGGCTTGGGATAGTGCGCGAACAAGAGATTGAAGCCGTCGCAGGCGCCGGCCTCGAGCCAGGCCTGCATGTCGTCGGCGAGCTGCTTGGGCGTGCCGTAGAGCACGCGATGGGCCTGGCTCATGGCCAGCACGCGGCCGATCTGGCGGATGGTCATGCCGCGCTTGCCCATGGCGATGATCATTTCCTGGCGCGCACGTGCCGCATTGCTGGGCTTGAGGGGAGGCAACGGCCCGTCGGGATCGCAGGCGAAGATGTCGACGCCCCCCGCCAGCCGGGCCACGCCCGCGATGCCGACGCTGTCGTCGACCATGCCGCGCAGCTCCTCGTACTTCTCTTGCGCCTCCGATTCGGTGCGACCGACGATCGGCATGATGCCGGGGAAGATGCGGATATCTTCCGGCCCGCGTCCGTACTTCTCGATGCGCGAGCGCATGTCGTTGCAGAAATCCTGGCCTTCCTTGATGGTGGTCTGGGCGGTGAACACCATGTCGGCCGTACGGGCCGCGAGCTCCATGCCGATGTCGGAGGAGCCAGCCTGCGCCACCACCGGCCGGCCCTGCGGCGAGCGCGCGACGTTCAAGGGCCCGCGCACCGTGAAGTGCTTACCCTTGTGCCGCAGGATGTGCATTTTGTCGTAGTCGAACCACTGGCCACTCTTTTTGTCGCGCAAGAAGGCGTCATCCTCCCAACTGTCCCACAGGCCGATCACGACGTCGTGGAACTCGGACGCGCGGTCGTAGCGGATGCCGTGGTCGAAATGCTGGTCGCGGCCGAAATTCACCGCCTCGTCCTCGGCCTGCGAGGTCACCAGGTTCCAGCCGGCGCGGCCGCCGCTGATATGGTCGATGGTGAGGAAGCGGCGCGCGACGTTGTAGGGCTCGTTGTAGGAGGTCGTGCAGGTCGACACGAGTCCGATATGCTTGGTGATCGCGGCCAGTGCCGCGATGGCGCTCATCGGCTCGATGTGCGCCTGGCGCCCGTTCTTGATGCGGAACGGTTTTGCGCCGTAGACGGCGGTGCTGCCGGGAATGGCGACGCTGTCCTGGAAGAACATGCAGTCGAGCAGGCCGCGCTCGGCCGTGCGCGCCATGTCGGCGAGCAGTCGGAAATCGAGATCGGTCTCACAGATCGCATCGGGATGGCGCCATCCCGTCGGATGGCATCCCGGAACGCTGAAGAAGGCGCCAAAGCGCAACTGCCGCTTGGCCGCTGTCATTAGACCACCACCATTGGAGTTGGTGAAACAGTATGCAGAGAGCGTGCCACCGGCAGCCGCATTTTGCCACCCCGGAGCGCTTGTCGAACCGGTCCAACTGTTGCTCAATCCGGAACATGGACCAGCCACTGTTCCGCCGGGCGCGCGACTGCCGCGTCTCGCGCATCTCGCCCGCCGACACCAACAAGTTCGTGATGACGGTCGATCCGGTGACCGACAAGGCGCCGTTCCTGTCGGTCGTCGAGATCTTCGAGCCGGGCGGCAAGACGCCGTTGCACAAACACGACCAGGCGCACGAAATGTTCTACGTGCTGGAAGGGAGCGGCCGCGCCCACTGCGGCGGGGCGACCTACGACATGGAGAAGGGTGACACGCTGGTGCTGCCGCCCGGCATGGACCACGTCGTCGAGAATGCGGGATCGGGCAAGCTCTATTGCCTGACTGTGATGGTTCCCAACGAGGGCTTGGCCGAGTTGATCCGCGCCGGCATGGCGATGGCGCTCGATGATACCGACCGTGCCGTCGTGAGCGCTACCCCGTCTTGATCTTGCTCCAGTCGAGCTCGAGCAGCTTGGTGTCGTAGGCGAGCAGCGACTGCCAATGGCGCGGCAGGTCGCCAGTGAACAGCCCGCGAGTGATTCCGGCCACCAGCTTCGGCACGGCGGCGTTCATGCCGTTGATGCTGCTGCCCGAGACGCCGAAGCTCAGCGTCGAGCCGATGCCGAAGTGATGGATATCGGCAAGCCACGGCGCTTCGCCGGGAGTCTTCTCGAGGAACTCGTAGTTCGGCCCGAAGTAGGGATGCGCCGCGAGCAGCGGGTCCTCCTCGCCGGGTGGCGGCGTGAAACGGTCACTCCACAGCGCGATCTTGTCGGCGAAGGGCGCGAGTTCCGGCCGCAGCCGGACATCCTGGCGGATTCCGGTGCCGCAAATCACGAAGTCAGCGTGGAAGGGACCCCGCGAGGTCTCGATGCGAACGCGGTCGCCCTCCATGCGCGCGTCTGTCCAGCCGCGCTCGGTGTGCATGGTGAAGGCGTCCGGAAAAGCCATGACGCGCGTGTAGGTGTCGGGCGGAAAGCCTTCGCGGGCGCGCATGATGTTGCCCATGATCCGCCACCGCCACAGGTCCGGCACGTCGCTCATGTGGCGCAGGAAACCCGCGAAAGTGAGCCAGCGGTAGCGCTGCACGCCGGTCGGCTGGCGGCGGCAGAAGAGGTCGACGGTTGCGCCGTGCTCCAGCGCGACCGCAGCATTGTCCATGGCCGAGGCGCCGCCACCCAGCAGCGCCACGGTCTTTCCCTTGAGCCGCGCGAAGTCGATGTCGGTTTGGCAGGTATGGGCGCGGCGGTCGGCAGGGAGCGCGCGCACGAAGTCGGGCATCCACCATTCACCGGTGCCGTCCTGGCCGGTCGCCAGGACCAGCTTGCGCGTCGCCAGCACCTCGCCGGTGGAGAGCGTCACCAGCAGGCAAGGTCCACCGTCGTCGAGCCGGCCTGGGTTGATCGCAGTGGCAGCGACGTCGTTGCGTACCGGAATCCGCAGCAGGCGACGGTACCAGGCGAGATAGTCATGCCAGTCGACGCTTGGGATAAGGTTCATGTCAGCGAAGGCCTTGGCGCCATGCTGGGCTTCGTACCAGGCCTGGAAGGTGAGGCTCGGGATGCCGAGGTCAGGGCCGGTCTGCAGCTTCGGACTGCGCAGGGTCGGCATGCGGGCGAAGGTCGTCCATGGGCCTTCCTTGCCCTCGGGCGCGCGGTCGATGACCAGGATGTTGCTGACGCGATCGCGCATCAGGCCGAAGGCGGTGACGATGCCCGACTGGCCGGCGCCGACGATCAGCACGTCGAGGGCGGGCTTGCCGCCGTGCAGGCGCGGCACCATCCACTCGGCGTGCGGGTGGGCGGTCAGCTCGAGGTCGCGCGCGATCTGTGCTTCGAGAGCGGGGAGTCCGTCGCTTTGTGGCATGACAGGAAGTCCAGCAGGAGAGTGTTGAACGCGGCAGGCTCGGTGACATTGAGCGCATGCGCGCCCCACGGCGCAACATGCAGGCGAGCCTCCTCGATGCCGGAAGCCAGTTCCTCGGACATGGCGCTGGGCACCAGCACGTCGTCGCGCGAAGCCGCGATCAAGGTCGGCAGGCGGAGCGTGCCGAGGGTTGGCCGGGCATCGAAGGCGAGCAGGGCGGAGATGCGGGCCTTGAGGTTGCGCTCGCCCTGGAAGCCCGAGAGGCCGTGTGCTTCCTCACGTGCGACCTGTGCTTCGTTCCGAACCAGCCAGTCGGCCGGATAGAGGAAGATCGGCTGGGCGCGCACGTAGGCGGCAGCGCCTTCGTGCTTCAGCAGCAGCAGTCGCATGTCGAAGCAGCGCCGTGTATGAGCGCTGGCCGCCGCCCAGCCGTTGACGACCGTCAGCGAGCGCAGGCGGTCGGGCTGGCGCTGCGCCAGGGCGAGGCCCACCAGCCCGCCCAGCGCATGGCCGACGAAGTGCGCCGCCGCCGTCCCGCTGGCATCCAGCACCGCGAGCGCCTCATCGGCCATGGCAGCGATGCTGTAGTCCTCCGGCAGATCGCCGCCGGTGCGGCCTGTACCGTCTTGGTCATAGGTGACGACGCGGTAGCGTTGCTTCAGCGCGTCGAGCTGCGGCGTCCAGTAACCGGCCGTGCCACCCAGTCCCGACGACAGCATGACGGTCTCGGCGTCGGGGTGCGGACCATCGTGGACGTCAAAGGCCAGCGTCACTTGCCGACGTGAGCAGTCGTGGCGATCTCGACCAGGGCTTCCTTCTTCACCAGGCCGCACTGGATGCAGTAACGCGCGGGCTTGTCGCCGGGGAAGTACTTGGCATAGACGGCGTTCACCGCGGCGTAGTTCGCCCAGTCGGTGATGAAGATCTGGTTGAAGGTGACGTCGGCCATGGTGCCGCCGGCGGTCTCGATCACCGACTTGATCTGCTCCAGCACGTATTCGGTCTGCTTGGCGGCGTCGCCCACATGGACGACGTTGGTGTCCTTGTCGAGCGCCAGCGTACCTGCGACATAGACCACGCCGTCGGCCATCGCGCCGGGCGAGTAGGGCGCCAGCGTCTTGCCGGAACCGGGAGGGAAGATGGCTTTCATCGGCATCAGGGCTTTTCCTTGGTCAGCATCGGATTGATGTTGGCGGCCAAGGCGTTGCGGAACTCCTCGACCGACGACACCCAGCCGAAGAACTTCTCGACGTTGTACAGCGTCGCCTCCTGGATGAAGGCGGGCCCGGCATGGTGCGTGGCATCGTGCAGGACGACGCTGAAATATTCCAGGTGGAAGCTGTCGCGCAGGGTCGACTCGACGCAGACGTTGGTGGCGACGCCGGTGAAGACCAGCGAGCGGATGCCGCGGGCGCGCAAGAGGCTGTCGAGCTGGGTATTGAAGAAGGCGCTGTAGCGCGGCTTGGCGACCTTGATGTCGCCCTTCTGCGGCTGCAAGGCGTCGACCAGCGCGTAGTCCCAGCCGCCCTTGGCCAAGAGCTTGCCGTAGAGCTCGGGCTTGCGGCGCATGGTCTTGAAGGCGTTGGATTTGTGCCAGTTGGGCGAGCCCGGTCCGCCCGCCTCGACATAGTCGGGGTCCCAGCCGTTCTGGAAATACACCACCGGCATGCCGGCGGCGCGCGCAGCGGCCGTGGCCTCGGCGATCTTTTCGATGACCGGGGCGGCGCCTGCGACGTCGAAGCCCGCATGGTCGAGATAGCCGCCGGGCGAGGCGTAGGCGTTCTGCATATCGACGATGATCAGCGCCGTTTCCGCCGGCCGGATCATGATCGGCTCGGGTCGTGCCGGCAGGTAGCGGGCGGCGGGATCGTCGGGTGGGAAGTAGCTGACGGGTTGGGTCATTCGGCGGCCATGGCGGGAGAATTGACGTGACGGCGGCTCTTCATGAGCGGCTGGATTCGCTCGCCGAACACCTGGGTGCCGGTGACGAACTCGTCGAACGTCAGCAACGCCCCGGCGAGTCCTGGAATGGTCGCCATCTCGTCCAGCAGATTTGCCACCTTGGCATAGGAGCCCAGCATCAGGCCAATGTTGATGTTGACCATCGACCGGGGGTCGATGGCGTGGCGCACGTTGCTGTCGCCGGTCGGGTTCTTGTCGGCTGAGGCCTGCTCGACCAGCCAGGCCAGCGCCTCGAGGTCGGCGCCTTCCTTGTAGAGCTCCCACTTGGCCTCGGCCTCGGCGTCGGTCTCGCCGGTGATCACCATCGTCAGGGCATAGGACGCAACCTTGCGGCCAGTCTGATCTGCATAGGACTGCATGCGCGCAACGGTATCGGCGCAGGCCAGCGGCGTGTTGATGCCCTTGGCGAAGCAGAAATTGTAGTCGGCATACTTGGCAGTGAACTCGAGCCCGGCGTCGCTCTGGCCGGCGCAGATGACCTTCATATCCGCCTGCGGCCGAGGGCTCAGCCGACAGTCGTTCATGGTGAAGAACTCGCCCTTGAGGTCCGACGTACCGGTCGTCCAGAGGTCGCGCAGGATCTGCACGTATTCAGCGGCATAGCGGTAGCGATGGGCGAAATATTCGTCGCCTGGCCACAGGCCCATCTGGGAATACTCCGGGCGCTGCCAGCCGGTGATGACATTCAGGCCAAACCGCCCGTTGGAGATCGAATCGATGGTCGAGCACATACGCGCTGCAATCGCCGGCGGCACGGCGAGCGTCGGCACGGTGGCATAGAGCCGGATGCGCGAGGTGACGGCGGCCAATCCTGCCATCAAAGTGAAAGAATCGAGGTTGTGGTCCCAGAACTCGCTTTTGCCGCCGAAGCCGCGCAGCTTGATCATCGACAGCACGAAGTCGAGCCCGTAGCGCTCGGCATTGAGCGTCGTCTGCTTGTTCAGCTCGAAGCTCGGCTTGTACTGAGGCGAGGTCGTCGAGATCAGCCAGCCGTTGCTGCCGATGGGAATAAAGACGCCGATTTCCATGGGTGCCGACGTGCAATTCCCGGACCGTCATGCTCTTCCGGACCGCGCGCATCTTGCGCGCTCATGAGCATGAGCGAGCCGGAGGCTCGCGGTCCGGAAGAGAATGATTGCTCAAAGGAAGATCAGTCGAAGCGCCACATCGCTCAACTTTGGATCAGCGCACGCGCCATCGCAGCGCCATCGCCAAACAATTCTCGCGTGGCATGTTTTTTGCGATTTATTTTGCGACCCAGCCTGTGATCGGCGTCGAAAGAGGTGACAGATGACCCGCAGCTCTTCTGAACCCAAAAACAAATTCAGCCGTCGAACTCTTCTCAAGGGCGCTGCCGCCGGCGGCGCCGTCGTCGCCACACAAGGTGTCGGCGGATTTCCCACCGTTTGGGCGCAGAATACCAAGGACGTCACCCTGGTCCATGCCGGCGGCTCGTACGCGGCGATCAAGGAGATCGGCGACCAGGCGACCAAGGATCTCGGCTTCAAGATCGTGATGCAGGCCATCACCGACGACGTGCAGCTCAACCGCTCGCTGACCCAGCCGCAGACCATCGACATCAACAACATCGACAGCACCAAGCTGCCCTACCTGCTGGGCAAGGGCGCGATCGCGCCGATCCCGGTGGCGAAATACAAGCTGTGGAGCGAGACGGTCCCGCTGTTCACCAAGGGTGCGTATCCCAACGGGACCATGGCCTCGACGCAGGGCTTGGCGCCGATCGAGGCGATGTTCTACGCCGACAAGGACGCCAAGAAGCTCGCCGGCAAGCCGACCGAGTTCCTGACCATGATCCCGACCATCTACAATGCCGATACGCTCGGCATCCGTCCCGACCTGGTCGGCGGTCGCGACAAGATTACGAGCTGGAAGGACCTGCTCGACCCGAAGTTCAAGGGCAAGACGGCGCTGGTCGATTACGCGCCGGTCGGCGTGATGGACGTCGCCATGGCGCTCGAGTCGCGCGGCGACTTCAAGTACGCCGACAAGGGCAACATGACCAAGGACGAGATCGACAAGACCATCAAGATCATGATCGATCTCAAGAAGGGCGGCCATTTCCGCTCCTTCTGGAGCACCTTCGACCAGTCGGTGAACCTGATGGCCTCGGGCGAGGTCGTTGTGCAGTCGATGTGGTCACCCGCCGTCACTGCCGTGCGGTCACGCGGCATCGACTGCTACTACGTGCCCCTGAAGGAGGGCTATCGCGGTTGGTTCGTCGGCCTGGCGCCGATGGCTCATCTCAGCGGGCTGAAGCTCGACTGCGCCTACGAGTACATGAACTGGTTCAACTCGGGCTGGCAGGGCGGCTTCATCGCCAAGCAGGGCTACTACTCGGCGGTGCCGGCGACGGCCAAGAAGTTCCTCACGCCCGAGGAATGGGACTACTGGTACGACGGCAAGCCCGCCGCGGTAGACATCAAGGACCCGTACGGCACCCTGATGGAGAAGAAGGGCAGCACGCGCGACGGCGGCGCCATCTGGGACCGCATGGGCAACATTGCCTGCTGGAACACCGTGATGGACGAGGACCGCTACCTGACGCGCCGCTGGAACGAGTTCGTCTCCTCCTGATCGTCACGGCTGACATGGCCATTGTAAATCCGGCGGCGGACGCCTTCGCGGCATCCGACCGCGCCGAACCTGAGGCCGTCGAGTATCCCGGCGAGCGCGCGTCGTGGTTGCAGGTCGCGCCGCTGGTCGTGGTGCTGCTGCTGTTCTTCGGCCTGCCCATGCTGGTGGTGCTGGCGGTCAGCTTCTTCGACTTCAGCCGTACCGAGATCATCCCGGCCTTCATCTTCGACAATTACATCGATCTCTTCCGCTCCGAGGTGACGCTCCGGCTCTATGCCAGTTCGCTCAAGTTCGCCGCCATCGTCTGGGCCGTGACCTTGGTGCTGGGCTTCAACATTGCCTATTTCCTGGTCTTCCACGTGCGTGGGCTGCTTTTCCAGATCGGCCTGTTCTTGCTTTGCACCGTGCCGTTCCTGACCTCGAACATCATCCGCATGATCTCGTGGATCCCGTTCCTTGGCCGCAACGGCATCTTCAACCAGGCCCTGCAGGGTGCGGGGATCACCAGCCAGCCGCTGGAGTTCCTGCTGTTCTCCGACTTCGCCGTGATCGTGGCCTATGTGCACCTCTTCACCCTGTTCATGGTGGTGCCGATCTTCAATTCTATGGCGCGCATCGACAAGAGCCTGCTCGAGGCGGCGCGCGACGCCGGCGCCGGCCGCTTCCGCGTGGTGGCCGAGGTGGTATGGCCGCTGTCGCGCACGGGCATTGCGCTGGGCTCGATCTTCGTCGTCACCCTGGTGATGGGCGATTCCTTCGTCGTGCGCACCATGAGCGGCGGCCAGAGCGCCTCGGTGGTGTCGGCCCTTCAGAACGAGGTCGCGGCGCTGCAATACCCGCCGGCGGCGGCGAGTGCGGTGATCATGGTGATCATCGTCACCCTGATGGTGGCGGGCATCCTGCGCGTGGTCGACGTGCGCAAGGAACTGGCGGGGTAGGGGCATGCACGGCGACGACACCCGGCCTTGGACCTTCTATGCCTTCGCCGCCTTCTTCACGCTGTTCGTGCTGTTCCTCTACGGCCCGATGATCGTGATCTACATCCTGTCGTTCCAGGGCCCCAATGGAGGCATGACCTTCCCGCTGAACGGCGTGTCGCTGCATTGGTTCTCCGCCTTGGTGTCGCAGACGCGCGTCGGTGACATCGCCGGGTCGTTCGTGCGCTCGATCGGTCTTGCGGCCATCGTCGCCGTGATCACGGTCGTGCTGTCGGTGCTGGCCGGATTGGCCTTCCGCCGCCGTTTCCGCGGCTCTGCCTTCGCCTTCTATCTCGCCATCGCGAGCCTGATCATGCCCGGCCTGTTCGTCGGCCTCGGCATCGCGCTCACCTTCCGCCTGCTCGGCCTGCCGACCGAATGGTTCACGACGGGGCTCGGCGCCCAGCTCACCTGGACGCTGCCGTTCGGGCTTCTGATCATGTTCGCCGTGCTGGGGCGCTTCAATCGGTCGTACGAGGAGGCGGCGACCGACCTCGGCGCCACCAACTGGCAGAAGGTGCGCGAGGTCACGCTGCCGATCCTGCTGCCCGGCATCATCGGCGTGGCGCTGTTCGGTTTCACCCTGTCCTACGACGAGATCGCCCGCACCGCGCTTGCGGCCGGGGCCAGGAACACCCTGCCGCTCGAGATCTGGGCGATGACCACCAACGTCACCTCGCCGACGCTCTACGCTGTCGGCGCCGTGACCACGATCGTGTCGTTCATCGTCATCATCGTGGCGCTGGGCTCGATCGCCATCGTCCAACGCCGGCGCGCCGCCGCCGGCATGCGTACGGAGTAAGCACATGGCCCCATCAGCGTCCGCGGCAAGCGGCGAGGTCGCGGTCGTCGGCGTCACCAAGCGTTTCGGCGAGACCACGGCGGTCAAGGATCTCAGCCTGACCATCCCGCACGGTTCTTATTGCTGCCTGCTCGGCCCTTCGGGCTGCGGCAAGACCACGATCCTGCGCATGATCGCGGGGCACGAGAAGCCGACCAGTGGCGACATCCGCATCGGCGGCCAATCCGTGCTCGGCCTGCCGCAGATCGAGCGCGGCACCGCCATGATGTTCCAGAGCTATGCGCTCTTCCCTCATCGCAGCGTGCTCGACAACGTGGCCTTTGCGCTAAAAATGCGCGGCGCCAGCACGGCCGACCGTCACGCCAAGGCGCGCGAGCTTCTGACCAAGGTGCAGCTCGAGAAGTTCGCCGACCGTCTGCCGGCCCAGCTCTCGGGCGGCCAGCAGCAGCGCGTGGCGCTCGCCCGCGCGTTGATCACCAATCCGCGCGTACTGCTCCTCGACGAACCGCTGTCGGCGCTCGACGAATACCTGCGGCTGCGCATGCGCGGCGAGCTGCGGCGCGTGCAGAAGGAGCTCGGTATCACCTTCGTGCATGTCACCCACACCCAGCTCGAGGCCATCGCCGTGGCCGACACGGTGGTGGTGATGGCCCAGGGCCATATCGAGCAGGCAGCGAGCGCCCGCGACATCTTCGTGGCGCCGCGCAATGCCTATGTCGCGCGCTTCGTCGGCGGCCAGAACGTGCTGTCGGGCTCGGTCGAGAGCGTCATGAACGGTGTAGCCGCCGTCGCCGGCAAGAACGGCGTGCGCTATGCCATCCCGGTCGGCGAGCTGCGGCCGATGCGCGGCTCGCCGCTGTGGGGCTCGATCCGGCGCGACCGCGTCGCCATCGAGAAGGTCGCGCCCGGCGCCAAGCCCACGACCGGGCTGAATGCGGTGGTGGGCGAGGTCCATACGCTGGAGAACCAGGGCTCGTACGTGAAGGTGACGCTCGACCTCGCCGACAGCGAGGAGTTCGTGGCCCATGTGGCTGACGAGAATTTCTTCGCTCATCCGCTGGATATCGGCGAGCGCGTCGTCGCCCGTTGGTCGGCGTCGGACGTCAAGCTGCTGGAGGACGGACCGATCGCAGAGGAGAGGGCGCCGGCTGGGACGGCGATGGCGACGGCGGGCTAGAATAGGGCATGGAAACCTCGAGCAAGTCGGCGCGCGAGCTCTACGAGATCGTCAAGGCCGACCGCAGCCGCCGGCGTTTCGGCTTTGGCCGCAAGCCTGCGCTGGTCAACGTCGATCTGCAGAACGCTTATACGCGCCCGGACGAGTTCCCGACGGCCTACGAAACCGATCCGCGGCAGATCGAGCATGTCAACGCGCTGGCCAGGCTGTTCCGGGCCAAGGGCTGTCCGGTGATCTGGACCTACGTTGCCTATCTGCCGACAGGCGAGGATTGTGGCGTCTGGGGCACCAGGAGTGACACGCCCGATTCGCTGCAGAATATCAAGGAAGGCTCGCGCCGCGCTGCCATCGACGAGCGTTGCGCGATCGAGGACGGCGACATCGTCATCAACAAGCGCATGGCCTCAGCCTTCTTCGAGACCAACCTCGGCTCGCTCTTCACCTGGCACAGGGTCGACACCGTGATCGTGACCGGCGGCTCGACCTCGGGCTGCGTGCGCGCCACCGTGGTCGACAGCCTGTCGCGCAGCTTCCGCACGGTCGTGCCCGAGGAGTGCGTCTCCGACCGCCACGAGAGCCCGCATTTCGCCAACCTCTATGACATGGCGCTGAAATACGCCGACGTCCTGCCGGTGGCCGAGGTCGTGGCCTTCATGGAGCAGTACACGCCGGCGAACTAAGGGAGCGCGGACCTCCGGCCCGCATGAGCGCATTCACGTGCGCGTCTGAGCGGGCCGGAGGCCCGCGCTCCCAAGACTAAGCCACCGCCTGCAGCTTCGCCGCGCGGCTCTTCATCAGCGGCTGAATCCGCTGGCCAAACTGCTCCAGGCCGATCAGGAAGTCGTCGAACACCAGCATGATGCCCTTGGTGGCCGGCACCGTGGCGACCTCGTCGAGCATGCGCGCCACCGAGGCGTAGGAGCCCACGAGCGTGCCCATGTTGAAGTTGACCGCGCCGGTAGGGGCGGCCATCTGGCGCGCCGTGCTCGTGGCAGCCGCATTGGCATCGGCGTTGGCCTGACCCGCCAGCCAGCCCATCGCGTCGACGTCGGCCCCCTCGTTGTAGTGGCGCCACTTGGCCTCGGCCGCCGAGTCGGTTTCGTCGGCGATCACCATGAACAGCACGTAGTTGCCGACGTCGCGGCCGGTCTTGGCGGTGGCTTCGGCCATCGCGAGGTTGGTCGCCGCGTGCGCCGTCGGGGTGTTGATGCCCTTGGCCGCCACGAAATTGTAATCGCCATAGCCCGCGCCGAACTCGATGCCGCGCGGGCTCTGCCCCGCACACACGACCTTCACGTAGACCTGCGGCGTGGGTGAGAGTTTGCAATCCTCCATCTGGAAGTACTCGCCCTTGAAGCTGGACGTGCCGGTCTCCCAGAGCTCGCGCAGGATGGTGACGTACTCGGTGCTGTAGTCGTAGCGCTTGTTGTAGTGCTCCTCGCCTGGCCACAGGCCCATCTGGTCGTATTCCGCCTTGGCCCAGCCCGAGACGATGTTGACGCCAAAGCGCCCGCCCGAGATCGAATCGATGGTCGAGGTCATGCGCGCCACGATGGCCGGCGGGATCGTGAGCACGGCCACCGAAGCATAGAGCTGGATGCGCTGGGTGACGGCGGCGAGGCCCGCCATCAGCGTGAAGGACTCGAGATTATGGTCCCAGAACTCGCTCTTCCCGCCGAAGCCACGCAGCTTGATCATCGAAAGCGCGAAGTCGAAGCCGTAGTGCTCGGCCCGCTGCACGATCTGCTTGTTGAGCTCGAAGGTCGGCTTGTACTGCGGCGAGCTGGTCGAGATCAGCCAGCCATTGTTGCCGATGGGAATGAAGACGCCGATATCCATCGGCGCCGTCCTACGCGACCTGCTGGAGTTTGGCGGCCCGGCTCTTCATCAGCGGCTGGATGCGTTCGCCGAACTGCTCCATGCCGATCAGGAAGTCGTCGAAGGTCAGCATGATGCCCTTGGTGGCCGGCACCGTGGCGCATTCGTCGAGCATGCGCGCCACCGAGGCGTAGGAGCCGACCAGCGTGCCCATGTTGAAGTTGATAGCGCCTTCGGGGGCGGAGATGCGCTTGGCCGTGCCGTCGTCGGAGGCGTTGGGATCGGCATTGGCCTCACCCGCCATCCAGGCGAGCGCGCCCATGTCGGCACCCTCGTTGTAATGCTTCCACTTGGCCATGGCCGCGTCGTCGGTCTCGTCGGCGATCACCATCATCAGCACGTAGTTGCCGACGTCGCGGCCGGTCTTGGCGGCGGCCGCGGCCATCGCCTCGTTGGTCGGCGCATGGGCGGTCGGCGTGTTGACGCCCTTGCCCAAGGTGAAGTTGTAGTTGCCGTAGGTCGCGCCGAACTCCATGCCGCGCGGGCTCTGGCCGGCGCAGACGATCTTCATCTCGGCCTGCGGGCGCGGCGAGAGCTTGCAGTCCTCCATCTGGAAGTACTGGCCCTTGAAGTTCGAGGTTCCGGTCTCCCACAGCTCGCGCAGGACCGTCACATACTCGGTGCTGTAGTCGTAGCGCTTGGCGAAGTGCGCCTCGCCCGGCCACAGGCCCATCTGCTCGTATTCCATCTTGGCCCAGCCGGAGACGATGTTGACGCCGAACCGGCCGCCCGAGATCGAATCGATGGTGGACGCCATGCGCGCCACGATGGCGGGCGGGATGGTGAGCACCGCGACCGAGGCATAGAGCTGGATGCTCTTGGTGACGGCGGCCAATCCTGCCATCAAAGTGAAAGATTCGAGGTTGTGGTCCCAGAACTCGGTCTGGCCGCCGAAGCCGCGCAGCTTGATCATGGACAGGGCAAAATCCAGCCCGTAGTGCTCGGCTTTCAGGACGATCTGCTTGTTGAGTTCGAAGGTCGGCATGTACTGCGGCGAGTTGGCTGAGATCAGCCAGCCGTTATTCCCAATCGGAATGAAGACGCCGATATCCATCGAAGACTCCTCTGACAACACGGTGCTCGGTGCGCAGCTGCAAGCCCCGTGCCATCAGCCCGGACCGGGTTGCACTAGGGGTGAGGTCCCCAGGGTGCAGCGTGCAGCAGCTTCACTTCCTGAGTCATTACCAGAGGTCGGAACTTCGCGGCAAAGCCTTCGGTGAAGTCGGTATTGGCGAATACGGCCGCCCAGTGCTTCCGCCGGTCGGCGTCGTCCTCGAACTTCCACAGGTGGACGAGCTGGTTGATCGTCCCGGTATCGCCCTGGAAATAGCCGATCAGGTGCTTGTCGTGGCCGCCCTTCTGCAGCGCCGGAAAGCCGAACTGCTGGTACAGTTTGACGGCTTCGGCCATCTTGCCGACGTAAAGCGTGTATGTTCTGAGTTCGTATAATGCCACGGCGGATCCCCCTCGGTTGAAAGGGGGAAAGTAAGGCCGGGCGACAGGGAAGGGAATGAGTCAATGATAGCGCGTTGGACGGGGCGCGTTGTTGCGATCGCCGTCGTCGCCGCGATCGTGGCTGTCGCGGTCTTCTGGTGGAACCGGCCCAAGCCTGCGCCGGCTGCCACGGCGCCGCCGCCGCCGCAGGTCGGCGTCGTCGAGGTGACGGCGGCCGACGTTCCCCTGCCGCTCGACTTCTCCGGCCGCGTCGCGGGTTTCCGCGTCGTCGAGATCCGCGCCCAGGTGAGCGGCGTACTGCTCAAGCGCGAGTACCAGGAAGGCGCTGTCGTCGATGTCGGCCAGGTCCTGTTCCGCATCGACCCGCGCACCTATGAAGCGGCGCTCGCCCGCGCCAACGCCCAGGCGGCCCAAGCCCGGGCGACGCTGATCCAGGCCGAGGAGAATTTCAAACGCCAGGAGGGCTTGGCGGCGCAAAAGGTCGCCACGCAAAAAGCTTACGAGGACGCGGTCGCCGGCCGCGATCAGGCACGCGCGGCCGTGCTGTCGACCGAGGCCGACGTGTTGACGGCCAAGCTCAACATCGAATTCACCACCATCAAGGCGCCCGTGAAGGGGCCGACCAGCCTGGTGTCGCCGGCCGAAGGCACGCTGATCCAGGCACAGCAGACGCTGCTCACCACCATCACCCAGCTCGACCCGGCCTACGTCAACTTCACCTTCACCGACGGCGAGCTGCGTCAGCTGCAGGAGATCGACAAGTCGCCCGAGGAGCTATTCGATTCCAAGAACGTCAAGGTCGAGCTGCAGTTCGGCGACGGCGCCGTCTACCCGCATACCGGCACGGTCGATACGCGCTCGCGTACCGTCGATGCGCGCACCGGCACCATCCTGACGCGCGCCATCTTTCCCAACCGCGACGGCGCGCTGCTGCCCGGCCAGTTCGTGCGCGTGAAGATGACCGGCATCGTCATGCCCAACGCCATCGTGGTGCCGAAGATGGCCGTCTCCCAGGGCCCGCTCGGACCGTTCGTCTATCTCATCGAGAAGGACAACGTGGCGCGCGCCCGGCAGATCCGTATCTACCGCGAGTTGCCCGACGGCTACATCGTGCGCAAGGGCCTGGCGGCGGGCGACCGCATCGTGGTCGACGGCGTGATCCGCGTCCGGCCAGGCAACGTCGTCAACCCGGCGCCCTATAAGCCGCCCGCTGAGGGGCCGCCCGCCGGGGCCGGCAAGCAATGATCTCGAAATTCTTCATCGACCGGCCGGTCTTCGCATCCGTGCTGTCGATCGTGATCGTGCTGGCCGGCCTGGTGGCGATGCGCGTGCTGCCGATCTCGCAGTACCCGCAGATTGTGCCGCCCGAGGTCATCGTCTCGGCGACCTATCCCGGCGCAACCGCCGAGACCGTCGCCGCTACCGTCGCCGCCCCGCTCGAGCAGCAGATCAACGGCGTCGAGCGCATGATCTACATGCAGTCGACCTCGACCGGCTCAGGGACCATGAGCCTGACCGTCACCTTCGAGATCGGCACCAATCCCGACCAGAACGCCATCAACGTCAACAATCGTGTCCAGCGCGCCCTGCCGCTGCTGCCCGGCGAGGTCAGCCGCCAGGGCGTGGTGGTGCAGAAGCGCTCGACCGCGATCCTGCAGGTCATCACCATGTCGTCGCCGGGGGACCGCTACGACACGATCTACATCAGCAACTACGCGCTGGTGAACGTGCTCGACGAGCTGCGCCGCCTGTCGGGCGTCGGCGATGCCGCCCTGTTCGGCGCCTCCGACTATTCGATGCGCATCTGGCTCCGGCCCGACAAGCTCGCCCAGTACAACCTGACACCCGCCGACGTCGCCGCCGTGGTGCGCGAGCAGAACCAGCAGTTCGCCGCCGGCCGCTTCGGCGAGGAGCCGATGAACCGGCCGCAGGTCTTCACCTACTCGGTGACCACCCCGCCGCGCCTGGTCGATCGCACGCAGTTCGAGGAGATCATCATCCGCTCGGAGGAGAATGGCGGGGCGCTCCGACTCAAGGACGTGGCGCGCGTCGAGCTGGGCGCCTTGCTCTATGGCTTCTCCGGCACCTTCAACGGCTCGCAGGCAGTGCCGATCGCGGTCTACCTGCAACCCGGCGCCAACGCCATCCAGGTGGCGGCCTCCGTGAAGGAGACCATGGAGCAGATCTCCAAGCGCTTCCCGGTCGGCCTGCGTTACGACATCCCCTTCGACACCACGCGGTTCGTCGAGGTCTCGATCGAGGAGGTCGCCATCACCTTCGCCGAGGCGATCGCGCTCGTCGTGCTGGTGGTGTTCCTGTTCCTGCAGAGCGTGCGGGCGATGATCATCCCGGTCATCGCCATCCCGGTGTCGATCATCGGCACCTTCGCCGGCATGTACGTGCTGGGCTTCTCGATCAACCTCCTGACGCTGTTTGGCCTGGTGCTGGCGATCGGCATCGTCGTCGACGACGCCATCGTGGTGCTGGAGAACGTCGAGCGCATCATGTCGACCGAGGGCAAGGGCCCGCGCGAGGCCGCCATCCAGGCCATGCAGGAGGTGACCGGCCCGGTCATCGCCATCGTCCTGGTGCTGTGCGCGGTGTTCATCCCGGTGTCGTTCCTGGGCGGCCTGGCGGGCGAGCTCTACCGGCAGTTCGCCGTCACCATCGCCGTCTCGGTGGTGATCTCGGGCATCGTGGCCCTGACCTTGACGCCGGCGCTGGCGGCGCTGCTGCTGAAGCCCGCGCACGGGCCGCCATGGCGGCCGTTCGCCTGGTTCAACCGCTTTTTTGCCTGGCTGACGGCGCGTTACACCGGCGGCGTAGGCTTTTTGCTGCGCCGGACCGTGCTGGGCTGCATAGGCTTCGTGCTCGTGCTGGCTGCGGTGTTCGCCCTGTTCCAGCGCATCCCGGGTAGCCTGGTGCCGGCCGAGGACCAGGGCTACGTCTTCATGGTGACGGTGCTGCCGCCCGCTGCCTCCATCTCGCGCACGCGCGAGGTCACCAAGGAGGCGACGGCGGCGCTGATGAAGAACCCGGCGGTGGCCCATGTCGTCACCTTCTCGGGCTTCGACCTCCTGTCGCGCGCGTTGAAGACCAACTCCGGCATCTCTTTCGTCACCCTGAAGGACTGGTCGCAGCGCACCGATCCCAAGGAGGATGCGCGCAACATCGCGCCGGCGCTGTCGGCCATCAACGCCAACTTCAAGGACGGCATCGTCATCGGCTTCAACCCGCCGCCGATCATCGGCATCAGCGTCACCGGCGGCTTCGAATTCTTCCTGCAGGACCGATCCGGCGGCTCCCTGAGCGCCCTTGGCGAGGCGACCAACAAGGTGGTGGCTGCGGCCAACCAGCGGCCCGAGCTGCGCGGCGTGCAGACGACCTTTACGGCGGCGGTGCCGCAGTACCGCACCGACGTCGATCGCGACAAGGCGCGCGCGCTCGGCATCCCGATCAACGTCATCTTCGAAACCATGCAGAGCTCGTTCGGCAGCCTCTACGTCAACGACTTCTCGCTGTACGGCCGCACCTATCGCGTCAGCCTGTCGTCCGAAGCCGACTTCCGCGAATCGCCCGACGATCTGCGCCATGTCTTCGTGCGCGCCGACACCGGCGCCATGGTGCCATTGAACGAGCTGGTGACCTTCACGCGCATCCTCGGGCCCGACACAGTCGACCGCTTCAACATCTTCCCGGCGGCCAAGATCCTGGGCGGCCCGGCGCCGGGCTATTCGTCGGGCCAGGCGATCGCCGCCATGCAGGACGTCGTCGCCAAGACGGTTTCGAATGATTTCACCATCGGCTGGATCGGCTCGGCCTACCAGGAACTGGCGACGCGTGGTTCGGGCCAGCTGGGCTTCGCCTTTGGCCTCATCATGGTGTTCCTGATCCTGGCGGCGCAGTACGAGCGCTGGTCTCTGCCGCTTGCCGTGCTGACCGCCGTGCCCTTCGCCGTGCTGGGCGCGCTGCTGGCGATCTGGCTGCGCGGCCTCGACAACGACGTCTATTTCCAGATCGGCCTGGTGACGCTGATCGGGCTCGCCGCCAAGAACGCCATCCTGATCGTCGAGTTCGCCTCGCAGCGCCATCGCCAGGGGCGGTCGGTCTACGACGCCGCCATTGAGGCCGCCCGACTGCGCTTCCGGCCGATCATCATGACCTCGCTCGCCTTCATCCTGGGCGTGCTGCCGCTCGCCATCAGCACCGGCGCGGGCTCGGCCAGCCGCCATTCGATCGGCACCGGCGTGATCGGCGGCATGCTGGCCGCGACGTTCGTCGCCATCCTGTTCGTGCCGCTGTTCTTCAGGCTGCTGACGCGAAGGAAGAAGGGGCAGGGCGGCGATGCCAGATCAGGCACAACCTCATCCTGAGGAGGCGCGAAGCGCCGTCTCGAAGGATGTGAACACGCACCTCGTCTGAGGCCCACCCTTCGAGACGCGCCCTGCGGGCGCTCCTCAGGGTGAGGCGGTTACCGCCCGCGGAACGCCCGATCGAGCTGCTCGCGGAGCGGCTTCGTCAGATACGACACCACCGTGCGCGGTGAGGTCTTGATGAAGACCTCGACCGGCATGCCGGCCATCGGCTGCAGGCCCTCCAGGCGCGCCAGCTCCTTGTCGGAGATACGGATGCGCACGGCGTAGAAGGCCT
>NZ_BKAJ01000060.1 GCF_007992495.1 Reyranella soli
CGATCCGAAGCGTAAGCCTTCAGGGACGGCCGGGCTCTGCCCGGCCGTTTCCTTTTGGGACCATTTCCCGGTTTCGGCCCTGTTTCCGCCATGCGCTGCCCTGCAACTTTGGGGCGCTTTTCAGGTTGGCGGGGGCGGGGGCGGGCTCTATATCCGGGCTCAGGAGAAGAACCCATGTCACAAGTGTTGATGCCCAAGGCCACTGCAGTGTGGCTGGTCGAGAACAGCACCCTGACGTTCGACCAGATCTCGGCCTTCACCGGCCTGCATCCGCTCGAGGTCCAGGCGATTGCTGACGGCGAAGTTGCAGGGGGCATGACGGGTCTTGATCCCACGACCAACGGCCAGCTCACCAAGGAAGAGATCAAGCGCGGCGAGGCCGATCCAGCGGCCCGCCTGAAGCTCAGCCCGCGCGACGTACCCGAGCCCGTGGCCCGTTCCAAGGGCCCGCGCTACACGCCGGTCGCCAAGCGCCAGGACCGGCCCGACGCCATCGCCTGGCTGCTGAAGGTCCATCCCGAGCTGCAGGATTCGCAGGTCGCCAAGCTGGTCGGCTCGACCAAGAGCACCGTCCAGTCGGTGCGCGACCGTACGCACTGGAACATGCAGAACGTGCGGCCGCGCGATCCGGTGACGCTCGGCCTGTGCTCGCTGAAGGATCTCAACGACGCCGTCGACAAGGCGCGCCGCAAGGCCGCCCGCGAGGATGCCGCCAAGAAGAAGTCGGCAGCCCGCGCCGCGGTCGAGGGCGAGCCGATGCCGGACACGGCGGCCGAGGAACTGGTCGAGACGCCACCCGACGTCGAAGGCCCGGTGGATCCGGCTGAAGCCGATCAGCCGGACATCGACGAGACGCGGCGGCACGACTGACGTCGCCAACCGAGACGTCGGGCCTTTTCCCTGTGGGAATGGATTAGCCCAGCTTAACCGTGCGGTAGAATTTGCGGATTGTCCGCTGTAGGTGCCTGCCCGGATAGTGCTGCGCATGGCTTGGCGTCTTGGCATCGACATCGGCGGCACGTTCACGGATGTCGCCATCGTGAACGAGGTCACGGGGGGAATCGGTGTCGTGAAGGTACCGACTACGCCCGGCGATTTCGCTCAGGGCGTATTGAACGGCCTCGGTAAAGCGCTGGCGGTCGGCCCGGTCGACCCAGCAGCAGTGGCGTTGCTGGCGCATGGCACGACGGTCGTCACCAACGCATTGTTGGAGCGCAAAGGGGCGCGCTGCGGGTTCATCGCCACGCGCGGCTTTCGCGACCTGCTCGAACTGCGGCGCTCGTCCAAGGCCAGCCTCTACGACCTGCTCCAGGACGGGCCCGACATCCTGGTGCCACGCCGCTTCCGGTTCGAGATCACCGAGCGGATCGATGCCCAGGGCGAGGTCGTGCTTCCCCTGGCAGAGAACGAGATTCCGCGACTGATCGAGGCGATCCGGGCCGCCGATCTCGAAGCGGTCTCGGTCTCGTTGATGTTCTCCTTCCTGAACGACGCGCATGAACGCCGGCTCGGTACGCGCCTGCGGGAAGCGCTGCCGGGCGTCGCGGTTTTCCTCTCGTGCGAGGTGCTGCCTGAGATCCGCGAGTTCGAGCGCGCCAGCACCACGAGCGTGTGCGCCTATGTGGCGCCGCTGTTGACCAGCTATCTCGCGCGCCTCGCCGACGCGACCGCGGCGTTGAAGCTGCCGCCTCTGCACGTGATGGGCAGCAGCGGCGGCATCCTCGACATCCCGGAATGCCTGCGGATGCCGGCCGCGGTGGTGGAGTCCGGGCCGGCGGCGGGCGTGGTCGCGGCATCGTTGATCGGCCGCCAACTCGGCATCGCCGACCTCATTTCCTTCGACATGGGCGGCACCACTGCGAAGGCCAGCGTGATCTCGGGCGGCGAGATCGCGGTGACGGCGGAATATGAAGTGGGCGGTGCGGCCAACGCCAAGCGTTGGCTGCACGGCACTGGCCATCCGATCCGCGTGCCGGTGATCGATCTCGCTGAAGTCAGTGCCGGTGGCGGCAGCATCGCCTGGCTCGACGATGGTGGAGCGCTCAAGATCGGGCCACACAGCGCCGGTGCCGTGCCGGGCCCAGCGGCCTACGGACGGGGCGGCACCCGACCGACCGTGACGGACGCGAACGTGGTGCTGGGCTATCTCGATCCCGCCTCGCCGCTCGCCGGCGATCTCGTGGTCGACCGCGCCGCGGCGAGCGGCGCCATCGCACGCGACGTAGCCGAGCCGCTCGGCGTTTCCGTCGAGGAAGGGGCGGCGAAGATCCTCGAGATCGTGAACGCCAATATGTGCGAGGCGCTGCGCATCGTATCCATCGAGCGCGGCCTCGATCCCCGCGATTTCAGCCTCGTGGCCTTCGGCGGCGCAGGGCCGCTGCACGCCGTGGCGCTGGCGGCCGAGCTCGCCATTCCCGAGGTCATCATCCCGCCGGCGCCGGGGGCGTTCTCCGCGCTCGGCCTGGTCGCGAGCGACGTGAAGCGCGACTATTCGCGCACGCTGTACGCCGACCTCGGAACCATCGGCCCGGCGCAGGTCGGCGACGTGGTGAGCGAAATGGAAGCCGACGGCGCCGCGATGCTGGCGCGCGCCGGCCTGGCGCCCGAGGCATGCGCCATGCAGCGCTCCGCCGACCTGCGCTATCCACGTCAGGCCTACGAACTGACCGTGCCGTTCGAAGGAGGCGAGGTGACGCGCGCAAGCCTCGACCGGTTGATGACGACGTTCCACCAGCGCCACGAGCAGACCTACGGCCATGCCAATCCGGGCGAACCGGTGCAGATGGTGAACCTGCGGGTGACTGCCGTCGGTCGCATACCCGCCATCCGCATCCGCCAGGAAACGCAGCCGGCGCGACGCGATGTCCGCCAGCGGCCGGCCTGGTTCCCCGAGGTCGGCACCGTCATGGCGGCGGTCCACCGGCGCGAAGAACTGGCGCCGGGCACGACGATCGCCGGGCCCTGCATCATCGATGCGCTCGACTGCACCGCCGTGATCCCCCCGGGCTGGACGGGCCGGGTCGATGCCGACGGCTACATCCACGTCAGGCGGAGCTGACGACATGCCCGACAGCGCGCCCCACAAACGGCCAATCGACGCCGCCCGCTTCGAGGTGGTGAAGAACTCGCTCTATTCCGCGGCCGAGGAGATGAAGATCGTCCTGGCCAAGACCGCCTATTCGCCGGTCCTGAAAGCCTCGGGCGACTATTCCTGCGGCATCTTCGACGTGGCCGGCAACATGGTCGCCCAGGGGCCGGACCTGCCGATCCATCTCGGCTCGATGCCGGATACGGTCCGCGCCGTGATCGAGGTGTTCCCCGACGCGACGCCGGACGACGTCTTCATCCACAACGATCCCTACCATGGCGGTTCGCACCTGCCGGATGTGAACGTCGTGATGCCGGCCTTCTTCGGCGATCGGCTGATCGGCTATGGCTGCGTACGCGCCCACTGGGCGGACATCGGCAGCGCCACCCCCGGCAGCTACGGCGCGGTGACCGAGATCTACGGCGAGGGGCTGCGCCTGCCGCCGATCCGGCTCTATCGCGACGGCAAGCTCGATCCCTCGGTCGCCGCAATCATCTTCGCCAACGTCCGCCAGGCGTCGGAGCGCCAAGGCGACCTGCGGGCGCAGATCGCCGCGAACCGGCGGGCGGTGGCTCGCCTCCAGGCGCTCTGCGAGCGCTACGGCGCCGACGAGCTGCTGTGCATCATGGATGCCGTGCTCGACTATTCCGAGACGATGATGCGGGCGGCGCTGCGCCGCATCCCGGATGGCGACGCGACTTTCGAGGAGGTGCTGGACGGCGATGGCGTGATCGCTCCCGGCGCGACCGAGGACGAGACCTTCACCATCCGCGGCACGATCTGCAAGCGCGGCGACGGCATCACCATTGACTTCACCGGTACCGACATGCGGGTGGCCGGGCCGATGAACGCGCCGGCGACGGTGACGGCGTCGGGCGTGTTCGGTGCGCTCAAGATGATCGCCGATCCGCAGAACCGCATTCCGCCCAACTCCGGAGCGTGGCGGCCGATCACCATCCACTCGGTGCCGGGCTCCGTGGTGCATGCGCAGCCACCGGCCCCGGTGGTCTATGCCAACCACGAGATCTCGCTGCGCGTCTCCGACATCATCCTCGGCGCCATGCACCAGATCACGCCAGACCGGGCGGTCGCCGGCTCCCAGGGCACCGGCGGCGTGGTGATCTTCGGCGGCAGGGATTACCGGACCGACAGCGTCTATGTCAGCTACGAGGTTACCAAGGGCGGCGTCGGCGCGCGGCCGACCAAGGACGGCATCAACGCCATCGCCGGCCCGCTGGCCAACCAGATGAACACGCCGGTCGAGATACTGGAGATGAGCTTTCCCCTACGCGTGGAGGAATATTCTCTCGTTCCCGACACGGGTGGCGCCGGCAGGTATCGCGGCGGCACGGCGGCGCGTCGTTCCTGGCGCATCCTGAACCACGACGCCCAGTGCACGACCTGCTGCGAGCGCACCGTCACGGCGCCGCCGGGGCTGGCCGGCGGCCTTGCGGGTGGTGCGGCGCGCATCTGGATCACACTGCCGGACGGCACGAGCCGGCCGGTGACGTCCAAGGGCGCCTTCATCGCGCCGTCGGGCTCGCTGCTGACGATCGATGTGCCGGGCTCGGGCGGCTTCGGTCCGCCCGCCGAGCGCGACCGCGCCGTACTGCGGGAAGACGTGATCGACGGCTATGTCAGCCGGGAATCGGCTGACCGCGACTACGGAGGCCTGGGCTCCGGTGGGCCGCAATCGGAAGGGGAACAGCGATGAGCAGTCTTCGTCACGTGGGAATGACGGCGATCTTCGCCCTGTCGAGTATCGGCTTGCCCGTCACGGGCGCGGAGGCACAGACGCGTCAGGAGACGCTGCGCATCGTCAGCGGCGGTGCGATCAACACCCTCGATTCGACCCTGCTCAACGCCACGCGCGATTCGCTCGGCCTCAGCGTCAACACCTATGACCGGCTGGTCTCCTTCGGCACCAAGCAGGTGAACGGCAACCGCGTGTTCGACCTCTACAAATTCCGCGGCGAGCTGGCCGAGAGCGTCGAGGTGAGCTCCGACGGCCTCAAGATCACCTTCAAGCTGCGGCCGGGCGTCACCTTCCAGGACGGCACGCCGGTGACCGTCGAGGACGTGAAATGGTCGCTCGATCGGACGGTGCTGGCGAAATCAGGCGCCGCATCGCAGCTCGCCAGCGGTTCGCTGACCAAGCCGGAGCAGTTCGCCATCGTCGACGAGAGGACGGTCACCGTCACCCTGGAGAAGCCCGACCAGCTTGCGCTGGCCAATCTCGCGACCCATTTCGCGCGCATCATCAACCGCAAGGTCGCGCTGCAGCATGCGACGCCGGACGATCCCTGGGCCAACGAATGGCTCAAGGACAACGTCGCCAGCAGCGGCGCCTATATCGTCGAGAGCTTCAAGCCGGCTGAGCAGGTCGTCCTGAAGCGCAACGATGCCTGGAAGAACGGTATCGACGGCAAGCTGCCCTTCTTCAAGCGCGTCCTGATCCAGACCGTGCCGGAAGCGGGGACGCGCGCCAGCCTGGTCGAGCGCGGCGACGCCGACATCTCGATCGATCTTGCCGCCAACGACGTGATCGCGCTGCAACAGCGCGGCAAGGTGAAGGTGGTCTCCAATCCGCAGATCAACGCCTTCACCTACATTGCCTTCAATACGCAGAAGCCGCCCTTCGACAACCTGAAGCTTCGCCAGGCGATCGCGGCGGCGCTGCCGTACAAGAACATGATGGAAGCCGCGATCTACGGGCGCGGTGCGCCCCTGTTCGGCGCCAGCTGGGCGGGTACGCCGCCGACCGCGGATTTCCCGCAGGCGCTGCCGCTCAAGACCGACCTGGCCGCCGCCAAGAAGCTGATGGCCGAATCGGGCGTGGCGCCGTTCAAGACCTCGATCTCCTACAGCACCGCCAATGCCGGTTTCGCCGAACCGCTGTCGGCGCTGGTGAAGGAGGCGCTGGCGCCGCTCGGCATCGACGTCGAGATCCGCAAGCTGCCCGATGCGCAGCTGGCGTCGGTCGCCACCAACAAGAGCTTCGACCTCATCACCGAGACCACCTCGGCGATGCTGCCCTCGACGGACTATTTCTTCCGTATCTTCTTCCAGGGTCCGTCGCGCTGGAACCTCGGCAACTGGACCAACCAGGAGATCGTCGACCTTGCCGCCAAGGCGCGGTTCGAGCCGGACAAGGCCGCCTACGATGCGCTGGCCAGGAAAATGATCGCCCTCGCGGCGAGCGAACTGCCGGTGATCCCACTGTGGCAGGCGAACCAGGAAGCGGTGATGGCCTCGAGCATCAGCGGCTACACCTACTGGTATCACCGCCAGGTCGATATCCGCGACCTCGTGCGGGAGTAGGGCATGAGAACCAATTCCGCCCACCAGCGCGATACTCGGTACCTGATCCACCAGCAGACCAACCTGGACGACTATGCCCGCGACGGCGGCGTGCTGATGGCGCGTGGCGACGGCGTCTACGTGATCGACGACCGGGGCAACCGCTATCTCGAGGCGATGGCCGGGATGTGGTGCGCCTCGCTCGGCTTCAGCGAGAAGCGGCTCGCCGACGCGGCGTACAAGCAAATGCTCGAGCTGCCCTACTACCACACGTTCAATCGCGCTCACATGCCGAGCATCGATCTCGCGGAGAAGCTGATCGAGATCGCGCCGAAGGTCGGCGATGCCGAGCCGCTCGCTCACGTGCTGCTGCAATGCTCGGGTTCCGAGGCGAACGACACGGCGATCAAGCTGATCTGGTACTATTTCAATGCGATCGGCCGCCCGCAAAAGAAGAAGATCATCGGCCGGCAGCGCGGCTATCACGGCAACACGGTTGCGACGGTCAGCCTTTCCGGCCAGCCGCATATGCACCGCGACTTCGATCTGCCGCTCGGCGACCGGTTCCTGCATACCGAGAACCCGCACTACTATCGCTATGCCGAGCCGGGCGAGAGCGAGGAAGCCTTCGCCGAGCGCCTCGCTCAGCAGCTCGAGGCGCTGATCCTCGCCGAGGGCCCGGACACCATCGCCGCCTTCTTCGCCGAGCCGGTGCAGGGTGGCGGCGGTGCCATCACGCCACCCGCGACCTACTTCGAGCGGGTGCAGGCGATCCTGAAGAAGTACGAAATTCTGTTCCTGGTGGACGAGGTCATCTGCGGCTTCGGCCGTACCGGCAACATGTGGGGCGCCGAAACCTACGGCATCAAGCCGGATCTCCTCACCTGCGCCAAGGCGCTTTCGGCCTCCTATCAACCGATCTCGGCCCTGCTGGTGACCGACGCGATCTACGAGGCGATGCTGTCGCAGAGCCGCAAGCTCGGCACCTTCGGGCACGGTTTCACCTACGCCGGCCATCCGGTCGCCTGCGCCGTGGCGCTGGAGACGCTGAAGATCTACGAGGAGGACGGGATCGTCGAGCGCGTGCGCGACCTGGCGCCGCGCATGAAGGCCGGGCTCGAAGCGCTGCGCGACCATCCGTTGGTCGGCGACGTGCGCGGCGTCGGCCTGATGTACGGTGTCGAGCTGGTGGCGGACAAGCGGACCAGGTTACCGTTCGATCCGAAGCTCAAGGTCGGCCAGCTTGTGTTGGCGGAATGCCAGAAGGTCGGGTTGATCGTGCGCGCGATCGAGGATCGGATCGCCTTCACCCCACCACTGATCATCACCGAGGCGCAGATCGACGAGATGTGTGGCCTGTTCCGCCGCGGGTTGGATGCCGCATGGGCGGGACTGCGCGGCTGATCAGTGCCGGTGGCGCGGTTCCCCGACCAGGGTCTGCCGCGCCTCTTCGCGAATCCAGGCTCGGAAGGCGGCGACAGCCGGCCGCTCGCCATGGCGGGCGTCGACCAGCAGGTGATAACCCTCCGCGGGTGCCAGTTCGGTCCGGAACGGCCGCACCAGGCGGCCTGACCGCAGGTCGTCCTGCACCAGCAGAGTCGTGGCAAGACATATCCCCTGTCCCTGCGCCGCCGCTTCCAGCATCAGCGAGGCGTCGCTGAAGTAAAGGACGTCGCGGAAGGCGATGCCATTCACGCCGGCCGCTGCGAGCCAGTCGGACCAGGTGTTGCCGATCCCGACTGTGTGGAGCTGGGTCAGCCCGTGTAGCCGGGCTGGATCGGTCAGTCTGTTGCGGTCGCGGAAGTCGGGTGAGCAGACCGGCGAGATGACGTCGTCGATAAGGCGCTCCGCCACCGCACCGTTCCAGCCGCAGCTGCCCCAGCGAATCGCGATGTCGACATCCTGGCGGCGAAAATCAACTTCATCACTGGCCGCCTGGAGCATCACGCGGATGTTGTGATGGGCCTCCATGAAATCCTTGAGGCGCGACACCAGCCAGCGCGACGCCAATGCGGAGGCCGCGTTCACGCAGATCATGGTCGGTGCGTCGGCGGCGATGACGTTCTCGCAGGCGGCCGAGAGCATGGCGATCGCCTCTCGTACAGAGGTGGCGAGCCGCATGCCGTCGCGCGTCAGTTCGACCCGCCGCGTCAGGCGACGGAACAGCCACACGCCGAGATAATCCTCGAGTTGCCGGATCTGCTGGCTGACCGCGGAGGGCGTGACGCAGAGTTCCGCCGCCGCCGTGCGGAAGCTCCCGTGACGCGCCGCGCATTCGAAGGTACGAAAGAGGTTCAACGGCGGCAAGCGTGGCGGAGGGCGGCGTCGGTCTTTGCCCGCGACGCGTTGCGGCGCGAGATCGGCATCGGCGGAATCTGGCACGGGTGCCCCGCTCATCTCCGTCCCCCCGGCATGGTCCGATACCCGCGCTGAGAGGCGGGCTCGGCGTCATCGACGCACGTTTCATGCCAAGCGCGGCGCCGATGCGGCTTCAGATCGTGAGCATGACCTTGCCGACATGGTCGGCGCGCTCGAGCTCGGCGTGGGCGGCGGCGGCCTCCTTGAGGGGGAAGGTCTTGTAGATGATGGGCTTGATCTTGCCGGCTTCGAGCAGCGGCCAGACCTTGTCCTTCAGCCCCTGCGCCATGCGGCCCTTGGCGGCGACGCTCTGCGGCCGCAGCGTCGAGCCCGTCAGCGTGAGCCGCTTCACCATGACGATGCCCGCGCTTACCGTCGCCGTCGCACCGCCCTGGATGGCAATGACGACGCAGCGGCCGTCCTCCTTCAGCAGACCGAGGTTCTTCGGCAGGTAGTCGCCGGCAACCATGTCGAGCACGACGTCGACGCCGCCTGAAAGCTTCTTGGCCTCGGCCGCCCAGTCATTGTCCTTGTAGAGAATGGCGTGGTCGGCGCCGATCGCGCGCACGGCCTTGGCCTTCTCCTCCGTGCGCACCGTCGTCAGCACGGTGGCGCCGAACGCCTTGGCGAGCTGGATCGCGGTCGTGCCGATGCCGCTGGCGCCGCCGTGGATCAGCGTCGTCTCGCCGGCCTTGAGCTGGCCGCGCTCGAAGAGGTTGTGCCACACGGTGAAGTAGTTTTCCGGCAGTGCCGCTGCGCGCAGCATGTCAAAGCCTTTGGGTGGCGGAAGGCATTGCGGCGCCGGCACCGTGCAGTATTCGGCATACGAGCCGCCCGGCGTCAGCGCACAGACCGTGTCGCCGACTTTCCAGCCGCTGACACCCGCGCCGAGCGCCGCCACGGTGCCAGCGGCCTCCAGGCCCGGCAGATCCGACGCCCCCGGGGGCGGAGGATAGAGGCCCGCCCGCTGGGCGATATCGGGCCGGTTGATGCCGGTCGCCACCACCTTGATCAGGATCTCGCCGGCCTTCGGCTGCGGCACTGGCCGTGTCGCGGGCACCAGCGCCTCGGGGCCGCCGGGCTTGCTGATTTCGACACAGGTCATCGTCGCGGGCAGGGCGCTCATGGTCGGCCTTTCGGTGCGGTGGGAGCAATGGTAGGTCTCCCTTAGCCGCTTCCGGGGAGCCGTGCCATGGCCTTCGATCTCGACGATCTCGATCCCAAGCAGAAGAAAGTGCAGCCGAGGAATCTCGATTCCATGAACATCGATGACCTCAAGGAGTACGTCGCCGTTCTCAAGGCCGAGCTCATGCGGGTCGAGGAAAAGATCAAGGCAAAGCAGAGCCACGCCGCGGCCGCCGCGTCCTTCTTCAAGAAATGAGTCTTGATGTCGCTTAAGGGCAAAGTCGCGCTGGTCACCGGGTCGACCAGCGGAATCGGTCTGGCGATCGCGCGCGCCTTCGCCGCCGCCGGCTGCACCGTGATGATGAACGGGCTGGCCGAAGCCGTGGTACTGCACAAGCTGGCCGGCGACCTCGCCGGCGAGAGCGGCGTGAAGGTCGCCAGTCATCCCGCCGACATGACCAGGCCGGCCGAGATCGCCGACCTCGTGGCGACGACACAGGCGACGCTGGGCAGCCTCGACATCCTGGTCAACAACGCCGGCATCCAGCATGTCGACCGGATCGAGAAGTTTCCCGTCGAAAAGTGGGATGCGATCATCGCCGTCAACCTCAGTGCGTCGTTCCACACCGTTCGTGCGGCGCTGCCGGCGATGAAGCAGAGCGGCTGGGGCCGCATCATCAACATCGCCAGCACGCACGGCCTCGTCGCCTCGACCCACAAGGCAGCCTACGTCGCCGCCAAGCACGGCCTGATCGGGCTGACCAAGGTGATGGGCATCGAATGCGCCGATACCGGGGTCACCTGCAATGCGATCTGCCCGGGATTCGTCTCGACGCCGCTGGCGCTGGCCCAGATCGAAACCAAGGCCAAGGCCGACGGCATCGGCATGGATGAGGCGAGCCATCTGCTGATCGGCGAGAAGCAGCCGCAGGTCCGCTTCACCACCGTCGAGCAGATCGCGGGCCTGGCCTTGTTCCTGGCCTCCGACACCGCGTCCAACATGCAGGGCACCGCCCTGGTGTCGGACGGCGGCTGGACCGCACAGTAGGGGAAACACCGTGGTCGAAGCCAAGTTCCTGAAGCCCGATACGCTCGCCCTGCACGCCGGGCAGCATCCCGACCCTGTCACCGGCGCGCGCGCCGTGCCGATCTACCAGACGACGTCGTTCGTGTTCCGCGACGTCGACCATGCCGCGAGCCTGTTCAACCTCGAGGTCGGCGGCCACATCTATAGCCGCATCTCCAATCCGACGGTCGCCGTGTTCGAGGAGCGCGTCGCTGCGCTCGAGGAAGGATCGGGCGCTCTCGGCGTGTCGAGCGGCCAGGCCGCGCTGCACATCGCCATCGCCACGCTGATGGGGGCGGGGGGCCATATCGTGGCCTCGACCTCGCTCTATGGCGGCACGCGCAACATGCTGGGGCTGACACTGCCGCGCTTCGGTATCACCACGACCTTCATCAATCCGCGCGACCATGACGGCTTCGCCAAGGCGATCCGGCCGGAGACGCGGCTGGTGTTGGGCGAGACGGTCGGCAATCCGGGCGGCGAGATTTTAGACATTCCGGTCATCGCGGACATCGCGCACAAGGCGAAGATCCCGCTGATGATCGACAACACCTTCGCTTCGCCGGTGCTGTGCCGGCCGCTGACCTTAGGCGCCGACATCGTGTTCCACTCGGCCACCAAGTTCATCGGCGGCCATGGCGTGGCGATCGGCGGCGTCATCGTCGAATCGGGCCGCTTCGATTGGGAGGGTTCGGGCAAGTTCCCGACGCTCACCGAGCCCTATGCCGGTTATCACGGCATCGACTTCGCCGAGGAGTTCGGCCCGCACGCCTTCATCATGCGCGCCCGCACCGAGGGCGTGCGCGACTTCGGCTCGTGTATGGCGCCGCAGACGGCGTTTTATCTGCTGCAGGGGCTCGAGACCCTGCCGCTGCGCATGGCGCGCCATGTCGAGAATGCGCGCAAGGTGATCGGCTTCCTGAAGGACAATCCCGCCGTCGAGCGCATTGCCTCGCCGGAGTTGCCGGACCATCCCGATCATGCGCTGGGCCAAAGGCTCCTGCCCAAGGGCACGGGCTCGATCTTCAGCTTCGACATCAAGGGCGGACGCGAGGCGGGCCGGCGCTTCATCGAGCGGCTGCGCCTGTTCTCGCATCTCGCCAATGTCGGTGACGCCAAGTCGCTGGTGATCCATCCCGCCTCGACGACGCACGCCCAGCTCGACGCGGCGGCGCTGAAGGAGGCGGGCATCGGCGAGGGCATGATCCGCCTGTCGGTCGGCCTGGAAGACCCAGCCGATCTCTTGGACGATCTCGGCCAGGCGCTACGCGCAGCGGTGAAGGCCTGACCATGAAGCTCACCGTCAACGGCCACGCCGTCTCTGCGACGACCGGCGGCACCGATTTCGACCCGGCCAAGCCCGCCGTCATCTTCCTGCACGGCGCCGGTTTCGACCGCACGGCCTGGCGTCTGCAGACGCGCTGGTTCGCCCATCATGGCCGCGGCGTGCTGGCGGTCGACTTTCCCGCCCATGGCTGGTCCGACGGACCGGCGCTCGACAGCATCGCGGCGATGGCCGACTGGACGGCGGCGCTGATCGAGGTGGCCGGCCTGAAGCAGGCGGCGCTGGTCGGACACTCCATGGGTGCGCTGGTCGCCGTCGAGACCGCGGCGCGCTTTCCCGACAAGGTGAGGGCGCTCGGCCTTTGCGGCGTCGCGGCCGAGATGCCGGTCCATCCCGAGATGCTGGAATCGGCCAAGGCCAACACGCTCAAGGTCCAGGAGCTGATGACCTTCTGGGGCATGGGCAACGCCCTGCACAAAGGCGGCATGGTTTCGCCCGGCCTGTGGCTTAGACGCGAATCGCTGGCCGTGCTGTCGGGCAACCGGCCCGGCGTGATCCATAACGATCTCGCGGCCTGCAACGTCTACAAGGACGCGCTCGCGCGGGCTGCCGCGATCAAATGCCCGACCGTCCTGGTGCTGGGCGACGGCGATCTCATGACGCCCGCCGCCAAAGCGAAGCCGCTCGCCGCCGCCATCGCCGGCGCGTGCACCGTCGTCATTTCCAACAGCGGGCACTTCATGATCGTCGAGCGGCCGGACGAGACCCTCGAGGCGTTGAAGTCCGGTGTCTGATCGCGTCGCTCTCGTCACCGGCTCGACCTCGGGGATCGGCGCCGCCACGGCGCGTCGCCTGGCGCGCGACGGCTACAAGGTCGCACTGCATTCGCGCAGCTCCGCCGATGTCGGCAAGCGCATGGCGGCCGAACTTGCCGGCGCCAGCTATCACCAGGCCGACCTTGCAGACGAGCAGGCGACGCGCGATCTGGTCGCCGGCGTCCTGAAGCATCACGGCCGCCTCGACGTGCTGGTCAACAATGCCGGCCAGTCGATCCGCATCCCGCATGCCGATCTCAAGGCGGCGACGCCGGCAGTGTGGCGCCGCATGCTCGACGTCAACCTGATCGCGCCGTTCGTGCTGGTGACCGAAGCGGAGCCCGCCTTGCGCAAGTCAGCGGAAGAGGGACGGCCGGGCTGCATCGTCAATATCGGCACCCATGCCGGCGTGCGGCCCAAAGGCGCCTCCATTCCCTATGCAACGGCCAAGGCGGGCCTGCATCACGTCACGCGCCTGCTCGCCCTGGCGCTGGGGCCGGCCATCCGGGTCAATTGCGTGGCGCCAGGCCTGGTCGAGACGCCGATGACCGCAAGCTGGCCCGAGGCGACCGAGCTCTGGAATACCCGCTCGGCCATGCGCCGGCCTGCGAAACCGGAGGATATCGCCGATCTGGTGGCCGCGCTGGTCGCCAACGACTACGTTACCGGAGAGATCGTCATCGCCGATGGTGGGCTGAACCTCACATAGCCGACCTAGCCAGACACGGAGGAAACCATGAACGTCCAGACGCTGCCGCCCGGTTACAAGGTCGCCCCGTGGACGCCGCCGGAGAAGATCGACAGCAAGATGCTGGCCGATGCTTCGGCCAAGCTGATCGACCTCTTGCGCATCCGCACCCAGCCGATCGGCATGCGGCTGTTCGAAGACCCGGCGGACATGGAGAAGATCCAGGGCGTGCGCAAGCCGACCGAGGGCTTCAAGTTCACCATGTGCCAGATGGTGACGCAGTCGCGCTGGTACGGCTTCACGCTCGGCATCACTGTCGACAACACGCGTGGCGGCAATTGCGGCGGCGTGGTCGGGCTCAACCATCCCGGCGAGGGCTTCCTGTCGGGCGACCACATGAACGGCGTGTGGTTCGGCAACAAGGAGGCGTCGGCCGCCCACCAGGCGCAGATGCCGCGCGTGCCCGACGGCAAGTACAACGGCCTGGTCGTGTCGCCCTTGCGCTCGGCACGGCTCGATCCGCCCGACATCTGCCTGTTCTACGGCACGCCCGGCCAGATGATCTATTTCATCAACGGCCTGCAGTTCCATCGCTACCGCCGCTACGACTTCACGGTCACCGGCGAGAGTGCCTGCGCCGATTCCTGGGGGCGGGCGCTCGCTACGCGCCAGACCTCGCTGTCGCTGCCCTGCTATGCCGAGCGCCGCTACGGCGGCGTCGCCGACGACGAACTGCTGATGGCCTGCCCGCCCGATGAGTTCCTGCGCGCCATCGAGGGCATGGGTCATCTCGGCAAGAACGGCCTGCGCTATCCGTTCCCGCCCTATGGGGCGGCGATGGATCCCGCCTTCGGCATGGCCAAGAGCTACGGCTGATGCTCTATGTCGTGGCCTGGCCGCTTCTGGCAGAGGCCGGCGACACCGCACTGCGCCGGTTGCGGGCGCAGTACCATCCGCGCGAGGCCGACCTCATAGGCCCGCACTTCACTCTGGTGTTCGATGCGCTGCTGTCGGATGAGGACCGGCTGCGGACGGCGCTCGCCGGGCTCGCTGACCGCCGGTCGTTCTGGTTCGTGCTCGAGCGCCTGGTGCGTCATGACGTGGCACCGCCGTCGCGCGCCGCCTATCTCTTCGCCGTGCCTGCAGACGGTGCAGCGGAGTTGATCGAACTTTACGAGACGCTCAATCCGGTGCCCGCCTTCGAGGCCTTCGAGCCACACATCACGCTCGGACTGTTCGATCGTGCCGCCGAGGCCGAGCACCTCGCACGCATGGTCGAGCGCCAGCACCTGCCGATGCATGGCCGTGTTGAGGAGCTGGCCCTGCTCAGGCGCGACGGCGATAGGCTGGACATCCTGGCGAGCGTGCGCCTGTTGGGCGAGCGCTCATAGTCTTCCGGACCCTCATGCGGAGCGCGGACCTCCATGTCCGC
>NZ_BKAJ01000061.1 GCF_007992495.1 Reyranella soli
CTCCGAAGAGCATGAAGGTCCGGAAGCCTAACGCCACAACGGCGGCAGAGGGGGCAGGCGGACGTTGCCGGGGCGGGCGACGATGCCGAAGCGGGCGAGGGTGTCGCGGACCTCGCGTGGCGCGCGCACCGTGGGGCCCTGGGCGTCGATGCCCGCCAGCCTTAGCAGGCGATCCACGATCTTCTGCCAGCGGTCGGATTCGGGCGGATAGGTGCGCAGCTCGATCTGGCGCGATTCGTCGATGCCGGCCTTGGCCTTGGCAATGTTGAGCGCGAGCTGCAGGCCGCCCAGTTCGTCGATCAAGCCCATCTTCTTGGCGTCGATGCCGGAGAAGACGCGGCCGCGCGCCGCCGCGTCGAGCCGGTTGCCTTCGAGCTTGCGCGCCTCGCCGACCTGGCGCGTGAAGTCGGCATAGATCTCATCGAGCTGGCGCGAGATCGCTGCGCGCTGCGCCGTCGTCGGCGGCTGGAAGACCGAGTACATGCCGGCATTGGTGCCGACCGACAGGCGATCGACGTTGATCCCGAGCGAGGTCAAAAGCCCGTGCGCCACCGGCCAGATGCCGAACACGCCGATCGAGGCCGTGATGGTCGTGGGCTGGGCCACGATGACGTCGCCGCGCATCGCCGCCATGTAGCCGCCCGAGGCCGCGACATCGCCCATCGACACGATCACCGGCTTGCCGGCTGAGCGGGCGCGGCCGACGGCGTCGGCGATGGCGTCGGCCGCGGGGTAGGTGCCGCCCGGCGAGTCGATGCGCAGC
Source organism: Reyranella soli (assembly GCF_007992495.1). Lineage (GTDB taxonomy): Bacteria > Pseudomonadota > Alphaproteobacteria > Reyranellales > Reyranellaceae > Reyranella > Reyranella soli. The sequence goes on from NZ_BKAJ01000061.1 coordinate 764, forward strand.
ACGATCGCCTTGACCTCCTTGGCCGAGGCCGCCTGGTCGAGCGCGTCGACGACGTCATCAGAGGTGGCGACGTTGTCGTCGTCGAGCGGACCGCGGCTCGGCGATCCCGACATGATCGCGCCGCTGATGCGCACCAGGGCCACCGTGTCGCCGCGCGGCCTGGGCCGTGCCGGATCGTTGGCATACTCGGCCAACGCGGCCAGTGTGCGGTTCTTTCCGGCGCGTGTCGTCACCTCATCGAGCGCGTCGTTGCGATAGCCGATGCGGTCGACCAGGCGCTCCTGCTTCGCCTTCTCGGAGTCGAACGGCACCGAATCGATGAGCTGGCGGACCTTCGCCGGCTCGAGATGGCGCTCGCGCGCGACGTCGCTCACGAACTGGCCGTAGAGGCTGTCGAGCAGCTGCTGCAGGTTCTCGCGGGCTGGCGGCGGATAGGCCGTGTCCGTGAAGCTGTCCGGCGCGCTCTTGTATTCCCAGCGCTTGCCGCCTTCGACGCGCACGCCGAGGCGGTCGAGTCCGTCCTTGAGGAACGGCGTCTCGATGGCGAGCCCTGCCACCGCGAAGCCGCCGCTCGGCTGCAGCCAGATCTGCTCCAGCGCCGAAGCGAGATAGTAGTCGGAGAAGTGCGTGCCGCCGCTGCCCAGCGATTCGGCGAAGCCGATCGCGAACTTGCCCTTGCCGCGGAAGTGGGCGATCGCCTGGCGCAGCTCCTGGACGCGGCCGAGGCCGGCCGATTCATCGCCGATCTCGACGAACATGCCGACGACGCGCGGATCGTCGGCCGCCTGCCACAGGAGCTGCACGGTCTCGAGGATGTCGCGCTTGCCGCCAAACAGCTCACCGCCCAGGAGGCCACCGCCGGTCGTTTCCGACGGCACGTCGCGCAGGTCGAGTGACAGGACCACGTTCTGCGGCAGTGGCTTGGTGGTGCTGAAGGAGCCCGTGGCAAGGAAAGCCGCGCAGCCGCCGATTCCGAGCAGGGTGAGGGTGCCCACGGTCGCCAGCAGGCCCACGATGAATCGCCACATGGCGAAGTCTCCGTCTAAAACTTCAGGATTTGACGAGATTCGGCCGGAAGGTCCTTACGGCGTCAAGCATCGCCGATGACTTGGTGTCGAGCCCGTTGTCGCGCACCAGCACCGTGGTCGGCTGGCCGCGCACCGGACGCAGGCTGTCATCGAAGCTCCACATGCTGAGGCGAAGGTTGGCACTGATGAAAGCCTGGTCGGCGAGGCCGATTTCGAGTTGCGGGCGCAATGCCAGCCGGCGCAGGCGCACCCAGATGATGTCATCCCAGGTGAAATGGTTGTTGCGGCCGAAGCCCAGGCGGATGCCGCCATGGTCGATGACGACCTGCGGTTCGCGATTGCGCACCCGGCTGACGCCCAGGACGACGTAATAGAGCATCGCCAGCGCCAGCATGAAGAACAGGACGAAGCGCGGATCGTTCAGCGACAGCGTCGGCGCATTGGCCGGGTTGGTCATGAAATGCGCGATCGCCACCACGATCATGCCCAGCGAGACCACGGCCATGCTGCCGTTGTGCAGCGTGCTGTAGCGCGCCGTCACCGGCTGAGCGGCCACTACCGCCGCCTCAACCGCACTGCGCGCGATGGCGCAGCAGGTGGTCGGCCAGCACCACGGCCATCATCGCCTCGGCGACCGGTGTGCCGCGGATGCCGACACAGGGGTCGTGGCGCCCCTTGGTGCGCAGTTCGACCTCGTTGCCGAAGCGGTCGATGCTGCGCACATTGTGCAGGATCGAGCTGGTCGGCTTCACGACCAGTCGGCAGACGATGTCCTGGCCGGTCGAGATGCCGCCTAAAATGCCGCCGGCGTGGTTGCTGAGGAAGGCCGGCGCGCCGTCCTTCATGCGCATCTCATCGGCGTTCTCCTCGCCGCTCATCGCCGCCGTGGCGAAGCCGTCACCGATCTCCACGCCTTTCACGGCGTTGATGCTCATCAGCGCCTTGGCGAGGTCGGCATCAAGCTTGTCATAGACCGGATCGCCCAGCCCGACGGGAATGCCCGACGCGACCACCTCGATCACAGCGCCGACCGAGCTGCCGCGCTTGCGCACATCGTCGAGATAGCCTTCCCAGACCTGCGCCGCCTGACGGTCGGGACACCAGAACGGATTGTCGGCGGTGGCGTTCCAGTCCCATTTGGCGCGGTCGATCTTCTGGGTGCCCAGCTGGACCACGGCGCCGCGTACCTTCACATCGTCGCCCAGGATCTTGCGGGCGATCGCGCCGGCGGCAACGCGCACCGCGGTCTCGCGCGCCGACTGGCGACCGCCGCCGCGATAGTCGCGCACGCCGTATTTCTTGAAATAGGTGTAGTCGGCGTGCGAGGGCCGGAACTGGTCCTTGATCTCCCCATAGTCACGCGAGCGCTGGTCGACATTGTCGATGTGCAGCGCGATCGGCGTGCCGGTGGTGACGCCCTCGAACACGCCGGACAGGATCCTCACGGTGTCCGGCTCCTGGCGCTGGGTGACGAAGCGCGACTGGCCGGGCCGGCGCTTGTCCATCCAGACCTGGATATCGGCCTCGGCAAGGGGAATGCGCGGCGGGGCGCCGTCGACGACGCAGCCGATCGCCGGCCCGTGGCTTTCGCCCCAGCTGGTGAACCGGAAGAGCGTGCCGAAACTGCTGCCGGCCATGGCTGCCGGCCTCCGTCCTACTCGCCCTCGAAGTTGCCCAGCAGCTCCGCGATCTGCTTGGCCGACGAGGTCTTGATCATGCCGACGACGTGGTAGCCGCCGTCGACATGCATCACTTCACCGGTCATGCCGGTGCCGAGATCGGACAGCAGGTAGAGGGCTGAGTTGCCGACTTCTTCCTGCGTGATGTTGCGCTTGAGCGGCGAGTTGAGCTCGTTCCACTTCAGTATATAGCGGCCGTCGTTGATGCCGGCGAAAGCCAGGGTCTTGATCGGGCCGGCCGAGATGGCGTTGACGCGGATCTTCTGCTCGCCGAGGTCGGCGGCGAGATAGCGCACGCTGGCCTCGAGGGCCGCCTTGGCGACGCCCATGACGTTGTAGTGCGGGATGACGCGCTCGGCGCCGTAGTAGGTGAGGGTGAGCAGGCTGCCGCCGTTCTTCATCAGCGGCACGGCGCGCTGGGCCACCGCCGTGAGCGAGTAGCAGCTCACGTTCATGGTGAGGGCGAAGTTCTCCGGCGTGGTGTCGAGATAGCGGCCGCGCAACTCGTCCTTGTTGGAGAAGGCGATGGCATGGACCACGAAGTCGAGCTCACCCCACTGCTTCTCGATCTCGGCGAAGGAGGCGTCGATGCTTTTCGCGTCGGTGACGTCGCAGGGCAGGATGATCTTGGCGCCGATCGAGCTGGCCAGCGGCCGGACCCGCCGTTCCAGGGCCTCGCCCTGGAAGGTAAAGGCCATTTCTGCGCCGTGATCGTGGCAGGCCTTGGCGATGCCCCAGGCGATCGAGCGCTCGTTGGCGACGCCCATGACGAGGCCCTTTTTACCGGCCATCAATTGTCCAGCTACGGTCATGGGTCGGTTCTAGCGGGGGACGGCTAGCGGGACAAGATGCCGGTGGTCTTGCCGCCCACAGCCCCTCATATTGTGGTCATGATCCCTGAAAAGTCCGATCCGTTAGAACTTTTCGCCGCGTGGTATGCCGAGGCCGAGAAGAGCGAGCCAAACGACCCGACGGCGCTCAGCCTTGCCACCGTAGGGCCGGACGGGACGCCGGCGGTGCGGATGGTCCTGCTGAAAGGTTTCGACGCCTCGGGCTTCGTCTTCTACACAAACCATGAGAGCCGTAAGGGCGAGCATCTGCTGGCCCATCCCAAGGCGGCCATGCTGTTCCATTGGAAGTCGCTACGCCGCCAGATCCGCCTGGAAGGGCCGGTGGCGCCGACCACGGCCGAGGAGGCCGACGCCTATTTCGGCAGTCGCGACCGCGGCAGCCAGATCGGCGCCTGGGCCTCGGACCAGTCGCGGCCGCTGGAGAGCCGGTTCGCCCTGGAGAAGCGTGTCGCCGAGTACGCCGCCCGGCACGTCATCGGCAAGGTGCCGCGGCCGCCGCACTGGTCGGGATTCCGGCTGAAACCCCTGCTGATCGAGTTCTGGCAGGACGGCGCGTTCCGCCTGCACGACCGGCTGGAGTATCGCCGGCCGTCGCCTGACGCGCCGTGGACGACGCGCACGCTCTATCCCTGACGAGGCCTGCGTGACCGCCCCGCCGTCCTTCGTGGTCGAGGACCAGAGCGAGGTCATCGACTTCCTGACCAGGCATCTGGCGCCGGACCGGCGCATCGACACGCACGGCGCCGTGGTCTTCCTCACGCGCGAGCGCGGCTACAAGCTGAAGCGCGCGGTGAAATTCCCCTACATGGATTTCTCGACGGCCGAGCGGCGCGGCGCGATGTGCGCAGCCGAGATCGAGATCAACCATCGGCTGGCCCCGGAGATCTATCTCGGTACCGCGCCGGTGCGCCGCCGCGACGGCAAGCTCAGCCTGGGCGAGGTCGGCGAGCACGCCGACGACGCCGTCGACTGGCTGGTCGTCATGCGGCGCTTCGACGAGGACGGCCTGTTCGACCGCATGGCCGACCGCCGCGCGCTCACGCCCGAGATGATGGCGGCGCTGGGGGGGCGCGTCGCCGCCTACCACGACACCCTGGCGCCGGTCAGCGGCTTTTCGGGGCCGGACGACTATCGCCGGTCGGTGGCGGCCGACATTCGCCAGCTGCGTGAGCAGGGCGACAGGCTCGACCAGTCGATCACCGAGGCATTGGCGGCGGCGCTGCCCGCGGCGCTCGAAGCGCATATCGAGCTGGTGGCGCGCCGTGCCGGGGCGGGCGCGGTGCGGCGCTGCCACGGCGATCTGCACCTGCGCAACATCGTGCTGATCGACGGCAAGCCGGTGCCGTTCGACGCCATCGAATTCTCCGAGCGCATGGCCAGCATCGACGTGCTCTACGATCTCGCCTTCACGCTGATGGATCTCTGCGAGCGTGGCCTGCGGCCGCTGGCCAATCGCCTGTTCAATGAGTGGCTGTGGCGCATCGCTGAGCTGCCGCAGGCGCCGCATGACGAGGCGCTGGCGCTGCTGCCGCATTTCCTGTCGCGCCGCGCCTGCGTGCGCGCTTTCGTCGATGCCGCGGGCGCGGCGGTGGCGGGCAAGGGTTACGAGGGGCCGAGGGCCTACCAGCGCATGGCGCTCGATTTCCTGCATCCGGCGTCGCCGCGGCTGCTGGCCATCGGCGGCCTGTCGGGCAGCGGCAAGACCACCCTGGCGGTGAAGCTCGCACCGGAGATCGGCCGTGCACCGGGCGCCGTGGTGGCGCGCAGCGACGTCGAGCGCAAGCGCCAGGCGGGCATCGCGCTGGAGCAGCGCATGCCGCCGGGCAGCTACTCCGCCGGCGCATCCACCAGGGTCTACGACGCCCTCATGGCCCGCGCCGAGCGCGTGCTGCGTGCGGGCTACAGCGTCGTGCTCGACGCGGTGTTCGCCCGCGAGGACGAGCGGGTCGCGGCCGAGGCGCTGGCGCTCAAGACGGGCGTGCCGTTCGAGGGCATCTGGCTCGACGTGCCAAAAGACGTGGCGCAGGCGCGGGTTGCCAACCGCCGGGCCGATGCATCGGATGCGACCGCCGCCGTGGTCGAACGGCAGTTCGAGTACGACCTCGGCCGCATCACCTGGGATCGCCGTCCCGCTTGACTTTTGGCCGGAAGTGAGCAATCACTCACTTCATGGAGGCAGTGCCGATCGTCGACATGCGCGAGGGCGGCCCAGCAGCCCATGCCGGGCAACGCCGCCAGCAGGCGTGGCGCTGCGCGAGGCCTGCCTCGGCTGGCTGCCCTTCGGCGGCTTCCTGGCCTGGCTGGCCGATCCTTTGGCGCGGTGGTGGCTGCTACGGTCGGGCTCGCCCCTTGTCGATGACATCTCTGCCATCGCCCGCACCTTGGGCCGGCCGGGCGTCTGGTTGCTGCACGGCGCCTACGCCTTCGGCTGCACGGCACTGGCCGACGACGGTCCCGACGGCCCGGTTCTGCGCCGAACGCTCGACTGGCCGTTCCCCGGGCTGGGCAGGCTGGTCGAGGTCGTCCGCCAACGCGGTCCTGCCGGCGATTTCCTCAATGTCACCTGGCCGGGGTTCGCCGGTGTCCTGACTGCCGTCGCACCCGGCCGCTTCGCAGCGTCGATCAACCAGGCACCGATGCGTCGGCGCACGAGGGTAGGCTGGCTGCTGTGGCTCGATTATGCGCTGAACGCCGTGCAGGCGTTCTGCTCCAGCGGCCGTCCGCCGCCCGAGCACGTCTTGCGGGTCGCATTCGAGACCTGCGCGACGTTCGATGAGGCTTGCCGCTTCCTCCAAACGACGCCTGTCGCGCGCCCTGTGCTGTTCCTTCTGACAGGGTGTGCGTCCGGCGAGCGCCTTCTGATCGAGCATGATGGAGAGCGCGCTCGCCTCTACGCCGACCGAACGGTCGTCGCCAATGCCTGGCGCGAGCAATCGGACGACTGGCGGCCGCGTGTTTGCGGCGAGGGCACTCCTGTCGAGAACAATCGCCGGCGTGTGGCTGCGATGGCCGCCTTCACAGACGTTCACCCGCAAGACCTGGAATGGGCCGTGCCGCCCGTCGTGAACGCTTTTACGCGCCTTGTGGTCGAGATGGGCGCGGCGAGCGGTCGCTTGGTTGTCGCCGGCTGGGAAGCCGACGGCCGCGCGACGGCTGTCACTCAAGTTCATGCTCTTCCGGACCGCGAGCCTCCGGCTCGCTCATGCGGAGCGCGGACCTCCAGGTCCGCATCATGATCATGAGCGGACCTGGAGGTCCGCGCTCCGAAGAGCATGAAGGTCCGGAAGAGTCTAAGCCCGTTTCTTCGCGGCCGCGCTGCGCGGCAGGAGGCGGGCGAGATACTGCCCCGTGTAGCTCTCGGCCACCTTCACGATCTCCTCGGGCGGACCCTCGGCGACCAGCCGGCCGCCGCCGGAGCCGCCGTCGGGGCCGAGATCGAGGACCCAGTCGGCGGTCTTGATGACTTCGAGATTGTGCTCGATCACCAGCACCGTGTTGCCGCCCTCGACCAGCCGGTGCAGCACCTCCAGGAGCTTGCGCACGTCCTCGAAGTGCAGGCCGGTGGTTGGCTCATCGAGGATGTAGAGCGTGCGGCCGGTGGCGCGGCGCGACAGTTCCTTGGCGAGCTTCACGCGCTGCGCCTCGCCGCCCGAGAGGGTCGTCGCCTGCTGGCCGATATGGATGTAGCCCAGGCCGACCTGCTGCAAGGTCAAGAGCTTGTCGCGGATGATCGGCACGGCCTTGAAGAACTCGACGCCCTCGTCGACCGTCATCTCGAGCACGTCGGCGATCGACTTGCCGCGGAAGTGGATCTCCAAGGTCTCGCGATTGTAGCGCTTGCCCTTGCAGACGTCGCACTGGACGTACACGTCCGGCAAAAAGTGCATCTCGATCTTGATGACGCCGTCGCCCTGGCAGGCCTCGCAGCGGCCGCCCTTGACGTTGAACGAGAAGCGGCCGGGCTTGTAGCCTCGCTCGCTCGATTCCGGAAGCTGGGCGAACCAGTCGCGGATCGGTGAGAAGGCGCCGGTGTAGGTCGCCGGGTTGGAGCGCGGCGTGCGGCCGATCGGCGACTGGTCGATATCGACGATCTTGTCGAGATGGCCGACGCCGTCGAGCCCGCTATGGACGCCGGGATGCTCGCGCGCATTGTTCAGGCGCTTGGCCAGCGCCTTGTACAGGGTCTCGACAATCAGCGTGCTCTTGCCGCTGCCCGACACGCCGGTGACGCAGGTGAAGGTGCCGAGCGGGATGCTGGCCGTCACGTTCTGCAGGTTGTTTTCCTTGGCGCCCTTGACGGTCAGCCAGCGGCCGCCTTTGGCCGGCGGCTCGCGCCGCGTCTTGGGGATGGGGATCTGGCGGAAGCCCGAGAGATATTGCCCGGTGAGGCTGGCGCTGTTGCGCATCACATCCTCGGGCGTGCCCTCGGCGATGACATTGCCGCCGTGGGCGCCGGCGCCCGGGCCCATGTCGACCAGGTGATCGGCCGACCGGATCGCATCTTCGTCGTGCTCGACGACCAGCACCGTGTTGCCGAGGTCGCGCAGGCGCGTCAGCGTCTTCAGCAGCCGGTCATTGTCGCGCTGGTGCAGGCCGATCGACGGCTCGTCCAGGACGTAGAGCACGCCGGTCAGGCCGGAGCCGATCTGCGACGCCAATCGGATGCGCTGGCTCTCGCCGCCCGACAGCGTGCCCGACGTGCGGTTCAACGTCAGGTACGACAGGCCGACATTGTCCAGGAATCCCAGCCGCTCGTTGATCTCCTTGAGGATGCGGGCGGCGATCTCGTTCTGCTTGGCCGTGAGCTTGGGCGACAGCTCGAGGAACCACTTCACCGCCTCGCCGATCGAGAACTCGGTGGTCTGGCTGATGTTCAGGCCGGCGATCTTCACAGCCAGCGCCTCGGGCTTCAGGCGGGCGCCGCCGCAGGTCTCGCACTTGCTCTCGTGCTGGAAGCGCTCGAGCTCCTCACGCACCCAGGAGGAATCGGTCTCCTTCCAGCGGCGGTCGAGGTTGGGGATTACGCCTTCGAACGGCTTGGTCGTCTGGTACTGGCGGATGCCGTCATCGTAGCGCATGGCGATCGATTCGCCGCCGCTGCCGGACAGGATGACGTCGCGCACCTTCTTGGGCAGGTCCTTCCACGGCACGCTCATCTTGACCTTGAAGTGCTTGGCGATGCTCTCCAGCGTCTGCATGTAGTACTGGCCCGACGAATCGGCCCACGGCGCGATCGCACCCTCTGCAAGCGACAGCCGGTCGTCCGGAACCACCATCTCCGGATCGAAGAACATCTTCACGCCCAGGCCATCGCAGGCTGGGCAGGCGCCCTGCGGCGCGTTGAAGGAGAACAGGCGCGGCTCGATCTCCTCGATGGTGAAGCCGGACACCGGGCAGGCGAAGCGCGCCGAGAACACCATGCGCTCGCCATTGTCGGCGTTCTCGGCGACGGCGAGGCCCTCGGCGAGATTGAGCGCGGTCTCGATCGAATCAGCGAGACGGTTGCCGAGGTCGGGGCGCACGACGATGCGGTCGACGACGACGTCGATGTCGTGCTTGTACTTCTTGTCGAGCGACGGCGCTTCGGCGATCTCGTAGAGCTTGCCGTCGATCTTGACCCTCTGGAACCCCTTCTTCTGCAGCTCCTGCAGTTCCTTGCGGTACTCGCCCTTGCGACCGCGCACGATGGGCGCCATCAGGTAGAGCCGCGTGCCCTCGGCCATCGCCTTCACGCGATCGACCATCTGGGACACCGTCTGGCTTTCGATCGGCAGACCGGTCGCCGGCGAATAGGGAATGCCGACGCGGGCGAACAAGAGGCGCAGGTAGTCGTAGATCTCGGTGACGGTTCCGACAGTCGAGCGCGGGTTGCGCGACGTCGTCTTCTGCTCGATCGAGATGGCCGGCGACAGGCCCTCGATCGAATCGACGTCGGGCTTCTGCATCAGCTCGAGGAACTGGCGGGCATAGGCCGACAGGCTCTCGACGTAGCGGCGCTGGCCTTCGGCGTAGATCGTATCGAAAGCAAGGGACGACTTGCCGGAACCCGACAGGCCGGTGATCACCACCAGGCGATCGCGCGGCAGGTCGAGGTCGACGTTCTTCAGATTGTGCTCGCGCGCGCCCCGGATCGAGATGAAACGGTGCGGCTCGGCAACAGGGGTGCGTGATTTGGCCATCGGTGCGGGCAACAATAGGCGATGCAGGGGACCATCGCATATGGCGATTAACCCCCAGCTTTCCCAGCCCCTGCGTCACGCTGGAAATGCTTGCAATGCTTGCACTTCCCGAGCAACAGGCGCGGAGTACCTGCCACTTGGTGGCAGTAGCCGAACCGTCACGCAGCCGCCTGCAGGTCCCGCATCCGGGCCGTCGGCCGGTCGTTCATCAGCAGCTGCATCGTGCCGGCAACCAGGCCGATGAAGACGCCGATCTTCCAGGCGAGGTCGTAGGAGCCCATCAGGTCGAAGATATAGCCGCCGCCCCAGGCGCCAAGGAAGGAGCCGGCCTGGTGGCTGAGAAAGGCGATACCGGTCAGCGTCGACAGGTAGCGCAGGCCGAAGATCTGCACGACCAGGCCGTTGACCAGCGGAATGACGCCCAGCCACAGGGTGCCCATGACGATGCCGAACAGGACCACGGAGAGCGGCGTCGGCGGGAACATGAAAAAGAGCGCCAGCGCGACGGAGCGGCCGAGGTAGATACCGCCCAGCAGCAGGCGCTTGGGATACTTGTCGCCCAGCCAGCCGAACAGCCACGAGCTCAGGATGTTGAAGCCGCCGACCAGCATCAGCAGCAGTGCGCTGTAGGAGGCGTCCATGCCGCACTGCGCGAGATAGGTCGGCAGATGGGTGGTGAGGAACACGAGCTGCAGGCCGCAGACGAAGAAGGCGACGGACATCACCACGTAGCCGGGATGGCGCCGCGCCTCGTGCAGGGCGCCGATCAAGCTGAGATTGCGGTCGGTGGCGACGCCGTTGGGCAGCTTGTCAGCGCGGCTGCCGATCCAGGCAGCAGGCAGCATGGCGACCGCCAGGATGGCGAAGGCCCACAGGCCGGCGCGCCAGCCGTCGTGATTGAGCATGTAGGCCGCGATCGGCGCCGTCACCATGGTGCCGACCGAGCCCGCCGCCGAGACGATGCCGAAGGCCAGCGTGCGGCGTGACGGCTGGACGACGCGGGCGGCGATGTTGGCGGTAATGCCGGACGTCGTGCAGGCGAGCGACACGCCGATCAGCACGCCGGCGCCCAACACGATCGGCAGCGCGCCCTGGGCGGTCGCTGTCAGAACGACGCCGGCGATGAACAGCAGGCTGCCGAACAGGGCGATGCCGCGCGTGCCATGCTTGTCGGCGATGATGCCGGCGAACGGCTGGCTCAGCCCCCAGGCGACCTGCTGGACCGAGATGGCCAGCGCGAAGTCGGAGATGGCGATGCCCAGCTCCTTGGAGGCGGGCGCCTGGAACAGGCCCAGGTTCTGCCGGATGCCCATGGCCAGGGTCATCATCAGGGCGGCGCCGCCCAGGATGGCGAAAGCCTGGCCGCGCGAAACCTGCGACACGTGAAAGGAATTACTCATGGCGCGGGAGAATAGGGGAGGGTTTGCTCGGCCAACCAATGAATTGTCGGCGGGTCAGCATGAGCGAAGTTCACCCCGCCCCCTCGCTGATCGTGGTCGGCTACAACCCAAAATCGGTGGCTGCCCACAGGCGGGTAGGTCTAGTTTGGCCGCCGTGAGGTAGGTGCCGCACCCCGCGGCACCGGGAAAGCGAAGGAGGCCCCCATGGCGGGCAGCGTCAACAAAGTCATCCTGGTCGGCAATCTTGGCCGCGACCCCGAAGTGAGGTCCATGCAGGATGGCAGATCCATGGTCAACATGTCGGTGGCCACGTCGGATACGTGGCGCGATCGCCAGAGCGGCGAACGCAAGGAGCGCACCGAATGGCACCGTGTCGTCATCTTCAACGAGAAGCTGGCGGAGGTCGCACAGAAATACGTGCGCAAGGGTTCCAAGGTCTATGTCGAGGGGCAGCTGTCGACCCGCAAATGGACCGACCAGAGCGGCCAGGAGCGCTACACGACCGAGGTCGTGATCCCGCGCTTCGGCGGTGCGCTCACCATGCTCGACGGCCGCAGCGGCGGCGGCGAGGCGGGTGCCGGTGCGGGCGCCGGCATGGATGAGGATTTCGGCGGCGGTCCATCGTCAGGCGGCAACAACGGCGGTGGCGGCGGTCGCCCGGCGGCGCGCGGCGGCAAGGCCGAGCTCGACGACGACATTCCGTTCTAGGGCGTGAGCACCATCGAGTACCTGACCGCAGCGGATCACGCGGCGGTCGGGGCTCTTCTGCTCGATGCCTATGCCGACTATGCCGAGCGCATAGGACCGGATGCCTGGGCGCGCCTGCAGGACGGCTTGGCGCAGGCAGCCGGCGGACTACTGCGTGACGCCGAGATCGCGGGCATACGCGGGCCGGCCGGGCTCGACGCCGCCGTGTTCTATCTCCCGCCAGGCCGGTCGGACGGAAAGATATTCCCACGCGAATGGGCCTCTTGCCGATGAACTTCGGACTGCGTTACTGGCGGTTCCGGCGGAGTCTTGGGGGAGGCTGACCTTGGCGCGGATCTGGTACCAGAGCTTCGTTCATCCGGTCGAACAGGCGCCTTATATCGAGCGGCTGCAGGCCATGCTGACCAAGGTGGCATCGCCCGGCATCAGCTTCGAGGTCCATGGCCTCGATCCGCCGGACCACTCCTTTCATGCGCTGAGCGAGTTCCGCTGCGCCGCGCAGGTCATCGGCAATGCGCTAGCGGCCGAGAAGGCAGGCTACGACGCCTTCGTGATCGGCCATTTCCAGGAGCCCGGCCTGATCGAGATCAAGGGCGCCGTCGATATCCCGGTGATCGGCCTGGGCGAGGCCAACCTGCTGGCCGCGCTGAGCATGGGCGGCCGGTTGGGCCTGGTGACGATCGATCCGGTGTTCGTGCCCTGGCATGATCGGCAGATCCGCATGCACGGATTTGGTGAGCGCTACGCCGGCACGCAGGCGCTGAAGATGAACCTGCCGTCCTTCATGAAGGCCTTCACCGACGAGACCGCCTACGCCCAGGTGCGCAGCCAGTTCGTCACGCAGGTGAAGCCGCTGATCGAGAAGGGCGCCGAAGTGATCATCCCGGCGGGCGGCCTGCCGATGCTGCTGTTCGCGCGCGAAAGCCCGTTCGTCATCGACGACGCGCCAGTGCTGAACGGCATCGCCATCGTTGCCAAGGCGACCGAGATGGCGATCTCGTTGCGCGCCATCACCAATGTCGTCGTGAGCCGCCGCGGCACCTATGCCAAGGCGCCGCCGGCGGCGATCAGCGAATTCCAGGCGCGGCTGCGCTAGCGGCGCGTGCGCGTCCTCGTCCTCGGCGGCACCGGCGTCTTCGGCAGCAGGCTCTGCCGACTGCTTGCCGACGATCCGGGGATCGAGCTCACCATCGCCGCGCGCGATCGGGCCGCCGTCGATCAGCTGGCGCGCGAGCTCGGCGTCACCGGCCGAGCGCTCGACTGGCGCTGCGATCTCGACCGCGTGCTGGGCGAGGGCAGCCATGACGTGGTGGTCAACGCTGCCGGTCCCTTCCAGGGCCAGGACCATGGCGTGGCCGAATGCTGCATCCGCCACGGCGTGCACTATCTCGATCTCGCCGATGACGCGGCCTTCGTGCTCGGCATCGACCGCCTGCACGATGCCGCGCTGAAGGCAGCCGTGCTGGTCTGCGCCGGCGCCAGCACCGCGCCTGCCCTCACCGGCGCGGTGGTCGAGGAGGCGCTGAAGGACGGCCCCGTCGAACGCGTCGGCTTCGGCATCATGCCCGGCAACGACGCGCCGCGCGGTCCGGCCCTGGTGGCGACGATCGTGGGCAGCGCGGGCAAGCCGATCGCCGATCAGCCTGGCCGCCGCGTCTGGGGCGAGCTGCGGCGCATGACGCTGCCGGGGCTCGGCAAACGCTGGGTGGCGCCCTGCGATCTGCCCGAACCCGCGTTGTTCGCCCGTCGCTTCGGCGTCCGCGACACCTTCGCCGGAGCAGGGTTGGAAGTGTCGATCTTCCACGTCGGGCTGTGGTTGCTGTCCTGGCTGGTGCGACTTGGCTTGCTGCGGACGCTGACGCCGATAGCGCCTCTGTTGGCGGGTATCGCCGACCATCTGCGCTTTCTCGGTACCGACCGCGGCGGCCTCCGCCTGGAGGTGCATGCCGGTTCGCAGACCCGCGTGTGGTGCCTTATCGCCGAAGGAGGCGATGGCCCCTTCATCCCGGTGACGCCGGCGGCGGCGCTGGTGCGCAAGCTTGCCGGCGGCCTTGCCACGCGCGGCGCCCAGCCATGCCTCGGCCTGTTGAACTTGGCCGAGATCGACGCCGAATGGCGCCGGGCCGGCTTGCGCATCGCCGCGGGCTGGAGCGAGACCGATCTGCGGCCGTCGCTCTATCGGCGCGTCCTGGGCGTCGCCTACGACCGTCAGTCGCGCGCAGGCCAGGCGTTGCACGATGCCGGCCCGTCGCACTGGAAGGGGCGCTGCACTGTGGTCGGTGCAGAGACTTCGGCCGGCCGACTGGTGGCATGGCTGTTCCAGCTTCCAGCACCGACCGACGATGCGCCCATCGCCGTCGAGTTTGCCGCTTCCGGCACGGGCGAGCTGTGGACGCGGCGCATCGGCGGCCGGACCATGCGCTCGCGGCAATTCATCGGCCTGCGCAAGCCCGCCGGCTGGATCGTCGAACGCTTCGGCATCCTCGATTTCGATCTGTTGGTGCAGGTCGGCGACGAACGTCTCACGCTCTCGATGGCCGGCATGCGCTGCTGCGGCCTGCCTCTGCCGCGCGCCCTGTGGCCCGTGATCGAAGCGACGGAGTCGGAAGAGAAGGGGCGGTTCTGCTTCGACGTGCAGATCGGCCTGCCGCTGATTGGCCTGCTGGTTCGCTACCGCGGATGGCTTACAGAACGATGAAGAATCGCCGCGGGCAGTCGGCCATGATTCTGCCCGCCATCCGTGTCACCGTACCAGGCGAAGGAGGCGGCCATGGCGCTCACTCCAACGCTGATCATCGAGCGGCGACGCAGCGCCCTCGTTGCTGACTGGCAACAAGATCCGCTCATCGTCGTGCAGGTGGAATCGCCTGCCGTGCTTCCGGTGCTGACCTTCCTCGACGATCGTGGTCGGGGAGCGGGCGTCGGCGCCGTCGGCCGGCGCAGCCAGACCAACACCGTGATCGTGTCGCGCCCAGGCGATCCCGATCGCAACGCCAGCGTCTGGGTCAAGGCGAGCTACACGGGATATCGCACCGCCTTCATCGGCTTTCTCAACCACGTTTACGGAACGCAGGCCACGACGACCAACGTCGCGGGCTATGACGTCGACCATCTGCTCAACCGCGCCCGCAGCCCGGGCGGCGCTGGCTACATCCGCATCGAGGCCGTCAACTCGGCGGTCAATCAGGCCTGGGGACGGCTGTTCGAAAGGGCGGCCAGCAACCCGGCCTTCCTCGCCAACCAGAATCGGCTGCGGCGAACCTTGAGCTGGACGATCTGCGCCAAGCTCGCCAACCGGATGCCGCCGAACGGACCGGCCGACGCCAACGGCATCAACCGGCTGGCTGCTTATTTCCAGACGCTCGGCATGGACGCCAACGAGGCGCGTGACGGGCTGACGTCGATGCTGAACTTCGCCTACGGCGTGCGCTGACCTACAGATCGATGAAACGATCGCGCGTCTGGGGCGTGGGCACGAAACAGCTCGGTCGGCGACCGAACCAGCGATAGCGGTTGCGGGCGATGAGGGCGTAGAGCGGGTCGCGCAGGAAGGCCGGGACCAGAATCAACGGCCGAAGCCATCGCACCGGTCCGCGCAGATGGCGCAGCGAGCGCAGGACGGCGGCCGACCGCAGGTACACCTCGTCACCGTCGAGCAGCAGGATCGTCCGGTCGAAAGTGCCATCGGGCAGGCCGAGTTCGCGCAGCACACGACGGCCCAGCGCCGATTGCGCGCTGGCGAATTTCAGCCGGCCCTCGGGGTCGCGCGCCAGGCAGAAGGCGACGAAGCCGCTGCACAGCACGCAGTAGCCGTCGAAGAAATAGAGCGGCCGCGGCAGGTCGCCGAGCGCGGCCGGCAGCTTCACGCCAGTAAGCCCAATTTGCGCAAGGCCTCCACGGTCTCGGTCGCCGAGCGGTGGTGGACGGCATGCATGCCGAAGGCGCGGGCGCCCTCGACGTTGGGCAGGTTGTCGTCGATCAGCACCGCCTCGCCTGGCTGGAAGCCGCCGGTGCGGCAGACGATGTCGTAGATTGCGGCGTCCGGCTTGAGACACTTCACGACGCCCGAGACCACGTAGTCGCGGAAATGGCCGAAGAACGGATGCCGGACGTGGGCCGGCCCGCGCACCCAGACGTCGACCAGATCGGGTGCGTTGGAGAGCAGGTAGAGCGGCGTTCTGGCGCCATGCAGGCGCTCGACCAGCGCCACCATCTCGGGGAAGGATTGTTCCATCATCTCGTCGAAGCGGCCGTAGAAGGCCTCAATGAGGGCTTCCCGGCCGGGATGCTTGGCCTTGAGCAGCCGTGTCGCCTCGGCGGGATCTGCGCCTGCATCCTGCAGATTGTGCCACGGCGTGGTGGTCACGGTGGTCAGGAAACGCTCCATTTCCTCGGGATCGGCGATCAGCTTGCGGTAGAGGTAGCGGGGGTTCCAGTCGATCAACACTCCGCCCATGTCGAAAACCACCACGGAGGGGGCCGTCCGGCCCGTTTTTTGGGCTGTTTTGGGGGTCAATTCAGGGCCTTTCGAAGGAGCGTTTTCGCGGTCAATTTAGCCAATAAAATCAAAGCGTTAAATAGTGGTCTCCCGACCGTTTTTTGTTGGTCTTTGCGGCCTGTTTTGCTAGGGTGCGGTTTCGTTCCGCCGGGCCCTCTGGCAGGGCCACAAATGCGAGCAAAAACCAGGTTTCCGTGAGCGACGATACGACCCTTCCACCGGCGCCGCCGCCCCCAGACGCGCCTCCACCGCCGCCTCAGCCGCCGCACGACATCGCGCCGATAACCATCGAAGAGGAGATGCGCCGCTCCTACCTCGATTACGCCATGAGCGTGATCGTGGCGCGCGCATTGCCCGACGCGCGTGACGGCCTGAAGCCCGTGCAGCGCCGCATCCTCTACGCGATGAAGGAAGGCGGCTACGATTCGACGCGGCCCTTCCGCAAGTCCGCCCGCATCGTCGGCGACGTGATGGGCAAGTATCATCCGCACGGCGACTCGGCGATCTACGACGCCATGGTGCGCATGGCGCAGGACTTCTCCATGCGCCTGCCGCTGATCTCCGGGCAGGGCAATTTCGGCTCGATGGACGGCGATCCGCCGGCGGCCATGCGCTACACCGAGGCGCGTCTGGCGCCGGCCGCGGAGACGCTGCTGGCCGACATCGACAAGGAAACGGTCGAGTTCCAGCCGAACTACGACGAGCGCGAGAGCGAGCCCACGGTCCTGCCGGCCGCGTTCCCCAATCTGTTGGCCAATGGCGCGGGCGGCATTGCCGTCGGCATGGCAACCAACATCCCGCCGCACAATCTCGGCGAGTTGATCGATGCCTGCTGCGCGCTGATCGACAATCCCGAGCTCACGATCCAGCAGATCACGGAGATCGTGCCGGGCCCGGACTTCCCGACCGGCGCCACGATTCTCGGCCGCAACGGCATCCGCGCTGCCTTCGAGCTCGGCCGCGGTTCGCTGATCATGCGGGCCAAGACGCGCATCGAGGAGAGCCGCGGCGGCCGCGAATCCATCATCATTTCGGAGATCCCCTACCAGGAGAACAAGGCGCGCCTGCACGAGCGCATCGCCGAGGTGGTGCGCGACAAGAAGGTCGAGGGCGTATCCGAGGTGCGCGACGAGAGCGACCGCGACGGCGTGCGCCTGGTCGTCGAGCTGAAGCGCGACGCCATGGCCGACGTCGTGCTGAACCAGCTCTACCGCTACACGCCGCTGCAGACGAACTTCAGCGTCAATGCACTGGCGCTGGATGGCGGCCGGCCGCGGCTGATGAGTCTCAAGGAGCTGCTCGAGGCTTTCATCCGCTTCCGCGCCGAGGTGCTGACGCGGCGGACCAACTACGAGCTGCGCCATGCCCGCGACCGCGCCCACGTGCTGGTCGGCCTCGCCATCGCCGTCGCCAACATCGACGAGGTGATCGAGATGATCCGCCGCTCGCCCGACCCGGTGGTGGCGCGTGAGCGCTTGATGGCGCGCGACTGGCCGGCGGCCGACGTGGCGCCGCTGATCTTGCTGATCGCCGAGCCCGGCCGCGAGGTCTCGGCGGAGGGGACCTACCGGCTGTCGGAGGCGCAGGCGCGCGCCATCCTCGAACTGCGCCTGCAGCGCCTGACCGGCCTGGAGCGCGACAAGATCGCCGAGGAACTGACCGAGGTCGCCAAGCTGATCGAAGGCTATCTCGAGTTGTTGGCCGACCGCGGCAAGCTGTTCGCGCTGATGCGCAAGGAGCTGATCGAGATCAAGGAGCAGTTCGCCACGCCGCGGCGCACCGAGATCCTCGACAACGAGTTCGAAGAGGACATCGAGGACCTGATCCAGCGCGAGGACATGGTCGTCACGGTGACGCATGGCGGCTATGTCAAGCGGGTGCCGGTCTCGGCCTACCGCGCCCAGCGGCGCGGCGGCAAGGGCCGCTCGGGCATGGCCACGCGCGAGGACGACTTCGTCTCGAGCCTGTTCGTCGCCAATACGCATACGCCGGTGCTGTTCTTCTCCAGCCGCGGCATCGTCTACAAGCTCAAGGTCTGGCGCCTGCCGCTCGGTGCGCCACAGGCCCGCGGCAAGGCCTTCGTCAACCTGCTGCCGCTCAGCGAAGGCGAGAAGATCAGCGCGGTCATGCCGATGCCCGAGGACGAGGCGAGCTGGTCGACGCTGCACGTCATGTTCGCCACGGCGCGCGGCGGCGTGCGGCGCAACGAGCTCAGCGACTTCGTCAACGTCAACCAGACCGGCAAGATCGCCATGAAGTTCGAGGGCGACGATGCCGGCGACCGGCTGATCGGCGTCGGCGTCTGCAGCGAGGAGCAGGACGTGCTGCTGGCGACCCGCCAGGGCCGCGCCATGCGTTTCCCGGTCGCCACCGTGCGCGTCTTCGCCAGCCGCAATTCGACGGGCGTGCGCGGCATCGCGCTGGCCGAGGGCGACGAGGTGATCTCGATGTCGCTGGTCGACGGCGGCAAGGGCATCACGGCCGAGGAGCGCGAAGGCTACCTGCGCCGCTCCCGCGCGCTGCGGCAAGCTGAGAACATGGCCGAGAACGCCGCCGAGGCGGCGGAGGAGGAGGCAACGCCGGCTGCCGAGGAGGCCACCGCCGCTGCCGCGACGCTGTCGGAGGACCGTTTCAGGGAGCTGCAGGACAAGGAGGAGTTCGTGCTGACCGTGGCCTCGTCGGGCTTCGGCAAGCGCACCTCGGCCTACGAGTACCGGGTGACCGGCCGCGGCGGCAAGGGTGTCGAGCTGATGAGCCTGGCCAGGGGCGGCGAGGTGGTGGCGGCGTTCCCCGTGCTGAATAGCGACCAGATCATGCTGGTGACCGACGGCGGCACGCTGATCCGCTGCCCGGTGGATGGAATCCGCATTGCGGGCCGCGCCACGCGCGGCGTACGCATCGTCAATGTCAGCGAGGGCGAGCGCGTGGTGTCCGCGGTTCGCATGGGCGAGGACGATGCCAGCGCCGAGAACGGCAATGGCAACGGCAATGGCGAAAGCCATGCCGAAACAACGGTGGATAAGGACTAGCCGTGCCGCTAAGACTTCGCCGCCGCAGAAGCCGCTCGAATGGGCGCACCAGTCATGGGGAAGTGGGGGCAAGACATGGCGTCAGAACGCGTCGGCGTGTATCCGGGCACGTTCGATCCCATCACCAGCGGGCACATGGAAGTCGTGCGCCGATCGCTCAGGCTGGTCGACAAGCTGGTGATCGGGCCCGCAACCAACATCGGCAAGGGGCCGCTGTTCTCGCTGCAGGAACGCATCGACATCATCAAGGACGACATCGAGGACTTCTCGGCGGCCGACAAGGCACGCATCCAGATCGCGCCGTTCGACGGGCTCCTGATCCATTTTGCGCGCGAAGTCGGCGCCTCGGTGATCATTCGCGGCCTGCGCGCGGTCTCGGACTTCGAGTACGAGATCCAGATGGCCAACATGAATGCCCGCATGGAGCCCAATATCGAGACCATCTTCCTGATGGCCTCCGACCGGCACCAGTTCATCGCCTCCTCGCTGGTCAAGGACATCGCCCGATTGGGCGGCGATACCTCGCAGTTCGTGTCCAAGAAGGTGTTTCAGCGCCTGAAGGACAAGTTCAAGAAAGGCTGACCGGCCGGGGTACTGGGCGGCCCGCCGCGTTGACCGCGCGGCCTGCGCATCTTATACGGGCGCCGCGCGGGGTTTCGGTCCTCCGCGCCAGGCCGGAGCGAGCCCGTAGCTCAGCGGTAGAGCATCTGACTTTTAATCAGGTGGTCGTAGGTTCGATCCCTACCGGGCTCACCAGCACAGGCGAGAAGGAGAGACGCGGCTCATGCCGTCGGTGAAAGTCGTCAACGGCAAGCAGATCGTGGTCGAGGCGCTCGACCCGTCGCAGCGCTTCAAGCGCTTCCTTGCCAAGCCGTTGCTCCAGATGCGCTACAACCGGGAGATCATCCTGGCGATCCTGCGCCGCGAGCTCGCCTCGCGTTTCACCGGCTCTGCCGGCGGCTGGCTGTGGGCGGTCGCGGCACCGCTGTTCGCCATCGCCGTCTACACCTTCGCCTTCACGACCAAGCTGCAGATGACGTTCGTGGGCGAGCAGGGCCAGAAGCCGATTGCATACGCGCTGTTCATCTTCGCCGGCCTTATCGTCTTCAACTTCTTCTCGGAGATGGCGTACCGCTCGCCGATGCTGCTGCACGAGTACGCCCACTTCATCAAGCAGACGATCTTCCCCTCGGACATGCTGGCGGTGATCTCGACCCTGCGCGCCGCGGCCTATACCGGCATCGGCGCCATCGTCATGCTGATCTGCGTCGCCGCCGTGAAAGGCGGCCTGCCCTGGACCGTGATCTTCGTGCCGCTGATCTTCATTCCGCTGTCGGCGTTCCTCATGGGCCTGTCGTGGTTCCTGTCCGCCATCGGCGCCTTCACGCGCGATGCCGGCTACCTGATGATCAACATCGTGCCGCTGTTCATGTTCATGACGCCGGTGTTCTTTTCGCCCGGCAGCTGGTCGTTCCCCTGGAACCTGGCGATCCACGGCAACGCACTGACCGCCTATGTCGAGATCATGCGCGACCTCGTGCTGACCGGCACGTTGCCCAATCCGCTGACTGTCCTGTGGGCGCTGGCGACGGCGATCTTCACCTTCTACTTCGGCTATTGGTTCTTCGACAGGTACCGGAATGTCATCGTCGACGTCATCTGAGGTCGTCGTCCGGACCCGGCACCTCGGCAAGGCCTACCAGCTCTACGCTCATCGCAGCGACTGGCTGAAGCAGGTCATGTTTGGGACGTGGAAGACCTACTATAAGCCGTTCTGGGTGCTGCGTGACATCGACCTCGACGTCTACCGCGGCGATTCGATCGGCATCCTGGGGCGCAACGGTTGCGGCAAGTCGACCCTGCTGCAGGTGATCTGCGGCATGACGCTCCCTTCCAACGGCGAGTTGCGCGTCACCGGCCGCGTCGCCCCGGTGCTGGCGCTCGGCGCCACCTTCGACGCCGAGCTGTCGGGGCGCGAGAACATCATGATCGGCGGCGCCGTCATGGGCCTGTCGCGCTCCGAGGTGCTGGAGAAATTCGATTCGATGGCCGAGTTCGCCGGCATCGGCGACTACATGGAGCAGCCGGTCAAACACTACTCGATGGGCATGCGGACGCGTCTCGCCTTTGCCATCTGCGCCCATGTCGAGGCCGAGATCCTGGTCGTCGACGAGGCGCTGGCGGTGGGCGATGCCGCCTTCCAGCGCAAGTGCCTCGACTGGATCGACAGCTTCCGCCGCAAGGGTACGCTCCTGTTCGTGTCGCACTCGCCGGCCGAGGTGCGGCGGCTGTGCAACCGCGCCATCTGGATCGAGGACGGCCGTATCCGCTCCCAGGGTGAGCCGAGCGTGGTCATCCGCGCCTACCACCGAGCGATGGCCATGGAGAAGGACGACATCCATCGCTTCTCGGTGAGCGAGTGATGACGGATGACCGCATGCATCCTCTTCTGGGCGGGGCTGGGCTGGTGGGCGGCCACGATGCTGGTGCAGTGGATAAGTGCGGGATTGGGGCGCTGGCGCCGGCCGGCCGATCCGGTGCGGCATGGCGCGGCCGATTTCAGCATTGTCGCTCCCATGGTCGGCAGGCGTGATGCGTCGCCCGCCTACGTGCGCAGTCTCGCCGAGCTCGCGCGGGCCGGCGCCGAGGTGCTGATCTGTGTGACCGCCGAGGATGACGAGGCGGTCGGCTACACCCGCGCCGACTGGCCCGATGCGCCGATCCTGGTCGGCAGCGACGACACGTTCAATCCCAAGCTCAACAACGTGCGCAAGGGCCTCGAGGCGGCGAGCCGGCCGATCGTCGCACTGTGCGACGCCGGCATTGACCTCGAGCTCTCCGAGCTCACCTCGGCCGCCGCCCATCTCTCCGACAAGGTCGGCCTGGTGCTGGCGCTCAAGACCGGCAATCGGCCGGAGAACTTCGCAGCCGAGATGGAGTGCAGCTACATCAACGGCCATCAGGCGCGGTTCCTGATGGCGGCAGACCGGCTGGGCATGCCGGTCGCGTCCGGTGGCGTGACCATCCTCGCCAGGGATACCCTGCAGAGCATCGGCGGCCATCAGGGCTTCCTCAACTATCTTGCCGACGACTATTCGGTGGTGCGCATGGTGCGCGACCGCCTCGGCCAGACCACCTGGCTGGCGCGCGTCATGCCGCGGCTGCTGGTCGGTGGCCGGCGCTGGCAGGACGTCTGGCGGCGGCAGGTCCGCTGGGGATCGACGCGACTGAAGCTCAGCCCCGAGGTGAGGGCGCTGGTCCTGCTGGAGCCTGCGATCGGCTGGCTTGCATCGGGCCTGGCGCTGTTTGTGGCGCTGCTTGCCGTCGGCGTCGCGCCGACCTGGCTTGCTCTTGCGCTCATCGCGCACACAGTTGCGTGGCTTGCCGCGGAGGCTTGGTTCCTCGCTGCACACGGCCTGCCGTTCGGCCCGCGCGCCTGGGCTGCCGCATTGGCGCGCGAGGCGCTGGTGCCGCTGCTTGCCGTCCAGGCCTGGCTCGGCCGCAACCGCATCGACTGGCGGGGCACGAACCTTGCGGCCGGCTGGCAGCCAAGCAGGGATGGCACCGCCGGAAAGCACGTATGAGGTGACACCGTCATGACCAAGATCGCCACCGTCATGCTGCCCCAACAGGTCGATTCGGAAACCTCGGCGTCGGTCGAGAAGCTGATCGTCGATGCCCTCGGTCCGGGCGCCGGTGTGATCGTCGACGGCAGCGAGGTGACTTATATGAGCGCCGCGGGAGTGCGCGTGTTCGCCCGCGCCCTGCACCGGGCCGAGGAACTGGGCGCCCGCATCGCCTTCTGCCGCTTCAGCGGCGCTGCCGCCGATTGCCTGCTGGTCAGCGGTTTCACCGAGCTGTTCGAGGTCGTCGCGTCGGTCGAGGAGGCTGCCGCGAGATTGCGTCGAAACCCCACAGGCGCGGCTGCGGAACGCTTGCACCCCCACACCCGCGCGGGTTAATTACTGGCCGGCCTTGGACTATATCCTGAGACGAAACGCGGCGCGGCGCGTGACATACTACCACTGCTAGACGGGGATCGAATTTTGACAGTATGGAGCCGGCTGTGCGCCGCCGCGCGACCCCTCGCCGTTGCCCTGGGCATCGGCCTTGGCGCGACGGCATGTACTGCGTTGCCTGGCGACGGCCCCTGGATGGGGGGCGCGCAGACGACCAGCACCGAAGCCCTGCCATTCGACGTCATCGATCTCACGCCGACGACGGTCGTCGCCTACCGCCAAGCGCCGACCCCCGACAAGCCGACAAATATGACCAGCTCGCTGTCGCCGGCGCAGCCCCTCACCGTCGCTCCCGGTGACTCGTTGAAGGTGCGCATCTTCGAACGCTACGGCGGCAACATCTTCCCGACCATCCAGGGCCAGAGCGCCGATCTCGGCATCCAGCGCGTCGGCGCGGACGGCTCGATCAAGGTGCCGGTCGTCGGCACCGTGCAGGTGGCCGGCCTCGACTTGAATCAGATCGAGCGGAAGATCATCCAACAACTCGGCACTCAGGTGCAGGAGCCCGAAGTCATTGTCGAGTTCGACGCGCCGCGTACCCACACGGTCATGGTGTCGGGCGACGTCAAGAACCCCGGGCGTGTGTCGATGCTCGAGGACGTGCGCAGCGTCGTCGATGCCATCAACAAGGCGGGCGGCCCGATCGCTTCCCCAACCGGCTCGGCCAACCAGCTCCAGGTCGTGGTGCGGCGTAACGGTCAGGTCATACTGACGTCGCAATTCTCCGATTTGTTGGCCGGTAGTGACATCGCGGTCCAGAAGGGCGACGAGATCGTGGTCCGGCCCAATTCACGGATCTTCACGGTGCTGGGAGCGGTGCTGAAGTCGGGCAATGTCGAGATGAGCAAGCACAATCTCACTCTGCTTGAGGCGCTGGGCCAGGTCGGCGGCCTCAACGACGTGCGGGCCAACAAAACAGGCGTTTATGTGTTCAGAATGGGCGACCTTGAGACCAACCCGACGGCCCGCGGACGGGTCTTCCGCCTGGATCTGTTTCAACCGGTGTCTATTTTTGTCGCACAGCAGTTCGGCTTGCAGCCGCGGGACGTGATCTATGTCACCAACGCGCCGCTGTACGAGTACGACAAGATCCTGACATCGATCTATCGGACGTTCTCCATCATCGGTATCGCCAGGGGTAACATCCCCCTCACGTCAACGTTCTGACGGCTTGGCAAGCGCGCCAGGGAGTTTTTTGGTAGAATTCGCAATGGCTAGAGCGAAGAAATTCAGGTGGGGCGCCATCAGTCTGGCGATCCTGGTGGCTGTCGCCGGCGTCGGGCTGTGGGTCATGCCCAGCCGGCAGACCAGCAGCGCCCAGGACACGGGCAAGCCCGCTCCGCCGCCTCTGATTGCCCGCGGCTATACCGACGCGCCCGAGGGCACGGCGGTGGTCGCCGGCGATCCGTCCGGCGGCAGCGTGCTGGTCGAACTGCGCGTCAAGGACGGCCAGAAGGTCAAGAAGGGCGAGGTCGTCGCGGTCCTGTCCAACTATGCCCGCGCCGACGTGACCTTGCGCATGGCCGAGGCCGACCTGGTCAAGCTCAAGCAGACCTACGACTTCGTGCTGAAGGGCACGCGGCTCTCCGAGATCGCCCTGCAGGAGGCCACGCTCAAGTCCTCGATCGAGCAGAACAAGCTCGAAACCCTGCAACGGGCGCGCTCGGGCAAGCCGCCCGATCAGCGTGAGCTCGAAACCTCGATCGCCGAGCAGGGGCTGGAGCGGCAGAAGGTCAGGCTGGCCCTGCTGAAGACGACGCTGGAGAACGACCTGGCGCAGTACGAGATCGACCTCGCCAACACCCAGTCGCGCGTCGACAGCGCCAAGCGCACCATCGAGGACGCGCTGGTGCGTTCGCCGCTCGACGGCGTCGTGGTCCAGATCTTCTCGCGTCAGGGCGAACGCGTGTCGCCCACCGGCCTCGTCAAGATCGTCGACATGAACCAGCTGCGCGTGCTGGCCGATGTCGACGAGCTGCATGTCGGCCGGCTCAAGCCCGGCGGCAAGGTCGACGTGACCTTCCGTGGCAACAACGACGTCTACAAGGGCACGATCGAGCGTATCGCCCCCACGGTGAAGCGCATGCAGCGCGTCGAGCCGGACGGCGGTTCGTCGACCGATGCCCGCGTCGTTCAGGTCGAAATCAAGATCGACGACTCGTCCAGCATGCCCCCGGTGCTGGGGCGTGAGACGCGCGTCACCTTCCTCTGATGGCCATCACGCTGCCTGACGTCCCGGGGCTGCGGCATCGGTTGTCGCGCCTTTGGGCTGGACTGGCGCGGATCGGGCGCTGGCGCCCGAGTTTCTCCATGGCCGCGGTGCGGGCGGCGGCCCGCACCTCGACGACCATGCCGCTGGGCGCCCAGCAGCTCAAGCGCCAGCGCACCAGCACGCTCCTGTCGCTGGGCGGCGTCACGGCGAGCCTGCTGGTGATCTTTGCCCAGCTCGGCATCGAGCGCGCCGTCTACGAATCGTCGGTGCGCCTGCATCGCATGGTGTCGGGCGACCTCATCATCGTGCCCTACGGCTTCAAGTCGATGCAGCTGCATGCCGAGGTGCCGGTCGCGGTGACCGACATCATCGCCACCAATCCCGCGGTCTCCTCCTATTCGCCGTTCTGGTTCGGCGTCATGTCGCTCCAGCATACCGGCATGCCGACCTCGCGCCGGCTCGCCTGGTATGCCGTCGATCCGGAGAAGCCCGCCGTCGACGTGCCTGGCCTCAAGGAGAACCTGCACAAGCTCAGGGAAACGCGGCGCATCCTGTTCGACCGCGATTCGCGGCCCTATTTCGGCGATCTTGCCGCCCAGGCCGACAGCGGCGCCGAGTACACGGTGCTGGGCCCGCCCGACAATCGCGGCCTGCTGCGCCAGCTCTTCGCCGTCGGCACCTTCGCCGTCGGCCCGAACGTGCTGAACGACGGCGCCATCATGATGAGTCAGGAGACCATGGCCGAAGTGTTCGGCAACTGGTGGTCCGACCGTCCGGCCTTCATCTCGATCCATCTGGCGCCGGGCGCCGACGTCAATGCGGTGCGCGACCAGCTCAACCGCACCCTGGTCGGCCGCGGCGAGGCAATCGACAAGCGCGAGTTCGAGGCGCGCGAGCGGGTCTACTGGTCGCGCGAGACGCCGGTCGGCTACATCACCGATCTCGGCTTCATCATGGGCGTGATGATCGGCATGGTGTTCATCTATTATGCCCAGTACCAGATCATCCGCTTCTACCTGCCCGAATACGCCATCCTGAAGAGCCTGGGCTACGACTGGTGGTTCTTCCTGTTCATGATCGGCCAGATTGGTGCGGCCATCATCACACCGGCCTTCGTGGTGTCCTTCGCGCTGGGACGCGTGGTCTACGGCGTCACCGAAGCGGCCATGCATCTCGGCATGTCGATGGGCCTGCGCGAAATGGTGGTGTCGCTGGTCGCCTGCGTGATCATGACCGTGGTGTCGAGCCTGTTTGCCATCCGTCGACTGTGGAAGGTCGACCCCATCATGCTGTTCGAGTGACCATGTCGACCGACACGCACAACTTCGGACCGCCGGTCGTCGAGGCGATCGACGTCCATCACCACTACGGCGAGGGGCCGCAGCGGGCCGACGTGCTGTTCGACATCAACATGCAGGTGCGCGAGGGTGAGCTGGTGATCGTCACCGGCCCTTCCGGTTCGGGCAAGACCACGCTGCTCACCATCCTCGGCACCATGCGCAAGCCGTCCGAGGGCAAGCTGCGCCTGCTCGGCACCGACATCGTCGGTCTCCAGGGCCGCGAAGTCGACGTGCTGCGCAACCGCATCCGCTTCCTGTTCCAGAAGCGCAATCTCTTGAGCTCGCTGACGGCGCTGCAGAACGTCATGGCCGGCGTTTCCACCACGCCGCTGTCGGATCCCAAATGGGACGAGCCGCGCGCCCGCCATCTGCTCACCCTGCTGGGATTGGGCGACAAGGCCGCGGCCTGGCCCGACGAGCTGTCGGGCGGCCAGCAGCAGCGCGTCGCCATCGCCCGCGTCATGATCGGCCTGCCCGATCTCATCATCGCCGACGAGCCGACCTCGGCCCTCGACCGCGTGGCCGGCCGCCTGGTGGTCGATCAGCTGAAAGACCTCGCCATGCGTGCCAAGTGCGCCGTCGTGCTGTCGACCCACGACGAGCGTATTTTCGACGTCGCCTCCCGCCGCCTTCACATCGAGGATGGCCGCTGCTTCGACGTGCCGATCCACTACCACTGAGCGGCAACCGTGCTGCTCGCAGCCATCGATCTCATCGCCTTCCTCTGCCTGGCCGTCCAGTTCGTCATCGCCGGCTACTTCCTCTATCTGGTCTACTGGTCGATCGAGTTGCCGCCGGCCGACGCGGGCCTTCCGGCGCTGCCCGACGAGCTGCCGCGCGTGCTGGTGCAGATCCCGGTCTACAACGAACCTCTCGTGATCGACCGTGTCCTTGGCGCCGCCGCCAACCTCGATTGGCCGCGCGACAGGCTGGTCATCCAGCTGCTCGACGACAGCACCGACATCACCTCCGACATCGCCGTTCATGCCGTGGCGCGCCTCAAGCGGGATGGCGTCGACGTCGCCCATATCCGACGCGACGACCGCAGCGGCTTCAAGGCCGGCGCCCTGGCCGAGGGCCTGAAGCTCTGCGACGCGCCCTATGTCGCCGTGTTCGACGCCGATTTCGTGCCCGAACCCGGCTGGCTGCGCGGCGCCATGGCGGCCTTGCTGGCCGAGCCGCGTGCCGCCTTCGTGCAGACCCGCATCGAATGGGGCAATGGCGAGAAGAACTGGCTGACGCGGGCGCAGCGGCTGATGCAGGACGCCCATTTCGCCGTCGAGCAGGACATCCGCGCCCGCCGCGGTATGCCCTTCCAGTTCAACGGCACGGGCGGCATCTGGCGGCGCGCGGCGGTCGAGGAGGCGGGTGGCTGGTCGCACGACACGCTGTCGGAGGATCTCGACCTGGTGCTGCGGACATCGCTCGCGGGCTGGCACGGCGTCTTCCTGATGGAGCCCCATGTCGTCGGCGAGCTGCCGGCCAAGCTCGATGACTTCAGCGCCCAGCAGAGCCGCTGGTCCAAGGGCTTCATGCAGGTCGCCCGCAAGCTGCTCGGCCCGATCTGGCGCTCGGACTGGTCGGACGAGGCCAAGTTCATGACCACCGTGGCGCTCGGCCAGCAGCTCATTTTTCCCGTGCTGGCCGCGGGCATCGTGGCGCTGGTCCTGTCGACGATCGGCCACGGCTATCTGCCGGGCTTCTTCCGTTTCCTGCTGTGGCTGTGGTTCATCACCATGCTGGCGGTCCTGTTCGGCATGACCTTCGGTGCCTGGCGGCGCCTGAAGCGCGGCGACCTCGGGCGCTATCTCGCCACGGCGGCCAGCGTGCCGGCCCTGATCGTCTATCTTGCCGCCGCCAATGCCGGCCCGATCATCGCCGCCGTGTTCGGGCGCAAGACCGAGTTCAACCGCACACCCAAGGCAGGCACCTGATGGCCGCCATCGCCACCCTGGCCTTGGCTCTCGCCGTGGTCTTCGCGGTGTGCTGCGTGCTGCTGGCGGCCTTCGTCGGCAGCCTGCTCTACATGGTGATCCTGCATCATCGCCTGAAGGAGCGGGGGCTCCGCCGCGAGGAGGCGCTGCTGGCGACGCCGCTGCCGCCCGATGCCGACCTGCCGCATGTCGTGGTGCAGATCCCGTCCTTCAACGAAGGCGGCGTGCTCCGACGCGGCATCGAGGCCGCGGCCGCGCTCGACTGGCCGCGCGACAGGCTGCACATCCAGGTGCTCGACGACAGCACCGACGAGACCGCCGAACTCGCCCGCACCGTGGTGGCCGAGCTCAAGGCGAAGGGGTTCGACATCGTCGCCCTGCAGCGTACCGACCGCTCGGGCTTCAAGGGTGGCGCCCTGCACGAGGCGATGCAGCAGACGCCGCACGACTACTTTGCGATCTTCGATGTCGACTACGTGCCGTCGCCCGACTTCCTGCGTGTGTGCATGCGGCCGTTCTTCGCCAACCCCAACTGGGCGTTCGTGCAGGCGCGCTTCGACTTCCTCAATCCGCATGAGAACGCGCTCACCGAGATGCAGATGGTGACCCTCGATGCCCATCTCGGCATCGAGCAGGCGACGCGCTGCTGGGCCGGCCATCCGCTGCCGTTCAACGGCACCTGCGGCATCTGGCAAAGGGCCGCCATCGAGGCGGGCGGCGGCTGGAAGGGCGATACCGTCACCGAGGACCTCGACCTCACCTATCGCGGCTGGGTCAAGGGCTGGCGGGCGCTGTTCCTGACCAGCGTGCCGGTGCCCGGCGAGCTGCCGGCCGACACCAAGACCTGGCTGCGCCAGCAGCAGCGCTGGCAGGACGGCTTTCGTCATGTCGGGCTGCGCATGTTCCCGGAGATCCTGAGGAGCCGCGATATCACGCCGTCATCGAAGGCGGCGGCGCTGCTGCACCTCTGCATGTCGCTCAACCAGCCGGTGCTGCTGGTCGGCGTCGTCGCGGGGCTGCTGGCCGGGCTGCTGGCGCCGTCGCTGGCGCTACTGCTGCTGACCCTGTTCTTCGTGACCCTGGCCTGGGTGCTGTTCTGCGCCACGACCTTCCTGCGCGCCGGTCACAACTTCATCCGCGGCGGGGAGATGTCGCCCGCGCGCTTCACCCTGGTGCTGCTGCGCTTCGTCGGCGGCCAGGTGGCGATGCTGGTGCGCTCGCTTGGGGTGCACATCAACAAGCGCCTGAACAGGCCCAAGCCGATCGTCTTCGACCGCACGCCGAAGCGCGGCGCCTGATCCTCTCGTCATCTCGACTGGAGCCTCGCGGAGCGAGGCGTAGTGGAGCACGGTTGACTTAACGGGTAAGTTATATAACATATCCGTTAAATGAATATGCTCGATCATACCTTCAACGCGCTGGCCGATCCGACCCGTCGGGCGATTTTGGCGCGCCTGGCGCAAGGCGAGGCGACGGTCGGCGAGCTGGCCAAGCCCTTCGCGATCTCTCAGCCGGCGATCTCGCGGCATCTGAAGGTGCTCGAGAAGGCCTCGCTGATCTCCAACGAACGGCAGGGCAAGCACCGCCGCTGCCGCCTCAGGCCCGAGGCGCTCGACAGTGCCGCGACATGGCTCGAGTTCCATCGTCGCTTCTGGACCGGCAGCCTCGATCGCCTCGACGCCCATTTGAAGTCGGAGAAGAAGCCGCGATGACTGTTCGGTCCGACGATACGACCCTGGAGATCACGCGCGTATTCGACGCTCCGCCGGCGCGGGTGTTCGCGGCGTGGCTGGATCTCGGGCAGTTCCAGTCGTGGATCGGTCCCGAGGGCATCGACTGTGAGGTCGAGCTGCTCGAGCCGCGGGTCGGCGGCCGCTACCGTCTCGTCATGAACACGCCGGAGCGCGTGATCCCGGTATCGGGTGTCTTCCGGTCGATCGAGCCATGCCGCCGCCTGGTCTTCACCTGGGGCTGGGAGGGCGATGCCATCCGGCAGTCGCTGATCACGCTCACCTTCAGGGAGATCGGCGGCAAGACGGAGCTGACCTTGAGGCAGGAGGGCCTTGGCTCTGTCGAAAGCCGGGACGGCCATGTGCGGGGCTGGAACAGCGCGCTGAACAAGCTGGATCATTATCTTTCCGGGGGAGCGAGACGATGAGCGCGATCAAGGTAAGCGCCTACCGATGGGTTCCACCGTTTGCCCAGGGACTGGTCCGCGATCTGCGGGTGCGCTGGGCGCTGGAGGAGGCGGGCCTGCCGTATGAGGAGCGCCTGCTGGACTTCAGGGACAAGCCGGAAGGCTACCGAAAGCTTCAGCCGTTCGGCCAGGTCCCCACCTTCGAGGACGGCGCGCTGGTGCTCTTCGAATCGGGGGCCATCGTGCAGCACATCGCCGAGCGATCGGGCGTTCTCCTGCCGTCCGACCCATCGGCCAGGGCACGGGCGATGACCTGGATGTTCTCGGCGCTGAACACGGTCGAACCGCCGATCATGTTCCTGGTCCAGATCGATCTGAAGTTCGCCGATGACAGTGCGGCGATGCGATTGCGCGAAGGCGCGGTCGATGCGGTGAAGGCCCGATTGGACGGCGTCGCCGCGTGGCTGGACGGACGCGACTACCTCGAGGACCGGTTCACCGCCGGCGACCTGCTCATGGCCACGGTGCTGCGCATCCCGCGGCACACCGACCTGGTTGCGTCGATGCCGGTGCTGGCGGCCTACCTCGCACGATGCGAGGCGCGTCCGGCGTTCCAGAAGGCGCTTGCCGCGCAGATGGCGGTATTCGCCAACAACGCCGCGCCAACGCAGCTTTGACAGCACTACTGGCACTCGGGATCGGCGGCATAAGGAATGGCGTGAGTGCCAGTTCGACCCGCCAGACATGGCGCGCTACGGCACGCAATAAGTCACGAAAACGAAATTGACGATATCACTGTAGTGCTTGACTGGATCGAACTTAAGTTATATGATCACGTCCTGTTGCGTTGCCTACCCGCGTTCTCGCTCCATGCATCGTTTATCCGATCGTGTGCCAGACTGCTCCTGCCGCGGGCCTGGTCCTCCCGTCCGGCTGCGTTCAGCCGGACGGGAGCGATGATCCTCTGCAAGAGGTGCAGTTCAGCAGGAGGGCCTGCAGAAAATGCACAAAATGCAAAAAATTCGAAAGCGGCGTGAATTCAATGGCTTGGCGGACATAGGCCGACCTGCAGAAAATATGCATAAAATGCAGAAATTCGCGAGCGAGGCGACTGCGGTGCATGCATTTGCCGCCAGCAGTGCAGGCGCCGCCT
This sequence comes from Reyranella soli, assembly GCF_007992495.1. Classification (GTDB taxonomy): domain Bacteria; phylum Pseudomonadota; class Alphaproteobacteria; order Reyranellales; family Reyranellaceae; genus Reyranella; species Reyranella soli. The sequence goes on from NZ_BKAJ01000061.1 coordinate 32,931, forward strand.
GCTCAATCGAGCACGCTCTCGCGCACCAGCGGATGGTGCGCGCAGCGCAGGCCGCCGCCGGTGGCGATCGGCCCGTCGAAGGGCAGGGGAATGACGTCGATCCTGCGCTTGCGCAGTTCGTCGATCACGCGGGCATTGTCGGCATCGATGATGATGCGGCCTTCCTCGAGGATCAGGCCGTTGGTCGCCAGCCGATTGGCCTCGTCGACCGAGACCGCGACCTTGTCCCAGTCGCGCAACGACATCGGCAGTCCATCGATCAGCTTCTCGGGGCAATAGACCAGAAGCCCGGGCTTGATCAGCGCCACGGCGCAATCGAGGTGGAGCACGTTCGACTTCATCGCCACGGCCAGCACACGGTATTTGTCGCCCAGCAGCGCTTGCAGCCAGTCGACACCGGCGAGATCGGAGGCGCAGCCCGAGATGCCGACATAGATCTCACGGCCGTTCAGCAGCGTGTCGCCGCCTTCGAGGAACGGCCCGTCGACGCACGCCGGCGAGCCCAGCGGCACGCTCGACCAGCGGGCGCCGCGCTGCTGTACCATCTGCTGGATGATGGGACGTAGCCCATAGCGCTCGCGCTGCCGGCATTTCAGCCGCAGCGAGGCGTCGATGACGTGATCGCCGATCACGATCATGCCGTCGCGTGGGAAGAGCTGGGCGCCCTCGCCGTTGGCGGCGAGGAAGGTGCGCTCCTCGCCTTCCAGTCGCTGCGGGCGGCGGACGGCCACGCCTTCGCGCGCCACCAGCTCGGCCAGCGCGTCGACCTGGCGCTCGATGCGCCGGGCCCATTCGGGGTCGACGTCGATCAGCCGCTGGCCCTTATGGGCGCGGCTTACCTTTTCGCCTTCCGGCAGCAGCCAGCGCTGCGACTCTTCGTGGAAGATCACGAAATCTTCAGCCGGCGAGATGCCGATGACGACCTCGCGCAGCTTGCCCCACTCGTGGTGAGCGCCGAACTTCACGCCTCACACACGGGCGTAGATGTCCTCGTAGCGGATGATGTCGTCCTCCTCGAGGTAGTCGCCGGTCTGCACCTCGACGACCTCGAGCGGCTCGCTGCCCGGATTGGCCAGCCGGTGGATGCCGCCCATCGGGATGTAGATCGATTCGTTCTCGTGCAGGGTCATGATCTTGCCGTCGAGCGTGACCTCGGCCACGCCCCTGACCACGACCCAATGCTCGGCGCGCCGCTTGTGGCTCTGGAGGCTGAGCTTGCCCTTGGGATTGACGGAGAGCCGCTTGGCGCGGAAGCGCTCGCCGCGGTCGATGTCCTGGTAGCTGCCCCAGGGCCGGTGCATCACCGCATGCTCGGTGGCGGCCCTGTGCTTGCCGTCCGACATCCGCTGCACGACGTCCTTGAGCCGTGGAAGGTTGTCACGATGGCCGACCAGCACGGCGTCGTTCATCGCCACCACCACGACCTCCTCGACGCCGATCACTGCGGTGAGCGGGCCGTCCGAGCGGACGTAGGAATTGCGCACATGGTCGATCTCGACCGGCCCTTCGGTGACGTTGCCCGCGCTGTCGGCCTCGCCGACATCGAGCAGGGCGTCCCAGGTGCCGAGGTCGGACCAGCGGAACTTGGCCGGCACCACCCAGCACTTGTCGGTTCGTTCCATGACGGCGTAGTCGATCGACTTGGCCGGCGCCTTGGCGAAGGCGTCGGCGTCGAGGAACACGGTCGATCCGGTCTTCTTGGCCTTGGCCACCGCCTCCTCGGCCGCCGCCGCCATGGCCGGCTCGAAACGGGCCATCTCGGACAGCAGGAGGTCGGGGGGGAACAGGAAGTTGCCGCTGTTCCACAGCAGGCCCTCGGCGATGTAGCGCAATGCGGTCTGCGCATTGGGCTTCTCGACGAACGCCGCGACCTTCTGCACCGTGCCGATCTGCTCGCTGCTCGGGCGGATGTAGCCATAGTCGGTCTTGGGCTCCGTGGGCGGAATGCCGAACGTGACGATGCCGCCCCGTTCCACGGCCAGAAGGCCTTCGCGGCAAGCGGCTCGGAACTCTTCGGCGCCAATCACCAAATGATCCGACGCCAGCGCCAGCACGGCTTTAGCGCCTTGGCTGCGCGCATAGGCGGCTGCAGCCGCCATCGCCGGTCCTGAATCGCGGCGCGACGGCTCGACCAGGATGTCGATCTCCATGCCGATATCCTTGGCCTGCTGCTCGGCCATGAAGCGGTAGGCCTCGTTGGTCGCAACGACAGGCCGTGCAAACAGGCCACGATCGGCGACGCGCTGCAGCGTCTGCTGAAAGGTCGACTGCGTGCCGAGCAGCGGCACGAACTGCTTGGGCATGCTTTCGCGCGACAGGGGCCACAGGCGCTTGCCGGAACCTCCGACCAGGATGACGGGCGTGATCGACGACATTAAGGGGGCTTTCGTTACTGGGCCGTTAGGCCTGATGAGGCGCGATATAGCCCAAGGGGCCGGCCCGGCCAATGGCCCCCGGCGGAGGGCTTTTTCATCGCCGGCCGGCCGTCTGGCGCTCCAGGTTCTCCTCGCGCCGGCGCTTGGCCTCGACTTCGACGGCCTCGGCGAGCTTGGGGATGTGCGAGGCGATTTCGTAGAAGTCGCTGGCGTAGAGCACCAGCAGCGTCGTCGGCTTGGTCGTGGCCACCGAGGCGGTGCGCGGCTGGCGCTCGAGCAGGGCCATCTCGCCGAAGAAGGCGCCTTCGCCCAGCCGCACCGAGCCGCCGTTGGGCAGGCGGACCTCGACCTCGCCGCTCGAGATGAAGAACATGGAATCGCCGGCGTCGCCGCGGCGCACCACGGTGATGCGCGCAGGGTAGTAGCGTGTGCGCAGCTTGCCCACGATCTCCGACAGGGTGACGACGCCCAGCGAGGCGAACAGCGGCACGCGCGCGACTTGTTCCCAGACCCGGAGATACTCGCGCCGCCGTTCCTCCTGGGCGAAGCCGGTGGCGAGCACGCCGGTCATCAGGGCGAGCACGGCGATGCCCGAGATCATCAGCAAGGAGCCGACGAGACGTCCGCCCAAGGTCAGGGGCACCACGTCGCCGTAGCCCGTCGTGGTGAGGGTCACGACGGCCCACCACATGGCGTTCGGCAGCGAGCCGAACTGCTCGGGCTGCCTGACGCGCTCGAAGATGTGGGCGGCCGTCGCCGCCATCATCAGCAGGATGGCGAACAGGATCAGCACGCTGGCGATCGGCGCGCGCTCGTTGGACATCACGCGGAACAGCGTACTGAAGGCCGGCGCATGCAGGCCGACCTTCATGATCCAGAGGATGCAGAATACCGAGGCGGCGTCCGATCCGGTGATGCCGTAGCCGCCGAAGAACATGAAGGCCGGCAGGATCGCCAGAAGCCCGATGAGGCCCTGGATCGACACCGCCCAGCGCAGACGCGCACCGGTCTCCGAGTCCTGGTCGTAGTGCGGTGCCTCGGGCGCTACCCACAGGCGCGCCAGGTACTCGATGAGGAAGAGGAACGTGACGGTCCAGATGACGATGCGCAGGACGTGTCGGATCTGCCCGTCCAGCTCATCGACCGACAGCAGGATCACGGCGAACAGGCCGATGCCGAGCACGATCAAGTGAGCCACCCGCACCTGGCGGGCGCCGGGTGTGGGATCGCTGTAGCGCAGCAGGGCGTAGAGTCGTGCCCTGAAAGTCGGGGCCGTGGCCGTCACGCTGCGACCATAGGCATCCTGGCCTGCGAATTGCAACGCAGGGGAGGCCGGTCTACGGTCGCGCCCGTTTTGCAGGATATGGGTCTGGATTGAAGGTGGTCAGGGATTTGCGCATTGCCGTCGACATCGGCGGCACGTTCACGGACGTGGTGTTGGAAGAGGGCGGGAAGCGGCTGACGCGCAAGCTGCTGACCACGCCGCAGCGGCCTGAAGAGGCGGTTCTCGACGGCGTGCGGCTGATCCTGGCCGATGCCGGCAGGGGCTTCGGCGACGTCACCGTGTTCGTGCACGGCACGACGCTGGCCACCAATGCCGTGATCGAGCGGCGCGGCGCGCGCACGGCGCTGCTGGCCACCGAGGGCTTCCGCGACGTCCTCGATATCGCAAACGAAAGCCGCTACGACCAGTACGACCTCACCATCGAGAAGCCGAAGCCGCTGGTGCCGCGGGCGCTGCGTTTCACCGTGCCGGAGCGCATGGATGTGCACGGCCAGGTCCGCCTGGCACTCGACGAGAAGGCGGTGCGCGAGACCGCGCGCAAGCTCAAGGCCGACGGCGTTGAAAGCCTCGCCGTCGCTTACATGCACGCCTACGCCAATTCGGCGCATGAGCGGCGCACGCGCGACATCCTGAAGGAAGAGCTTCCCGACCTGTGGGTCACGCTGTCGAGCGAGGTCTGCCCTGAGGTGCGCGAGTACGAGCGCACGTCGACCGCCGTCGCCAACGCCTATGTCCAGCCCTTGATGGACTCCTATCTCGAGCGCATGCAGGCGGCGCTGGCGGCAGAGAAATTCACCGGCACGATCTATCTCGTGACCTCGGGCGGTGGCCTCACCGCCATCGCCACGGCGCGGCGCTTTCCGGTGCGGCTGGTCGAATCCGGCCCGGCCGGCGGTGCGATTTTTGCGGCGCAAGTGGCGGCCCGCGCCGGCGAGCCACGGGCGCTGAGTTACGACATGGGTGGCACCACCGCCAAGATCTGCCTGATCGACGATTACAAGCCGCACACCGCGCGGCTGTTCGAGGTCGACCGTGCCGCGCGCTTCCTCAAGGGATCGGGCCTGCCGGTGCGCATCCCGGTGATCGAGATGGTCGAGATCGGCGCGGGCGGCGGCTCGATCGCCCGCCTCGATGCGCTGAAGCGCGTGACGGTGGGGCCGGAGAGCGCCGGCGCGGAGCCCGGCCCGGCCTGCTACGGCCGCGGCGGCACGCATCCGGCGGTGACCGATGCCAACGTCGTGCTGGGCACCATCGATCCGCACGACTTTGCCGGCGGCAGCATCAAGCTCGATCTCGGCGCGGCCAAGAGCGCGCTGGAGCGCGACGTCGCCGAAGGCATCGGGCTGTCGACCGAAATGGCGGCCTACGCCGTCTACGAGATGGTGTCGGAGAACATGGCGAGTGCCGCGCGCGTGCACGCTGTCGAGCGTGGCGCCGTCGTCAACCAGTACAACCTCATCGCCTTCGGTGGCGGCGCGCCGCTTCATGCCGCGCGGGTCGCGGAGAAGATCGGCGTCAAGCGCGTGATCGTGCCGCCCAATGCCGGCGTCGGCTCGGCGGTGGGCTTCCTTGCGGCGCCGGTGTCCTACGAGCTGGTGCGCAGCCGCTACATGCGGCTCGATGCCTTCGATGCCGAAGCGGCCAGCGAGCTTCTGAAGGAGATGAGCGCCGAGGCGACCGCCCTGGTGGCGCCGGGCGCGCGCGGCATGGCGACCTTCGAACGTCGCCTCGCCTTCATGCGCTACGTCGGCCAGGGCCATGAGATCGTGGTCGAGCTGCCGGCGCGGCCGCTGCAGGCGTCGGATGCTCAGGCGCTGCGCGAGGCCTACGAGCGCGACTATGCCGTCCTGTTCGAGCGCCATATCCCCAACGCCGCCATAGAAATCCTGAGCTGGTCGGTCCAGGTCTCGACCGAGGCCAAGCTGCCGGCAAAACAGGGCGCCGCACCCGACGTGCCGGCGCCCAAGCCGATCGGCAAGCGGCCGGTGTTCGACGGCCGCAGCGGCCGCACGACCGAGGTGCCGGTCTATCGCCGCGAGGCCCTGCCGCCGGGCAGCGCCTTCCCGGGCCCGGCGATCGTCGCCGAGGACGAGACCTCGACCTATATTTCAGCCAGTTTTGCCGCGCATATCGATGCCTCCGGCTGTATCGTCATGGACCGCAAGGACGCGTGAGGAAAGCATGAGCCAGTCCAACAGCGTCGGCCTGATCGACCTGCAGATCATGTGGAACCGCCTGATCGCCGTGGTCGAGGAGCAGGCGCAGACCCTGATGCGCACCGCCTTCAGCCCGATCGTGCGCGAGTGCGGCGACCTGTCGGCGGGCGTGTTCGACCTCGAGGGCCGCATGCTGGCCCAGGCCGTCACCGGCACGCCGGGCCACGTCAATTCGATGGCCGAATCGGTGAAGCACTTCCTGCGCTACTTCCCGATCGAGACGATGAGGGCGGGCGACGCCTACATCACCAACGATCCGTGGATGGGCACCGGCCATCTCAACGACTTCGTCATCACCACGCCCGCTTTCCGCAACGGCAAGCTGGTGGCGCTGTTCTCCTGCACCAGCCATCTCATGGACATCGGCGGCATCGGCTTCGGGCCGGACGCCACCGACGTCTTCATGGAAGGCCTCTACATCCCGATGCTGAAGCTGTTCGACCAGGGCAAGGTGAACGAGACCCTGATGTCGATGATCCGCGCCAACACGCGCCTGCCGGTCGACACCGAGGGCGACGTCTACTCCCTGGCCGGCTGCAACGATGTCGGCGCCCGCCGCCTGGTCGAGATGATGGACGAGTTCGGCATCGACTCGCTGGACGAGCTCGGCGACCATATCATCGCGCGCTCGCGCGAGGCGGTGCTGGAGGAGATCGCCAAGCTGCCCAAGGGCACCTGGCACAACGCCATGACGATTGACGGCTACGACGAGCCGCTGACGCTGAAAGCCACGCTGACCATTTCCGACACCGGCATCCATGTCGACTACAGCGGCACGTCGGCCGTGTCGGGCCGCGGCATCAACGTGCCGCATGCCTACACCACGGCCTACACGGTGTTCGGGCTGGGCTGCGTGGTGGCGACGCACATCCCCAACAACGCGGGCTCGCTCGAGCCGCTCACCGTGTCGGCGCCCGCCGACACCATCCTCAATGCACCCAAGCCCAGCGCCGTCGCCTCGCGCCACATCATCGGCCAGATGCTGCCCGACGTGACGTTCGGCTGCCTGCGCCAGATCGTGCCCGACCGCGTGCCGGCCGAGGGAACGTCGTGCCTGTGGAACCTCAATGTGCGCGGCCATGTGAAGGGCGGCGAGGGCGGCAACTACGGTTTCGGCATGGCCATCACCTCCAACGGCGGCACCGGCGCGCGTCAGGACAAGGACGGGCTCTCGGCCACGGCCTATCCCAGCGGCGTGCGCGGCACGCCGGTCGAGATCGCCGAGACGCAGACGCCGTTGATCTTCTGGCGCAAGGAATTCCGCCCCGATTCGGGCGGCGCCGGCCGCACGCGCGGCGGGCTGGGCCAGATCATGGAGATCGAAAGCGGCATCGCTGAGCCATTCGACTTGCTCGCCGCCTTCGATCGCATCGACCATCCGCCGCGTGGCCGCGACGGCGGTCGGGACGGCGAGGCGGGCTTCGTCGCCCTGAAGTCGGGCAAGACCTTGAAGGGCAAGGGCTTCCAGCTCATCCCGCCGGGCGACCGGCTGGTGGTGATGACGCCGGGCGGCGCGGGCATCGGCAAGCCGGCGGAGCGCGACCGCGTGCAGGTCGCCAGCGACTTGGCTGACGGGCTGATCTCCGCCGAGACGGCCGAGAAGGTCTATGAGTTCAAGCCGCAAAAAGCGGCTGAGTGAGTTCGGGGAAGGGTGTCAAACAACGAAGGGGGCTTCCATGAAGCTGGGACGTAGAACGGCTCTGAAGGCAGGCGCGGGCATGAGCGCGATGATGCTCGGCGCGCCGGCCGTGGTGCAGGCGCAGGCGGCGCTGAAGTTGCCGCTGTCGACGGTATGGCCGGACGGCAATTTCCATACGATCAACGCCAAGAAGTTTGCCGAGGAGGTCAAGACGGGCACCTCCGGCGCCGTCGAGATCGACGTGAAGTCGGGCGGCCAGCTCGGCTTCAAGGGACCGGAGCAGCTGCGCGCCGTGCGCGACGGGCTGGTGCCGATGGCCGACATCCTCAACATCCAGCAGATCGGCGACGAACCGATCATGGGCGTCGAGGGCATCCCGTTCATTTCCAACAACATCGAGGAGCTGAAGGTGCTGCATAAGTACCTCCGGCCCGAGTACGAGAAGGTGGCGCTGAAGAACAACCAGACCATCCTCTACATGGTGCCGTGGCCGACGCAGTACCTGCACCTCAAGGTGAAGTGCGAATCGCTCGATGCGCTCAAAGGCATCAAGATCCGCGTGCCCGACAAGAACGCCCAGGACATGTGCAGCGCCATCGGCATGGCGCCGGCGCTGATCCCGTGGGGCGAGACCATCGCGGCGCTGTCGTCGGGCGCGGTCGCCGGCGTGTCGACCTCGTCGGTGTCGGGTGTCGACGGCAAGTTCTGGGAGTTCCTGAAATTCTTCCACCAGACCAACCATGCCTGGTCCAGCCAGATCGTCACGATCAACAACGACACCTGGAAGAAGATCTCGCCGGCCAACCAGAAGGTGATCGTCGACCTTGCCAAGAAACTCGAGCCTGAGTTCTGGGGCACGTCGCTGAAGGCCGACACCGACAGCAACAAGAAATTGACCGATGGCGGCATGACCCTGGTGGTGCCGCCGCCGCAGATGGTGGCCGACCTGCAGAAGAAGACGGCGCCCATGATCGCCGACTTCATCAAGCGCGTGCCGGCGGCGGAGAAGCCGATCAAGGCCTATCTCGTCGAAATGAAGCGCGCGTGAGCGCGCACGGCCCGAACGCAAACGCAGGGGCGCCCCAGCCCCTGCGCTTCTTCCTCGACGCCATCGACATGCTCGGCCGGCTCGACGGCTGGCTGGGCGCGGCCTGCCTGGCGGCGCTCACCTGCCTGATGCTGGCCGAGGTGCTGGTGCGGGCGCTGTCCGACATCTTCCCCTGGGTGCCGGCCGACATTCCGATCGCCTGGGAATACAGCTCCTATCTAATGGCCGCGGCCTTCACCTTCGGGGCGGCCATGACCCTGCGCGCCGGCGGCCACATTCGTGTCACCTTGGTGTTGGCTCGCGTGAAGCCCGAGACGCGGCGCTGGCTGGAGACGCTGCTGGCGGCGTTGGGCGTGGCCTTCACCGGTTTCCTGGCCAACGCCATGGTCAACTTCACCTGGCGCAGCTTCACCTCCGACCAGGTCTCGCTGTCGAGCGCCACGCCGCTCTGGATTCCTCAGGCGCTGGTGACTTTCGGCGTCTGCCTGCTGGTGCTGCAGTTCGTGGCGCGCTTCTTCCAGGCCCTCCTCGGTCTGCCATTGGAGGATCTCAGCATGCGCGCGGCGTCGGTCTCCGAATGACGATCTGCGAATGATTGAGGCGGCGCCGTAGGTAAACGATGCTCGAGATCGTCATTGTCATGTTCGTGGTGCTGTTCGCCTTCCTGGCGGGCGGCCTGTGGATCGGCTGGACACTGGCTGTCACCGGCACGGTGCTGCTGGCGGTGTTCCGCGACATCCCGCTCGACAAGCTCTTGGCGCAATACGCCTGGAACATCCTGACGACACAGGAACTGCTGGCCCTGCCGCTGTTCATCGTCATGGGCGAGATCCTGTTCCGCACGCGGCTGTCGCAGTCGCTGTTCCGCGGCCTGACGCCGTGGGCGGCGTTGCTGCCCGGGCGGTTGCTGCACGTCAACGTCATCGGCTGCACGATCTTCGCGGCGATCTCCGGCTCGTCGGCGGCGACCACCCAGGTCGTCGGCCGCATATCGCTGGCCGAGCTGCTGAAGCGCGGCTACTCGAAGGATGTCGCCGTGGGCTCGCTCGCCGGCGCCGGCACGCTCGGCTTCCTGATCCCGCCCTCCAACATCATGATCATCTACGGCGTGCTGGGCGACGTCTCGATCGCCAAGCTCTTCACCGCAGGATTCATCCCGGGCTTCCTGCTTGCCGGCTGCTTCATGGCCTGGATCATGCTCCATACTGCGCTCAGGCCGGAGATGGTGCCCGCGGCCGAGCGCAAGGTGCGCGTGGCGTCGCGCGCGGAGTTCGCTGTGTCGGTGCGCGAGCTGGGACCCGCGGTGTTCCTGATCCTGTGCGTGCTGGGCTCGATGTATGGCGGCTTGGCGACGCCGTCGGAGGCGGCTGCAGTCGGTGTGCTGGGCGCCCTTGTCGTTGCTGGTGTCCAGGGCGAGCTGTCGCGCACCGCCTTGCGCGCCATCGCCATCGGCTCGGTGCAGACCTGCGCCATGATCGCGCTGATCGTGCTGGGTGCCTCGATCCTCGGCAGCGCCGCGGCCTTCCTCGGTATCCCGGCCGCAGTCGCGGCCTTCGTCTCCAGCCTCGGCCTGTCGTCCTTCATGCTGATCGTCGCCCTGATCGTCTTCTATCTGATCCTGGGCTGCTTCCTCGACGGCTTCAGCATGATCGTCATGACACTCCCCATCGTCATGCCGATTGTGAAGGCCGCGGGATTCGACCCGATCTGGTTCGGCGTCTTCCTGGTGCTGGTGGTCGAGATGGCGCAGATCACGCCGCCGGTTGGCTTCAACCTGTTCGTGATCCAGGGCCTGACCGAGGACGGCCTGGGCTATATCGCGCGCGTCACCTTGCCTTATCTGTTGATCATGGTCGGCTTTACCATCCTGGTTACCGTACTGCCCGATATTGCCCTCTGGCTTCCCCGCTACCTCAGCAGCTAGTCTGGTCGCAGAAAAAGGGGGCTTGAATGGAACCGCGCCAGGTAAGAACAGCGGCCGATGCGCGTCGCATCCTGCAGGAGCGCGGATTGCGCCACGTCAAGGTCGGCGTCCACGACATCGACGGCATCCTGCGCGGCAAGTACCTGCACATCGACAAGTTCAGCGGCGCGCTCGACGGCGGCATGGGCTTCTGCGACGTGGTCCTGGGCTGGGATTCCAACGACCAGCTCTACGACAACGTCACCTACACCGGCTGGCACACGGCCTATCCCGACGCCAACGTGCGCATCCTGCCCGAGACCTGCCGCGAGATCGCGACCGAGCCCGGCAATCTCCTGTTCCTCTGCGAGTTCACCGACAAGGCCGAGGAGATCTGTCCGCGCGGCGTCCTGCGCCGGGTGCTGGCGCGCGCCGCCAAGCTCGGCTTCGAGGTCAAGGTCGGCTTCGAGTACGAGTTCTTCGTCTTCGCCGAGACGGCCTTCTCGATCCGCGAGAAGGGATACAAGAACCTGAAGCCGATCTCGCCGGGCTTCTTCGGCTATTCGATGCTGCGCAACTCGGTCCTGTCCGACTGGTACAGGGACCTGCTCGCGATGTGCGAGACCATGGACATGGGCATCGAGGGCCTGCACACCGAGACCGGCGCCGGCGTGCTCGAGGCGGCGCTGCGTGTGAAGGACGCCCTCGGCGCCGCCGATGCCGCCGCCCTGTTCAAGCTCTACACCAAGGTGTTGGCGCAGAAGCGCGACTGGCTCGCCACCTTCATGGCCAAGTGGTCCAAGGACTGGCCGGGCTGCGGCGGTCACATGCACATGTCGCTGTGGAAGGACGGCAGGCCCGTCTTCTTCGACGAGGGCGGCAGCCATCGCATGAGCGACACCATGCGCCACTTCGTCGGCGGCCAGCGGGCGCTGATGCCCGACCTGCTGGCCATGGTGGCCAACAACGTGAATTCCTATCGCCGCCTGATCCCGGGCTTCTGGGCCCCTACCGTATCGAGCTGGGGCGTGGAGAACCGTACGACCTCGCTACGCGTCATCCCAGGCTCGGCCAAGTCGACGCGCGTGGAGTACCGCATTGCCGCTGCCGACGCGAACCCCTACCTAGCGCTGGCTGCGGCGGTCGGCTCGGGCCTGTGGGGTGTGGAGAACAAGATCGATCCCGGTGAGCCCATCAAGGGCAATTCCTACGAGATCGAGCATCCCGAGAAGGCGCAGCTGCCGCGTACGCTGATGGAGGCGGCGGGCCGTCTGAAAGCCTCGCCGGCGGCGCGCGATCTGTTCGGCGATGCCTTCGTCGATCACTATTCTGCAACCCGCGAATGGGAAGAGCGTGAGTTCCGCAAGGCCATCACCGAGTGGGAGCTCGATCGCTACATGGAAATCATCTGATGTCTCAGTCCTTGGTCGGTAACTGGAATTATCCCACCTCGATCCGTTTCGGCGCGGGCCGCATCCGCGAACTGCCCGACGCCTGCAAGGCGATCGGCCTGAAGCGGCCGCTGCTGGTGACCGATCCCGGGCTCGCGAGCCTGCCGATGATCAGCGACGCCATGCTGTCGCTGCGCAAGGCCGGCATCGACGTCGCCCTGTTCAGCGAAGTGAAGCCCAATCCTGTGGCCGCCAACGTCGAAGCGGGCGTGCGCATCCTGCGCGCCGCCAAGAACGACGGCGTCATCGCCTGGGGCGGCGGCTCCGGCATCGACACCGGCAAGGCGATCGCCTTCATGGCCGGCCAGACGCGGCCGCTGTGGGATTTCGAGGATATAGGCGACTGGTGGACGCGCGCCAATCCGGCGGGGATCTATCCCACGATCGCCGTGCCGACCACGGCCGGGACGGGCTCGGAGACCGGCCGCGCCTCGGTGATCACCGACACCGGAATGCACACCAAGAAGATCATCTTCCATCCCAAGATGATGCCGTCGATCGTCATCGCCGATCCCGAGCTGACGGTCGGCCTGCCGGCCAAGCTGACGGCGGGCACCGGCATGGACGCGTTCATCCATTGCCTGGAAGCCTATTGTGCGCCGGGCTATCACCCCTATGCCGAAGGCATCGCGGTCGAAGGCATGCGGCTGGTGAAGGAGAACCTGGCGCGCGCGGTGAAGGACGGCCGGGACATCGAGGCGCGCGGTCATATGCTGGCGGCCTCGCAGATGGGCTCGACGGCCTTCCAGAAGGGGCTGGGCGCCATCCATTCGCTGTCGCATCCGGTGGGCGCCGTGCTCGACACGCATCACGGCCTGACCAACGCCGTCGCCATGCCCTACGTGCTGCAGTTCAACCGAGCGGCCATCGACGAGAAGATCCAGCGGCTGGCGCGCTGGCTCGGCCTCCGTAACCCGACCTTCGACGGCTTCATGGAATGGAGCCTCGATCTCCGCCGCCAGATCGGCATCCCGCACACCCTGGCCGAGCTCGGAGTCAAGGAAAGCCATCTCGACAAGTTCGCCGAGATGGCGGCGGTCGATCCGACGGCCGGCGGCAATCCCGTGAAGGCGGGCGTGCCGGAGATGCGCAAGATGTACGAAGCGGCGGTGGCGGGGAGGCTGTAGTGGCTACGAACTTCCCCACCCAGGCCCGCGTCGTCATCGTCGGCGGCGGCATCATGGGCTGCTCGACGGCCTATCATCTGGCCAAGCTCGGCTGGAAGGATGTCGTCCTGCTGGAGCAGGGGCGGCTGAGCGGCGGCACGACCTGGCATGCAGCCGGCCTGGTCGGCCAGTTGCGCAGCTACCAGAACCTGACGCGCCTGATCCGCTACAGCACTGAGCTCTATTCCAAGCTCGAAGCCGAGACCGGCCTGGCGACCGGCTGGAAGCAGTGCGGCTCGCTTTCGGTGGCGCGCACCGAGGAGCGCATGGTGCTGCTGCGCCGCTCCGCCGCCATGGCCAACGCCCAGGGCGTCGACTGCGAGCCGCTGACGCCCAAGCAGGCCGGCGAGAAGTACCCGATCATGCGCACCGACGACCTGGTGGGCGCGGTGTGGCTGCCGGGCGACGGCAAGGCCAATCCTGCCGACATCACCCAGGCCCTGGCGCGCGGCGCGCGCACCGGCGGCGTGCGCATCTTCGAGAAGACGCGCGTCACGGCCATCGACACCAAGGACGGCCGCGTCACCGGCGTGCAGACGACCGAGGGCCCGATCAAGGCCGAGATCGTCGTCAACTGCGGCGGCCAGTGGGCGCGCCAGCTCGCGCGCACGGTCGGCGTCACGGTGCCGCTCTATTCCTGCGAGCACATGTACATCGTCACCGAGAAGATGGAGAACGTGCCGCGCGACCTGCCGGTGATGCGCGATCCCGACGGCTACATCTACTTCAAGGAGGAGGTCGGCGGCCTGCTGATGGGCGGCTTCGAGCCCGAGGCCAAGCCCTGGAACAAGGACATCATCCCCGACGACTTCGAGTTCGGCATGCTGCCGGACGACTGGGACCAGTTCCAGATCCTGATGGATAACGCGCTGATCCGCGTGCCGTCGCTGGAGAAGACCGGCATCAAGACGTTCATGAACGGGCCGGAAAGCTTTACGCCCGACCTGAACTACATCCTGGGCGAAGCGCCGCAGGTGAAAGGCTTCTTCGTCGGCGCGGGCTTCAACTCGATGGGCATCGCGAGCTCGGGCGGCGCCGGCATGGCGCTGGCCGAATGGATCGTGGCCGGCGAGCCGACGCTCGATCTCTGGCCGGTCGACATCCGCCGCTTCGCCGGCTTCCACGGCAACGATGCCTGGCTGAAGAGCCGTGTCGCCGAGACTCTCGGCCTGCACTACAAGATGCCGTGGCCGCAGCGCGAGCAGGAGAGCGGCCGGCCGTTCCGCCGCTCGCCGCTCTACGATCGGCTGAAGGCGAGGGGCGCCTGGTTCGGCAACAAGATGGGCTGGGAGCGGCCCAACTGGTTCGCCGGCGTCGGCAAGACTCCCGACATGCAATACGGCTGGGGCCGCGGCGCCTGGTTCGACGCCGTCGCCGCCGAGCATCGCGCCACGCGCGAGGCCGTGACCGTGGTCGACGAGACGTCGTTCGGCAAGATCCTCGTGCAGGGTCGCGATGCAGAGGCGCAATTGCAGCGTCTCGCCGCCAACAACGTCGCCGTGCCGATCGGCGCCACGGTCTATACCGGCATCCTGAACGAGCGTGGCACCTTCGAGAGCGATCTCACCATCGCGCGCCTCGCCCGCGACAAGTTCCTGATCATCACCGGCTCGGCCCAGCCGGTGCGCGACATGGATTGGCTCAACCGCCATGTCGACGAGGAAGCTCACGTCACGCTGACCGACGTCACCGGCGCCTGGACGGTGCTGTCGGTCATGGGGCCGCGCAGCCGTGCGCTGCTGCAGAAGGTGAGCCGCGCCGACTTTTCCAAACATGCCTTTCCCTTCGCCACCATACGCGAGGTCGGGATCGGCCATGGCACGGTGTTGGCGTCGCGCCGCACCTACATGGGCGAGCTGGGCTGGGAGCTCTACGTGCCGGTCGAGTTCGCCGTCACCGTGTTCGAGGCCCTGCACGAGGCCGGCGCCGAGTTCGGCCTGCGCGATGCGGGCTACTACGCTGTCGAGTGCATGCGCCTGGAGAAGGGCTATCGCGCCTGGGGCCGCGAGCTCACGCCCGATGACACGCCGTTCCAGGCGGGCCTGGGCTGGGCGGTGAAGCTCGACAAGCCGGGCGGCTTTTTAGGCCACAAGGCGCTGGTCGAGGCCAAGGCCAAGCCGCTGACGCGCCGCCTGGTGTCGGTGGTGTTGGAGGATTCCGAGCCGCTGCTATGGGGCGGCGAGGCGTTGCTGCGCGACGGCCGGCCTGTCGGCGATCTCACGTCGGCGGGTTACGGCCATTCCGTTGGCGCGTCGGTCGGCCTGGGCTACGTTCGCCGAACCGACGACGCGGCGATCGACGCCGCCTGGCTCGATGGCGGCAAGTTCGAGGTCGACCTAGCCGGCACGCGCCTGCGCGCCAAGGTGTCACTGCGCTGCCCCTTCGACCCGACGGGCGCCCGTATCAAGGGCTGATCATCCTCTTCCGGACCGCCGGCCTCTGGCCGGCCTCATGATCATGAGCCGGCCAGAGGCCGGCGGTCCGGAAGAGTCAGACCGAAGGCGCCGGCTGCCCGGTCGTCGGGTCGGGCGCTGTCCTGAGCCGCGTGTCGGCGAGTTCGCCGGCCGCCTCGAGGATCGGATACGCCACCGACGCCAGGTGGCCGTTGATGCGCTTCAAATCCCGGATCACGTCCATGTGGATCGAGCTGGTCTCGATCGATTCCGGCCGGCCCTCGCGCAGGCGGGCGAAATGGCTGTCGGCGGTGCGCGATTCGGCCTCGCGCAGGGACGCTTTCTCGCCGACCAGGCGGCGCGCCAGGGTGATGTCGCGCGTGGTGAAGACGTTCAGCGCCAGCCGCAGGTTGTCGAGCACGCGGCTATGGAAGGCGCGCAGCTCGGCCATGCCCTCGGCCGAGAAGGCGTAGCGGTTCTTGATCTTCTTGGCGGCGAGCTCCATCAGGTTCTTGTCGATGATGTCGCCGATATGCTCGAGGTTGGTGGTGAAGGTCAGGATCTCGACGTAGCGCTTGCCGTCTTCCTCGCCGAGCTCGTTGCGCGAGACCTGCACGAGGTAGAGCTTGATCGCCTCGTATAGCTGGTCGACGGCGTTGTCGGCCGCCTCGATCGCCTTCACCGCCTTGGCGTCATTGCGCTCCAGCACATCGATGGTCTGGCGCAGCATGTCGGCGACGCGGTCGCCGAGGTTCAAGGTCTCGCGCAAGGCGCAGCCCAGCGCCTCGGCCGGCGAATCGAGGACGTTGGGGTCGAGGTGCCGCGGCTTGCCGGGATCGTCGGGCACCGGCTTGTCTGGCAGCAGCTTGCGGCAGCCCCAGGCGACGACATCGACCAGCGGCAGGAAGACCAGCGAGGCCAGCGCGTTGAAGCCGGTATGGAAGTTCACCGGCATGCGGGTGGCCGAGCCGTCCAGAAGCGTCAGCCAGTCGACCAGCGGACCCAGGAACGGCAACAGCGCCACGCCGACGATGGCGCGCGTCATGAGGTTGGCGAGCGGCACGCGGCGGGCGGCGACGTCGGCGCTCGACTGCGCCATGTAGGGCGCGAGCGCCCCGCCGATGTTGGCGCCGATCACCAGCGCCAGGGCGAGCTTGGGCTCGATGAGCCCAGAGCCCGCGAACGACATCACCAGCAGCACCGTCGAGAGGCTGGAATGCACGAACCAGGTGGCGAGCGTGCCGACGACGACGGCGATCACGTACTCGTCCTGCAGGCCCTGCAGCATGGCCATGAAGGCAGGCGCGGTGCGCAGCGGCAGTGTTGCGGCGGCCAGCAGTTTCAGCGACAGCAGCATCAGGCCGAGCCCGATGGCGACGCGGCCGAGATGGCGCGATTTGTCGGTATCGCTCGACAGGAAGGCGATGACGCCGGCGCCGATCAGCAGCGGCGATACCCACCCGAGGTCGAACGACAGGATCTGGGCGGCGATGGTGGTGCCGATGTCGGCGCCCAGCATGATGGCGAAGGCGATCGACAGGGGGATCAGGCCACGGCCGGCGAAGGAGGAGACCAACAGCGACGTGGCCGTGCTCGACTGCAGCAGCCCGGTGATGGCGATGCCGCCCAGGAAGGCGGTGACGCGGTTGCGCGAGCACGCGGCTATGGCGCGGCGCAAGGCAGCGCCGAAGGCGCGCGTCAGCCCCGTGCGCACCATGCGCACGCCCCACAGCAGCAGCGCAACGCTGCCCAGCACGTTCAGGACGGTCTCGACGCCATGCATGATCGCGGAACCCTACGCCTCGATTCCCATCAGTAAAAGTTTTTTGACAGTTTTATGACTTGGAGCGCGGACCCTCCAGGTCCGCTCATGGTCATGATGCGGACCTGGAGGTCCGCGCTCCGGCAAGAGTTGCCTCGTCTATGAACGCACGCACCAGTGCGACGCGGCGGCGCTCCTGCAGACACACCGCGTATTCGGCGACATTGAGGTCGGTGTCCGTGACAAGGACGGGACGGAAGCGCCGGTCCTCGCCGAGCTCGCTCGCGAACACCGCGCCGATGCCGAAGCCCGCCGCCACCGCCTCGCGCACGCCTTCGCGCGTCTGCACCTCGACGATGGCGTCGGGCCGGATATCGGCCGCGGCCATGGCCTGCTCGACCACCTCGCGGGTGATCGAGCCGCGCTCGCGCAGTACAAGCGACTGGCCCGCCAGCGCCGACAGAGGCGCACGACCGCGCTTGGCGAGCGGATGGCGCGAGGGCACGAACAGCACGACACGGTCGGTGCGCAGCCTGACGGCATGCAGCCGCGGGTCGGACACGCTTTTGGCCATCACCGCCACGTCGGCCTCGTGTCGCAGCAGCCGCTCCAGCACGACGGCCGAGTTGTCGATCGCGAGCGCGAAGGTCAGGCCTTCGGCGCGGTCGCGCAGGGCGGCCATGATCGGCACGACGTGATGGGCCGAATCGGCCGCGATCCGGAGATGCCCGCGGGTCAGGGCCTGCTCGCCGGCCAGCAGGGCGCGCGCCTCGTCCTGCACGGCGAACAGCCGCGTGGTGATGCCGTGCAATTGACGGCCGGTCTCGGTCGGCGCGACGGTGCGGCCGCGCCGGTCGAACAGGCGCACGCCATAGGCCTGCTCCAGCGTCGTTACCTGGCTCGACAGGTTGGGCTGGCTCAGCCCCGAGGCGCGGGCCGCAGCCGAGAACGACCCGGATTCGGCCACCAGATGGAAGGCGCGCAGCTGCGTCGGCGTCATATATGGAAAACCAATAAGTAACATATGGATTATATACTGGACGCATAGAGGCCGCGAGCCCATGAATCGCCGCATGACGACCAAGCACACCCAGTCAGAAACCGGCGATCCGCTGCTGCTGACGCCCGGTCCGCTCACCACCTCGGCCAGCGTCAAGCAGGCCATGGTCCACGACTGGGGCTCGCGCGATGCGGAGTTTCTGCGCATCAACCGCATGGTGCTCGACAAGATCGTCGAGCTTGCCGGCGGGCAGGGCACACACGTCACCGTGCCGGTACAGGGCTCGGGCACCTTCGCCGTCGAGGCGATGATCACTTCGTTCGTGCCGAAGTCCGGCAAGCTTCTGGTGCTGATCAACGGCGCCTACGGCCAGCGCGCGCTGAAGATCGCCCAGATCGCCGGCCGCGCCACGGCCTCGCTCGAGACGCCGGAAGACACGCCGCCCGACCTGGCGCGACTGGATAACATGCTGGTCGACGACACAGCCATCAGCCACGTCTTCGCCGTCCATTGCGAGACGACCTCGGGTATCCTCAACCCCATCGCCGAGGTTGCGGAGATCGTCGCCCGCCACGGCCGCCGCCTACTGGTCGATTCCATGAGCGCGTTCGGTGCGATCGAAATCGACGCCCGCAAGATCCGCTACGACGCGCTGGCCGCCTCATCCAACAAGTGCCTCGAGGGCGTGCCGGGCCTGGGCTTCGTGATCTGCCGCAACGAGGCCCTGGCCGAGTGCAAGGGCAACGCCACGACCCTGGTGCTCGACCTGTTCGACCAGGCCGAGGCCTTCGCCCGCACCGGCCAGTACCGCTTCACGCCGCCGATCCACGTCATCGTGGCCCTGGGCAGGGCGATCGAGGAGCACGAGGCCGAGGGCGGCGTCGTCGGCCGCGGCAGGCGCTATCGGGAGAATGCCGGCGTGCTGATCGACGGCATGCGCGCCATGGGCTTCCAGACCCTGCTGCCCGACCGCCTGCAGGCGCCGATCATCGTCACCTTCCACATGCCGACCGATCCACGGTTCGTCTTCCAGACGTTCTATGATGCGCTGAAGGACCGCGGCTATGTGATCTATCCTGGCAAACTCACGGTCGCCGATTCTTTCCGTATCGGCTGCATCGGCCGGCTGTATCCTCAGCACATGGTGAGCGCCCTGCTTGCGGTGCGGGAGGTGTTGGACGAAATGCGGGTCAGCAACGGCGGCCCGGCGCTGGCGGCGGAGTAGGAGAAGTACGCATGGCACCCGACAGTCTGAACACCCCCGACAAAGACGGAGGCGTTGGCGAGATCGCCGTCAACGGCCGCCGCTACCGCCTGCCGCGCCAGCCCACGGTCGTGGTCTGCGTTGACGGCTCGGAGCCGGGCTACATCGAGCGCGCCGTCGAAGCCGGCCGCGCGCCATGGTTCGGCAAGGTCCTGACCCAGGGCACGAACCTTCTGGCCGACTGCGTCGTGCCGAGCTTCACCAACCCCAACAACCTCTCGATCGTCACCGGGCGGCCGCCAGCCGAGCACGGCATCTGCGGCAACTACTTCCTCGATCCCGACAGCGGGAAAGAGGTGATGATGAACGATCCGAAGTTCCTGCGCATCGAGACGCTGTTCCCGTCGTTCCAGCGCGCCGGCTGCCGCATTGCCGTCGTCACCGCCAAGGACAAGCTGCGCGGCCTTTTAGGCAAAGGGCTGGAGCTCGGCGCCGGCAAGGCCTGCAGCTTCTCGTCCGAGAAGTCCGACAAGGCCACGCTCGGCGAGAACGGCATCGACAAGGTGAACGAGCTGGTCGGCATGCCGGTACCCGACGTCTACAGCGCCGGCCTGTCGGAGTTCGTGTTCGCCGCCGGCGTGAAGATCATGGAGCGCGACCGGCCGCAGATCATGTACCTGTCGACCACCGACTACATCCAACACAAGCACGCGCCCGGCACGCCGGTCGCCGACGACTTCTACGCCATGATGGACGGCTACATGGCCAAACTCGATGCCATGGGCTGCACGATCGTACTCACCGCCGATCACGGCATGAACGCCAAGTTCGGCGCCGACGGCCAGCCCGACGTCATCTACCTGCAGGACGTGTTCGACGGTTGGCTCGGCAAGGACGAGGCGCGGGTCATCCTGCCCATCACCGATCCCTATGTCGTGCATCACGGCGCGCTGGGCTCCTTCGCCGTGGTCTACCTGCCGGCCGGAACGACGTCCGAGGCCGCGGCCGCCAAGCTGAAGGCCATGCCGGGCATCGAGGCGGCGCTCTCCGAGCAGGAAGCCGCCGCCCGCTTCGAGTTGCCGGCTGATCGCCTGGGCGACCTCGTCGTCGTCTCGACCAAGCACAAGGTGCTGGGCACCTCGGCCTCGCGCCACGACCTGTCGGGCCTGACAGAGCCCTTGCGCAGCCATGGCGGCATCTCCGAGCAAAAGGTGCCGCTGCTCTGCAATCGCAAGCTTTCAGCCGATGGTGCGTCGCGCCATTGGCGCAACTTCGACGCCTTCGACCTCGCCCTCAACCTCGTCGCCTGAGAGACACCATGGACACGATGATCCGCAGCGATGTGCGGCACGACGCATTGCGCATTGCCGGCAAGAAGGTCGAAACCAAGAGCCGTCTGGAAGTCCGCTTCCCGTGGGACAACCGGCTGGTCGGCAGCGTGCCGCGGGCAACGCCCGAGCTGGTGGCCGAGGCCTTCCGCATCGCCCACGCCTACAAGCCCAAGCTGACGCGCTATCAGCGCCAGCAGATCCTGCTCAAGACCGCCGAGCTTCTGGTCGCGCGCAAGGAAGAGCTGTCGCGCCTGATCACGCTGGAATCGGGCCTGTGCCTGAAGGATTCGCTCTACGAGGTCGGCCGTGCCTTCGATGTCTTTACCTTCGCGGGCCAGCTCTGCTTGCTCGACGACGGCCAGACCTTTTCCTGTGACCTGACCCCGCACGGCAAGTCGCGCAAGATCTTCACGCTGCGCCAGCCGCTCAATGCCATCTCGGCGATCACGCCGTTCAACCATCCGCTGAACATGGTGGCGCACAAGCTGGCGCCGGCCTTCGCCACCAACAACTGCGTGGTGCTGAAGCCGACCGAGCTCACGCCGCTCACCGCGCTGTTCCTGGCCGACACGCTCTACGAGGCGGGCCTGCCGCCCGAGATGCTGTCGGTGATCACCGGCAATCCATCGGATATCGGCGATGCCATGATCACCGACCCGCACGCCGACCTCGTGACCTTCACCGGCTCGGTGCGCGTCGGCAAGCACATCGCGGCGACCGCCGGCTACAAACGGCTGGTGCTGGAGCTGGGGGGCAACGATCCGCTGATCGTCATGGAGGATGCCGACCTCGACAAGGCGGCCGACCTTGCCGTCGCCGGCGCCACCAAGAATTCGGGCCAGCGCTGCACGGCGGTAAAGCGCATCATCGTCGTCGACAGCGTGGCCGACGCCTTCGTCGAGCGCCTGCTGGCCAAGGCGAAGAAGCTCAAGGCCGGCGATCCGCTCGATCCCGAGACCGACGTCGGCACCGTGATCCACGAGCGCGCCGCCACGCTGTTCCAGAACCGCGTGAGCGAAGCCGTCGCCAAGCACGGCGCCAGGCTGCTGCACGGCAACGATCGCCGCGGCGCGCTTTTCCCACCGACAGTCGTCGATCATGTCGATCCGACCTGCGAGCTGGTGCGCGAGGAGACGTTCGGTCCGGTCATCCCGGTCATCCGCGTGAAAGACATCGACCATGCGATCAAGGTCTCCAACGGCACGGCCTACGGCCTGTCGTCGGGCGTCTGCACCGACCGCCTGGACTACATCACGCGCTTCGTCGACGAGCTGCAGGTCGGCACGGTCAATGTCTGGGAAGTGCCGGGCTATCGCATCGAGATGTCGCCCTTCGGCGGCATCAAGGATTCGGGCCTCGGCTACAAGGAGGGAGTCCTTGAAGCCATGAAGAGCTTCACCAATGTAAAGACCTGGTCGCTGCCCTGGCCGGGGTAGGGGCAACTCCGGCCGCACGATCTCCGTTACGGAGGAGCTGTCATCCCGAGCGCAGCGAGGGACCTTTCCTGTTGGCTCAAAGGTCCCTCGCTACGCTCGGGATGACAATGTGCGCGTTCCAGAGGAGGAGCCATGCCTAGTCAAAGCTACACCGGAGGGTGCCACTGCGGCGCCGTCGCCTACACGGTCGAGGTCGACACCGAACAGGCGCTGAAGTGCAACTGCTCGATCTGCACCAAGCTCGGCGCCGTCTGGGCCTTTGCGCCCCAGGCCAAGTTCAAGCTCACCAAGGGCGCCGACGAGCAGGGCGACTACCTCTTCAACAAGAAGAAGCTGCACCACCGCTTCTGCACCTCCTGCGGCATCGAAAGCTATGCCAACGGCACCGGCCCCGACGGATCACCCATGGTCGGCATCAACCTGCGCTGCGTCGAGGGCGTCGATGTCGACAAGCTCAGCCCCCGTGCGTGGGACGGCCGCAGCATGTAGATTGACCCTCCTGTAAGGGAGGAATCGTCATGTTTTCGCTGTCCCGCCGACGCCTGCTGGCAACAACTGCGGTTGCCCTGGCCGCGCCCGCCGTGGCGCGTGCGCAGGCTTGGCCCACCAAGCAGATCCGCATGATCGCGCCCTATCCGCCAGGTGGGGGCATCGATACGGTGACGCGGGGCTTCTCCGAGGGCGTGTCGTCCAGGCTCGGGCAAGTTATCGTGGTCGACAACCAGCCGGGGGCGGGCGCCACGATCGGTGCGTCGGCGCTGGCGCGCAGCCCGGCCGACGGCTACACGCTGATGGTCGGTAGCATGGTCGACTATTCGATCGCGCCCTATTTCCACCAGAACCTGACCTTCGACATGGCCAAGGACTTCGTGCCGATCCTGGAGATCGGCAACGGTACGGTGGGCGTGCTGGTGACGCCGAGCCTGCCGGTGAAGAACGTCCAGGAGCTGATCGCCTACGCCAAGGCCAACCCGGGCAAGCTCTCCTACGCCTCGTCGGGCTTCGGCGGGCTGATCCATCTCAACTACGAGATGCTGAGGCAGATGACGGGCGCGGAGATGACCCACGTGCCGTACAAGGGCACCAGCTTCTTCCAGGCCGACCTCTACGAAGGCCGCGTGCAGGTTTCGATCGACAACGTGCTGGCCCATCTGCCCAACATCGCTGCCGGCAAGGTCCGCTGCCTTGCCGTCACCAGCAAGGCGCGCTCGCCGCTGCTGCCTGACGTGCCGACCATGGCCGAGGCGGGCGTGCCGGGCTTCGAATCGGCCACCAACTACACACTGTTCGCGCCCAAGGCGGTGTCGGCCGACATCCAGAAGAAGCTGAATGAGACCGGCAACGAGGTGGTGAGCGACGCGGGCTTCCGCGAGAAGATGCTGAAGCTCGGCATCGTGCCGGCTGGTGGTCCGCAGGCGGAGGTGCAGGCCAAGATGCCGGCCGAGATGAAGCGCTGGGCCGACGTCATCCAGAAGGGCAACATCAAGCCCAGCTAGGCCAACGCATGAGCGATGATCGGGTTATTCCTCGTTGTGCGAGGGGTGACCCTGCCGACAAACTCGCGCGCGTTTTTCGAGAAGGAAGCCAGCCATGACCGTCAGCCAGGCCGACAAAGCCAAGAAGTTCCGTGCCCTGCACGAGGCGCCGGGTTCGTTCGTCATTCCCAACCCGTGGGACGGCGGCTCGGCACGCGTGCTGGCCGGCCTGGGCTTCGAAGCGCTGGCGACGTCGAGCGGCGCCAAGGCGGGCGTGCTGGGCAAGCGCGACGGCAAGGTCACGCGCGAAGAAGCGCTGGCCAATGCCAAGCAGATCGTCGAGGCCTGCGACCTGCCCGTCGCGGCCGACCTCGAGAAGGGTTTCGGTGATGGGCCGGAAGCGGCTGCCGAGACTATCCGGCAGGCGGCCGGCGTCGGTCTGGTCGGCGGCTCGATCGAGGACGCCACAGGCGACAAGGACAAGCCGCTGTACGACGTCGAGGCTGCTGCGGCGCGCGTCGCGGCGGCCGTGAAGGCGGCGCGGGCGCTGCCGTTCCCATTCATGCTGACGGCACGTGCCGAAGGATTCCTGCGCGGCCGCGCCGATCTTGACGACGTCATCAAGCGCCTGAAGGCCTACGAAGCGGCTGGCGCCGACGTGCTGTTCGCGCCCGGCTTGCCGGACATCGAAGCGGTGAAGAAGGTCTGCGGCTCGATCGGCAAGCCGTTCAACTTCATGGTCGGCATCAAGGGCCGTTCGTTCAGCCGCGCCGAGCTGGAGGCCGCCGGCGTCAAGCGCATCAGCCTTGCGACCTCGCTCTATCGCGCCGCGATGACCGGCCTGGTGGCCGCAGCCAAGGAGGTCAAGGACAAGGGCACCTTCACCTACCTCGACACGTCGATCCCGACGCCCGAGCTCAACGCGTTCATGAAGGAGTAATTGTACGGACTTCGCCAGATCCGGAAATGGCAGCCGGCGACCCCGATCACCGCCGCTAGTTCAGCCGTCCGGTGTAGGGGCCGGCCTCGACATTTTCTGCGCTGAAGCCCGGGTGCCAGTAATAGCGCACTCCGCCGAACTCCTGCTTCATACACCAGTCGCGGACCAGGCAAAGGTACGGTACCCAATCGTTGGTGCTGAGAACTGCCTTTGGGTTCTGCAGCAGCATAAGGTGCGCCGTACATATCACAGCTTTGCCACTTAAGTGCCCTGAGTCGGGTAGGGCATACTGTCCAAAGTCGGCATCGAGGGGAGGGGACAAGTTCAACATTCCTTTCAGTTTGGCGTTGGCACCCAACAGGACGGTTGACACACCACTACGTTCCTTTGTGGCACCACTGTGAGCGTCTCGCTTTCGGAATTGCCTGACTTGGCGTCCGATTTCGATGACCCTCGCGTGGCTATTCTTGAGCAATTTTTGAGCCAGTGAGTCGTCAGGGCCAATCCTTTTCGAGGAGCGCCTGCAGAAAGAACGACTGCCGGCCGCAGGTGTTCCACAATCGATTTATCATGCCGTTTCAGTGACTTCGGGTCCATGAGGATATCTCCGTAGGAGGGACAACCAGCCGACCTTTCCCTTACGCGGCACGGGCGGGCTTTCTCTGATCGACGAGGGGCAGGACCCGGACTTTGGGCGGTCATGCCCGGCGTTGCGAATTTGGGCGACCCGCGCCACTGCTGTTCGCGGGGCAGCGTGGTAGGCGCCGAGCGACTGGGCGGGCAGCGGCGCTGTCACGATCGGGAGGGGCGAAATGGTGTGTCGATCAGTTCAGCTTTTTTGACTATGCGGCAAAGGTGGAACGGGTCTCTTTTCAGACACAATGTATGATTGTGAAAGATAGTATATTTACAACTATATAAATTGACATTGGCGATGCTTCATGATCAACTTAAAAATGAAGCGGGGTCTTTTCGGCAACATACGCTGCACTGAAGCGAGCCGTATGTTTGGTGACTTTCCGTAGGCGTATTGTTCGGCCTTCCCCCTTCACGCTGCTTCCCTGTCACATCGTCGAAGGAGAAAGCAAATGGCCCATCCCACCATCAGCCTCGGATCAACTGGCGCCGAAGTCACGCTTTGCCAGCAATTGCTGCAGGCACGAGGCTATTCCCCTGGTGCAATCGACGGTCTCTTTGGCCCGCAGACGAAGGCTGCCGTCGTGCACTACCAGGTCGATCGATCTGCGGCTCCACCGCCGCCGCATGTCCATCTGGGCTTCAATCTGCCTCTGGTCGTCGACGGCATCGTCGGCAACAACACATGGGGAAGATTGGACCCGCCACAGATCCAGAAGAATTCGACTCAGCACAACTACGTCAGGCTGTGCCAACTCATTCTCAAGTCATTTGCGGTTCCCGCTTTTGACCCCGGGCCTGCCGATGGCCTTTTCGGTCCCAATACGGAAGCGGCTGTGAAGGCGTTCCAAGCCATCTTCGCGACGCCCGTGGACGGCATCGTTGGCCCGAAGACCTGGCGCGCTCTGCGTAGCTGATCGAACGATTCCACTGATGGGCAGGCTGAAGGATGCGTTTGCCTTTCGTCTGCCCCTCAGTGGTTTTCGTGAAAGGTGCTACTTGCAGGCCAGCGTCTCGCTGGCCGGCCTGCTGCCGCGGTCGATGTCGTAAGTATCCGGCAAAAACTTGTTCTTGATCAGCTTGCCCGAAACCTCGACCTGGGCGCCGACCTTGCAGCCCTTGTCGTTGCGATGGGTGACCATGCCGAACTGGCAGGACGTCTTGCGGTCACGGAAGAAGATCACCCCGGCGGCCTCGACCATGCGATCGATGGTGCCGGAAACCTTGACGTCCTGGCCTTCGAGGTTGTCGCAGAACTGTGCGGCCGCCGGGCCCGTCTGAAGCCACAGGACAGCAGGCAGCACAAAGGCGGCCACCAGCCTCGGTCGCATCTTATCTCTTCCTTCCCACATCATCGCTGCAATAATAGAGCCAGCGCGCTTCCTGGTGAAGTGCTACGGCAGGCCCGCCTTGGCGAGGCCATCCAGGATACGCTGGAAATCCCGGGCATCCTTGTAGGGCAAGACGCCCTCGCGCTGCTGCAGCGAGAAGCCGGGATTGACCTGGAGCAGCCCGGCCCAGGCCTCGCTTGCCTCCTCGGTCCTGCCGAGATGGCCGTACGAAGCCGCCAGCAGCATGCGGCTGGCATCGGTGTTGGGATTGCGCGCGATGCGCTCCACCAGGTAGCCGGCGGCGATTTCGTCCTGTCCCATGCTGAAATGCGCCTGCGCCGCCAGATGCAACAGGATGTTGGGATAGAGCGGATCAAGCCGCATCGCCACCGCGATCGACTCCAATGCCTGCTTGTGATGGCCCGAGTACATCAGCGCCATGCCCAGAAGCGCATGGCCTTGCGCGTAATTGTGGTCGAGCTCGACCGCCCGGTGGAGCTCGGTCAGTGCGTCGTCATGGCGGCGCTGCCAGACCCGCACATTGCCCATGGCGACATGGCCGCCGGGCTGGCGCTCGTCGAGCTCGAGGGCGCGCCGCGCCCAGCGCTCGCCCTCGGCCAGCGCACTCTGCGGATCGGGGATCCAGGCGTTGACGTAGTCGGACACCGACGCGAAGGCCAGGCCGACATGAGGTGCTGTGAAGTTCGGATCGAGCTCGAGCGCGCGCCGATGCAAAGCCTTGGCCTGGGCGATGGTCTCGCGCGTGCCGATGCCAAGAAGCTGCCGGGCGCGCAGCCAGCTTTCATAGGCTTCGAGGTTCTTGGTGCCGCCGCGCTTGAGGTCCTGCTCCTCGACACGGCTGAGCTTCACCGCCAGCGCCTCGACGATCTTGTGCACGACCTCGTCCTGGGTCGCGAAGATGTCGGTCAGCTCGCGATCGAAGCGGTCGGCCCACAGATGGCCGCCGCTCTGGGCGTCGACCAGCTGGGCGGTTATGCGCACGCGGTTGCCGGCCTTGCGGATCGAGCCTTCGAGCACGAAGCGCACGCCGAGCTCGCGGCCGACCTCCTGCACCTTCACCGACCGGCCCTTGTAGGTGAAGGACGAGTTGCGCGCGATCACGAACAGCGCCTGCACCTTGGAGAGGTCGGTGATCAGGTCCTCGGAGATGCCGTCGCTGAAATACTCCTGCTCGGCATCGCCGCTCATGTTGGTGAAGGGCAGGACGGCGATCGACGGCTTGTCCGGCACGGCGGGCGCCGCGGGGCGCGTCTTGCCGTTGGCCCGGCCGATGCGGAACACGCGGACCGGCCGGGCGATGTTCTTGACCGACTTCTCGCCCAGGTCCTCGAGCTCGATGCCGAGCTTGTCGCGCACCGAATCGCGCACCGCGCGTGACACGAAGATGGCGCCGGGCTCGGCCAGCGTCTCGAGGCGGGCGGCGATGTTGACGCCGTCGCCGTAGATGTCCTCACCCTCGATGATGACATCGCCCATGTTGATGCCGATGCGGAATTCGATGCGCGCATCGTCGGGCGCACCGCGGTTGCGGTCGGCCATGCCGGCCTGGATGGCGACGGCGCAGCGCACGGCCTCGACTGCGCTCACGAAGTCGACCAGCAGGCCGTCGCCGGTGCGCTTGACGATGCGGCCGCGATGGGCGGCGATATGGGGCTCGATCAGCTCGCCGAGATGCGACTTCAGGCGGTGCAGGGTGCCTTCCTCGTCACGGCTCATCAGCCGGCTGTAGCCGGCGACATCGGCCGCCAGGATGGCCGCGAGCCTTCGTTTGGTGCGTTGGTCGTCTTCCATGGGCCTAATTTCTGGGACGCCAACATAACGTCGTGCCCGGCTTTACGCGAGATGGTTGCAGAAGGGGCGGGCTTGCGCCGGTTGATTACCTCGATGAACTTAGGGATATGGACACTGCTGCCGATTTTGCACGTGCTGATACCGAACATCTCGATGTGCTGATCGTGGGCGCGGGCCTGTCGGGCATCGGTGCCGCCTGGCATTTGCAGGACAAGTGTCCGGGCAGGACTTACGCCATCGTCGAGGCGCGCGAGACCAGCGGCGGCACCTGGGATCTCTTTCGTTATCCCGGCATTCGCTCGGACTCCGACATGTACACGCTGGGCTACTCCTTCCGCCCCTGGAAGGACGCCAAGGCGATCGCCGACGGCCCGGCGATCCTGTCCTACATCCGCGATGTCGCGAGCGACCACGGCATCGATGGCAGGATCCGCTACGGCCATCGCGTGGTGGCGGCCCGCTGGTCGACGCCGGAGGCGCGCTGGACGGTCGAGATCGAGCAGGGGCCCGACAAGCGCCGGACCACCATCACCTGCGGCTTTCTCCTGATGTGCAGCGGCTACTACGACTACGCGGCGGGCTACCTGCCGCAATTCCCGGGCGTCGAGCGCTTCGCGGGCCGCATCGTCCATCCGCAGAAATGGACCGACGACATCGACTACAAGGGCAAGCGGGTCGTCGTGGTCGGCAGCGGCGCCACCGCCGTCACCCTGGTGCCCGAGATGGCCAAGGACGCCGCGCATGTCACGATGCTGCAGCGCTCGCCGACCTATGTCGTGGCGCGCCCGGCCGAGGATGCGATCGCCAACTGGCTGCGCCGCTATCTGCCGATCGGCCTGGCCTACGGCATGACGCGCTGGAAGAACGTGCTTCTGGGCATGTGGTTCTATCAGCTCTGCAAGCGTAAGCCCGAGCGTGCCAAGGCGCTGATCCTGAAGGGCGTGCGCTACTGCCTGGGACCGGACTACGACATCGATCGCCACTTCACGCCGCGCTACAATCCCTGGGACCAGCGATTGTGCCTGGTGCCCGACGCCGACCTGTTCCGCGCCATCCGCCGCAAGCAGGTCTCGGTCGTCACCGACGAGATCGTGACCTTCACCGAGACCGGCATCCGACTGAGGTCGGGCAAGGAGCTCGAGGCCGACCTGATCGTCACAGCGACGGGCCTTGCGCTGCAGCTCATGGGTGGCATGACCGTGATGGTCAACGGCAAGACAGTCGAGCCTGCCGACACGGTTTCCTACAAGGGCATGATGTACAGCGACGTGCCCAACCTCGCTGCCGTCTCGGGCTACACCAACGCCTCGTGGACATTGAAGGCCGACCTGGTCTGCGAATACGTGTGCCGGCTTCTCAATCACATGCACAAGGCCGGCCTGCGCCAGTGCACGCCGCGGCTCGACGATCCGGCGA
Organism: Reyranella soli; assembly: GCF_007992495.1. Lineage (GTDB taxonomy): Bacteria > Pseudomonadota > Alphaproteobacteria > Reyranellales > Reyranellaceae > Reyranella > Reyranella soli. The sequence goes on from NZ_BKAJ01000061.1 coordinate 62,750, forward strand.
TGGAGCGCCTGCCGTGGGTGGATTTCTCGTCGGGCTACATCAAGCGCGCCATCGACAAGTTCCCCAAGCAGGGCGCACGCAAGCCCTGGCGGCTCAACCAGAACTACGCGCTCGACCTCATGAGCCTGCGCTACGGCTCGGTGGAGGATCGCGCAATGGTGTTCTCGAAGTAGAGAGAATTCACACATTTGCCACCGATCCGACCGCTTTCGGCGGTTACCCTTGCAGGGGTCACATGGGAGAGGTGACATGCATTCCACCCGTCGACGTCTTGTCGGATCGGCCGCCGCGTTCGCTGCGTTTGCCGGACCCGCCGCCGCGCCGCGGGCACAGCCTGCGTGGCCGAACAAGCCCATCCGCATCATCGTCCCCGGTGGCCCCGGCGGCGTCACCGACATCCGCGCGCGCTGGTTGGCCGAGCGGCTGTCGCCGGCCCTGGGGCAGTCGGTCGTGGTCGAGAACCGCACCGGTGCGGGCGGAAACCTGGGTACGGTGGCGGCGGTGCGCAGCACGCCCGATGGCTACACGCTGCTGATCGTGCATATCGGCACCATGACCATCAATCCGCACATCTATCCCAATCCCGGCTACGACCCGTTGGTCGACATCGCGCCGATCACGCGGCTGGGCGTCGGTCCGCAGGCGCTCGCCGTGCACAAGGACGTGCCGGCGCGATCGGTCGAAGAGTTGCTCGCTCTTGCGCGAGCAAAGCCGGGCGATCTCACCTTCGTGACACCGGGCGTCGGCACGCCGGGCCATCTCGCGGCGTGCCTGCTGATGCACCGCACGGGCATCAAGGTGACGCACATTCCCTACAAGGGCGGCGGGCAGGCCGTTCAGGACCTGATCGCGGGCCATGTGACCTTCACCATCGAAGGCCTGACGCTGCTCAGGCCCTTCGTGCAGGACGGCCGGCTGCGTGTTCTCGCCGTCACCACGGCGCGGCGCGCCAAGTCGATGCCGGACGTGCCGACCATGGCCGAGGCGGGTGTGCCGGGCTACGAGCTCACCGCCTGGGCGGGGATCGCCGCGCCGGCTGGCACGCCGCGGCCGGTCATCGATCGCCTGTATGGCGAGATCGCCAGGATCGCGGCGACGGCCGAGGCGAAGGCCTGGTTCGACTCTTTCGGCATCGATGCCGGTGCCGAGTCGCCCGATGCGTTCGCCGCCCTGGTGCGCGCCGAATACGCCCAGATGGGCGAGGTCGTGCGCGTCATGGGCATCAAGGCGGAATAGCGTGGCCTACGCGGCCTTGCGATGCCGCAGCTCGCCGAGCGCCGGAATCGGCTCGGCGCCGATCTGGCGCAGGAGCGAGCCCAAATCGTAGTGGAACCGCTCGGAGAGCATCAGCCCATCCTTGAAGGCGAGCACGACGACGAACGGCTGCACGATCGGGCGTCCGGTCGGCTCGATGCCGAGGAAGCGGCCGATGTGGCGACCGTGCCAGGTCGCCTCGGCCATATAGCCGCCGCCTTCCAGCCAGCCGCCGTTCTGGCCCGGGCCGCGCTTCACCGTGACGTCGAAGGTGGTCCACCATTGCCGATAGTGCGCCGCGGCGCCCTCGTGGCCGTGCCAGGACTGGCCGGTCGCGAAATCCTCGAAATGACACTCGGGATGGAGCGTGGCCAGCGTGCCCGCGAGGTCCTGGCCGTTCTCCGCCGTAAGGTGGCGGCCCACGAGGGCGGCGAGCTGCTGGTCCATGGACGGTCTCCTGCTATATTCGAAGTCTGATGAAATATAAGAACTCTGATATTGCACGCAAGCCGGGAACCGTGCCGCGGCCGGGCGAGGGCAAGCGCGGGCCCGAGGGCCATCTCGGCTACCTGGTGCGGCAAGCGAGCGTGGCGGTGCGGGCGGCGATGGAAAAGGTGCTGGCCGACATCGAGGTCACGCCGCCGCAGTTCAGCGTGCTCACCATGATCGTGTCCTATCCCGGCGTGTCGGGCGCCGACCTGGCGCGGCTCACTCTCCTGACGCCGCAGACCATCAACGTGATCGTGCGCAATCTTGAGAGGATGGGCGCCATCCGGAAGTCGGCCGATGCCGAGCATGGCCGCATCCTGCGATTGACGGCGACGGCGAAGGGCCAGGCGCTGCTGAAGCGCTGCCGCGCCCGCGTGATGGAGGTCGAGGACCGGCTGGGTGGCTTGCTCGGCCGCGACGAGGAGCGGGTCGTGCGCCGCTGGCTGAGCGCGGTGGGCGAGGCGTTGGGGAAATAGCGCTGGGGGCGCGCCACTCCAGTGGCGCGTCATGGTCTTGCCGGAG
>NZ_BKAJ01000062.1 GCF_007992495.1 Reyranella soli
GCGCTCCGCATGAGAAGACGCGCCACTGGAGTGGCGCGCCCCCAGCTATGAGAGGATCTTCTTCCTCTGTGGATCCACCGCGGCGCCGTCGATGCGGGTGGCGGCGTGGCGGCGGGTGAAGGCTTCGATCTCATAGTCCGCGTGGCCGGCCTCCTCGGCGGGCACGTAGCCGAAGGCGATGGCCTTGCCGATCGTGTGGCCCCAGCCGGCCGACGAGGTGACGCCTAAGACCTTGCCGTCGCGACGGATCGCTTCTCCGCCGTAGAGCTGCACGTCGGCATCGACCAGCAGCGTGATCAGCTTGCGCGACGGGCCGGTCGCCTTGGCTTTCTCCAGGGCGGCGCGGCCGATGAAGTCGGATTTCTTCTTGAGCGATACCGCAAAGCCGAGACCGGCCTCGTAGGGCGTGTAGTCGGGCGTGATGTCGCTGCCCCAGTAGAGATAGCGTTTCTCCAGCCGCAGTGAATCGATGGCGCGGTAGCCGGCGTCGGCCAGGCCGAGGTCGCGCCCGGCCGCCCATAAAAGCTCGTAGACATGGGCAGCGTATTCGGCCGGAAGATGCAGTTCCCAGCCCAGCTCACCCAGGTAGGTCACACGCAGCGCCAGCACCGGCGCAAAACCGATGCGCAACTCGCGCGCGGTCATGTAGGGGAAGGCCTGGTTGCCGACGTCGCCGTCGGCGACCTGTTCCAGGATCTGCCGCGACAACGGTCCGGCGAGGTTGATCGTGGCGCGCGCCGACGTCAGCTCCTGCACCGTCACCGAGCCGTCGGTCGGCAAATGCTTCCTGATCCAGCCCATGTCGCGCACGCCGAAGGCGCTGCCGGTCACCATGTAGAAGTGGTTCTCGTCCAGCCGCGCGAAGGTGAGGTCGGCTTCGATGCCGCCGCGCTCGTTACAGAGCTGGGTGTAGATGAGAGCGCCCTGCGGCTTGTCGAGGTCGTTGGCCGCCAGCCACTGAAGGGTGGCGAAGGCGCCCGGCCCGGAAATCTCGTACTTGGAGAAGGAGCTCTGATCGATCAGCACGGCGCGCTCGCGGGCGGCGCGGCATTCGCTGCCGACCGGGCCGAACCAGTTGGGCCGGCTTTCGAAGGACGGTCGGTCAATCGCCTCGGTGCCGGCCGGTGCGAACCAGTTGGGCCGCTCCCAGCCGAAGCGTGAGCCGAACACGGCGTTCTTGGCCTTGAGCAGCGGATAGAGTGGCGAGCGCCGGCCGCCGCGCGCCGATTCCAGCTCTTCGATGGGATAGTGGATCTGGTAGTAGCGCCAGTAGCTGTCGACGCTGCGCTCGGCCAGATAGCGCGCGCTCATGTGATGGCTGCCGAAGCGGCGCACGTCGAAGGCCCACAGGTCGAGCCCGGGTTCGCCCTCGACGATCCATTCCGCCATCGCCTTGCCGGCGCCGCCGGAGGCCGCGATGCCCGAGGTGAAGCCGCAGGCGACGTAGACGTTGTCGCGTTCCGGCGCGAGACCCATGATCGGCTCGCCATCGGGAGAGATCGGGATCGGCCCGTTGATCACGGTGCGGATGCCGAGCTCGTTCAGGATCGGCAGGCGGTCGGCCGCCGGCAGCACGAACTGTTCCAGCCGCTCCTGGTTGGGTTGCAGCAACTCGCGGCCGAAGGAGAACGGAACGCCCTCGGCGCCGAAAGTCGGCGTGCCCTTTTCCCAACCGCCAATCGCCAACGCCCCGGGCTCAGGCTTCAGATAGAAGATGCGGTCGGGATCGCGCAGCGTCGGCAGGCCAGCCGGGATGGTGTTGCTCTTCTCGGTGATCAGGTACTGGTGCTCGACGGCGCCCGCCGGTACCTGGACGCCGGCCATGTGCGCCACGTCGCGCGCCCAGATGCCGGCGGCCACGACCACGATCTCGCAATCGACCGCGCCCTGGTCCGTCAGCACGCGCTTGATGCGCCGGCCCTCGGCCTCGAAGCCCGTGACCAGGACGTTCTCGACGATGCGCACGCCGCCCGTTCGCGCGCCCTTGGCATAGGCCATGGTGAGGCTCGACGGCTCGACCGAACCGTCGTTGGGCACGAACACCGCGCCGACGATGCCGTTCGGCTCGATCAGCGGGAACTTCTGCTGCGCTTCCTTGGACGACAGCGTGTGCAGCTCGAAATCGAAGCTTCTGGCTGTCGTCGCCATGCGCTTCAGCTCGCTCCAGCGCTCCTCGGAGGAGGCGAGGCGAAGGCTGCCGACCGGCTTCCATTCCGTCGCCTGGCCGGTCTCGGCCTCGAGCTTGCCGTAGAGCTGGGCGCTGTACTGCATCAGGCGCGTGAGGTTGCGCTTGCTGCGCAGCTGCCCGACCAGGCCGGCGGCATGCCAGGTCGAGCCATGCGTCAGCCCGAGCTTCTCCAGCACCAGCACGTCCTTCTGGCCGAGCTTGGCGAGATGATAGGCGATGGAACAGCCCACCGCACCGCCGCCGATCACGACGATGCGGGCTTGGCTCGGCAGGCTCACGCGCGCAGTTCTCCGAGATACCAGTCGAGGAAGTGCGCGACGTTGCGTTCGCGGACCAGGGAGTAGGGGCCGGGGATGTAGGCCTGCGAGCTCACGCCTTCCTGCTGGTCCTGGCAGATCGTCCAGTCCTGCTTGTTGGTGAGGTCCCAGATCGGCAGCAGCCGCTCGAGCGTGTAGTCGCGGCCTTCGACGGCCTCGGCATCGACCAGCCAGTAGCCGCGCACATGCGTCTCATCCGGCCCGATCGGCGTCAGCCTGGCCGCGGCGGCATAGTCGCAATTGGTGTGCTGCCAGAAGTTGGGGAAGATCGTGGTGCGCAGCGTGCCGGAATCCCATTCCTTGATGTCGCCCATCAGGCGGTTGCACAGCGGCTTGCCGTCCATGCTCTGGGTGACGGCGCCTTCCACCACCGGCGTGCGATGGCAGCGGAAGTTGGCCCCGGTCATGGTCGACATGGCGTCGCCCTCGTCGAGGCCGAGCGCGCGGAAGCGGGCATTGGCGCGCGCCACGATGGCGTCCATCGCCGGCTGCAGCGTGGGATCGAGCATCGCCATGTCGCGCTGCACGTCGTAGGCCGCGCTGTTGTATTCCTTGTGATTGGGCGGGCAGTGGTAGCACTCGCGATTGTTCTCGAACACGATCTTCCAATTCGCCTTCACGACATAGTCGACCTCGTGGGCGATCTTGGCGCGCTCGAGCGCATGCGGCTTCATCTTGCGCCGGATGGTGGCGAACGCCGCCGAGAAGTCGGGCGGCGAATCGGCGAGCGAGATGAAGATCAGGCCGCCCGCATTCTCGACCGCCACGGGCCGCAGCGACAGTTCGGCCTTGTCGACGCCGAACTCGCGGCTCGTGTCGAGCACCAGCGAGCCGTCGAGCTCGTAGGTCCAGCGATGATAGGGACAGACCAGGCGATGGCTGTTGCCCTGCTCGGTCTTGCAGATGCGCGAGCCGCGATGGCGGCAGACATTGTGGAAAGCGCGGATCTCGCCCGAGCGGTCGCGCACCACGATGACCGATTCTGTCCCCACCTTGTAGGTGATGAAATCACCCGGCCGGGCGATCTGGAAGGCGTAGCCGGCGAAAACCCAGTGGCGACGAAAAATCCGTGCCAGATCGGCCTCGAATACCTCGCGCCCGACATAAAAATCGCGCTGCAGTGGCCCGCCGGGCCTGTGTTCGGCTGCCAGCCGGGCGATCTCCGGCGAAAGTGTGTGGCGGGCCTTGAGTGGCGTGCCGTCCATCCCCTGTCTCCTTGCAGCGCAAGCGTAGCACGCGGCCCTTGCCGGGCCACAGCGTCATGTTAAGGTTTTGTGAAGCGCTGCAATAAAAGCATCATGTGGGGCGTGTAACGAGATCGATCGGGAGATCGAAGGGGGCTGATCATGACAATATTCGCAACCATGCGGCGAGCCGCGGTCCTGGGCGGCGTGGCGTTGGCCGCCATCGCTATCAGCGGCGCGGCGTTCGCACAGAAGACCAAGCTCACGGTCTATACGGCGATCGAGAACGAGCAGCTTGATCCATTCAAGAAGGCCTTCGAGGCCGACAATCCCACCATCGAGATCGCCTGGGTGCGCGATTCGACCGGTGTGATGACCGCCAAGCTGATCGCCGAGAAGGACAACCCGCGCGCTGACGTCATTTGGGGCCTTGCGGCGTCGAGCGTCGGCCTGATGGCGGGCATGGGCATGATCGAGCCCTATACGCCGGCTAACGCCGCCGCGCTGAAGCCGATCTTCAAGAGCGGCAAGAGCCCAGAGACCTGGGTCGGCATGGACGCCTTCCTGGCAGTGGTCTGCTTCAACACCGCAGAAGCGAAGAAGGGCAACAAGCCCACGCCGACCAGCTGGGCCGATCTCATCAAGCCCGAGTACAAGGATTCGATCGTGATGCCGAACCCGGCCTCGTCGGGCACCGGCTACCTCACGATCGCCGGCTGGCTCACCATCATGGGCGAGGAGGCGGGCTGGAAGTTCATGGACGCCCTGCACCAGAACGTCTCGCAGTACCTGCATTCCGGTTCGGCGCCGTGCGTGCAGGCCGCCAAGGGCGAGCGCCTGATCGGCATCGGCTTCGACATGCGCGGCGCCACCGAGAAGACCAAGGGTGCGCCGATCGACCTGATCGTGCCGAAGGAGGGTCTGGGCTGGGAGATGGAGGCAACGGCGATCGTCAAAGGCACCAAGAACCTCGACGCGGCCAAGAAGCTCGCCGACTGGGCCTCTTCGCCGAAGGCCAACGAGCTCTACGGCAAGTACTACGCGATCGTTGCCAATCCGACGGTGAAGTCGATGCCGCCCAACTATCCGGCCGACGGCGAGAAGCTGATGGCCAAGGTCGACGTCGATTGGATGGCCAAGAACCGCGAGCGCATCCTGGCCGAATGGACCAAGCGTTACGACGGCAAGTCGGCTCCGAAGGCCAAGTGACCCGCCGACGGTGTGACAGGCGATGTCACATCTAGAGGTTCGTAACCTCTCCAAGCGCTACGGCGACTTCACCGCGCTCGGCGATATCAGCCTCGATATCGCCGAGGGCGAGTTCGTCTGCTTCCTTGGGCCGTCGGGCTGCGGCAAGACCACCTTGCTGCGCGCCATCGCCGGCCTCGACCCGCAGAGCTCGGGCACCATCCACCAGAAGGGGCGGGACATTTCCGCCCTGCCGCCGTCCAAGCGCGACTTCGGCATCGTCTTCCAGTCCTACGCGCTGTTCCCGAACCTCACGGTCGTCGACAATGTCGGCTACGGCCTGGTCAGCCGGCGCGAGGGCAAGGCGGCGGTCGGGCGGCGCGTCACCGAGCTCCTGACCCTGGTCGGCCTGCCCGATGCCGGCCCGAAATATCCCGCCCAGCTGTCCGGCGGCCAGCAGCAGCGCGTGGCGTTGGCGCGTGCGCTCGCCACCTCGCCCGGCCTGCTGCTGCTCGACGAGCCCTTGTCGGCGCTGGATGCGCGCGTGCGCTTGCGCCTGCGCCACGAGATCAAGGCGCTGCAGCGAACCCTCGGCGTCACCACCATCATGGTGACGCACGACCAGGAGGAGGCGCTGACGATGGCCGACCGTATCGTGGTGATGAACCAGGGCGCCATTGAGCAGGTCGGCACGCCGCAGGAGATCTATCGCCGGCCCGCCACGGCGTTCGTGGCCGACTTCGTGGGCTCGATGAATTTTCTCGCCGGCACCCTGGTCGCGCCCGACAAGGTCAAGGTCGACGGCTTTACCTTCGACTGCACGGCGCAGGACGGGCTGGCGCCCGGGGCCAAGGTCGCCCTGTGCATCCGGCCGGAGGATGTGCGCGTACGTGATCTGCCAACGGACATCGCCAATCGTGTCGCCGTCGAGGTGGCCGAACTCGACTTCGTTGGCGCCTTCTGTCGCGCCACGCTTAAAGTGCAGGGTACGGCCGACGTCGCCATGACGGCCGACTTCTCGAGCAACCTGATCCGCGACCTGGGAGTCGAGCTTGGCCGCAAGCTCGACGTCGCCCTGCCGCCCGACCGCCTGCGGGTCTTTGCGGCGTGAGGCTTGTATCGTGACGCTGGCCGCCTCGAACCGCTCGCCCATCCTGCGCGTGGCGATGTCGCGCGACGACCTGATGATGCGGCTGGGCGTCGTGCTGTTCGCCGTCGTGCTGCTGGTCATCGTCGGCTTGCCGTTGTGGTCGCTGCTCGCCAAGGCCTTCGAGGATCGCGACGGCAAGTTCGTCGGGCTGGCCAACTACGTTTCGTACTTCTCCACTCCAGCGCTGTTCGACTCGGCGCTGAACTCTCTCCACGTCGCGGCGGTGTGCACCTTGATCGTGGTGCCGCTCGCCTTCTTCTACGCCTATGCGCTGACGCGCACCGTGCTGCCGGTGCGCTGGCTGTTCCAGGGCATCTCCCTGATCCCGATCTTCGCGCCCTCGCTGCTGCCCGGCCTGGCGCTGGTCTACCTGTTCGGCAACCAGGGTTTCTTCAAGGGCGCGCTCGGCGGGCCGATCTACGGCTTCGACGGCATCGTCATCGCCCAGATCTTTTATTGCTTCCCGCATGCCACGCTGATCCTGGTGACGGCGCTCACCACCGCCGATGCCCGCCTCTACGAGGCGGCCGACGCGCTGGGTGCCTCCAAGCTGCGCGTGTTCTTCACCGTCACGCTGCCTGGCGCGAAATATGGCCTGATCAGCGCGGCCTTGGTCGTGTTCACCATGGTGATCACCGACTTCGGCATCGCCAAGGTGATCGGCGGCAATTTCAACGTGCTGGCGACCGACGTCTACAAGCAGGTGATTGGCCAGCAGAACTTCTCGATGGGCGCCGTGGTCGGCATGGTGCTGCTGGCGCCGGCGGCGATCGCCTTCCTGGTCGATCGCGTGGTGCAGAGGAAGCAGGTGGCGCTGCTGACCGCGCGCGCCGTGCCCCTGATCCCCAAACCGAAGCTCGGCCGCGACCTCTTCTTCACCGCCTTCTGCACGGTCGTCGCGGCCGGCATCCTCGTCATCCTGGGCATGGCGGCGTGGGGCTCGCTGATCAAGTACTGGCCCTACAATCTCAGCCTGACGCTCGCCAACTACGACTTCACCAACTTCGACGCCAGCGGCTGGGATTCGTATTTCAACTCGGTCGAGATGGCGGTGGGTGCTGCAGTATTCGGCACGACCCTGATGTTCGTCGGTGCCTGGCTGAACGAGAAGACGCGCGAGTTCTACCTGATGCGCGGCATCGTGCAGTTCCTCGCGTTCCTGCCCATGGCGGTGCCCGGGCTGGTGCTGGGCCTGGGCTACATCTTCTTCTTCAACGCGCCCAACAATCCGCTCAACTTCCTTTACGCCACCATGGGCATCCTGGTGGTCAACACCGTGGCGCACTTCTACACGGTGGGTCACCTGACGGCGACGACGGCGCTGAAGCAGATCGATCCCGAGTTCGAATCGGTCTCGGCTTCGCTCAAGGTGCCGGTCTGGCGCACCTTCGGGCGGGTGACGGCGCCGATCTGCCTGCCCGCCATCCTCGATATTGCGATCTATCTGTTCGTCAACGGCATGACGACGGTGTCGTCCGTGATCTTCCTCTATTCATCCGACACCAAGCTTGCGTCGGTGGCCGCAGTGAACATCGAGGAAAGCGGCGCGACAGCCGTCGCGGCGGCGCTCTGCATCGTCATCGTGATCACTTCCGCCGCGGTCAAGACCCTGCACGTGCTGGCCGACCGCTTCCTGCTGGGCCGCCTCCAGGCCTGGCGCCGGCGTTAGGGCTGGGCGCGCGCGACTCCAGTCGCGCGTCTTCGTCGAAGCGAGAAAGGATCGCGCCACTGGAGTGGCGCGCCCCCAGCAGATCAGCCACCTTTGACGACGTCCATCAGATACCCCGCGCCGCGGATCGTGTGGATCTGTACGTTGGCGCCGGCCTCGGTCAGGATCTTGCGCAGGCGATGGACGTAGACCTCGATGGCATTGGAGGCGACGTCCTGCGAGGAGCCGAAGACTTGGCTCTGCAGCGAATCGTGCGACACCACCTTGCCGCTGCGCTTGAGCAGCACCTCCAGCACGTCGACCTCGCGCGCGGGCAGGCTCAGCATGCGGCCGTCGACGATCGCCTGCCGTCCGTCGGTCTTGAGCGCCAGGTTGCCCAGCGTCAGCGTTGGCCCGCCCGGGCCGGGCGAGCGGCGCAGCAGCGCCTGCAGGCGGGCTATCAGCTCGTCGGTCGAGAACGGCTTCACCATGTAGTCGCTGGCGCCCTTGTTCAGGCCGCCGACGCGGTCGTCGAGGCCGCTGCGCGCCGACAGGATGAGGACCGGCGTCTGGTCGCGGCGCCGCCGCATCTGGTCGAGCAGGGTGAGGCCGTCGGCATCGGGCAGGCCGAGATCGAGCACCACGGCGGCATACTGCACGGTGCGCAGCGAGGCCTCGGCATCGGCGACGTTCTGCGCCGAATCGACGTCGAGGCCGGCCCTGGAGAGCGCCTTCGTCACCAGGGTGACGAGCTCGACATTATCCTCGACCACCAGCACCCGCATCGGTCCCAATCCCCCTGTCCCCTGCCCAGGTCCCTTTCCCGGCCAATCGTAGGTCGCCGGCCTCGGCGCGTCGAGATTGGGATCAGGAATGTGTAATCGGTCGGTGTATAGTGCCGGCCATGAAACAGCTCCGGATTCCCGCGGTTTACATGCGCGGCGGCACCAGCAAGGGCGTGTTCTTCCTGGCCGACGACCTGCCGTCGGAGCCTGCGGCACGCGACCGTATCCTGATGCGGGTGATCGGCAGCCCCGACCGCTACGGCAAGCACACCGACGGCATGGGCGGCGCCACCTCGAGCACCAGCAAGGTCGTGATCCTGTCCAAGTCCAAGCGGGCCGGCTGCGACGTCGACTATCTGTTCGGCCAGGTCGCCATCGACAAGCCGCTGGTCGACTGGTCGGGCAACTGCGGCAACCTCAGCGCGGCGGTTGGTCCGTTCGCCATCAGCATGGGCCTGGTCGATGCGCCGGCCGACGGCCTGGCGACGGTCAAGATCTGGCAGGCCAACATCAAGAAGAGGATCGTGAACCACGTGCCCATGAGCAGCGGCGAGGTCCAGGAACTGGGCGACTTCCAGCTCGACGGCGTGGCGTTCCCGGCGGCCGAGATCCAATTGGAGTTCCTCGATCCGGCAGACGACGAAGGCGGCGAGGGCGGTCCGACCTTCCCGACCGGCAACCACATCGACGTGCTCGACGTGCCCGGCCTGGGCAAGGTCGAGGCGACCCTGATCAACGCCGGCAATCCCACGGTGTTCGTCGACGCAGCGCGGCTTGGCCTCAAGGGCACCGAGCTGCAGGGCGACGTCAACGGCGACAAGGCCTTGCTGGCGCGCGTCGAGGCTGTGCGGGCGCTGGGCGCGGTCGCCATGGGCGACGCGGCAACGGCGGAGGAGGCGACGGCCAAGCGGCAGCACACGCCAAAGCTGTCGTTCGTCGCCAAGCCGGCGGGTTACACGGCCTCCGACGGCCGAACCGTCGAGGCGGACTCTATCGACCTTCTGGCCCGCATCTTCTCCATGGGCGTACTGCATCACGCCATGACCGGTACCGGCGCGGTCGCCATCGCGGCGGCAGCGGCCATCCCCGGCACCGTCGTGCATCGCGTGGCGCCGGTCGGTCCCGACGGCCGCGTGCGCTTCGGCCATCCGTCGGGGACCCTCAAGGTAGGCGCCGAGGTCGAGAAGGACGGCAATCGCTGGGCGGTGAAGAAGGTGATGATGAGCCGTTCCGCGCGTCGGCTCATGGAAGGCTGGGTGCGGGTGCCGCCCGTCTGACGCTGTGATACGAGCCTGAAGATGTTCGACGGCAATCGCGTCACGGCGCATACACGCTCGCGCTATCCTATCTTCCAGTCGCCGATGACCTGGATCGCCCGCGCACCGTTGGTGTCGGCGGTTCTGCCGCGGGCGGCATGGGCCTCCTGGAGAACTCGATCCGCGACCTCTCTGTCACCCAGCGCGAGTTCACCGCCATCCGCACCGCCACCAACCAGCCGTTCGGCGTGAACCTGCCGGTGCGCTACCTGCAGATGGATCCCAAGGAGGAGAGCGCCATCATCGACTGGCTGCTGGGCCAGGGCGTCCATTTCGTCACCACCTCGGCCGGCGATCCGACGCGCTACACCAAAATGCTCAAGGATGCAGGCGTCACCGTCTATCACGCGACGGCGACCCTGCGCGGCGCCATCAAGGCGGTCGATGCGGGCGTCGATGGGCTGATCGTCGAAGGGGCGGAGAGCGCCGGCCTGCGCAATCCCGAAGAGGTGCACACCTTCGCGCTGCTGCAGGCGGTGCGGGAGAAGGTCGACGTGCCGATCGTGGCGGCGGGCGGCATCGTCGACGGCCGCGGCATGGCGGCGGCCTTTGCGCTGGGCGCCGAGGGCGTCACCATGGGCACGCGCTTCGTCGCCTCGTTCGAAAGTCCGGTGCACCAGAACTATAAGCAGGCGATCGTGGCGGCTCCGATCACCGGTACGGCGCTGGTCGACAATCCGCCGCGCGCCCGCTCGAGGGGCCTGCGCACTCCCTATGCCGTCGAGGTTTCCGAAGGCAAGCGTGAGCGCCTGCCGCGCAACGCCACGCTCGACATGCTCTATGTCCAGGGCGACGTGGACAACACCCACGGCGCCGCCGGCGAGAGCGCCGGCCTGATCCACGAGATCAAGTCGGTGCGCCAGATCATCGACGACACGATAGCAAGCTTCTGGCGCGAGATCGACCGGCTGGCCGGACTCAGGCCTGCACGCCCGTCAGCTCCAGGCTCAACGCCCTGAGCTTGCGGCGCGCCTCGGCATCGTAGGCCTGCGGGTTGGCGCGGGCCTCATTCATGACGTTGAAATAGAGGCCGCTCTTGCCCTCGATCTTGGGCGAGACCGCCAGTTGCAGGATCGCCTCCGCTCCGGTCTCGACCTTGCTCATCGGCGACACGCCGGCGCGGCGCACCATGGTGGTGTTCATGTAGGTCGAGGGATGCAAGGCATTGACGATCACACCCGAGCCATCGAGCTCGCGGGCGAGATCGATGGTGAACAGGATCTGGGCCAGCTTGCTCTGGCAGTAGGCCGCGACGCCGCTGTAGCCCTTGGTCAGCATGACGTCGGAGAAGTCGATGGCCTGCTGTCCCGCCGAGGAGACGTTGACGATACGCGCAGGTGCCGCCGCCTTGAGCAGCGGCAGCAACTCGTATGTCAGCAGGAAGCCTGCGAGATAGTTCACCGCGAAGCGCAGTTCATGACCGTCGGCGCTGGTCCGCCGGCCATTGCCGGCCGTACCGATGCCGGCGTTGTTGATCAGCAGATTTAGCCGGTCGGTCACCTTGCGTGTCTCGGCAGCGAGACGGCGGACCTCGGCAAGCGAGGCCAGGTCGGCGGCCAGGAAGGTAGCGCTGCCGCCCGCCTGCTCGATTTCCTGGACTAGGGTTTCGCCGCGCGCGCGGTCGCGGCCGTGCACCAGCACGCGCCAGCCGTCCTTGCCCAGCGCTTTCGCCACGACGCGGCCGACTCCGTCGGTGGCGCCCGTCACCAATGCCGTCTTCGCCATGCGGTCCTCCTCGACGAACCATAGCCGGCGCGCCCGGCATTGACTAAGACTCTCGGCCATGGCGAACAGACTGCACATCCGCGGCGCCCAGATCGTCACCATGGACGAGACGCTGGGCGATTTCACAATGGCCGACATCCTGATCGAGGACGGCACGATCCTGGCCGTCGGCCCATCGCTCGACGGCGGCGGCGCCGAGATGCTCGACGGCGCCGGCATGATCGCGCTGCCCGGCATCATCGACGCCCATACCTGCCTGTGGCAGACCGTGCTGCGCGGCTATGTGCCCGACCTGTGGCCCGGCGGCTATTACTCCAAGTTCCTGCCGCTGCGCAGCCGCTACACCGCCGAGGACAATTTCAACGCCGCCTGGGTTGGCGGCTTCGAGATGCTGTCCTATGGCACGACCACTGTCGTCGATTACTGTCACGACATCCGCAGCCCGGCCTTCGCGCCCGCCTCCATCGAGGCGTTGAGGGAGACGGGCATCCGCCATCTCTTCACCTATTCCTTCATGCCAGTGGCGCCCAACGAGTTTGCGCGGCCGGAGGACCGTCTGGCCGACGGCAAGGACGTCTACGACCGCTTCCACGATCCCAAAGGCCTGACCACCATCGGCTTCGGCATCGATTCCTGGGGCGCCGCCGGGCTGGAGCAGCAGCTTGCCTTTTCCCGCGAGCGCCGCGCGCCGAGCTGCATCCATGTCAATGAGACGGGGACGATCGACAAGCTCGCCGCGGCGGGCCTGCTTGGGCCCGACCTGCTGGTGATCCACGGCAACCTGATCAGCAATCCCGAGCTCGAGCGCATGGCGAAGGCCGGCATGCCGCTCTGCTTCACGCCCACGGCGGACACCCAGGGCACCCCGGCCGACGTCGTGCGCCGCGCCGTCGAGCGTGGTGTCGACGTGGTGTTCGGCTGCGACATCCCCTGCACCGTGGCCTCGGACACGCTGGGTCAGCTGCGCGTCATGTTCAACGTCCAGGGCTATCTCGACGGCGCCATGGAGCGCAGCTTCTCGACCGTGTTGGGCCGCCGCCCGCCGGTGCGGCCGGGCCTGCCAGTGCTGACGCCGCGCAAGCTGATCGAGACCGCCACCATCACCGCCGCCCGCGTGCTGGGCCTCGGCGATCGCATCGGCTCGCTGACACCGGGCAAGCGGGCCGACATCGTCCTGGTCCGCAAGGGCCCGTTCGGCGATTCGGTGGTCGATGACGCCTGCGCCCATGTCCTGCTGCAGACCAGCCCGCGCGACATCGACACGGTGCTGGTCGACGGCAAGGTGAGGATGAGGGCGGGGGTACTGCAGGGCTTTGACGCGCAGCGGGCGGCGTCGATGGTGGCCGCGGCGCGAGGACGAATTCTGGGACAAGCTCTTCTGGACCGCGCGCATCCTGCGCGCTC
>NZ_BKAJ01000063.1 GCF_007992495.1 Reyranella soli
TCATGAGCGCGCAGGATGCGCGCGGTCCGGAAGAACATGAACAACCCCACCCTCTATCTCCTGTGCGGCAAGATCGCGGCCGGCAAGTCGACCTTGGCCCAGCAACTCGCGACGCGGCCCTCGACCCTGCTCATCAGCGAGGATCACTGGACGTCGACCCTCTATCCGGTCGAGCTCAAGACCATCGAGGATTACACCCGGCTGTCGGGCCGGCTGCGGGCGGCCATGACACCGCACATCGTCGACATCCTGCACCGGGGCCTTTCGGTCGTGCTTGATTTCGCGGCGAACACTCCGCGCCAGCGGGCATGGGTGCGCTCCCTGATCGATACCGCCGGGGTACCGCACGAGCTGCATTACCTCGACCTGCCGGACGAGCTCTGCAAGCAGCGGCTGCGTCAGCGCAATGCCGGCGGCGAGCATCAGTTCCAAGTGAGCGACGCGGAATTCGAGCAGTTCACCGCCTACTTCGTCCCGCCGGCAGCGGACGAAGGTTTTAACGTCATCGTCCACAAGCCCTGACCGGGGCGGCGCGTACGATTTCGTGCTATAGTCGGAATCCCCCTCAAGAAAGAACAATAAATGACGCTCTTCGAGGAACTGAACAGGGTGGCGACACGGATCGCCCCCAACGAGGCGCTGCCTGTCTGTCCATGGTGCGGAGCCGGCCATCTGAACGTGATCGAGGAAACCCCCGACCCCAACTTCGGCGCCTTGGGCGTGAGCAGCCTGACCTTGCGCTGCGACGCATCCGCCTGCGGCAGGCTCACCAAGACCTGACAGCGAACGACTTCGGGTGGCGACCCGACGCCTGCTCTGGCTTAATGACCAAACCGATTGAGGGAATGGTCACAATGGCCCTTGAGATCACTGAGCTTCATCCCACCTTCGCCGGCGAAGTATCGGGAGTCGACCTGACGAAGCCGATTGGCGCGGAGAAAGCCGCGACGATCGAAGCAGGGATGGATCGCTTGGGCGTGCTCGTGTTCCGTGGCCAGGCCATTTCAGACGAGCAGCAGATCGCTTTCACACGCAACTTCGGAGAACTCGAGAACTACAATACATCCGGCACTGTGCGAAAGCGGGAGGACAACCGGCTCGGTCCCGGCATGGCCGATCTCTCGAACCTGACCAAGGACGGGAAGATCATATCGGCCGACGATCGCGTGTGGTTCTTCAAGCTGGGTGATCGGCTTTGGCATTCGGACAGTTCGTTTCGGCCGGTCCCGGCCAAATACTCGCTGCTGTCCGGGCGAACCGTTCCCGGCTGGGGCGGCAATACCGAATTCGCCGACATGCGAGCGGCCTACGACGCCCTGGATGATCGGACCAAGGAAGAGGTGGCGGGGCTGGTCTGCGAACACTCCCTGCTCTATTCGCGCCAAGCGGTCGGATTCAACGATTTCACGCCGGAGGAGATCAGCAATTTCCAACCCGTTCGGCATCCCCTGGTGCGCGTGCAGAGGGCGACGGGCCGGAAATCGTTGTTCCTGTCGGCGCATGCCGGCGTCATCGTTGGATGGTCGGTGCCGGAGTCGCGGGCCTTCCTGCGCGATCTCACCGAGCATGCGACCAGGCCCGAGTTCGTCTATTCCCATTCCTGGCGGCAGCACGATCTGGTGGTGTGGGACAACCGCACGACGATACATCGCGCGCGCCGCTTCGATCGCAATGAAGTGCGCGACATGCGCCGCACGACCCTGGGCGGCGAGGTGCCAATTGTCGGCGTGAGTGCAGGCGGCTAACGGCTGGAGTGCTGCCCTACGGGCGGCAGCCAATGGCGCCCCGGGATGGAGTCGAGCAGGCTTTGCGTATAAGGGTGCCGGGGCGCCGCGAAGACTTCGGCCGTGGCGCCTTGTTCGACGATCACGCCGCGTTGCATCACCGCAACCCTGCCGCAGACCTGCGCTGCGACGCGCAGATCGTGCGTGATGAACAACATCGTCAGGCCCAGCCGTTGCCGAAGATCTTCGAGCAGCGCCAGGATCTGGGCCTGCACGGAGACATCGAGCGCCGACACTGGTTCGTCGGCGATCAGAAGCTCGGGCTCGAGGGCGAGGGCGCGGGCAATGCCGATGCGCTGGCGTTGGCCGCCGCTGAATTCATGGGGAAACCGCTCGGCGGCGCCGGCGTCGAGCTGGACCAGGGCCAGCAGCTCGCCCGCCCGGCGCAGCGCAGCGGCCCGCGCCATGCCGTGCGATATCGGTCCCTCGGCGATGATGTCGCCGACCCGACGGCGCGGATTGAGGGAAGCGAAGGGGTCCTGGAAGATCATCTGGATGCGCTTGCGGAACGGCTTCCAGTGCCGACGCATCAGCCGACGCAGATCGGTATCGCCGAACCGGATCGCGCCCTCCTCGGGCTTCACCAGATTGACCACGCAGCGCGCGAGGGTGGATTTGCCCGATCCACTTTCGCCCACCAGGCCGAGCGTTTCGCCCTTGCGGAGCACCAGGTCGGCATCCTGCACCGCCGGGACGCCTATGCGCGGGGCGAACAGCCCGCCGCTCCGCCAGTAGGTCTTGCGCACGCCGATCAATTCCAGGACAGGCGGGCCGTTCGGCGGGGTCGCCAGCGCGCGGGCGCGGTGCGGCACGGCCGCGATCAGCGCCTGGGTATAGGAATGCTGGGGGGCGTTCAGCACCTGTGCCGCGGGGCCTGCTTCGACGATCCGCCCGTACTGCATCACGGCGACCCGGTCGGCGATCTCGGCCACGACACCGAAATCGTGGGTGATGAAGAGTACACCCATGCCGCGTCGCGACTGGATCTCCTTGATCAGTCCCAGGATCTGCATCTGCGTCGTGACGTCGAGCGCGGTGGTCGGCTCGTCGGCGATCAACACCGCGGGCTCCAGCGCCAGGGCCATGGCGATCATCACGCGCTGGCGCTGCCCGCCGGACAGCAGATGAGGGTAAGACCGCGTGATCCGCTCGGGATCGGGCAATTGCACTGCCTCGATTAACTCGCGAACGCGCGCCGCCGAGCCACCCACCCCGTGCACCTTCAGAACCTCGGCGATCTGCTCGCCGACCCGCATCAGCGGATTGAGCGCCGTCATGGGTTCCTGGAAGATCATGCCGATCCGGCTGCCGCGCAGCAGGCGCATTGCCGTCGGCGCGAGGCCGAGCAGGTCGCGACCTTCGAAGACGATGCTGCCGCGGACGACGCCGAGCGCGGGTGGTAGCAAGCCCATGATCGCGCCGGCAGAGACCGACTTGCCCGAGCCGCTTTCGCCCACGATGCACAGTATCTCCCCGGCATCGAGGGTGAAGGAGACGTCCTCGACCGCGTGGGCGCGGTCGGCACCCGGCGGCAGCGCGATGGTCAGGTTCCGGACATCGAGAAGGCTCATCGCCGGCGCGCCAGTCTCGGGTTCAAGGCGTCGCTCAGCCCTTCGCCGACGAGATTGAGCGCCAGCACGGTGAAGAAGATGGCGACGCCCGGAAACACGCTCATCCACCAGGCCATGCGGATCACGCTGCGCCCCGCGCCGATCATGAAGCCCCAGGAGATCATGTTGGGATCGCCGAGGCCGAGAAACGACAGGCCGCTCTCGAGCAGGATGGCGCTCGCCACCATCAGACTGGCCAGCACGATGATCGGCGACAGGGCATTCGGCAGGATCTCGCGGAAGATGATCGCCGAGCGCGAGCGGCCGAGCACCTCGGCGGCCTGGACGAATTCACGGCTGCGCAGCGACAGGAACTCGGCGCGGATCACCCGGGCCACCGGCGGCCACGAGACAATGGCAATGGCGGCGACGATGGAACCCAGGCTGGGAGAGAAGATCGCCACCAGCACCACGGCCAGCATGAAGCTCGGCACGGTCTGGAAGAATTCGGTGAAACGCATGATCGCATCGTCGACCACGCCACCGGCATAACCTGCAATGGCGCCCAGAGTGATGCCGAGAAGCACCGCGACCAGGGTGGAGACCGCGCCGATCAGCAACGAGACGCGAGCGCCATAGGCAATCCCGGCCGCCACGTCGCGTCCCAGGCTGTCGGAACCGAGCACGAATTCCATCTCGCCCGGCTGCATGAACGGCGCGCCGCGCATGTCCCATGGCGAGTACGGAAACAGTACGCCGGCCGACGCCGCGGCCACGCCGACCAGCGCGAGCACGGCCAGACCTGCAGCGGCGCCGCGGTTGCGCAGGAACGTTCCCAGGAACTCGAGCTCCAGCTTCTTCACGTCACCTCCACCCTCGGGTCGATCCAGGCGTAGAGCAAGTCGGTGATGAGATTGAACACCAGCACCAGCACCGAGGTCGCGAGGAACACGCCCAGCAGGATCTGGTAGTCGCGCGCCAGCAGCGCGTCGAAAGCCAGCCGGCCGATGCCCGGCCAGGCGAACACCGTCTCGACCAGGATCGCGCCGCCGATCAGTTGCCCGGCCTGGATGCCGGCGACGGTGATCACCGGCAGGAGCGCGTTGCGCAGGATGTGGCGACGCTGCACGCCGCCCTCGGGAACGCCCTTGGCGCGAGCGGTGCGAACGAAGTCCTGCGACGCCACCTCGAGCATCGCCGCCCGTGTCAGTCGCGCGTACACCGCCATGTAGAACAGGCCGAGCGTCAAGCCCGGGAGTACCAGGTAGCGGGCGGTGTCGAGGAGGGCGG
>NZ_BKAJ01000064.1 GCF_007992495.1 Reyranella soli
AGGGCGGCGCCGCCGGTGAGGTCGGCGCCGACCGTCTTCATGCCGAAGCTCGGCAGCCAGTCCAGCCATACGCTGAACACCAGCACCAGCATCAGGCCGACCCAGAAGGTCGGCGTCGCGTAGAAGCCGAGTGCCAGCACGGTGATCAGGCTGTCAGACGTGTGTCCGACGCGGCGGGCGGCGAGAGCACCGAGGGTGATGCCCCCGATGATCGCCAGCACGAAGGCGGTCCCGGTCAGCAGCAACGTTGCCGACAGCCGCTCCAGGATCAGCCCTGCCACCGGACGCTGTTGGCGGTAGGAGATGCCGAGATCGCCTTGCGCCACGTGGCTGACATAGATCCAGAGTTGGGTCGACAGTGGCTGATCGAGGCCGAACTGCTTGCGCAGCTGGGCGAGGAACTGCGGGTCGGCCGCACCCGCTTCGCCGGCCATGACGCTCGCCGGATCGCCGGGCGCGGCATGGACCAGCAGGAAATTGGTGACGATGATGGCGAACACCATCAGCACCATCTTGGCCACCCGCTGGGCGAGGAAGCGGCCGAGCCGCGCGCCGCCCATATCAGCCGCGCATCATGCCAGGAAGACGTTGTCGAACGAGGCGTTCGGCCCCATCGCGGTGCCGATCACGTTGCGCAGCTTCTTGTCATGGATGGTGGGCCAGGCGAGCTCCATCAGCCAGATCTGCGGCAGCTCCTCGCACAGGATCTTTTGCACCGCGCTGAAGGCCTGTTGCCGAATCGCCGGGTCGCCCGATTCGCGCGCCGTCTTGAACAGCTCGTCGACCCTGGGGTTCTCGTAGCCGCCGGTGTTGGTGAAGGTGACCTTCTTGATGTTGGTCGAGACGTAGCTGCGCTCCACCCCCAGGGTCGGATCGCCGTACTGCGAGAGGAAGTTGACGCTGGTCTCGTAGTCCCAGTCGCCGATGCGGCGGGCCCAGGCGCCGGCATCCGTGGTCTCCAGCACGACCTCGATGCCGACCTGGCGCAAGGCGGTGCGGAAATACTCCGACAGCCGCGTCCAGACCTCGCCATAGGGCAGCGCCAGGTGCTTGATGGTGAACCGCACGCCCTTGGCATCGGGTTTCAACCCGGCCGCATCGAGGAGCTGCATGGCGGCCTTCGGGTCGGGACCGGGCAGCTTCGCGACGGCCGGATCATAGAACTTCGTGGTCGAGGCGATCGGGCCGGTCGCCACCTTACCGATGCCGAACCACAGCCGGTCGCGGATGAAATTGCGATCGATCGCGAGGTTGATCGCCTGGCGTACGCGCACGTCGCCGAGCGGCTTGACCCGGTGGTTGATCTCGATCCACGAGAGCTGCGAGGCGTATTCCCAGCCTTTGAGCTGGACCTCGAGATTGGGCATGGCGCGAAAGCGCGGCACGTCGAACGGCTCGATGTCGTTGGCTTGGGTGAGCTGCACCTGGCCCGTCTGCAGCGCCAGTGCCCGACTCTGGCTGTCGGGGATGATGCGGTAGATGATCTCGTCGAGGTAGGGTTGGCCCGGCGCCCAGTAGTCGTCGAAGCGCTTCATGCGGATGAAGTTGCCGCGCTGCCACTCGACGAACTGGAACGGACCGGTGCCGATCGGCTTCTGGTTCGCCGGATTGGTGCGGTATTCGGTGCCGTCATAGATGTGCTTGGGCACGATGGCGCAGGCGGTAACATCGAACATCAGCATGAACGGCTCGAACGGCCTGTCGAGCGTCAGCACGACGGTGAGCGGATCGGGTGCCTTCGCCTCCTTGATGGTGGCGAAGATCGGCCGGGCGCGCGGTGAGAGCTCCATGTGGAACTTGGTGATCGAGAAGATCACGTCGTCCGCCGTCATCGGGTGGCCGTCGTGAAACTTCACGTTCTCCTGCAGGCGGAAGGTGTAGGTCTTCTTGTCCTCCGACAGCGACCAGCTCTTGGCGAGCTTGGGCATCGGCTGCAGGTCGAAGGAGTACTCGCACAGGCCCTGGTACAGCTTGCTGGCGGCGAGCGCGGTCGGGCCCTGGTTGTTCACGCCCAGCACCAGGACGGGCGGCTCGGGCGTCAGGATGGTGTTCAGCGTGCCGCCCTTCTTCGGCGTCTGCGCGTTAGTCGGCCGCGCCGCCAGCATTTCAGGCACGACGCTGGCAGCCAAGGCGCCGGTGACCACGCTGCGTCGGGCGAGCAGCCGTCGCGTCAAATCACGCATTGTGATCTCCCGTTGGGGCGCGTTGACGGCGAGAGAGAATTGCCGCGACGTGCCGAGGCAACAACCTTCGATAAGCTGCACATGTCGGTGCAATTCATGTGCCATCGGCGCAATCAACGGATTGCGCGTCGTTCACGTCGACGATGACCGTCTGTCTGTGGCGGCGCTGCGAACGATATCTCAGTCGATCGGCGGGCGCCTGTGCGCCCACGGCCGCGCCATCTCGAAAGCTGCCGACATCTGCAGCACACCGAGATCGTCGAACCGACGGCCGACGATCTGCAGGCCGACCGGCAATCCGTCCTTGGTGAAGCCGCAAGGCACCGACGCCGCCGGGTTCTGCGACAGGTTGAAGGGGTAGGAGAACTCCGCCCACGACAGCCAGTCCCAGGGATGCTGCGGCCAATGCCTGGGCTGCAGCAGCTCGGCCGGGAAGGCCGCGACCGATACGGCGGGCGTCAGCAGGAAGTCCCAGTCGTCGAAGAAGTGGCTGATCTCGGCGCAGTAAGCGTACTTCACCAGCCGCGTCTTCTGGTACTCGGCCATGGTGATCTTCGCGCCGGCCTCGATGCAGGCGACGAAGCCCGGATCCATGCGGTCGCGGAACTCCGGGATCCTCTCGGCATGGCGCGTGAAATGCGCCGGCCAGAAGAAGCGGGCGAGCTCCGGGCCCTTCGGTCCCCACGGCGTCTTCACCTGCTCGACGCACCAGCCCAGGTCCTTCTCGAAGGTAGTCACCGCCTGGGCGACCAAGTCGGCCACCTCCGGATCGACGCGGGCATGGTCGAGGTCGGGGCTGTAGGCGAGGCGCGGTGCGCGCGGCCGCCGCTGCAGATGGCGCGGATAGTCGGCGGGCAGGGCCTCCAGGCTGGTGTGATCGTCCGGATGCGGCCCCGCCATGGTGCGCAGCATCAATGCGGCGTCGCCGACCGTGCGGGTGAGCGGCCCGAGATGCACCGTGTGGTCGCTCGCCGCCACCGGCGACTGCGGCACGCGGCCATAGGTCGGCTTCAGCCCGAACACGCCGCTGAAATGCGCCGGCATGCGGATCGACCCCGCGCCGTCGCTGCCCTGGTGCAACGGCCCGTAGCCCGCCGCCGCGCCGACGCCGGCTCCGGCCGACGAGGCGCCGGCATTCATGCCGTGCTTCCAGGGATTGTGCGTGATGCCGGTCAGCGGGCTGTTGCTGACGCCCATCCAGCCGAACTCCGGCGTCGTCGTCTTGCCGAGGATGACGGCGCCCGCACCGCGCAGGCGGGCGACCATGGCGTTGTCGGCTGTCGCGACCTCGCCGCGCCGCAGGTAAGTGCCGTACTCGGTCTGCATGCCGCGCACTGCCTCGTGGTCCTTGATCGTGACAGGCACGCCGTGCAGCGGCCCGATCGGCCCGCCAGTGGCCAGCGCGCGGTCGGCCGCCTGTGCCGCGTCCATTGCTTCTTCAGCAGCGAGATAGGCGAAGGCGTTGAGCTTCGGCTCGAGTCTTTGGATGCGATTCAGGACCGCCGAAGTGATTTCGACAGACGATAGTTTCTTGGCGCGGATGGCGTCGGCCAGCTCGGTCGCGGGGTTAAAGCAGAGATCGGTCTCGTTCATGACGAGACCTTATCGCCGGCATCCCCTACCGGCGAGCATACTTGTCGTGCACCTCAGCCGTGCTGACCTTGCCGTCGGCGATGTCGATCGCCACGGCCGCGGGATCGCGCGTAGCCGGGACTCCGTTGCCGCCGCCGCCCGCCGTCTCGATGACGATGCGATCGCCGCGCACCAGAGTCGTCATCATCTTGGACGGGATGACTTCCTCGCGACCGTCGGCCCGATGGATGACCGCGTGCGCCTTGGCGCCCTCGCCGCCGCCCAGCGCCCCCTGGGGGGCATAGAAATGACGTTCGCCGCGATAGGTGAATGCGACCTCGCCATCGAGGATCTCGTACTCCTTGACCACGCCGAGGCCGCCGCGATGCCGCCCGGCGCCGCCCGAGTCCTGGCGCAGGGCGAGCCGATGGACGCGGATCGGCACGTCCATCTCCATGGCTTCGACCGGCAGGTTCATGCAGTTGGTAACGTCGGTCTCGATGACGTCGACGCCGTCGGAGTGCGGACCCGCGCCGCTGCCGCCGGCTATGAGCTCGCCGGTGACGTAGGGCTTGCCTTCGTGGCGGCCGCCGAAGGCCAGCACCACCAGCTCGCCCGAACTGTCGGCCGGCACACGCTCGGGCAGCACCTCCTTCAGCGCGCCCAGGATGCAGCCGGTGATGCGCTTGATCGTCGCCGTGCGCGAGTTCACGGGCGCGGGCTCGAGCGGATTGACGACGCTGCCCTTGGGCAGCTCCAGCGTGATCGGCCGGAAGCAGCCGGCGTTGGTCGGGATCTCAGGGTCGGTCACGGCGCGCACGGCGTAGCAGGCGGCGGCCAGCGAGCCCGACGGCACGCAGTTGAACGGCCCGCGCACCTGTGGCGAGGAGCCGGTGAAGTCGCAGTGGAAGGTGCCGTCCTTCACCGTCACCGCGACCTCGATGCGGATGCCTTTGTCGAGATCGATGCCGTCATTGTCGCTGTGATCGACGTAACGGTATGTGCCCGCCGGAATGGTCTTGAGCGCCGTGCGCGTCAGGATCTCGGAGCGGTCCAGCAACTCGTCGAAGATCGCCAGCGCATGATTGTCGCCGAGATCGGCGGCAAGCGCGGCGATGCGGCGGGCGCCGACGTTGCAAGCCGCGAGCTGGGCGTTGAGATCGCCCATGACGGCGTCGGGAATGCGCACGTTCTGGCGGATGATGGCGACCAGCGTCTCGTTGTATTGGCCGGCGTCGCGGAACTTCAGCGGCGGCAGGCGCAGGCCCTCCTGGAAGATCTCGGTGGCGCGGGTCGGGATCGACCCCGGCGACATGCCGCCGACATCCTGGTGGTGGGTCATGGTGGCGGAGATGGCGATCGGCCGGTCGTTGAAGAAGATCGGCTGGACCAGGGCGATGTCGGGTAGGTGGGTGCCGCCGAGATAGGGATCGTTCATGCAATAGACGTCGCCCGGCCGCATCGCGGTGAGCGGAAAGACCTCCAGCATCTTCTGGACGACGGGAATGAGCGTGGCGAGATGGATCGGGATCGCGATCGACTGGGCCAGCGTCTCGCCGCGTATGGTGAACAGGCTCGAGGAAGCGTCCAGGCCCTCCTTGACGATCGGCGAGAAGGACGAGCGCAGCAAGGTCTGCTGCATCTCGTTGGCGATGCCTTCCAGCTTGTTGCGCACCACCTCGACGGTGATCGGGTCGAGTCCACCTTTGCCGTTCGTTTCGGCCATGTCGGTCATCCCTCTTGCCGCGTGACGATCAAGTTGCCGGCGCCATCCACCATACAGGACCAGCCCGGCTCGACCAGGGTCGTCGTGTCGGACTGCTGGATGATCGCGGGGCCTGCGAACGAAAAACCCTCAGGCAGGGCGTTGCGATCGTAGACGGTGGCGCTCACGAACCCGGGCTCGCCTGCCACCATGATCTTGCGCTGGCCGATTTCCGTCGGGCCGCCGGAGGCGGCAAACCGCATTTCGTCGAGGATTTCGCTGCCGCCGGCGCGATGGACTGTGCGCACGCCTACGATCTTGGCCGGAATCTCGACGCTGTGGCCGTAGATGCGGTCATGCGCTTCGAGGAAATCGCGATAGAGGCGGCCCGCCGGGTCGGCATCGTCGGGGTGGAGCGGTATCTCGAGATTGTACGACTGGCCGATGTAGCAGACGTCGGCGAAGTAGCTGATGGTGACCTTGTCGGCGTCCGCCTTCTCGGCAGCCATCAGCGCGGCCGCCCGCCGGTCGATCTCGCCGAGCTTTTCGCGCAGGGCGGCGAGATCGAATGTGGCGATCGGCGTGGCGAACTCGGCCGTGATCTCATGCTCGATCGGCGCCGCCAGCAGGCCGGCGGCCGACAGCACGCCGGGTAGGCGAGGCACGATGATGCGGCGGATGCCGAGCTCGCGCGCCAAGGCCGTGGCATGGATGCCGCCGGCGCCGCCCAGGGGCACGAGGGCGTAGGTGCGCGGATCGATGCCCTGCCGCACCGAGACCAGGCGGATGCCTTCGGCCATCTGGGCGTTGAGCACACGATGGATGCCGAGCGCCGCCTCCGCCGTCGTCATGTTGAGCTGCTTCGCCACTTTGGTGTCGATCGCCTCGGTTGCCTTGGCCGGCTCGAGCCGCAGCCGGCCGCCGGCAAAGAAGTCGGGGTCGAGGTAGCCCAGCACCACGGAGGCGTCCGTCACCGTTGCATTCTCGCCGCCGCGGCCGTAGCAGGCAGGGCCAGGCTCGGAGCCGGCCGAGTGCGGGCCGACGCGCAGTCCGCCCGAGGCGTCGAGGTGGGCGATGCTGCCGCCGCCCGCGCCGAGCGTGGTCACATCGACCATCGCCACGCGCACGGCATAGCCGCCGATCACGCCCTCGGAGCGCAGCATCGGCTTGCGCCGGCTGATCAGCGCGATGTCGGCCGAGGTGCCGCCGACATCGATCGTGATCAGGTCGTCGGTCGCCGCCGATGCGCCGACGATCTGCCCGCCGATCACCCCGGCCGCCGGACCGGACAGGAACAGGCGGACCGGCCGCTGGCGCGCGACCTCGGCAATGGCGAGCCCGCCGCGCGACTGCATGACCTGCAAGGGGGCATCGATGCCGGCCTTGGCGAGGCCCTTCCCGAGGCGCGCCAGATAGGTGTCGACCCGGGGTTTCAGGTAGGCGTCGAAGGCGGTGATGACGGTGCGCTCGTATTCGCGGAAGGCCGGATCGACCTCATGGGAGAGCGACAGCGCCAGCGCGGGATGGCGCTTGCGTATAAGCTCGGCGGCGCGGCGTTCATGCACCGGATTGCGGAACGAGAACAGAAAGGAGATCGCGAGCGCCTCCACGCCTTCCTGCACCAGCTCGTCCGCCGCTTTCACGACGGCAGCCTCGTCGAGCGCCGTCAAAACCGTTCCGGAGGCATCCAGGCGTTCGGGGATCTCCCGCCGGTAGCGGCGCGGCGCCAGGAACACCGGGGCCTGGGGATCGAGGATGACGCGATAGACGTCGGTGCGCAGTTGCCGGCCGATCTCCAGCACGTCGCGAAACCCCGCGGTGGTGAGCACGCCGATGCGCGCGCCCTTGCGCTCCAGCACCGCATTGGTGGCGACCGTCGTGCCGTGCGCGAAGCGCCCGATGCCGTCGGCGTCGACGCCCCAGCGCTCGGCAAGCTCGGCGATCGACTTGATGACCGCCTGGCTGGGATCGTCGCGGGTCGTCGGCACTTTCAGGACATGCAGCGCGCCGCCGCGCTCGCGGCAGACGATGTCGGTGAACGTGCCGCCGATGTCGACGCCGATCTCGAAGCGGCCCAATTTCATGATGCGACCTTTGCCATTCGCCGGAAATCTTATAGAGGATCGCCGGCTTGCGGGACTGGTTTGCCGGTGGCAGTTTCGCTGGACTGCGCCGCATCGTCTGCTGAAGGAGAGATGCCTTGGCCGCTCAATTCGACTTGGTCGTACGCAATGGCACCGTGCTCGACGGCACGGGCGCTCCGGCACGGGAAGCCGACGTCGCCGTGCGGGACGGCCGCATCGCCGCCGTGGGCAATGTCACCGGTACCGGCCGAGAGGAGATCGACGCCAAGGGCCTCGCCGTCACGCCGGGCTTCGTCGACATCCACACCCACTATGACGGTCAGGCGACCTGGGACCAGCGCTTCGTGCCGTCCTCGGGCCATGGCGTCACCACCGTGGTGATGGGCAATTGCGGCGTGGGCTTCGCGCCCTGCCGGCCGCAGGACCGCGACACGCTGATGAAGGTCATGGAAGGGGTGGAGGACATCCCCGAGCTGGTGATGCGCCAGGGCGTGCCGTGGAACTGGCAGAGCTTCCCCGACTATCTCGACGCGCTGGCGCAGCGCCAATGCGACATCGACTTCGCCACCCAGGTGCCGCATGCGCCGTTGCGAGTCTTCGTGATGGGCCGCCGTGGCGTCGACCGCGAGCCCGCGACGACGGCCGACATGGCGGCCATGGCCTCGCTGGTGGAGGAGGGGCTTTTGGCCGGCGCGCTCGGCTTCACCACCTCGCGCTCGCTGTTCCATCGCTCGTCCGACGGTGCGCTCACGCCCACCATCACCGCCGCCGAAGAGGAGCTGGCGGCGATCGCCCGCGGCATGCGCCGCGTGGGCAAAGGCGTGATCCAGCTCCTGGACGACTTCCAGGATGCCACACCCGAAGGCTCGACCGAGTTCGCCATGCTGCGCCGCCTGGTCGAGATCTCGGGGCGGCCGCTGTCCTTCACCCTGCTCGACATCTCGCTCTATCCCGGCCGTTGGAAGACGCTTCTGGAAGAGGTCGAGCGCGCCAATCGCGATGGCCTGCCGATCAAGGGCCAGGTCGCGGCGCGGCCGGTGGCGATCCTCTACGGGCTGGAGCTGTCGTTCCATCCCTTCTCGACTTGCCCCAGCTATCGCGCGATCGAGGGCCTGCCGCTCGAGCAGAAGCTGGCACGGCTGCGCGATCCCGCAATGCGCGTGCTGCTGCTGAAGGAGGAGCCGGTCTACAGCAATCCCAACATGCTGGCCTTCATGCGCAGCGTCGCCAACATGTTCGTGCTGGGCGATCCGCCGAACTACACGCCTCCCGCCAATGAGCGGCTGGACGCACGGGCGGCCGCGCTGGGCGTCACGCCGCTGGAGCTTGCCTACGACCTCCTGGTGTCGGGCGATGGCCGCACCATCCTGTTCCATCCCGGCGCCAACTACACCGATTGCTCCGACGCCAACATGGCGAGCATGCTGCGGCACGAGAACACCGTGATGGCGCTGGGCGACGGCGGCGCGCATTACGGCCTGATCTGCGATGCGAGCTATCCCACGCACGCGCTGACCTACTGGACGCGCGACCGCAAGGGCGAACGCTGGCCGCTCGCCTGGACGGTGCAGCAGCTCACCGACGTACCGGCCCGCACCGTCGGCCTGGGTGACCGCGGCCGCCTGGCGGCGGGCTACAAGGCCGACATCAACCTGATCGACCTCGACCATTTGCGCGTCGCCGCGCCGCATCCGGTACACAACCTGCCCGGCGGCGGCCGCCGCCTGGAGCAGAAGGCCGAGGGCTACCGCGCCACCATCGTCAGCGGCGAGATCACCTACGGCGACGGCGCCTTCACCGGCGCTCTGCCCGGCCGACTGGTCCGCGGCGCTCGTTAGCCGGGGACATCATACGGGAGCGCGGGCCTCTGGCCCGCCTCTTGATCATGAGCGGGCCGGAGGCCCGCGCTCCCAAAATGATCTAAGCTCCTCCCAACGAAAGTCAGGGAGGTTCCCCATGAAGCGCGTGCTCGTCGCGTTGGTGCTGGCGTTGTTCGCCGTGCCGGTGGTCGCTGCCGACTATCCGGCGCCGAAGACCGGCGAATGGATCGCCCGCGACTTCAAGTTCCACACCGGCGAGGTCATGCCCGAGCTGAAGCTCGCCTACACCACCATCGGCGAGCCGTCGGGGCAGCCGGTGCTCGTCCTGCACGGCACCACCGGTTCCGCGGCCAGCATGCTGACGCCCACCT
The DNA here is from genome assembly GCF_007992495.1 of Reyranella soli. Lineage (GTDB taxonomy): Bacteria > Pseudomonadota > Alphaproteobacteria > Reyranellales > Reyranellaceae > Reyranella > Reyranella soli. Next base: position 9,736 of record NZ_BKAJ01000064.1, read on the forward strand.
TCGCCGGCGAGCTGTTCGGCGCCGGCCAGCCGCTCGACGCCGCCGAGTACTACATCATCATCCCCGACTCGATCGGCCACGGGAAATCCTCCAAGCCGTCGGATGGTCTCAAGGCCAAGTTCCCCAAGTACAACTACGCCGACATGGTCGACGCCCAGTACCGGCTGGTGAAGGAGGGGCTGGGCATCAACCATCTGCGCCTGGTGATCGGCAACTCGATGGGCGGCATGCACACCTGGGTGTGGGGCGTAAAATATCCCGACTTCATGGATGCGCTGGCGCCGATGGCCTCGCAGCCGACGGCGATGGCCAGCCGCAACTGGATGCTGCGCCGCCTGATCATCGATTCCATCCGCAACGATCCCGACTGGAAGGACGGCAACTACACGAACCAGCCGAAGGCCTTCCGCACGGCCGTGGTGTTTTACAACATCGCCACCAATGGCGGCACGCTCGCTCACCAGAAGATGGCGCCGACGCGTGAAGCCGCCGATAAGCTTCTGGACCAACGGTTGGCCGCGCTGACCAACGCCGACGCCAACGACCACCTCTATCAGTGGGAATCGTCGGGCGATTACGATCCGTCGCCCGGCCTGGCGCGCATCAAGGCGGCCGTGCTGGTCGTCAACGCCGCCGACGACGAGCGCAATCCGCCGGAGACCGGACTCACCGAGACTGCGCTGAAGCAGATCAAGAACGCCCGCCTGTTCCTGATCCCGGCCAGCGAGGAGACGCGCGGCCACGGCACGACCGGCATGGCGAAGTTCTACAAGCAACCGCTGGGGGAATTGCTGCAAGGCGCGCCCGTGGCCGCGAAGTAGGGTCATGCCATGGTCACAGCGCGGCCATGGCGACCCTTAACAGGAAGAGGTTAGGGAGAAGGAGGTCAAAGCGCGCGGGTAGTCCATGAGTACGGGTACGGAGTTCGGCGACATCCTCTCCGCGGCGATCCACGGCGGGTATGTCGCCCACCTGACGGATCAGACCTACACGATCAGCTCGCCCATCGTCATTTACGTCGACAGCACCGTCCAGGGGGCGCTGGGCATCGACGGCGGCGGCGCCACCCTGGTCTCGCAGGTCACTGACGGTTCTCCCTTGATCCAGATCGTCGTCGGTCCGGGCGTGGATTTCCGTTACCTGACGCTGTCGAACTTCACGCTGCAGGGCACCGGCAGCGACGGCAACGGCATAGAAATCATCGCCGACGGCAATGACCGCTGGGCCTACAACTGGACCATCAGCGACGTCGCCGTCCATGGCGTCGGTGGATACGGCCTCTCTGTCGTGGGCAGCGCGTTCGAGGGGCTGGTCTCTGATTCGTGGATGAACAACAACGCGCTGGGCGGCGCGTACTTCTCCCACAGCGCGAATGGCGGCGTGGCGAGCGCGCTGCGCTGGTTCGGCGGCGGCGCCCAGGACAATGGCGATGCCGGCATCGTGCTCGATAACGGCGCGCGCGACCTCGGCGTCGAGCGCGCCCGGTTCGCAAACAACGGCGGCGCCGGCATCAGCGCCCTGTCGGGCATCACCGCGGTCGGCAACAGCACGTTCGAGAACAATGGCGGCGCCGGCATCGACTTCCAGAACTACGGCAACTTCACCGACAACGTCTTCTCGACCTCGGGGCGGCAGACCGTCGGCATCGACGGTTTCCTCGCCGGCACGGCGACCCTCGTGGGCAACAGTGGCAGCGCCTTGGCCGACCTGCAGGGCAGTGGCGTCCTGTTCATGACCGGCAACGACGGCAAGGTCGTCACCGGGCCGAACCTCGTGCCCAACGCGACGGGCGGGGACATGGCCCACGTGACGACGGGCACGGCGGGCGTGGCGCTGCCCACGCTTGCCGCCATCACCGCCGCGACCACAGCCGCCAAGCCCAGCAGCACCGGAACGGGCACCGTGGAGAGCGCGCTGCGGGCCGCGATCGCGGATGGCTACGTCGCCCATCTCACGGACGCGACCTACACCGTCACCACGCCGATCGTCATCAACGTCACCCGCTCGAGCCAGGGGCCGGTCGGCATCGATCTCGGCGGCGCCAAGATTATCTCGCAGATCGCAAACGGCGCGCCGGTCATCGAGATCATCGTCGCTCCCGGCGCGGATTTCGGCGGGCTCACGCTCTCCAACTTCTCGATCCTGGGCAACGGCCAGGAGGGCGACGGCATCAAGATCGTAGCCGACGGCGCCGACCGCTCGCTCCACGACTGGACGATCAGCAACGTCAATATCGAACATGTCGGCGGGATCGGGCTCGACGTCCTGGGCAATGCCTCGCAGGGCACGGTGTTCAATTCCTGGATGCACGACGACGCGGCGGGCGGCGCCCGCTTCGCCAACAGTGCCGGCGGCGGCGAGGTGAGCGCGCTCGAGTGGGGAGGCGGCGGCGTGCGCAAGAACGGCGTTGCCGGCCTGATCCTCGACAACGGCGCGCGCGATCTCAGCGTCAGCGGCGCCTACTTCGTCGACAATGACGGGCCCGGCCTCATGGCGCCCGCGGGCATCACCTCGGTGCGCGCGAGCGGCTTCGAGAACAACCTGGGCAGCGGCGCGATCGTGCTGGGTTCCGCCAGCTTCGCCGGCGACACCTTCGCGACCTACGGCCGACAGCCGACGGCGATCGGCGGCTACCTGTCGGGCGACAAGATCGAGCTGACCGGCGTCGGCAACGAATATTACGGCCCGGGGGCGGATACGACAGTGCTGGCCAACCTGCAGGGCCAGGGAACGCTGGCCATCGCAGGCGGCGGCAATGTCGTGGTCGGCCCGAACGTCGCCGTGACGGGCCTGCTGGCGGCGGAAATCGAGGCGCAGGGGGCGACAGCGCTGGTCGAGATCGCAGGCGGCTACTCTCTTCATCCGGTGGGAGCATCGACGGGACCTCAGATCATGTACGAGGACACGCCCATCGCGGCCAGCGCGTCCCGGGCGTGGCTGCCGATCGCCGCCGAGCCGCTGGGCGACGGCTATCAAGTGGCCTGGAAGCTGTCGGGCGCCGATCAGTACGTCGTCTGGACCGTGGACGGCGACGGCAACTGGCTCTCGCAGAGCGGGGTACTGTCGGGGGCAAGTGCCGGATTGCGGTCGCTCGAGCCCGGCTTCCATCAGGACCTCAATGGCGATGGCTCGATTGCGCACACGACGGTGATCGAAGCGGCTGGGTCGACGGCCCTGACGCAGGTCGCCAACGTCTATCTGCTGCCCCCGCATGATAGATCATTGGGGCCGCAGCTGACTTCTGGCGGCTCGCTCATTACCGCTGGCCAGTACGGCGGCAGCTGGGCGCTGATCGGCGGCGAACAGGTCGGCAGCGGCTAC
>NZ_BKAJ01000065.1 GCF_007992495.1 Reyranella soli
CGGCCCGGCCTGCAAAAAATAGTAGAAAATGCAGAAATTCACGAGTGAGGCGCCGCCAGTGCATGCACTGCGCATGCCGGCGCACATACGGTACCTTGCCGTCAAAACCACTGTGACGGAACACTAATCCCTGTAATTCGGCGGCACGGGACAAAGCGGCAGGAGCTTCTCCAGCGCCTTGGCGACGCCGAGCAGGCGTGCGTCGCCCCAGCGCTTGCCGGTGAGCTGCAGGCCGATCGGCAGGCCCTCCTTGGAGAAGCCGCAGGGCAGCACGATCGACGGCTGGCCTGTCAGGTTGGCGAGAAAGTTGTAGGCGGTGCCGGCGAAGAAATAGGGATGCGGCGTGCCGTCGACCACCAGCGGCTCGCTCTGCTTCTGCCGGATGAAGGCAGCATCGGGCATCACCGGCATCAGCCAGGCGTCGTAGTCGTCGAGGAAGGCCTCGCATTGCCGCACGATCCCGTCGCGGCGGTCGAGCACGGCCAGGAACTCGGCGATGTCGAGCCGCGCCGTGCGGCCGACGGAGCGCGCGCTCGGATCCGACGCCGTCTCCATGCCGAAGGTGCGCTCACGCTCAGCCAACGGCTGCAGCGCGCGGACCTGGTACTGAAAGAGATCACACCAGTCGTCCCAGGCTTGGCGCCAATCGATGTCCGGCGCGGCGCGCTTCACCTTGGCGCCTGCCTTGGTCAGCAAGCGCGCGGTCTGCTGCACCACCGCTGCGGTATCGGCCGAGACCGTCACCAAGGGATTGCTCTCGAGCACGGCGATGCGCAGCCCCTTGGGGGTCGTGGCCGGCGCCGGTCCCAGCGGCACTGGCGGCGCTTCGGCCTCGTGGCCATCGGGGCCGGCGATGATGCGCAGCGCCATCTCGAGATCCTCGACCGAGCGCGCCAGGGGACCGAACACGCCCATCCACCGGACGGTGCGCGTCTGGCCGGGCAGGCCCGGCACATGGCCGCGGCCCGGCACGCGCCACTCCGTCGGCTTCAGCGAGAAGATGCCGTTGTAGTGCGCGGGATTGCGAACGGAGCCGCCGATGTCGCTGCCCAGCTCGAGCGGCGACAGGCGTGCCGCGACGGCAACGGCGCCGCCGCCGGTCGAGCCACCGGCCGTGCGACGGTCGTCCCAGGCGTTCTTCGACGTGCCGAACAGCGGGCTGTCGGTCTGAAAGTCGGCGCACAGCTCGGGCACATTGGTCTTGCCCAGGATCACCGCTCCCGCCGCGCGCAGGCGGGCGACCAGGCTCGCATCCTCGGCCGCGACATTGTCCTTGAGCGGCGGGTGGCTGGACGTCGTGTGCAGCCCCGCGACGTCGAACGCTTCCTTGATGGTGATGGGCACGCCGTGCAAGGGGCCGAGCGGCTTCTTTCTAGCCTGTGCACGATCGGCGGCGCGCGCTGCCTTGAGCGCGCCGTCGCGGTCGACCACCACCAGGGCGTTGATCGGGCCGTTCAGCCGGTCGATGCGCTCCAGATGCGCCTGCGTCGCATCCACGGAGCTCAGGCGGCCGTTTCGTATGGCGCGGGCAAGCCGTGTCGCCGTCTCAAAGCACGGATTCATGCATGTCCCCCTTGCAGGTCTCAAAGACTAGCCGCCCCTCCCGCACCCGGCTATAGAGCCCGAGGTATTCTCGGGGGCGTCATGAGTTTGGCTCGCAAAACCTTGTTCGTGACCGGCGCCAGCCGGGGCATCGGACTTGCCATCGCGCTCGCCGCCGCGCGCGACGGCGCCAACGTCGCCATTGCTGCCAAGACGGTGAAGCCAGATCCCAGATTGCCCGGCACCATCTTCACCGCTGCCGAGGAGGTCGAGAAGGCGGGCGGCAAGGCGCTGCCGCTGGCTTGCGACATCCGCGACGAGCAGAGCGTGGAGAAGTCGGTGGCCGAGACCGTGGCCAGATTCGGAGGCATCGACATCCTGATCAACAATGCCAGCGCCATCAGCCTCACCGGCACGCTGGCGACGCAGATGAAGCGCTACGACCTGATGCACCAGATCAACTCGCGCGGCACCTACATGGTCTCGCAGAAGTGCATCCCGCATCTGTTGAAGGCCGAGAACCCGCACGTCCTCAATCTCTCACCGCCGCTCGACTTCGACGTGAAGTGGTTCGCCAACCATTCGGCCTACACCCTCGCCAAGTTCAGCATGTCGGTCTACGCCTGGGCGATGGCCGAGGAGTTCAAGGGCAGGATCGCCTTCAACTGCCTGTGGCCGCGCACCGGCATCGCGACGGCGGCGATCCAGAACATCCTGGGCGGCGAGGACGGCATGAAGCGCTGCCGCAAGCCCGAGATCATGGCCGACGCGGCCTATGTGATCCTCAACAAGCCGGCGAAGACCTGCACCGGCAACTTCTTCATCGACGACGAGGTCCTGGCCGCCGAGGGCGTCACCAACTTCGACAAATACGCCGTCTCGCCCGGCACGCCGCTGATGCCCGACTTCTTCGTGCCCGCCGAAGGCGCGCGCACGGTCGTCGGTCGGACGTAGGATCGTGGCGACGTTCCTCCTCATCCACGGCGCCTGCACCGGCGGCTGGATCTGGGAAAAGATGGTGCCGCTCCTGCAGGCCAACGGCCACAAGGTCTGCGCCCCCGACATGCCGGGCATGGGCAAGGACGACACGCCGCCCGCCAACGTCACCCTCGCCGACAACGTCGAGAAGGTCTCGCGCCTGCTCGACAAGATGGAGGAGCAGGTCGTGCTGGTCGGCCATTCGCTGGGCGGCATCACCATCAGTGCGGTCGCCGAGGCGCGGCGGCGCAAGCTCAAGGCGCTGGTCTATCTCTGCGCGCTGCTGCCGACCTCGGGCAAAACCGGCAGGGACATGACCTCGCTCGAGCCCGACACGATGTTCCGGCTGTCGCGTCAGGTCAGCCCCGACGGCCTCACCTATACCTTCTCGCGCGACAAGCTGCCGACGCTGTTCTACGCCGACGTCTCGCCGGAGGACCGCTACACGGCGATGGAGCGGCTGAGGCCGCAGCCGATCTCGATCTCGACCACGCCGGTGACGCTGACCGAGGACCGCTTCGGCTCGGTGCCGCGCTGGTACATCGAGTGCACGCACGACAATGCCGTGCGCATCAAGCTGCAGCGCCTGATGGTGAAGATGACGCCGTCCAAGGTCATCACCATGGAATGCGGTCACTCGCCCTTCTTCAGCAACGCCGAGGAACTGGCCGAGCACCTCGAGGCGATTGCCAGGTCCTAGGGCGTGAACTCATGAAGCGGAAATGACCGCTGACAGGGATAGTTAGTCGGCCGGGATGAAGCGGAGTGTCCCTGCTCGACGCGTTGGCCTGCCGGTGTCGTTCGTGTGATTGACGCCATCCATGACAGGCACCTCAGAGAAATCGAATGGGCTTACCCCGTCCAGGCAAGCCACGTTTACGGCATACAGATTCTGGTTAGATCGTCGTTGATGATGTGTGTATATCCCGCAGCGAGAACAGAAGAAGTGCTGCACTGATCCGGTATGGAAGCGATAGCTTGTCAACGCATCCTCGCCCTGCAGGACCTTGATCCCACCCATTTCTGCCATGACGACGACGGCGCCCCGCATCCGGCAGTAAGAGCAGGTGCAGCGGCGGATCGAATCTAAGCCGTCGCTGAGCGTCGCCTCGAAACGCACCGCACCGCAATGGCACTGGCCAGCCCGAACGTTCGTGTCGCCCAACATGTTGCCTGTGTCTCCCGTTCAGACCACTTCTATGCCCGCTATCCGGCGGGGCTCAGTCGAAGAAGGCGAATGTCCGGGTCTCGATGCTCTCGCGTGGCCTGGGATTGGCCGGCGACGTCGGATCGTCGAACGCCGAGTGCAGCGAGAAGCGGGCGCGGCCGTCCTTCATCGAATCGTAGCACTTGATCAGCACGGCCTCCTCGCGCGTCATGCGCGGGAAGTAGTACCAGCGGTGGTCGGCGTTGTGGACGCCGATATAGATCTCGCCGGTACGATCGGCATAGACCAGGTCGCAGACTGCGAGGTCGCGCGGCGCGATGCTCTCGGAATCGACGAAGCCCAGCGGCGACATCTCGACCGGATCGTGGCTGATGTTGCGCCAGACGTTGATCTCGACGAAGCGCTTCTTCAGCCGCGCCTCGGCCTCGTCCGGCGGCAGCAGGTCGCGCACGCGCTGCGGGCCCGATTTCTCGGTGTAGTCGTTGTGCACGGAGCGCACCGGCGCGCGATGGCCACGCTCGACACCGCGATCGGCGGCGCGGATGGTGTGGTCGAACACCACGACTTTCGAAGCTCCTGTCTCGCGCTTGATCAGCGCCTCGACCTCGGGCTCCCACACGCGCTTGATCTCATCCTTGTCATAGAAGTCGCGCACCTTCGTCTCGTGCGGCGTCAGGATGAAGGCCTGACGGTCGAGCGACAGCCCTTTCACGAGCCGCGCGTTCTGGATGCGCACCTTGAAGTCGCGATAGTTGCCCTCGCGCCGTGCCACGCCTGTGCCGATCGGCGGATTGTAGGTCACCGGCTTGATGCTGAGGTCGGCGAGATAGGGCACGTTGGCCTCGACCCAGGCGGCAAGCGGCGGGACGGCGGCGGCGGTCGACGGAGCGGTGTGGACAGACGGCATGATGGGTCCTCGTCCCTGGAAGGTCGGGTGGGACCTTACGCCTTTCGAGTGTTCCGCCTCATGAAAAGACTTCATGCGCTCAACGGTAAAGCTTGTCGATCAGCGCCGCTCCCAACCCGACCTTCTCGTAGTGGGCCTTGTACAGCGCGATGTACTGATGAACGTCGAAGTAGTCGTCAGGCTCCCCTTTGTCGTTCAGCCAGACCAGCGGCCCTTTGACGATGAAAAAGACCCTCATCGGATCGGGATGGTCGTGGGCCACCAGCGTGTGGGCTTCGCCCGGCGACTCGTAGATGAGGTCGCCGGCGGTCGCGACCCAGTCCAATCAGGCGGCCAGCTCGAGAATTTCCATCACCTGGTCTGGTCCCTGGATGGGCCGCGGATTGTTGAGCACGGCACGGTCGTGCATCGACTTCTCGGCGATCTCGCGGAAGCGATCCTTGCCGACGCCGACGTCGGCCAACCGTCCAGGCAGGCCGAGCGACTTCACCAGGCCTGCCACAAGATCGGCGGCCGGAACGTCGGGCTTGCCGAAGGCGTCGCTCACCCGGCTCTGGCGTTCGGCGTTGGCCGGCAGATTCCAGCGCAGCACCGAGGGCAGCATCACGCACGAGGTGTGGCCGTGCGGCACGTGGCAGGCGGCGCCCAGCACATGGCCGATGCCGTGGCTCGCACCAGTTCCGACGCCCGAAGTGCCGGCGCCGATCGACAGCCACATGCCGAACTGAAGGTCGAGCCGCGTCGGCATGTCGTCGGGCTTGGTCGCATGGGCGGGCAATGCCTTAGTCAAGAGCCGCAGCGCTTCGGTCGCCGTGCCCAATACGAAGGGATGCGCCTGCTGCGAGCACAGCCGCTCGACCGCATGGTCGACCGCCTTGATCCCTGTCGACAGCATCAGGTCCATCGGCGTGGCGAGCGTCGCCGCCGGATCGAGCACGATGACGCGCGGCACGATCAGGCGATGGCCGAAGCTCTCCTTGATGCCGTGTCGCGGGTCGCTGATGCCGGCGAAAGGATTGAACTCGGCCGCCGACAGCGTGGTCGGCACAGCGATCATGCGGACGGCATCGGCCGATGGCCTGATCGCCTCCGACGGCGGGGCGTGTCCCTCCTTCGGCCGGCCGGCGCGATAGAGGTCGAGTGCGTCGATCGTCATCGCGCCCTGCCACAGCGCGATCAGCATCACCTTGGTGGCGTCGATCACCGAGCCGCCGCCCACGGCGACGATCAGGTCGGCGCCGATCTCGCGGGCCAGCTTGGCGCCCTCGATGACGCAAGGCCGCGGCGAATGGGCGGTGATGCCGGAATAGACGCCGGCATAGCGGTCGCCGAGATCGCGGATGACGTCGGACAGCAACGCGCTCTGCGCCACCGACTTCGAGGTCGTGACGAAGACGCGCCTGGCGCCCAGGCGTTCGGCTTCGGCGCGCAGGGCGGGTCCTGCCGGCTTGCCGTAGACGACGCGTTCGATGTCCTGATGGCCGTGAATTCCGCTGAGCATGGGCAGCCTTTCATGCGGGAGCGCGGGCCTCCGGCCCGCATCATGAATCATGAGCGGGCCGGAGGCCCGCGCTCCCATGACCGTATCGACGTCACGGCCCATGGTCTATAACCGCCGCTCTTCATGGAACCCGAGGAGTGGAACGAGATGCCGGGGGCGTTGGAAGGCCTGAAAGTCGTCGATCTCTCGCGTGTGCTGGGTGGGCCGTACTGCGCCCAGATGCTGGCCGATCACGGCGCCGAGGTGATCAAGATCGAGCCGCCGCAGGGCGACGAGACCCGGCTGTGGGGCCCTCCGTTCGACCAGGAAGGCATCTCGGCCTACTTCGCCGGCATCAACCGCAACAAGCGCACTGTGGCGCTCGACCTGTCGAAGAAGGAAGGCCGCGAGGTCCTGGAAAAGCTGCTCGAGACGGCCGACGTGCTGATCGAGAATTTCAAGACCGGCACCATGGAGAAATGGGGCATCGGCTACGAGACCCTGTCGCAGAAGTTCCCGCGCCTGATCCATGCCCGCGTCTCGGGCTTCGGCGCCGACGGCCCGCTGGGCGGCTTCCCGGGCTACGACGCCATGGTGCAGGCCTCGGCCGGCCTGGTCTCGGTCAACGGTGCGCCCGAGGCGGGACCGGTGCGCATCGGCGTGCCGGTGGTCGATCTCTCGACCGGCATGAATGCCTGCATGGGCATCCTGATGGCGATGTATGAGCGCAATCGCTCGGGCAAGGGCCAGTTCGTCGACGCCACGCTCTACGACAGCGCCGTGGCGCTGCATCAGCCGCATGCGCCGAACTACTTCATGGCCGGACTGAAACCCAAGCTCTACGGCAACAGCCACGGCAATCTCGCGCCCTACGCCAACTTCCCGACCAAGGGCCGCAACATCGTGATCGGCGCCGGCAATGACGGGCAGTTCCGCAAGCTGACGCAGATGCTGGGCAAGCCCGAACTGGCCGACGATCCGCGCTTCAAGACCAACAAGGACCGCGTCGCCCATCGCGATGAGCTCGAGGCCGAGCTTCGGGCGCTCACCAAGGATCGCAACGGCGAGGCATTCGCCAACGAGCTGATGCAGAACGGCGTGCCCTCCGGCGCGGTGATGGAAGTGCCCGACGTCATGGAGCATCCGCACACCAAGCACCGCAACATGGTCTGGGAGAAGGACGGCTGGCGCAACGTCGGCAACCCGGTGAAGCTGTCGCGCACGCCCGCGGCCGCGCGCAGCAAGCCCAGGACGTTCGGCGCCGACACGCGCAAGGTGCTGGGCGAAGTGGGCTACAGCGCAACCGAGATCGACAAGCTGCTGGCCACGGGCGTGGCCTTCACCGAGATCCGGAAGTAGCGATGTTCCAGCCCGACCTGCTCAAGGACAAGCGCATCCTGGTGACCGGCGGCGGCACCGGTCTCGGGCGCTCGATGGCGCACCGCTATCTCGAGCTCGGCGCCAACGTCGTGATCTGCGGCCGGCGCGAGGATGTGCTGAAGCAGACGGCCGAGGAGCTGGCCAAGGAGACCGGCGGCGAGATCGAGACCGTAGGCTGCGACGTGCGCGTGCCCGATGCGGTCGAGGCCATGATGGACACGATCTGGGCCAAGCGTCCGCTCGACATCCTGGTCAACAACGCGGCCGGGCAGATCCTGGCGCAGACCCACAAGATGTCGACGCGCGCCATCGATGCGGTGCTGGGCATCGTGCTGCACGGCTCGGCCTACTGCACCGTCGCGGCGGGCCGGCGCTGGATCGACCAGGGGCTGCGCGATCGCGTGGTGATGTCGATCCTCACCGTGTCGTCGCTGACGGGCGCGCCCTTCACCGTGCCGTCGGCCATGGCGAAGGCCGGCGTCTTGGCCATGACCAAGAGCCTCGCCGTCGAATGGGGACCCAAGGGCATCCGCACCTGCGCGATCGTGCCCGGCCCCTTCCCGACCGAGGGCGCGTGGAGCCGCCTGATGCCCAAGGAACGCGGCGGCAACGAAGCGCTGGTCAAGACCATCCCGCTGCGCCGCGTCGGCGAGCACGAGGAACTGGCCAACCTCGCGGCTTTCCTGGTGAGCGACGGTGCCGCCTTCATCAACGGCGACGCCGTCGTGATCGACGGCGGCAAGATGCTGCAATCGGGCGGCGGCGGCGCGAATACGCAGGCGATGATCGACTGGACCGACGAGCAGTGGGAAGCGATCCGGCCGAAGCGCAAGTAGCTCTTGCCGGACTACGCCTTCTTCTCCTCGTGCGGCCCCGCGGCCATCCAGGTCGTCAGCAGGTCGTAGAACACGGCCAGCACGACCGGGCCGACGAACAGGCCGATCAGGCCGCCTGCCAACGTTCCGCAGATCACGCCGGCCAGGATCACGGGCATCGGCGTCTGCAGGCCGCGCGCCATCAGGATCGGCCGCAGCACATTGTCGAGCAGCAGCAAGGGCGCGGTGTAGACGGTGAAGATCGCCGCCGTCAGGAGGGGCATGGTGAACCAGGCCCAGATGATGACCGGGACCATGACGATGTTGGGCCCGACCTGGACGATCGCCAGCACCAGGCAGACGAAGGTGAGCGCACCCGCGAACGGCACGCCAGCAACCAGCATGCCGAGTCCCAGCAAGGCCGCCTGCAACAGCGCCACGCCGATCACGCCCTGAGAGACGTTGCGGATGGTCGAGCCCGCGATCTCGACGAAATGGCGGCCGCGCGCGTCGGCAATGCGCCCGGCGAGGCCGGTCACGGTGACGCTCAACCGGTCCGAATAGGCAAGCAGGACGCCGGCGATGATGATCGCCGCCGCGAACTGCAGCACCTCGAAGGCGACACCGGCGGCGATGCTGCCGACGAAGCGGCCGAACGAGGTGATCTGCGTGACATGGGCGGTAAGAAAAGAGCGCGAATCGTTGGCGGCTGCCAGCCAGAAGTCGTGCAGCCGTTCACCGACCAATGGCCAGCTGCGCACCGATACAGGTGGAGCCGGCAGGACACGGTTGCCCTCCAGCACCATGTGGCCGTAGGCCTCGAGCGTCTCGATCGCCGACGTCGACAGCAGGATGACGGGCGTCACCAGCAACACCAGCAGCAGGATCGACAGCAGGGTCGCAGCGAGCCACGGCCGCATGCCGGCGCGGCGGCGCAGCAGGGCATAGAGCGGAAAGACGGCGACCGCGAGGATCACCGACCACAGCAGCAGCGGCGCCACGGGCCGCAACAGCAGCAGGCTGACATAGACGACGCCCGCGATCAGTGCGAGGCGCACCGCCATGTCGATGGTGAACCGCGACAACTCGAGCCTGCCTTTTTCCGTGTCGATCATCGCCGTCTCCCCGCTTATCCAGGAGCTAGGTCAGACTCCCTGTCTTGATTGTCTACCGAACAGGGCCTTACGCTCCAGCACTACGCAGCGGGGGAAGCGAGGGGCGCATGACTCCACCCGACAGTCGTGGGTGACGCGGCACCGGAATTCCGCGACCAGACTAAGTCGACCTCCCGATCTTACGGAGGGGACCATGTTCCAAACGAACCCCGCTCGCTGCCCGTGGGCGGGGTTCCTCTTTGGCGGGGTTCCTCTTTGGCGGGGTTCCTCTTTGGCTGGGTTGCGCTCTAGCGGGAAGCCGCCGCCGGCTTGGCCGGCGTGACCACGCGCACCGGATCGCCGTCGGCAAGGCCGTCGGGCGGGCTGTCGATGATACGATCGCCGGCCACGAGCCCGCTGGCGATCTCGACGACCTGGCCGAGGTCGCGGGCGATGGTGATCGGCTTCAACACGACCTTGCTGTTGGCATCGACTGTGGCGACGCGCAGCCCCTTCTGGTCGAAGATCAGCGCGCCGGCCGGGATGCTGAGCGCCTGCAGGTTGGCCGGCAATTCGATGCGGGTGTTGGCAAACGCCCCCGGCATCAGCTCGCCTGAGCTGTTGTCGACGACGATCTGCATCCGCGTGGTGCCGCTTTGGGCGTCGACCGCGCGTGACGACGCGTCGACCACGCCGCTGTAGGTCTTGCCGGGATACTCCGGGACGGTGATCTGCACCTTGGTGTTGATCCGGACCGCCGGCACGTAGTTCTGCGGCACGCTGACCGAGACCCGCAGCCTGGTGATGTCGGAGATCACGAACAGCGCCAGGCCAGCGCTGGAATCGGCGTTGATCAGCGCACCGATATCGGTGTTGCGTACCGTGACGATGCCGTCGAACGGCGCCGTCAGGCGCTTGAAGGAATACAGCACTTCCAGGCGATCGACGGCGGCCTGGGCCGCCTTGGTCAAGGCCTGCTTCACGGTGAGGTCGGCGGTCTTCTCGTCGACCGTCTGACGGGAAACGGTGTTGGCGCCGCCCAGCTGCTGCCAGCGGCCCGCCGTCACCGTCGCCAATGCCTCTGCCGCCTGCGCGCTGGCGAGCGCTGCCTTGGCCTGCAGGAGCTGCTGGTCGAGATCGGGCGCCTCGATCTCGGCCAGGAGCTGTCCTGCCTTCACGGAAGAGCCGATGTCGACGTGGTACGCCTTCAGGAAGCCGCCGACGCGGGCATAGATCGGCGCCCGGATGTAGGCCTCGAGCCGGCCCGGCAGGTCGAGCGTAGCCTGGTTGGCGCTGTTGGCCGGCTGCACGACGCTGACCACGGGAATGGCCTGGGCGTCGGTCCATTGCTTGAGCTTGGCCTCGCTGGCGTTGCGGTTCCACAAGCCGCTGGCCACGACCAGGACGACGACCAGCAGCCCGGCCAGGCCGGCGATGGCGAGGCCGCGCCGTGGCTTGCGGGGAGCGCCGGGTGGTGACTCAGGCGGCATGGGGAACTCCAGGGGCAGCAGCGGCCACGGTCTTGCCGTGGTGGCGGTGAACGACGCTGAACACGACCGGGACGAAGATGAGCGTGGCGACCGTTGCAAAGATCAGGCCGCCGATGACGGCGCGGCCGAGCGGCGCATTCTGCTCGCCGCCCTCGCCCAGGCCGAGCGCCATGGGCGCCATGCCGATGATCATGGCGAGCGCCGTCATGAGCACCGGCCGGAAGCGGACATAGCCCGCTTCGAGCGCCGCCTGGGTGGCGTCACCGAGCTCGGCCAGCCGCTCGCGCGCGAAGCTCACCACCAGCACGGAGTTGGCCGTGGCCACGCCCATGCACATGATCGCCCCGGTCAACGCCGGCACCGACAAGGTCGTGTACGTCGCAAACAGCATCCAGACGATGCCGGCGAGCGCCGCCGGCAGGGCCGTGATGATGACGAAGGGATCGCTCCACGACTGGAAGTTCACGACGATCAGCAGGTAGATCAGCACGATCGCACCCAGGAGGCCGAACAGCAGGCCGGAGAAGGCGCTCTCCATGGTCCTGACCTGGCCCTGTATCTTGACGGCGCGGATGCGCGGTGACTGCTGCGGGGCGAGTTCGGCGATGATCTTGCGCACGTCGGCAGCCACGGCGCCAAGGTCGCGATCCTGCACCGCGGCGTAGATCTGGACCATGCCCTGCAGGTCCTGCTGCGAGACCACGGCGTTGGCGGTGTCGCGCCGGACATCGGCGATGCCGCCCAGCACCTGGAGCTGGCTGGCGGCAGGGGCGGCGATCGGCAGGTTGGAGAGCGCCGACAGCGAATCCAGCCGGTACTGCGGTGTCTGCAGCACGATGCCGTAGGACACTCCATTGGCCGGATTGAGCCAGTAGGTCGGCGCGACCTGGCTCGAGCCCGCAAGGTTCACGACCAGCGAGTTGGTGACGTCGCGAGTGGTGAGGCCCACGTACTGGGCGCGCGTTCGGTCGATATCGACCGCAAACACCGGTGCGCCGCGCGACTGCTGGATGCGCGCATCGACCACGCCCGGCACCTGACGAATACGCGCCAGCAAGCGGTTGGCGTGCTCGAAGTTGGCCTTGAGGTCGGAGCCGCGGACCTGGACGTCGATCGGCGACGGCGCGCCGAAGTTCAGGATCTGGCTGATGATGTCGGCTGGCAGGAACGAGAAGGTGAAACCCGGGAAGCGCTCGGGCAGCTGCTCGCGCAGCACGCGCACATAGTCGGCGGTGGGGCCATGGTGCTCGGTGAGCTTGATCTGGATGTCGCCGTCCTGCGGCCCGATCGTGCCGGTGTTGTTGTAGGTCATGTTGATGCCGCTCACCGGCATGCCGACATTGTCGGCGATCGTCGCGATCTCCTGTGGCGGGATGATCTGGCGGATCGCCTTCTGGATCTGGGCGAACTGGTTGGCCGCCTCCTCGACGCGCGTACCGATCGGCGCACGGGCATGCATCAGGATCTGGCCGGAATCGACAGCCGGGAAGAAGTTCTGGCCGAGGAACGGCGCCAGCGCGAACGAGGACAGGACGAAGGCCATGAACCCCGTGATAAAGAGGCCCCGGCGAGCCAGCGCCATCGCCAGCAGGTCGCGGTAGACGGTGCGGAAACGCTCGAAGCGCACCTCGAAGCCGCGCTGAAAGAGCACCAGCGGATTGCGTGTCGGCGGCTTCTCGCCATGGGCATGGTCATGCGGCTTCAGGAGGTAGTTCGCCATGGTCGGCACCAGCGTGCGCGACAGGACGAACGAGCAGATCATGGCGAACATGACCGCTTCGGCCATCGGCACGAACAGGAAGCGGGCGACGCCCTCGAGGAAGAACATCGGCACGAACACGATGCAGATGCAGAGCAGCGATACGAAGGCCGGCGTCACGATCTGCCGCGCGCCGTCCATGATCGCGGTCTCGACGTCCTTGCCCTGCTCGAGATGCCAGTTGATGTTCTCGATGGTGACCGTGGCGTCGTCGACCAGGATGCCGACGGCGAGCGCCAGCCCGCCCAGGGTCATGATGTTCAGCGTCTCGCCGAACGCCGACAGCAGCGCGATCGAGCCCAGGATGGCCAGTGGAATCGAGGTGGCGATGATCACCGTCGAGCGCCAGCTGCCGAGGAACAGCAGGATCATCAGGCTGGTCAGCACGGCGGCGATGACGGCCTCGAACGCCACGCCGCCGATCGCGCCCTCCACGAACAGCGACTGGTCGCCCAGGATGGCGATCGAGACGTTGTCGGGCAGCGACTTGCGCAGCTCCTCGACGCGCTGCTTGATGCCGTCGATGATAGCGAGCGTCGACACCGAGCCGTTCTTCAGCACCTGCAGAAGCACCGAGCGACTGCCGTCGACATGCACGATGTTGGTCTGCGGCGGGTTGCCGTCGCGCACCTGCGCCACGTCGCGCAAGTAGACCATGGCGCCGTTGGCGGTGAAGACCGGCAGGTCGGCCAGCGCCTGGAAGTCGGCCGGCGCGTTGTTGAGCTGGATGGCGTATTCGTAACTGCCGATCTTCTGCGTGCCGACCGGCGTCAGCAGGTTCTGGGCGGCCAGCGCATTGGCGACGTCGTTGGCCGACAGGCCGCGCGCCTGCAGGGCACCGGGATCGAGGTCGATCTGGATCTGGCGGAACTTGCCGCCGAAGGGGAATGGGATGGCCGCCCCCGGCACGGTGACCAGCGGCGTGCGCACAGTGTTGATCGCGATGTCGAACACCGCCTGCTCCGACACGCCCTTGCCGGCCAGCGCCAGCTGGATGATCGGCACCGTCGAGGCGTTGTAGTTCAGGATCAGAGGCGGCGTGATGTTGGGCGGCATCTGCTTCAGCACGGTCTGCGAAATCGCCGTGACCTGCGCGTTGGCGGTGCGGATGTCGGTGCCCGGCTGGAAGAACACCTTCACGATGCCGATGCCGGTGTAGGACGTGCCCTCGATGTGCTCGATGTCGTTGACGGTGGTGGTGAGCGAGCGCTGGAAGTTCAGCATCACGCGGCCCGACATCTGGTCGGGCGGCAAGCCGGTGTACTGCCAGACGACGGCGATCACCGGGATGCGGATTTCGGGGAAGATGTCGGTCGGCGTCCGCATCGCGGAAAGCGGACCGACGATAAGGATCAGGAGCGCAAGAACAACGAACGTGTAGGGCCGCTTCAGGGCGACACGAACCAGAGCCAGCATGTGGCCTTACTTCCCCACTCTACAGGTGCCGCCCGACTCCCCAGCAACCGGCGGCGCGATCATCGGACCATGAGGCGTATCGCCTGTCGAGGCGATATTGCCCCAGCTTCGTGCATGGCTCAGGGTTAAGCTTGCATAGGCAATCACCGCTGCGTGAGGGGGAATTCGGGTCATGGCCGACTATGACTACATCATCGTGGGTGCGGGCTCGGCGGGCGGCGCCCTGGCAGCACGGCTGAGCGAGAGCCCGGCCAACAAGGTCCTGCTGCTGGAGGCCGGCGCGCGCAGCCACCCCTACTCCCGCATGCCCCTCTCGTTCGGCCTCCTGATCGAGCATCCGACGGCCAACTGGTGCTACCAGTCCGAACCGGAACCCAACACGGCCAACCGAACGATCCCGGTACCGCGTGGAAAACTTCTGGGCGGCTCGAGCTCGATCAACGGGCTGGTCTGGGTGCGCGGCCAGCCGCTCGACTTCGATACCTGGGCGCAGATGGGCTGTCGCGGCTGGAGCTGGCGCGACGTGGCGCCGGTCTTCACACGCATCGAGAACTTCGTCGACGGCGACGGCAGCAACGGTCGCGGCACGGCGGGCCCGCTCAAGGTCTCGACGGTGCCCGACCAGAACCCGCTCTACGACGCGCTGTTCGCCGCTTCCAAGGCTGCGGGCTTCAAGCTCAACCCCGACTACAACAGCGAGGACCAGGAAGGCGTCGTCAAGACCCAGACCTCGATCTACAAAGGCCGGCGCATGAGCGTCGCCCATTGCTACATCGAACCAGCGATGAAGCGCTCCTCCAACCTCCATGTCGTCACCGACGCCTTTACTTTGCGCCTGCTGCTCGAGGGCAAGCGCTGCGTCGGCGTCGAGTACGAGAAGGACGGCAAGGTGGTGCAGGCCAAGGCGCGCGAGACCATCCTGTCGGCGGGCGGCGTCGCCAGCCCGCAGATCCTCGAACTGTCGGGCATCGGCCAGCCCGAACTGCTGAAGAAGCACGGCATCGAGGTGAAGCACGAGCTGAAGGCGGTGGGCGAGAATTTCCGCGACCACATCAACGCCCGCATCATCTGGAAGGTGAAAGATCCGCGCGTCTCCTACAACCACATGGCCCGCGGCATCGGCGCCATGACGCAGATGATGAAGTACCTGGCGACCGGCGGCGGCTTCATGAGCCTGCCCTCGGCGCCGTTGCTCGCCTTCCTCAAGACGCGGCCCGAGCTCGAAACGCCCGACGTGCAGATGCACCTCGTGCCCTACTCCATCAAGGACCCCAAGACACGCAAGCTGCAGGACTTCCCGTCGATGACGATCGCCTGCTACCAGCTGCGGCCCGAGAGCCTGGGCACGATCCATATCCGGTCACCCGATCCCAAGGCGCAGCCCGCGATCCGCTTCAACTTCCTGGCCGATCCGATCGACCAGGCGGCGATGGTCGGCGGCTTCCGCATGATGCGGAAGATCGTCGATGCGGCGCCGATGGACGCCTATCGCGGCGAGGAGTTCTCGCCTGGGTCCTCGGTGCAGACCGACGAGCAGATCCTGACCTGGATCCGCAACAACTCGCAGACCGCCTATCACCCGATCGGCACCTGCCGCATGGGCCCGGCCGGCCCGACGACGGTGGTCGACGACAAGCTGAAGGTGCACGGGCTGGAGGGACTGCGCGTGGCCGACGCCTCGATCTTCCCGACCATGCCCTCGGGCAACACCAATGCGCCGTCGATCATGGTGGGCGAGAAGATGGCGGATATCCTGAAGGCGGCGGCTTAGGTCCTCTTGCCGGACCGCGGGCCTCCAGGCCCGCTCATGGTCTTCTAGACCACGAGCCTCCGGCTCGCTCATGAATCTTGAGCGCGCAGGATGCGCGCGGTCCGGAAGACCATGAGCATGAGCGGGCCTGGAGGCCTGCGGTCCGGCGAGAATATCACCGCCTGATCACTCCCCGATGGCGCACCCCCCTCCTACGTTCAAGTCCCGACCGCGACGTGAGGGACGATCATGAGCATGACCGCCAGGGCTGAAGGGTCGACAACGGGTGGGCGCACCGGCGGTGGAGTCTACAGGGAGGCACGGCAGGCGTTGCGGTCGCTCTGCCCGCAGGCGTTGCTCAACTGGCGCGAGGCGCGCTTCTACGGCCGCTACGGCGAAGTCGAGCTGCACCTGCTGGAATTCCTGTGCCGGCCCGATCGGGACGCCATCGATGTCGGCGCCAACGACGGCAGCTACGTCCACTATCTGCGCCGCCATGCCCGCCGCGTGATCGCCTTCGAACCCATGCCCAGTCTGGCCGACGCACTGCGCGCCAAGTTCCGGACCGGCGTCGACATCCAATCCATCGCCTTGTCCGACCGCGCCGGCACCGTCGAGCTGCACATGCCGGTGGTCGACGGCGTCACGGTGACAGGCTGCTCGACCGTCTCGCCGACCGCCTCCGCCACCTATCCTGACCACCGCGCCATTGAAGTCCCGATGGCCACGCTCGACGGCGTCTATGAAGGCAATGTCGGCTTCATCAAGATCGACGTCGAAGGCCACGAGCAGGCCGTGCTCGACGGCGCGATACAGACCATCCGCCGCTGCCGGCCACGGCTCCTGGTCGAGGTCGACGAGCGACTGTCGCCGGGCGGACTCGTGCGCGCCAAGGCCTATTTCAGGGACCTCGACTATCGCGGCTACTTCGTCCAGGCCGGCCACATCGAGCCGATCGGCCTGTTCTCCGCCGCCGCGCTGCAGAACCCGGACAATCTGCCCGACCTCACGGCGCCGCTGCAACAGCGCCAGCGCTTCGGCCGCTATATCTACAATTTCATCTTCCTGCCGCGAGATGAGCCGATCGAGACTCTGCGGCAAATGTCGAAACGTCTTTCCGAGCTGTAGGAGACGACCGCTCGACCTTGCGGATGTGCTGCAACAGATGGTGGCCGATCCGTTGCCAGTCGAAGCGATCAGCGCAGGCGTCATAGGCCGCGGTCTGCCACGCATTCAGCCGCGGGAAGTCGTCTATGAGCTCGACCACTCCCTCGGCCAGGGCGGCGTGGCTGTCGTACAGCCCGATGCTCGCGCCCTCCTGTAGCGGCATGCCCGGCAAGGCAATGCGCATGGAGAGAATCGGCAGGCGGTTGAACACATAGTCCAGCCCCTTGAGCTTGAAGCCGCCCAAGAGGTCGGGCACCAGCGCAAGCCGCGCCTGGCGCATGTAGGACCGGACGTCGTCGACCCGGCCGACGAAATCGACGCTGGGAAAACGCCGCCGCAGGCTCTCGAGATAGGCAGGTTCCGCCTCACCCACGACCTGCAGACCGATGCCCTCGCGGGCCAGCATGGCCGTGGCGGCAGCGAGGAACGCTTCCACCGCCGCCCGCTTGGGCGGCCAATCGAGGCTGCTGACCAGGATGGCCCGACGCGGCACGCCGTCGTCGATCGTGCGGGCCTCGGCCCGGGGCCCGCTGAAGCCGGGAGGCAGGAAGACGATGGAGCGCCCCTTGGCATCGGCGGCGAACCGGCGGCAGTCGTCGGGCGTGTTCGACGTCACCAGGTCGGCCGCGGCGACCAGCCGGCGCTCCAGCCGCCTGACCTTGAGATAGTCGACCGCCTTCACCAGGCGGCGCCGCCCGCGGGCCTCCTTGGCGATGCGCCGCCCGACCGTCCGCTCATGATTGTGGGCGATGTAGACAACGCGCGGCGGCCGCAGGCTCTGCCGGCAATGACGCATCACGGTGCGCAGCGCCCAACCGCTGCAGATGCTGTCGAAGACGATCGTGTCCCACGGCCGCTCCGCCAGCGCCTGGTCGAGCAGCCGCCGCATGTTCGGGGCATTGCCGCGATGGGCGACGATGGGCATGGGCGACAGCAGCCGCCGCCATGCCGGCTGGACTTGCTCGTCGGTCAGCCGCCAGTCGATGCTCAGGAGCTTGGCTACCGACCGCGGGTTCTCGCGCCGTGCCAGGCCAATCACGCGCAAGGTGGCGCCGGCATCACGCGCTGCCTCGATCAAACCTTTGGAATAGATGAGCTGGCCGTTGGTGGCCGGGTCCGGATCGGCAAGCGTCAACCACAGGCACTGCATGGCGTCTCCTCGGCCAAAACGATGTCCAGCGGCCTTCGGCGACGCCAGTGATCAAGCTGTGTCGACGCAACCGACGTTCGCATCTGCAGCGATCTTTCGACCTTCGATTTAACGACTGTTGCCGATGCAACACACTGTCCCGCAGCCACAATCTGGACACTGGCAAGCCCACAGCCCGCATTCCAAGAATACGAGAACAGCCCGGCAGCCGGGCGCGCGAGAGGGTGTCTCGCGAAGGGAGGCTAAATGTCTCTGGCAGCGCCGGAGGAGACGTCACTTGAAGCCGCGTTCGTCTGCAACAAGTCAGAAAGTGTCCTGTCTGTCATCGAGAAGTGTCTCGACAACGGGCTGGGCTCGTGCCTGGTCGTCGGTGACGACCATCGCCTCATCGGCCGCATCTCTCTCGACGACATCCGGCGGGCATTGGCCGACGGTACGGCGATCGTCGATCCCACGCTGGGCTGGCACCCGGCGGGCAACATGATCAGCGCCAATCCTCTGCGCAACGACGTCGATCACCAGGAAATCCTGCGGCCGGTGGTCGATGCGAGCGGCCACCTGACCGGCGTCCTGATCGATCGCTCGACGCGGCCTGTCCAGGTGGCGATGCCGCACATGACCAGCGACGACTTCCGCTCGATGCTCGACGCGTTCATCTCCGGATGGATTTCCAGCAAGGGACCCTACGTCAACAAGTTCGAGGAGGACTTCAGTCGCTTCGTCGGCGTCCGCCACGGCGTCGCCGTCTCGAACGGCACCGTGGCGCTGCATCTCGCGCTGGTCGCACTCGGCATCGGCCCCGGCGACGAGGTGATCGTGCCCGATCTCACCTTCGCCGCCACCATCAATGCAGTGCTGTATTGCGGCGCCACACCGGTGATCGTCGATGTCGATCGCCGGACCTGGTGCATGAGCCGCGAGACCGTGAAGCGCGCCTGCACGGCGCGGACCAAGGCGATCATCCCGGTCCATCTCTACGGCCGGCCGGCCGAGATCGGACCGATCACGGAGTTTGCCAGGGGCCGCGGTATTGCGGTGGTCGAAGACTGCGCCGAGGCGCATGGCGCCCGCTATCGCGGCAAGGCGGTCGGCCAGTTCGGCGACGTCTCCTGCTTCTCGTTCTACGCCAACAAGATCGTGACCACAGGCGAAGGCGGCATGTGCGTCACCGATTCGGCCGAGCTCGCGACCTCGCTGCGCGTGTTGCGCGACCATGGCATGTCGCCGGACCGCTCCTACTGGCACGAGCGGGTCGGCTTCAACTACCGCATCACCAACCTGCAAGCGGCGATCGGCCAGTCGCAGATCTGGCGCGTCAACGAAGTGCTGCAGCGCAATGCCCGCATCGCCGCGCTCTACCGCGAGGCGCTGAAGGGCATTCCCGACGTACGGTTTCCGCCCGAACTGCCCGACGAGTACCGGCCTGTCGTGTGGATGACCTGCGTGCAGGTGCCGGCGGAGAAGCGCCTGCCGCTGATGCGCGCGGCACACGAGGCCAAGATCGAGACGCGGCCCTTCTTCCATCCGCTCTCGGCCTTGCCGCCCTACGGCAAGTACGCCCGTGCGTGCCCCAACAGCATCGAGCTCTCCGCCACCGGCGTGAACCTGCCGACCTCGCACTCGGTCGACGAACAGGTGGTCGAGCGCGTCGCCCGCGTATTCCACGACGTGTTCGCGTAACGGAGGCCGTGTCCGCCATGTTGTCATCGGTCATCATCGGCGGCGGCCCCGGCGGCCTCGGGCCGATCATCTGGGCGGCGCAGCACGGATTGCTGCCAGAGTGGCTCGATCGCGGCATCGCCGTGATCGAGCGCCAGGCGCAGCTCGGCGGCACGCTGGGGCGGTTCGGCATCCATTCGGATTCGCTGGGCGGCTCCTATCTCGAATGCCTGGAAGCAGCAGGGCTGCCGGCTGAGTTGAGGCCGTTGCGCGACGAGCCGGTGGCGCACGAGATGGCGCACTATCGCGACAGCTTTCCGCCGCTCGTCCTGGTCGACCGCTACATGCGGCGCATCGGCATTGCGCTCGCCGCCATGCTCGCCGAACGGTCGGCCCTGCATCTCTGCACCGAAGCCAGCGCGATCCATTTGCGGCCCGACGGTTCGGTCGAGGTCGAGATCACCGGACCTGACGGCCGAGAGAGCGTGCTCGCCGCCCGCTCCGCCGTGGTCGCCCTGGGTGGCCGCCAGCGCTGGATGCAGGGCGAGCTGCGGCCGGGCCTGGCCTTGGCGAGCTGCGCGATGCGCCATGTCATGCCGTCGGATCGCGCCCTGTCGGCGGCGGGGCTCGAGGAAGCCGACCGGATCCTCGCCGAAGCTGGCCAACGGCCCATCCTGATCCTGGGCGGCTCGCACAGCGCCTATTCGGTGGCGGGCGCCTTCCTGGGATTGCCGGGCGCAGAGCGCCTGACCAAAGGCCAGATCGTCATCCTGCAGCGGCGCGAGCCGCGCATCTTCTATCCTGACCGCCAGGCCGCGCTCGACGATCTCTACGAGGTCGCGCCGGGCGACATCTGCCCGCGCACCCAGCGGGTCAACCGCATGGGCGGGCTGCGCGGCTTCGGCCGCGAGATGTGGCGCCAGATCGCGCGGCGTCCCGGCACGCCGGCCGAGCCGCGGGTGGTCACCTTGAACATGCAGCGCCTCAGTGACGGGGAGCTTCGCGCCATGATCGCCGAAGCGGCGCTGGTCGTGCCGAGCTTCGGCTATCGCTCGGCGATGCTGCCGGTGTTCGACACCGACGGCCGGCGACTCACGCTCAACGCCGAGCTGGGTGGCAATGCCGTCGGCGAGCAGAGCCGCCTGCTGCTGAGCGACGGCAGCAGCCTGCCCAACCTGTTCGGCATCGGATTGGGCACCGGCTACAAGCTACCAACCAGCATGGGCGGCGAACCCAACTTCGACGGCCAGGCCAACAGCCTGTGGCTCTATCACAACGACATCGGTGCCATCATCTATCGCGCCATCCACGAGCTGGAGCGCAAGACCGCAAGCGCAGCCGCTGTCGCCGCCTAGCGCTTGTCCGCTTTTTGCAGGCTGCATCACGGAGTCGTGAGCTTGTCACGGCCTAGTCACCGCGCGTGCGACGCGACCGCGGTATGGCTGCCGCGATGCTCGGGACAACGAAGCGGGGACGATAGGTGCGAGCAGGAGCGGAACGTATCGCCGGCCTCGATGTGCTGCGCGGTTTTGCAGCCGGTGCGGTGATGTTGCATCACCACGGCCAGTACTACGACGTGCTCTATCCGGGACGGATCCCGCTCGCCGTCGACCTCGGGCCCGGCCACTTCGGCGTGGAACTGTTCTTCATCATCAGCGGCTTCGTGATCCTGATGACGATCGAGCGCAAGAAGACGGTGCGCGAGTTCGCGGTCTCGCGCACGGCGCGGCTGATGCCGGCCTTCCTGGCCGCGCTGATCCTGGCCACCACGATTCGCGCCGTCTCGCCCGTGCCCCTGCTCGACACGCCGACCGTGCCGCAGTTCCTCGCCAACCTCACCATGGCGCCGAGCCTGTTCGGCCAGAACGCCATGGACATGCCCTACTGGACGCTGACCTACGAGCTGGTGTTCTACGTCGGCATGGGGCTGATCCTGGCGATCGGCATGCTGCGCTGGGCCGAATGGTTCGGCCTGCTGGCCGTCGCCGTGAGCTGTCTCTTCATCGCCACGCTCGACGTGCGGCTGCACTATCGCAGCTCGATCCTGTTGCTTGTCTACTACAGCAACTTCTTCCTGATCGGCATCTGCCTCTATCGCATCCACGCCCAGATGGCGCGGCCGGTCACCTGGTTGGCGCTGGTGGCCGCCATCGCGGTGACGGCGCTGGGCGGCGGCGAGAAGTCGTTCGACACGCCAGGCCGCCTCTACCTGCCCCTTACGCTCGCCTTCACGGCGCTCGTGTGGTTCGCCATCAGCCGTCACGGCAAATGGCTGGCTTGGCGGCCGCTCGTCTTCCTGGGACAGATCTCCTACCCGCTCTATCTCGTTCACGTCGTGCTGGGCTTCGCGGTCATCCGCTGGGGCGTGGCGCGTGGCTGGAGCACGCTCGAGGGCGTGGTCGCGGCCAGCCTCGTCTCGCTCATCATGGCGACGCTGCTGCACTATCTCGTCGAGGTGCCGGGCGGACGCTGGGTGCGGACGGCGTTGGATCGGCGACAGCCGCCCGCGGTGGCGGCCTAGACTAACCGCCGAGCCGCTTTCTCACATCCTCGGGAATCGGCACCGCGTTCAGCGAGCGTGCGTCACCTGTCTTCTTCGCCCAGATGCGCGTTTCGGTGCCTTGGGCCGCGATCTCGCCCGTCACGTCACGGAAGACGTGGGTGATGGTGAAGGAGCTGCGCCCGAACCGCGAGACGTGGCTCTCGACCAGAAGCTTCTCGCCGGGCTGAGAGGCACGCTTGAAGGAGCATTCGGCGGCGACCAGCGGCGTGCCCTCCGTCCACGGCCCGCCGCGCGTGTTGTGCGTCGCGCCGGCCATCGCCAACAGTCGATGGCTCGCCTGGTCGCACCAGCGGAAGTAGGACGGGTAGTAGACGATGCCGGCGGGGTCGCAGTCGCCCCACTCGACGGTCACTTCGTGACGGGAGACCAGCGCCATGGCCTAAACCTCGACCGGCTTGCCGGTGATGTATGTCGTGCCGGTCATGGCGGCGACCAGCTTGCCGTCGCCGCGCGCGACGTCGATCCGATAGTTCGACAGCCTGCTGGTGCGCGCGATCTCCACCGCTGTCGCCGTCAGGACATCGCCCGCGCGGGCCGGCAGGCTGTAGAGGATGTGCGAATCGATGCTGGGGGACAGGATGCCTTGCGAGTTGCTGGCATAGCCCATCGCAGCGTCCGCCAGGGTGAAGACCAGGCCGCCGTGGGCGACGCCGATGAAGTTGATGTGGCGCTCCTCGAGCCTGACCCGGCTGACCGCGCGGCCGAGCGACGCCTCGACGATCTCGATGCCCAGCGAGCGCGCAAAGTTGTCACGCGCGGCGAGCGCAAAGACATCGATCGCCGCCGGCTGCTGTTTGCCATCCTTCATCGCTGGTCTACTCCGCGGCATGCCGCAATGACGGGACCGCGGCAGCAATCGAGGCCAGCGTCTTGGACAGGGTCTCCCCCTCCGGATCGACCAGGGCGGCCACGCGCGCGCCGGCAACGGCATCCACTGCCGCGCGGGGCGTCATGCGGCGCGCCAGGGCGGGCTCGATCACCGCGGCCGTGATACGGCGGTAGTTGGCCAGGCCGCGCTTATAAGTGTCGCCGTAGCCTTTGATCAGGCGGGCGCACTCGGCGATCTCGCGCGCCAAGCCGACATTGGTGCGGCCTGCCGTGCGGATCTGCTCCAGCCAACGATCGATCTCAGCCTGCTCCTCGGCGAAGCGGTAGGTGTTCGGCCGGTATGACTGCAGGCCCGCGACCAGCCGCAGGCGCAGGAAGCCGAAGACCGTGGTCGAGCGCAGATGCATGGAGAAGTAGGTCTTGCCCGTCCGGCCGCTACGCTCGCCCCAGGCCAGCAGCCGTTTGGCCCAGGTCGGCGGCAGGATCGCGGCGATCTCTTCGATGCCGGGCTTGAAATGCTCGGTGATCTCGATCGGCTCGCCGTCCTTGGCGCGGACCTCGGCGCGCACGCGCGCCAGGCGCTCGGACGAGGTCTTGGCCTGGGCGACGCGGATGACGTCCTCGAACGACATGCGCACCGCCAGATGCCGCGCCGTCTCGCGCAAAAGTTCGGTCGAGCCCAGCGCGTGCACCGTATCCAGCCGGTTCAGGTACCACTCGGCGTACCAGCGATGCTGATAGGCCGTGAGGCGACGCATGCCCTCCTCGATCACGTCCAAAGCCGGCGCCGGATAGGAGCGCCGGGCGCGCGCCAAAAGATCTTCCAGGCCCTGCGCGGCGGCCTGCCGCTTGCGATGCTCGCGCACGACCTGAGCGAGCTCGCCGCGGGCATGGCCGCGGCCAAATGCGAAGGCCGCGAGGTTGGTGTCGACGGCCTTGCCGCCATGGCGGATCGCAGCCTCGAAAGCGGCGTCGGGAATCGGCAACCGGCCCGACCCCGCCAGCGCACCCAGCAGCACGGCGTTGATCACGCCGCCGGACTCTTCGGCGGCCTGATCCATGTCGAACAGGACCTGTTGTTTGCTGCGCTCCTTCACCGCGCGCAGCAGGCGGCCGACATCGAAGCTGCCGTCGCCCATCGCCATGCGCTCGCCGATCGCCAGCACGCGGTGGGTCGAGGCGATCAGCGTGGTGCGGTCGGGCGTGATGAAGCCATTGAAGATCATGCGGCCGGCTTCGAGGAGCTCGGTCGCCAGCGCGACGTCGACCTCGCCGATCGCCGGGTTGAGCGCCAGCACCGAGGGGCCAGCGGCCGGCGCGGGCATGACTTCGAGATAGTAGGTCGTGGCCCCGGTGCGCTGCGCCACGCCGGGGATTTGCGTCGCCTGCACGGCCAGCCCCTGGCTCTGTGCGGCCGCAACGATCCAGTCGCACAGCACGCCGCCACCATCGCCGCCCAAGGCACCGACCAGGATGGTGATGGGCATCATGGGGGCGCGGACCTCCCGGTCCGCTCATACCAAGACATGAGCGGGCCGGAGGCCCGCGCTCCCAGTATTATCACGCCAGCGCCCCGATCACCGCCATCCGAAAACGCCATTTCACGCGGTCCCACCAGGTGGCGTTCTGAACGATGTCGGCCTTGTAGAAGGACGGGCAGAGCACCGCGGCATCGGCGACCTCGCCGCACAGGCCGCAGCCGACGCAGCCGTTGTTGACGTGCGCCACCGGATCGGAGCGCAGCGGATCGGGGCTGGGCTTGACCACCAGCGACGGGCAGCCCGACAGGCGGATGCAGGAGTGATCGCCGGTGCAGACCTCGTCGTCGACGCCGAAGCGGGTGCGCACCACGCGCTCGCCGCGCTTCAGTTGCGCGGCGACCTGCGGGCGGATGCGGCGCTGGCGGGCGAGCTGGCATTCGCCGTCGGCGACGATCACCTTCAGCCCCTTGTCGTCGCTGCTCATCGCCTCACGCAGGGTCGTGAGCATCGTGCCGACATTGTAGGTGCGGATGGTGCGCAGCCATTTCACGCCCATCGCCTTCAGGGTCGCGGCGATATCCGAGGTCGTCTCGCCGTCACATCGGTTGCCCGACGTGTTGGGAATGAACTGCGCGCCGGTGGCCGAGGTGTAGCCGTTCTGCATGATCACCAGCACGCGATCGCCGCGATTGAACATCGCCGAGGCGACGCCGCTCAGAAGGCCGTTGTGCCAGAAGCCGCCGTCGCCCATCACGGAGATGGTACGTTTCTGCATCACCGGCGCCACCGCGCCCGCGGCGGCAAGCGACATGCCGAAGCCCAGGATCGAGTTGCCGAGGTTGAACGGCGCCAGGGTCGCGAAGGAGTGACAGCCGATGTCGCTCGAGATGTGGACCTTGCCGACCTCGCGCTCGAGCAGCTTTATCGCCGAAAAGACCGGCCGCTCGGGGCAGCCGACGCAGAAGCCGGGAGGCCGGAGCGGCAACGGCCCGCCCAGCAGGCGCTGGGCCTCGGCGCGGCCAGCACGCGCCGCCTCGAAGCGCTCGCGTGGCTTCGCAAGATCGATGTCGTTGGCCGACTGGGCAAAGAACTTCAGCAGGCCGTCGGTCACCACTTCGGCCGTGTACTCGCCCGCCATCGGCAGCACGTCCTTGCCGTAGACCTTCGTATCGATGTTGCGCTTGCGCAGGATCGCGTGGATCGCCTGCTCGATGTAGTCGGGACCACCCTCCTCGACCACCAGCACGGCGCGCTTGCCCTTGCAGAAATCGACGATCTGGTCGGGCACCAGCGGATGCGTGACGTTCAGCACCAGGGTCGGGACCTTGCCTTCGATCTCCAGCCGGTCGAGGCCGCGCAGCAGCACGTTGGTGATGCCGCCCTGCACGATGATGCCGAGGTCGGACCGCTCGCCGGGCAGGAACTCGTTCAGGCCGTGCTCGACGATGAAGCGCTGGGCGGCAGGCTGGCGCACCTCGACCTTGATCTTCTCCTGCACATAGGTCGACGGCGGATGGGAGATGCGCGCGTAGTCGTGCGCCGCCGGCTCGGCGAGGCGCCGGTTGCGCGACACCGGCGGCGGCTTGTTGTTCTTGGCCAGAAACTCGCCGGTGACGTGGCAGGCGCGGATGCGCAGCTCCATCATGACCGGCGTGTTGGTCGCCTCGGAAAGCTCGAACGCCTTCTCGGTGCAGCGTACGATCGACGGCAGGTTGGGCCTGGGATCCAGCAGCCATACCGACGACTTCAGCGCATAAGCGTGCGCCCGTTCCTGGATGATCGAAGCGCCCTCGCCGTAATCCTCGCCGACCACGATCAATGCGCCGCCGATGACGCCCGGCGATGCGAGGTTGGAGAGCGCATCGGCCGCCACGTTGGTGCCGACGATCGACTTCCAGGTGACGCAGCCGCGCAATGGATAGTTGATCGAGGCGCCGAGCAGGGCCGCGGCCGAGGCTTCGTTGGTGCAGGTCTCCAGATGCACGCCGAGCTCGTCGAGCAGGTCCTGCGATTCGACCAGCACGTCGACCAGATGCGAGACCGGCGCGCCCTGGTAGCCGCCGACATAGGCCACGCCCGACTGCAGGATCGCCTTGGTGACCGCGAGGATGCCCTCGCCGCGGAAGACGTCGCCGTCGCCCAGCCGCAGCGCGCGCACTTCCTCGGCGAAGGAGCGCTCCGGATTGGTGCGCTGGGCGACAGGAAGCTGGGCTGCCGGCTGGTCGAGCATGGGGCGGACTATAAAGGCTAACGACGCGACCGACGATCCCGCTTGGAATCGCGGATTCCCGCGGCTCCTGCCCGCTTGACCAGCTCGCGGAACGGCCCCAGCAGGCGCTCGCGCACCGTCGCGTCGCGCTCAAGCACCGACAGCGCCAGCGCCACGGCTTCGAGAGTTGACACGGCGTCGGACCGCGCCTCGCGGCGGAGGCCGCCATAGAGTGACGGGCCGTCCGGCACGACGACCAGGCGACGCAGCCGCGTCAGCCAGGCGTTGCGCCACCACAGCGCCTTGGCTTGCGCCCAGTTGCCGTCGAGCGCCACGAGTCCCTGCAGGCCGGTGAGAGCAGAGCTCTGGTCGACGAGCGGTTCGCCGTTGCGATCGATCGCGACCAGCGGGTCCTTGCACAGCCGACGCGCTTTGTCCCCAGGCTTGGCGGCACCGAGATAGAGCACTCCCCATTGACGCGGATCGACAAGGCGTTGTTCATTGCCCTTCTCAAATGCATGGCCAAGGTTGCGCCATGACAGCCCCACTGAGACACAAGCGTCAGCTAGTGAGCGCGTCAGCAATCGAGCCGTGCCCAGCACGCGATCCTGCTCTTGTGGGTGTTGCAGGACAAGGACGGCCACCTTGTTGTCGACGACAGGTGCGGCCGGACAAACGCAGAGCGCGGGCGGTCGTCCGCATGGGCAGGGTCCTTCCGGGGCACCGTCAGTCATGCGTGAAGATATAGACCGTTCGTCCGAAGGCTGTCGCCATGACCGTTTCCATCCTCGCCGTCCCCAGCGTCACCAAGCTGCCGTCTGCTGCTGACGGCGCGGTGGTGGTCGGTGGCTCGCACGGCGCGGTCTATGCCGCCTACCTGTCGGCCAAGGCGGGCGCCCGGGCAGCGATCCACAACGATGCCGGCGTCGGTCGCGACGAAGCCGGCGTCAGCGGCCTGGCGTGGGCCGAGGCGCAGGGCATGGCGATGGCGGCAGTGCTGAGCGGCAGCGCGCGCATCGGCGATGGTGCCGACATGTTGAAGCGCGGCGTCATCAGCCGCGCCAATCCGCTGGCCGCTGCATGCGGCGTCAAGCCCGGTCAGGGCGTCGCCGAGGCGGCCGATCTCCTGAAGGCCGCACCCTGGCCACATCCCAAGCCCGCGCCGATCACCGAAGCCCGGACCATGGCCGGGCGCATCCTGTGTGTGGATTCGATCTCGCTCGCGACCATGCGCGACCGCGGCAAGGTGGTGTCGAGCGGCAGCCATGGCGGCGTGCCGGCGGGCGAAATGGCGCTGACGTTCGGACCGCGCCTGGTGCTGTTCAACGATGCCGGCTTCGGCATGGACCATGCCGGCGTCGCGGGCCTTCCCATCCTCGACCGGGCCGACATTCCGGCTGCTACCGTTTCGACCATGTCGGCACGCATCGGCGACGGCCGCTCGACCCTGCTCGACGGCTTCTTGTCGGAGGTGAACGAGGCTGCATATCGGCTCGGCGCGCGGCAGGGCCGGTCGGCGCTTGCCTTCGCCCTTGCCGTGGCCGAAAAGACCCCCTGAGCATCGCAGCGGAGATCAGCCGGGCATGGCCGTCGTCAACGTTAAGTCGGAAATCGCGGGCAATGTGTGGAAGATCCAGACCAAGCCCGGCGACAGGGTCGAGGCCGACGGCGAGATCATGATCCTGGAATCGATGAAGATGGAGATCCCCGTGCTGTCGCCGCGCGCCGGCACCATCAAGGAAATCCGGGTCAGCGAAGGCGAGGCGATCGACGAAGGCCAGCTGGTCGCCATCCTTGATGCGTAGCAGCGCCGTCGCCGTCGAGATCGTCCGCCTGTGGGCGCCCGACAATCTGCGTCGGGTGGCGCCCGGCGTAGCGCTGTGCGCCGTCATCGCCGCCATTGCCTTCGTGGCCGACAAGCAGAATTTCCTGCGCTTTGGCGCGGTATGGATACCGCCGCTGATCCTCACTCTGGTGATCGGCATGGCGCTGCAGCCGCTGTCGGACCGCGCCGTGCTGAAGCCCGGCCTCGAGTTCTCCGGCCGCACGCTCCTGCGCGTCGGCGTGGCGCTCTATGGCGCGCGCCTGACCTTCGGCCAGCTGGTCGACGGCGGCGCACTGCCTGTGCTGATCGCGCTCGCCGCGGTCTCCTGCACCATCGTGTTCGGCGCCTGGGCGGCGCGGCTGTTCGGGCTCTCGCGTGACTTCGGCTTGCTGACCGGTTGCGCCACCGGCGTGTGCGGGGCTGCGGCGGCGATGGCGGCCTCGGCGGTGCTGCCCAAGCACGCCAATTCGGACCGCGACCTCGCCTTCACGGTGATGGGCGTGAACTTCCTGTCGACCGTCGTGATGGTGATCTATCCCACCCTGCAGCCGGTGCTCGGATATTCGCTGCACGAGATGGGCGTGTTTTTGGGCGGCGCCATTCACGACGTGGCGCAGGTCGCGGGTGCGGGCCAGACGATGGGACCGCAGGTCCTGACCGAAGCGATCATCACCAAGCTGCTGCGCGTGGCCTTCCTGCTGCCCGCGATCGCCGGCATCGCCTGGTGGGTGGCGCGCGGCGGCGAGACGGCCGGCGAGTCGCGGCCGTCGCCGCCGGTGTTCCTGTTCGGCTTTTTGGCGCTCGCCGCGCTCAACTCGGCGGGCGTCGTGCCGCCCGGCGTGAAGGCTGCGGTCGCCGACATCTCCTCTTTCCTGATCATCACCGCCATCGCGGCGCTCGGCATCAAGACCTCGCTGCTGGCCCTGGCCCGCATCGGCGTCGCGCCGGTGATGCTGCTGATCACCCAGACGGCGTTCATCGGTCTGCTGGTGGTCGGCTTGATCTACGCCCTGCGAACGGTCGGGCTCTAAGGGAGCGCGGACCTCCGGTCCGCTCATGATCATGAACGAGCTGGAAGCTCGCGGTCCGCAAGAATATGAGCGGGCCAGAGGCCCGCGCTCCCTTAAGTCCCCGGCTTGGTCCCCGTCGCGCGCACGACCTCGCCCCAGGTGTCGATTTCCTTCTTGATGAACTCGGCGAACTGGATGGGCGTGCCGGGTGCCGGCATGCCGGCGCGGCGCTCGATCTCACGCACGACGGCCTGGTCCTGCAACAGCGCATTCACGTCGCGGTTCACCTTGGCGACGATCTCGAGCGGCGTGCGTGCAGGTGCGGCGAGCCCCGACCAGCCGGCGGCATCGAAGCCCGGCAAGGTGTCGGCGATCGGCGGGATGAAATCGAGCGGCGGCGGCGCGCGGCGCGCCGTGGTGACCGCCAGCGCCTTGATGCGCTTGTCGGTGATCGGGCCGAGCGCTGCCGCAGTGCTGTCCATCATCAGCTTGACGTGCCCGCCCAGCAGATCGGCCATCGCCGGCCCGCTGCCCTTGTAGGGGACATGCACGATGTCGAGCTTGGCGCGCATCTTGAAGAGTTCCATCGACAGGTGCTGCGACGTGCCCGGACCGGCCGAAGCGTAGGAGAGCTGGCCCGGTTCCTTGCGTGCCAGCTCGATCAGCTCGCCCAGTGTGTTGGCTTGGAAGGTCGGATGCGCCACGATCACCAGCGGCACCAGGAAGATGTTGGTGATCGGCAGGAAGTCGACCAGCGGCCTATACGGCAGATCGGGGTAGAGGCTGGGATTGACGCCGAAGGTGCCGCTCGAGACGACCATCAGCGTGTACCCGTCGGGCGCCGCGTTCTTGCCGTATTCGGTGGCGGGAATGCCACTGCCGCCGGCCTTGTTCTCGACCACGACCTGCTGCTTCCACACGTCGGTCAGCTTCTCCGCCATCAGCCGGGCAAAGATGTCGGCCGCCTGGCCGGGCGGGAACGGCACGACGAACCGCACGGGCTTGGTGGGCCACGACGCCTGCGCCAGGGCAGGTGCTGCCAGCGCTGCGCTGGCAGCACCTGCCAAGCGTATCGCCTGCCGGCGCGTGGGGTTACTCCGCATAAACAAACTCCTCAATGCTTCGGGCTCAAGTTAGCACAGGCATCGGAAGATGACGGCGTCTCACGCTCGACACAATCACCGCCAAAATAGATAACGCGGCAAGTCAACAGAGGCGCCGAGCTTCGTGGACGTTCCCGCTCCGCTAGTCACGCCCTGTTCGACACCGCCCGCATGGAGCCGGTCCTGTGAGCATTCGTTATTTCGAGGATTTCAAGGTCGGTGACCGATTCACCAGCGCCGGCCTGACCATGACCGAATCGGCGATCATCGACTTCGCCCGGCAGTGGGATCCGCAGCCTTTTCACACCGATGTCGAGTTCGCCAGGAAATGGAGCTTCGGCGGCCTCATAGCGTCGGGCCTGCACACCATGGCAGCGACCCTGCGGCTATGGCTGGACCAGGGCGTGTTCCGCTCCTGCAGCCTGGGCTCGCCCGGCATCGGCGAGGTCCAGTTCCCGCGGCCGGTGCGGCCGGGCGACACGCTACGTGTGATCACGGACATCACCGAGCTCAGGCTCTCGGCCTCCAAGCCCGATCGCGGCATCGCCCGCATCCGCCAAGTCACGATCAACCAACACGGCGAGGCGGTGCTGGAGCAGGACACGACGGTGTTCTTGAAGCGCCGGCCGGTGATGGTCGCCACCGCCAGCGCGTCGTGTTAGCGAGGCGCGCTCCAGCCTAACGCCAGGCGAAGACCGGCTGCTCGAAATGGTCGACGCGCGTGTTGCGGCCGGCGAGCGCGACCTCGCGGAACTGGTAGAGCACGGCGGCGGTCGGCGCGTTGACGTTGGCGACCGGCAGCGGCAGGCGGATGATCGGCCGGTCCGATTCCTCGATGGCCACGATCTCTGGCGAGCCGTCGCGGAACAGCTCGCGGCAGGCGATGCGATAGGCCGCCGCGACCTCGCTCGGATTGGGCGTCACCGTGATGCCGGGTGACCACACGACCACGGGCGCGATGAGATAGCCCGAGCGCGTCGGATAGTCGTCGAGCGTGCCTAGAATATCGTCGGTCGAAGCGAGCACGCCCAGCTCCTCGTGCAATTCGCGCAGCGCGGTCTGCTCGATCGTCTCGCCGGCATCGACGCGGCCGCCGGGCAGCGCCCATTGCCCACCATGCGCGCGCAGCCGCGGCGTGCGCTTGGTGAGCAGGAACGCCGCCTCCCCCGGCGCATCGCCTTCGACCACGACGACGGCAACGGCGGCGCGCTTCAACCCACCGGTCTCGGTGCGCCGACGCAGTTCGAAGCGCCCGAGGTGATCGGTGATGGTACGACGCAGCGCATCGTCAAAGGCAAAAGACGTCACGCCGCCGGCCTCGTGAAAGTCCAGACCACGGCGGGCGGCACGTTGCGCCAGATGCGCTTGCCGTGCGCCCCGTCGAGATGCAGGCGCTCGCGCAAGGCGCGTGGGATGGGCGGCTTGGGCCCGTAGGTGAACTGCACCAGGGCAGCGCCGCGCGGCAGGGCCTCGAAGGCGCCCGCGACGATGCCGTTCACCACGTCGGTCGGCAGCGACAGCAAAGGCAGGCTCGACACCACGGCGGCGATCGGCGCGATGCCATGGTCGGCCAGCAGGCGTGGCAGACGCGCGGCATCGCCCTCGAGAATGCGCGGCCCGTTGAAGTGGCGGCGCAGGAAGGTGGCGAACTCGGGATCGCGCTCGACCAGAATGAGGCGGTCGGCCGCGATGCCCGCAGCCAGCAGCGCCTTGGTGACGCCGCCGGTGCCGGCGCCCAGCTCGATGACATGACCCGGCCGCCCATCGATCGCGGCGCGCGTGGTGGCAGCCATCGCCTCGGCCAGCGGGCGGCCGCTCGGCACGACCGCGCCGGTGGCAAATGGCCGACGCAGCCAGCGCTTCAAGAAGAGGGCCGTGCCGGCGGGTTCAACCGAGGGCATGGCTAAACGCTAACAGACGAAAGTTGCGTGTCGACAGGGAAATCCGCCCTGCTTCTACTGTGCGGGCTGCATTGCAGGGCCGGCGACATGGGTTGTCGACGGCGCCGCCTCGAAGACCGCCCGGGCGTGGCGCATCTGCTCCAGCGCGTTGACCACCGAGATATAGACCGCCGCAGCATAGGGCAGCGACTGCACGACCATGAAGATCGCCCATAGCCGCGCCTCGATGTTGACGGCCCCGGCGCCCAGCCACAGCACGATCGCGCCCAGCCACAGCAGGATGGTCAGTACGGCCTCGCCGCGCGCCATGCCGAGCGCCATACCGAGCGTGGCGCGCTCGTCCATCTTGGGCGTGCGCATGAAGGGCAGCCGGCTGGTCATCAGGCCGTAGATCACCGCGCGACCCACCGTGTAGGTGAGCGCCAGGCCCGCCAGCGACGCACCTATGCTCTGGCGGAAGGTGCAGCGCACGCGGTCGAAGTAGAGGCCGAAGGAATAGAGCAGCTTGAAGACGAAGATGCCGATGGTCGGCAGGATGAACTCGGCCGGCGGCAGGCCGACCGGCTTGATGCCGAACAGCGGCGGCAGCACGACGGCGAGCAGCCAGGCGAGGCCGGCCCAGGTGAAGATCAGGTTCAGCGCATCGGCGAACCAGGGCATCCAGCCGGCGACGAAGTGGTACTTCTGCCAGAAGGTGAGCTTGGTCGAGTTGCTCAGCATCTTGCCGGCATGCGCCTTCATGATCTGCATGGCGCCATAGGCCCAGCGGAAGCGCTGCTTCTTGTAGCCGGCGAAGTGATCGGGCGTCAGGCCATGGCCGAAGCGCTCGCGGCTGTACATGGCGCCGTAGCCCTTCTCCATCAGGCGCAGGCCGAGCTCGGTGTCCTCGGTGATGCACCAGGTCGCCCAGCCGCCCAGCTCCTCCATCAGGTCGCGGCGCACCAGGGTCATGGTGCCGTGCTGGATGATGGCGTCGTACTCGTTGCGCAGGCACATGCCGATGTCGAAGAAGCCGGCATATTCCCAGTTCAGCATCTCCTTGAAGCGGTCGCCCTTCCAGTCGCGATGGTCCTGCGGCGCCTGGACGTAGGAGATCTTCTTGTCATCGAAGTACGGCACCAGCGCCTTCAGCCAGTCCGGCCGCACCATGTAGTCGCTGTCGATGACGCCGATGATCTTGGCGTCGGGCGAGGTCTGGGTCAGCACGTAGTTCAGCGCGCCGGCCTTGAAGCCCTTCATGACGTCGAAGTGGAAGAAGCGGAAACGCTCGCCGAGCTGAGCGCAGTAGTCCTGCACCGGCCGCCAAACCGCCGGGTCCTTGGTGTTGTTGTCGATGACGATGACTTCGAAGTCGGGATAGTCGAGCTTGGCCAGCGAATCGAGGGTCTGGATCACCATCGCCGGCGGCTCGTTGCAGATCGCGAGATGCAGCGAGACCTTGGGCCACACGCGGTTGGCGGGCTGGCGGGCGATCATCTCCGCCGCCGGCAACGCCTCACGCGTCCAGCGCCCACGCCAGATCGTCTCGGCCATCTCCAGCGCCTGCACCAGCGCCATGGCGAGGCTTATGACCAGGAAGAAGGCGAGCACCGCCCAGCCGATCATCTCGGAGGCCAGCATGTAGCTGCCGGCCGCGACGACGCCGCCATAGACCAGGGCGCTCGCCGACAAGGTGACCAGGCCGCAGAAGCCCACCTGCCCCGGCAGGCCGAGCCGTGGCCAGCGCCACAGGAAGAACAGCATCACCGGCAGCGACAGCAGCAGCGACCAGACCGCGCCCGCCCACCATTGCGGGAAGCGCTCGACCGGGCCGGTCCACGCGAACTTGGGCTGGCGATCGGCATTCCACAGGCCCCAGTAGCCGCCCGCCTTGCCTTCGAGGTCGTAGGACTTCCACGGCTGGTCGACCGCCTCGACGACGAAGTAGTCGATGTTCTGCGACTTCAGCCACGCCACCATGTCGCGCACGTTCTTGGCCTGCTCGGCCGGCGAGGCGTACTTGACCGTGCCGGTGCCGGGGCTGCGCCGGGCGGCGCCGTTCGACGGCCAGCCGACCTCGGTGACGATGATGTTCTTGTTGCGGAGGTACTCGGCCTCCTTGAGCTTGGCGATGCGGCTCTTGAGGTATTCCAGCGGCGTCTCGCCCGACTTCTCGTCCCAGTAGGGCAGGATGTGGACGGCGAGATAGTCGACCTCGCGCGCGAGCTCGGGATACTCCAGCCAGACGTGCCACGGCTCGGCGGTGCTGACCGGCACCTTGACGTTGCGCTTGACGTTCCTGATCTCGCGGATGAGCTGGGCCGGGCTGGTGGCGTTGGGATCGCGCAGGTTCTTCTGGCCGTCCCAGCGCAGGATGTTCTCGTTGCCGACCAGCACGCGCTCGATGTTGGGATTCTGGTTGGCCATGCGGATCAGCGCGCGCGTCTCCTCGGCATTGACCTCGCTCGCCTCGCGGCCGAACTGCTGCTTGGCTTCGTTGGCGCTGTAGATCCAGGCGCCGGGCACCAGCTTTATGCCGTAACGGTTGGCAAGCTCCGGCATGACGTCGCCGCCGTCGGTGGCGCGATAGGTGCGGACGTAATTGACCTTGCCGCCGAACATGGCGAAGTCGCGCTCGATCTGCTCCTTGCGCGGCTTGACCGGCGGCGGTGGCGTGTCGCTGACGGCGGTGCGCAGGAAGCTCAGGATGCCGCTCGACTTGGACTCGATCGGATCCTGGTCCTTGGCCCACGGCGCGTAGGTAACGCCATGCAAAGGACCGTCGACATCAGCCGCGGCGACCTGGCCGTCGAGCAAGCGCCATCCGACGATGGTGGCGACGGCTACAGTGAGAAGAACCAATCCCAGACGGATCATGAAGAGGCGATCGCTCCGGCACGCCGCCGGTGGCACACGCTCTCGTCGGGATCGCGGTCACATGTCTCCTGCGGACGATTTTCATCGACGCAAGGACCGTGCCGGATCAGCTCAACCGACGAGCCGATAACCACGCAGTGGGCTGACCTCTTGGAGGCTTCCTTGCGCCCGATTTCCTCGGCTGCGACCCTTCGCAGACGATGCGGCGACCGGCCGATCTATAGCAAAGCCTCTGCAAATCGGTAAAGAGACAGCGAGTGATGATGGCCAAAATGCCCAAATCTCCGCTGGCTTCTCAGCGCCGGCTTCGCCACAACGCCGCGTGTGAGTGACGACGATCCGACAGCCGCGCCGGCCGGCGTTCCGGCCGAGCTGGGCGCAACCTACCGGCCGGCCGAGCGTTACGGGTTCCTTCAAGCCAGCAGCGCCCGGCTGCGCTACGCCTGCTGGAACGTCCCGGGAACCGCGTCGGGAAAGGTCAAAGGGACGGTCGTCCTGCTCGGCGGACGGGCCGAATTCATCGAAAAATACGCCACTGAAGTCGTCGGCGAGCTTCTGGGCCGCGGTTACTGCGTCTACGCCCTGGACTGGCGCGGCCAGGGCCTGTCGGACCGCCTCCTCGCCGATCGCGGCAAGGGCCACATTGACAATTTTTCAACCTACATGGCGGACCTGCAGCTATTCCTGGACAAGGTCGTGGCCCCGACCGCGCCGCGACCGATCCTCGCACTCTGCCATTCCATGGGGGCGCACATCATGATGCGCGTGCTCGCCGAGAACGGACCGGGTCCGATTTCGGCTGGCGTGCTGTGCTCGCCCATGACGGCCCTCAAGCGCGAGGCGATGCTGCGGTCGGTGCTCATGCTGATGCCCGAACTGCCGGCGATCGACGAGCGCTACCTGTTCGGGACCGGGCCCTTCGTGGTCTTCGCCCGCGAGTTCGGCTCCAACATCGTCACCCACGACGAGCGCCGCTATCGCTTCACCGACAAGTGGTTCGCTGCCGACCCCCGGCTTGCCCTGGGCGGGCCGACCCTGGGCTGGGGCCGCCAGGCGGCCCGCTCCATGACGGCGGCGGTGGCGCCGGGCTATCTCGAGCGCATCGAGTTGCCGCTGGTGCTGATCAGCGCCGGCGAGGATGCGCTGATCGATTCACACAGCCACAGCGCGGTGGTCGCGCGGCTCAAGCACGGCGATCACGTCACCGTCGCCGGCGCCAAGCACGAAGTGATGATGGAGACCGACGCGCTGCGCGGCCTGTTCTGGGAGGCCTTCGACCGGCTGGCGAAAGGCGTCCTGGGGCAATGACGCTGACGCAGATCCTGGTGACGGCGCTGGCCTTCCTCATCGCCGGCGTCGCCAAGGGCGCGATCGGCATGGGCCTGCCACCGATCGTGATCGGCATCATGAGCTTCGCCGTGCCGCTGGAGAATTCGATCGCCATGATGGTGGTGCCCAGCATGGCGACCAACATCTGGCAGGCGATCTACGGCGGCAACTTCGTCCGGCTGCTGGCACGGTTTCGCACCATGGCGGCGGCGTCGGTGGCGGCGCTGCTCCTGGTCGCCGTCGCGTTCGGCCAGCTCGGCTCGCCCAAGGCGGTGGCCTGGGTCGGTGTCATCCTGGTGGTCTATTCCAGTCTGGCCTTGACGGCGTGGCGGCCGACGGTCTCGCGCGCCGCCGAGCGCTGGGCCAACCCGCTGATGGGCGCGGCAAGCGGCGTGGCCGCCGGCATCACCGGCGTCGCCGCCGTGCCTTTCCTGCCCTACATGCAGTCGCTCGACATCGACCGGCACGAACTCGTGCAGGCGCTGGGCATAATGTTCATTTTCATCATGGGCGCGCTGACCACGGCCTTGGCGATCCAGGGCGCCTTCACGCTCACCAATCTCTTGGGTGGGATCGCGGCCCTCGCGCCGGCCTTCGCCGGCGTGTGGCTGGGCCAGAAGGCCCGCCATGCGGTCTCGGCCGAGACCTTCCGGCGGATCTTCCTGATCGGCCTGTTCCTGGTCGGCCTGCAAATGGCCCGAAGCCTGCTATAGACTTGAACCGACATGCCCCTCCCCAATCATAAAGTCACGATCTGCGGCATCCCCGAGCTGTCGCAACATTGCTC
Organism: Reyranella soli; assembly: GCF_007992495.1. Taxonomy (GTDB): domain Bacteria; phylum Pseudomonadota; class Alphaproteobacteria; order Reyranellales; family Reyranellaceae; genus Reyranella; species Reyranella soli. Next base: position 37,648 of record NZ_BKAJ01000065.1, read on the forward strand.
GGTCGGCGTCAGCCATGTGCTGTCGATCATCGACACCCACGAGCCCCGGCCACCTGTCCTCGACTCGTTCTCCGTGATCGACCACGAGTTGATCCGCTTCGACGACGTCGTGGCCGAGTATCCCGGCTTCGAAGCCTGCACGCCCGCGCACATCATCAAGGTGCTGGAGTTCGGCGAGCGCGTGCATGCGCGACCGGGCAGCCACGTGCTTGTCCATTGCCACGCCGGCATCTCGCGCTCGACGGCGGCCGCGGCGATCCTGATGTGCCAGCACGCGCCCGGCCAGGAGGAAGTCGCCTTCCTGAAGCTTCTGGGGATGCGCAAGCACGGCTGGCCCAACACGCGCATGGTTGAGTTCGCCGACACGCTGCTGAAGCGCGACGGCGCCCTTTTACGCGGCTTGGACGCCTATCGCCGCGCGCTCCTGCAGGAGAAGCCGCATCTCAGCGACGTCATCCGCAACATTGGGCGCGGGCACGAGTTGCCTGTATAGCCAATTTCAGTCATCCCGACCGGAGCCAAGCGCAGCGAGGCGAAGTGGAGGGACCTCTTTTTGCCTTTCTGTCGACCAAACAGGTCCCTCGACTACGCCGCCCTTCGGGCGGCTCCGCTCGGGATGACGATTTGTTACCGATGAAACACCAGCGTCCTGACCTCGATGCTCTCGCGCGGCGGGGCGTTGGGCGACGCCGTCGGGTCGAGGAAGGCGCTGTGCGGCGTGAAGCGTGCCGGCACGTCGGTCTTGGTGTCCGAGCACTTCAGCAGCAGCGCCTCGTCGACGCGCATCTGCGGCACGTAGAACCAGCGGTGCTCGGGATTGTACTTCACCGAGTAGGTCTCGCCGACACGATGGGGATAGACCAGGTCAGACGGCACCAGGTCGGCAAGATCGATGGTCGTGGCATCGCACACCGCCAGCGGCGAATCCTGCACCGGTCCCTTGACCGGACGCCACAGGTTGATCACCTGCACGCGGCCCTTCAGCAGCTCATCGGCCTCGTCGGGTAGAAGGTCGCGCACGCGCTGCGGGCCCGAGCGCGCGGTGTGGTCGATATGCACGCGCTGCACCGGCTGGCGCGGCGCATCGCTGCGGTCCTGCGCACCGTCGACGCGGCGGCGCGTCGTGTGATCGAAGATGTGGACGCGATAGGCGCCTGTCGTCTGCTTCACCACGCGCTCGACCTCGGGGTAGTAGACGCGGCGCACTTCCTCGTCGTCGAAGAAGTCGCGCACGGCGCTGCGATGATTGACCAGGGCAAAGCCGTTGGCGTCGAGCGACACGCGGTCGGCGACGGAACGGGCATCGTGGATGGGGACGCGATGGGCTTCGTTGATGGTGTTGCTGCGCGGCACGCCCGGCGGCGGCTCGAACGTGTAGTTGCGCGGCCGCTCGAGCATCGGCGCGAGATAGTTCATGTCGGCCTGGACACTGGCCAGGTTGGCGATGATGGACGACTGCAGGCTCATGATGAGAACTCCGCTGCTGGTCGCCTGAATGTTGGCTGCTCGCGCAGGGCTCGCCATGGAGAAGAGTTGCGCGCTTCCATGAGGGGACTTCATGCGAAGCGAAAATCCTGCTGCAGCGGGCGAGCGCGACAGAAAGTTCAAGTCGTCGGAGGATCCTGGACGTTGGCCTGGGCGCAGGCCTCCGCCAGACGGCGATGGAAATCATCCACCAGCGTGCCCTCGGCCGCAGGCTTTCCGGCGGCGCGATCGAGTTGCAGTGCCTCGCAGACATGCTTGATGGTGGCGGCGGCCTGCTTGTTGTCGTCGGCGACGCCACCGAACACATGAGTGAACAAGCGCGTGCGCAGGAAGGTATGCGGCACGACCTGCTCCACGATGGTCACCGCACCGGCGCGACGCACCATCAGCAACGGCCAGGCCCAGGTGAAGTTGGCCGAAGGCGTGTGCTCGGCCAGCAGGTGCTCGACACAGACCTTCCAGTTGCAGGCGATCTCGGTGACGACCGTGCCGCCATACGCCGGCAGCGCGCCGACATCGTTCGGCGCCGGTGGTCCGGTCAGGCTGAAGAAGACGATGCCCGAGGCGATGGCCGTCGGCAGCGACGCCAGATGCAGGTCGGGCGATTGCAGATCCTTCGGCGCGACCGGCGGCGGTGCGCTGAGGAACCGCCCTTGCAGGTCGTAGGTCCAGCCGTGGAAGCGGCAGCGGAAGCTCTCGCAGCTGCCGGCCGGCGTGCTCACCACTTGCATGTTCTGATGACGGCAGGCGTTGCGCAGGACATGCACCGCGCCCGCCTTGTCGCGCACGGCGAAGACGCCCCAGCCGCCGACCGTGGCCGAGACGAAGTCGCCCGGCCGGGCGATCTGCCCTTCGGCGCAGAGCGGCAGGGCTTGCGTCGAGAAAACCGTGCGTTTCTCGACCTGGAAGGCGTCGCCCTGGGAATAATCCTCGGATTTCATGGATTTTGTATACGATTTATCGCTTTCGGGGACATTGACTCACCTGCTATGGCCTGATTGTATACAATCCAGCATCAAACGCCAGAGGAGGCTCGTGATGGCCAAAAGCGCATTCCGTCAGGCTCTCGAGGAAGCGATCGAGCAGCGTCATTCGGCCGTGCATCCGTGGAGCGAGGCCTGGACCTCCGGGAAGCTGAACCGCCGCCTGCTCGGCGAGTGGGTGAAGCAGCACTATCACTATGTCAGCCACTTCGCGGAGTGGGTCGCGGCGGTCTACGCCAACTGCCCGCACCAGGAGGTGCAGCACTTCCTGCTGGAGAACGTCACCGAGGAGGAAGGCTTCGTCGGCATGCATGGTGCCGCACCGGTGCGCCATTCCGACCTGCTGCTGGAGTTCGCCGAGACCTGCGGCATGAAGCGCGAGGAGATCCTGAACGCCCAGCTCAACAGCGAGCTCCTGCCCGAGACGCTCGGCCTGCAGAGCTGGTGCGCCGTGCAATCGCACAAGCCCTTTGTCGAGGCGCTGTCGGGCCTGCTGATCGGCCTCGAGAGCCAGGTGCCCAAGATCTACAGCAAGACCACCCCGCCCCTGCTCGAGAAGTACGGCTTCAGCGAAGAGGAAGTGACCTTCTTCTCGATCCACATCGTCGCCGACCTCGAGCATGGCGAGAGGGGCTTCGAGATCGTCGAGAAGTACGCCACCACCGACGAGCAGCGCGAGACCTGCGTGCGACTGGTCAAGGAGGCGACGATGATGCGCCGCCTCTATCTCGACGGCATCTATCGCAAGTTCATCGTCGAGGCCGACGGCAAGAAGCTCGCGGCTTAATCGACTACTGTCATCCCGAGCGCAGCGAGGGACCTTTCCTGATCCGTAAAGGTCCCTCGGCCTTCGGCCTCGGGATGACAACAATGGTGACCCCTCAATGCATACCTATAAAACCCTGACGCTCGAGGAAGCACACACCATCCTCGACGCGGCGCAGAAGAAGGCAGAGGAGGTCGGCGTGCCCGAGGTCCTCTGCGTCGCCGACAATGCCGGCTATCCCATCGCGCTGCGCCGGCTCGACGGCGGCAAGGTGACCAGCGTGCAGATCGCCATGAACAAGGCCTTCACCGCCGCCGGCCATCGCAAGCGCACCGACAACTACAAGAACGCCTATCCTGGCGAGGAGGCCTTCGGCATCTTCACCCAGCACGAGGGCCGCTTTACGGTGTTCGTCGGCGGCTTCCCGATCTTCGTCGACGGCCAGTGCGTCGGCTCGATCGCGGCCTCGGGCGGCAACGGCGAGCAGGACATCGCCTGCTGCGAAGCCGGCATCGCCGCCTTCATGGCCACCCTGAAGAAGTAGCCCCATGGCAACCGATCGCGCCTCCCTCAGCAAAGTCGTGAGCGACCAGATCCGCGGCCAGATCCTCGACGGCAAGCTCAGGCCCGGCGAGCGCCTGGTCGAGGACAGGCTCTCGGCCGAGCTCGGCGTGTCGCGCGTGCCGGTGCGCGAGGCGCTGCGCGGACTCTCGATGGAAGGGCTGGTACGGCTGGAGCCCAACCGCGGCGCCAGCGTCGCCGAGATCACGTCCGAGATGGTGGCCGAGCTCGTCGAGGTGCGTACGCTGCTCGAGGCGCTCAATGCCCGGCTGGCCGCGCGCCGCCACGATCCCGAGATCGTCGCCGCCCTGCAGGACACGCTGAGGCGCGGCAACGCCGCCGCCCAGTCCGCCTCGCCCGATCACCTCGCACGGCTCAACGGCGAATTCCACGAGCGCCTGGCCGAGGCCAGCCGCAACTCCGTGCTGTCCGACATCATGCGCTCCCTGCGCGAGCGCACCTCCCTCGCCTTCTCCATCAACAGCCGCGCCCGCGCGCGAGACGACTGGAAGGAACACGCCGGCATCCTGGCCGCCGTGATCGACGGCGACGAGGAGCTGGCGGCGCTATTGGCCTCGCGGCACGTGCAGAACGCCGCGGCAGCCTTCGCCAAGGCGCAGGAAGCAACGGACCAGGCGGCGGCGGATTAGCTCGGCACAGAGGTTTTGACTGGCCGTCCGGCGAACGGGATCGTGTTCGCTACGCGTGTCGGAAAATCACCGCAAGCCATTGATGCCTCAGATCCTTCCGACACCGGCGATGGCCGGGCGCTGTCCGCTGAACGCGGACACAAACGACAATGCACGCTCCTCAGCGAGCGTGCGTCGAGAGCCGAGTGCATGCAATGCCATCATTGTTGGCGAAGGTTTCCGGAGTTTCTGAGGTTTCCGACAGAGGTCGTTGCGGTGTCGTGGAAGCCGACCCACTACCAATGGGGCTCGCCAGCGAATTTCGATAGTTAAGATAGTTTAGATGTTGGTTTACGAACACAGGCAGGGATGGCTGCCCTGCCGAGCGCGCTTCCGTCCGGCCGGGCAGCCGGACCGGCCGACACGGCGTCCACCGTGCCCGATGGTATCGGATGAACGATGCATAGAGCAGAGCCGCCAGGAGGCGAGCCTGAAGTCAATATAACTTAAGTGCTTCGAAAAGTAAACTACGGTTCTAATTTTTTGCGTGCCGTAAAGAGCGACGCCTGCGGGCCGAATAGACGATCCCGCCATTCGTTGTGTCGCTGGACCGCAATGCCAGCAATGCCTTCATCGGGCAGTGCGCACGACCCGTTTCAAGAAGATGCGCTCAAGCCACGTAAGCTCAGGGTGCCAAAAGGTGACCATCAGGGTGTAGCGCGTCTGCGTTCCCGAATGTTCCACCCAATGCACGAAGCTGTCGTCGAAAACGAGAACCTCGCCGTCTCTGTATTCGGCCGACTTGCCGGCCACCCAAATACGTGCCCCCGCACAGCCTTCCAGGCCGAGATGGGCCACCAAGCTGCCGTTGATCGGACCGGAATGGGGATGAAGGGAGCCCTCTGGCTCGATGGCAGAGAAGCAAACGTGAAAGCTGTTGTGCGGAACCTGCCGCAACAGCTCAGCTGTCCGCGGGCAAGCCGCGAGATGCTCCCGAACTGGCCGGCCTAGAAGGTAAAAATAGTATGCTGTCCAACGCTTGGGGTTGAGGTCCGAATCGTAGCGGGCCAGCGAGAAGGATCTCTGAACGTCGGCAAGCTCCTCCCTGATTTCAGGCAGAGCTTGTTTCAGCCGTTGCGTCCACGGGTGGTCCCGGAGATCGCGCATCGGCGTTGTCTTCAACGCGGGCAAGAGCGGCAGCCACGGAAGCTGGTGATCGTGCACGGACGATGCCCATCCATCTCCGCGCACGGCTTTGGCCAATCGTCGAGGCATGGCGAGCAGGTACGAAATTGCGCGAAAAGCGGCCAGTTTGATCGCGCCCGTTTTCGCGCGGAAGGCCGCGTTTTCCTCTCGGACCGTCGTGAGCCACTCGTCGAGCGCTTCCATGGTTCAGCCTGATTGCCTTCACCACCGACAGCCACACCCTATTGCAATTTTTCTCCTGGCGTCGACTGCGGTTTACTCGAGGCCGCCTAAGTCAGGTATCAACCAAGTATGCCCGTTGTGTTACGATCACAACGGTCCCGATTCCATTGGTCGGAAGGGCTGAGGCCCTACGCCGCCGCCAGCCGCGACAGGCGCTGATTGATGATGGTCTCGGCCTCGCGCATCGTCCGATCGATCAGTTCCTTGACCGTCGGCACGTCGCGGATCAGGCCGGCCACCATGCCGCACGACCAGGCACCGGCATCCATCTCGCCCTGCTTCATGATGCGCGGATAGACGCCCGCGACCTCGGGCAGGATGTCCTCGAACTTGATCCTGGCGCCGAGCGCCTTCTCTTTCTCCAGCAGCCGATCGACGGCGGCGTTCTTCAGCACGCGCTCGGTGTTGCGCAGGGGCCGCATGACGAGCCGGGTGTCGAGCTCGCTCGCCGCCACCAACGCCTGTTTCACGTGCTCGTGGATCGGCGCCTCCTTGGTCGCCATGAAGCGCGTGCCCATGTTCATGCCGTCGGCGCCGAGCGACAGCGCCGCGACCAGCGAGCGTCCGTCGGCCATGCCGCCCGAGGCGACGAAGGGGATCTTCAGCTCCTCGGCCGCGCGCGGCAGCAGGATGAAGTTCGGCACGTCGTCTTCGCCGGGATGGCCGCCGCATTCGAAGCCGTCGACGCTCACCGCGTCGCAGCCGATCGATTCGGCCTTCAGTGAATGGCGCACCGAGGTGCATTTGTGGATCACCCTGATGCCGGCCTCCTTGAGCGTCGGCAGCCACTTCTGCGGGTTGTTGCCCGCCGTCTCGACGATCTTTACGCCACCGTCGACGATCGACTTGATGTAGCCCGGGTAGTCGGGCGGCGTGACCGACGGCAGGAAGGTCAGGTTCACGCCGAAGGGCTTGTTGGTCATCTCGCGGCAACGCCGGATTTCCTTGGCGAGGTTCTCCGGGTTGCCCTGGGTCAGCCCGGTGATGATGCCGAGCCCGCCCGCGTTCGATACGGCCGCGGCAAGCTCGGCGAAGCCGACGAAATGCATGCCGCCCTGGATGATCGGATGCTCGATGCCGAACAGCTCGGTGATCTTGGTCTTCATGCCTGCTCCATCTCCCCTGCCTTTGCGCCACCCGGGTTGGCCCGAAAGTACTTGTTGAACTTGTCGGCCTCGTCCTTGTGGGCGTCGGCGTCTGCCGGTACCTCACCCTTGCGGGTGATATTGGGCCACTGTGCCGAATAAGTACGGTTGAGCTCAAGCCATTGCTCCAGGCCCTGCTCGGTATCGGGCAGGATGGCGTTGGGCGGGCACTCCGGCTCGCAGACGCCGCAGTCGATGCATTCGTCCGGATTGATGACCAGCATGTTCTCGCCCTCGTAGAAGCAATCCACGGGGCAGACTTCGACGCAGTCCATGTACTTGCACTTGATGCAAGCCTCAGTCACGGCATAGGTCATGCGGCCACCGCGGCATGGATACGGCGCGATATCTCTTCCTCCGCTGTCGCTTCCTCCGGCGTCGCCTTCGCCAAGCGGACAGGCACGTTCTTGTGGTAGGGCGTGCCGGCGATCGGGTCGCGATTGTCTCCTGCCGTCAGCAGGTTGGCGCGAGGACCGTTGACCAGCCGCGTGCCATCGGCGCTCGGGTATGCCTGACCAAATCCATGCGGAAGCGCCAGCTGGCCGCGCCGCATGCTGACGTCCGCCTGGCAGCGCACGACGATGCGTCCCCGCTTGGACTGCACGGCAAGCCAGGCGCCATCTGTCGCTTCGAGGCTGGCGAGGTCGTCCGGATTGACCATCAAGGCGCCGTCCGGATCGTTGCGCCGCCACGCCGGGTCGCGAAAGATCTGGTTGGCGTTGAACATGCGCCGCTGGCCGGCCGCCAGGACGAACGGGAACTCCGGATCGGGCCGTGTCTGGGCCACATCCAGGCGACCCAGCCAGTCGAGCATCTCCGGGATCGCCAGATGCACCTTGCGGTCGGACGTCTCGACCAGCGACCATACCTCCTCGTAGTCATGGCGCGTGAACGCCATTCCCTGAGGCGAACGCACCAAGGCTTCGAACAGCTTCTCCCCCAACCGCGCGTCAGGCACATCCGGCGGCACGTCCAGCGCGCGCCTGACGGCCGTCGGGTTGCGCCGGGCGCAGGCTTGCGCCGCCGGCCACAGCACGGCAGCGACGCCTGTCCCGTCGGGAAGAGTCGAACCGAGCGTGTTGTAGAGCACCAGCGCCGCCGCAGGCTGTGCCGCCGGATTGTCCTTCATGAAAGCGCCGAACGCGCGGTCGAACTCCGGCAGGGATCGCGCCGCCGCCGCTCGCAGCGGGCCAAGCACGTTGTCGCCAGGCAGGATGCCGAGCGCCCGCGCGAGGCGCGAATAGATCTCGGGCTCCGCCATCGTGCCCGGCAGCGGCGCCAGCACGGCCGGCCGCACATGGAAGAAGTTGTCGGGAAACTCGAAGTTGAAGAGCGTGAACTCGGTCTTCTCGTATTGGCTCGAGGCCGGTAGGACATAGTGTGCGAGCGCGGCCGTCTCCGTCATCGCAACGTCGACCACGACAAGCAGCTCGAGGGCGCGTAGCGCGCGTTCGGCTTCCATTGTGTCGGCGGCGGTGTTGGCGGGATTGCTGCTGTCGACGAAGACCGCGCGCAGCCGCTCGGGATGATCCGACAGCACGGCACGAGGGAAGCTGTTGGGCGGCAGCAGGCCGCCGATGACCTCGTCGCCGGTCGGCGCGTAGACCTTGCCCTGGGAGTTGCCCCACAAGGGCGCGAGCCATGTATGCAGCTGGTTGGTGCCCTTCCGTCCGAAGTGGCCGGTCAACATGATCAGCAGCTTCTCGAGATAGGAATTCAGCGTCGAGTTGACGCCTTGCTGGATGCCGAGCTCGACCCGGACGACCATCGCCTTGGCGGCCTGGATCATGTCGGCGCAGCGGTCGACGTCCGCCGACGAGATGTCGGCAGCCGCCGCCCATTCCTCCACGGGAACCCGCAGCAGCGCATCCCGCACCGCTTCGAAGCCCACCGTGTGGGCCTCGATGAAGGCCCGGTCGATCGCCCCGCGCCGGACCAGCGTCGCCAGCAGGGCCGCCAGCAGGAAGGCATCGGCCCCCGGCCGTACCGCCAGGTGCAGGTCGGCCAGTTCCGCGGTCTCGGTGCGCCGGGGATCGACGACGATCAGCTTCCGCGCGGAATCCTTGCGGATCCGGTTCAGGTGGTCGCGCGCGTTGGGAAAGCCATGCGCGACCCAGGGATTGCATCCCAGCACGAACAGCAGGTCGCAGTGATGCACATCCTCGGCGGTATGGCAGTTCTGGCCGCCGAACATGCGACCGTTGACCCAGAAGTCGCCGGTCTTCTCCTGGGCGAGCGCATTGAAGGTGTTGCGCGAGCCGAGCGCCCGCAAGAGGCCGGTGACGTAGGCGCCGCCGGCGTGGTTGCCCTGCCCGCCGCCGCCATAGAGCGCGAAGCTCTGGCCGCCGTGCGCCGCATGGATCTGGCGTACCCGCTCGGCGATTTCCGCGACGGCCGTGTCCCAGTCGATCGGCTCGAAGCCGCCGTCCGCACGACGCCGCAGCGGTGTGGTCAGCCTGTCCTTGTGATGGACATAGTAGGGAATGCGCGCCGCCTTGTTGCAGAGATAGCCCTGCGACTTGGGATTGCTGCGGTCGCCGCGTATCTTGCCCATCCGATCGTTCTCGATCGCCACCTCGATCCCGCAGTTCACGTAGCAGAGATTGCAGGCGGTCTTGTGCCACTGGACGTCCGACATGGCGTTCTCCTTGGGCGTTGAGGTGAGACTGTCACCCCGAGCGTAGCGAGGGGCCTTTGAGGCCACAGGAAAGGTCCCTCGCTGTGCTCGGGATGACAGTGGGTTAGCGTCCCTGGAACTGTGCTTCGCGGCGCTCGACGAACGAGCGGATGCCTTCCTTGGCGTCCTCCGTGTTCATCACGGCGGCATGGATCGCGGGGATGGCCGCGACCGCCATGGCCTCGCCGGCCTGGATGTATTTCAGCGCCGCTTCCTTCATGGCGCGCAGGCCGAGCGGCGCGTTGCGCGCGATGCGCCGGGCGATCTCGATCGCACGCTCGACCTGCTGGCCGGCCGGCACCACCTCCTGGACCAGGCCGATCTGCAGCGCACGCCCGGCGTCGAACTCGTCGCACAGCATCAGGTGGTACATGGCGTTGCCCCAGCCGGTCCGCGTCAGGAACCGGAAATGCGCGCCACCCAGGGGCGCGATGCCGCGCCGCGACTCCATCTGGCAGAAGCGTGCGCTGTCGGCGGCCACCACGATGTCGGCTGCCAGCATCATCTCGATGCCGATGGTGAGGCAGAGTCCCTGCACTGCGGCCACGACCGGCTTCATCGTGCGACGCCGCAGCGCGAACGGATCGACATTGTCCGGCGGATTGTCGCGGCGTTCGCGGTTGGGACCGAAGAACTTCGGCATGTCGAGGCCGGCCGTCGTGTGCTCGCCGGCGAAGGCGAGGACGGCGACCCACAGATCGTCGTCACGGTCGAACGCCGTGAAGGCCTCCGACAGCTCGCTCATCATGCCCGGTGTGAAGGCGTTCCGCTTGGCCACGTTGTCGACGACGATCTTGAAGATCCGGCCATCGACCTCGGTGCGAATCGTCCCAGGCTGGGCGGCGTCAGGCATCGTGTTTCTCCGTGGCTGGTGGTGGTGGCGCCAGGTTGGCACGCAAGGCTTCCTGGTAGGCGGGCCGGGCCGCGATGCGGGCGACGTAGTCGTGGCAGATCGGCGGCACAGGCACGCCGTAGTTGATCGCCCACACCAGGCAGGTCGTGAGCAGCATGTCGGCGCTGGTGAATCGCTCGCCGACCAGATAGCGCCGGCCGTCCCCCAGGGCGTGGACGACGTGGCGCAGCTGGGTCTCGAAGTACTGGCTGGCGCTCTCGACGGCGATCGGTGCATCGCCGTAGATGTGCTTCAGGTCGCGGTGGCGGCGCATGACGTAGAGGCTCGTCGCGTCGAGCTCCATGGCGATATGGAAGCACCATTCCAGCCACGTCGCGCGCAGCCTGGCGTCGTTGGGCACCAGCCGGTTGTCGTCGGTGCCGTAGGTATCGGAGAGATAGGCGATGATGGCCGGGCTCTCGGCGATGGTGAAATCGCCATCCTGCAGGACGGGGATCTTCTGGCGCGGGTTGATGCGCGTGAACTCGTCCGTCTTGGTCTCGCCCGTGCGCGGCAGGATGGGATGCGGCACATAGTCGAGCGACAGCTCATGCAGCGCCCAGACGGCGCGCAGGGTGCGGCTGGTGGTGACGCCCCACAGATGCAGTCGGGGTTGCTGCCCGGCCATGTCACCACCTCTCGATCGACGTGCGCAGGTCGAGCTCGTGGGTCCAGCCGTAGGCCGGCTGGACGTGCAGCGCCCAATACGCCTCGGCGATCGCCTTGGTCTGGATCAGGGTGTTCGGCGGCAGCGAATCGACCTTGTCGCCGATGCGCGCCCGCATGCGCTTGCGGATGGCCTCGCTGTCGACGCCGCCGTCGATCAGGAGGTGGGCGACATGGATGTTCTTTGGCCCCAGCTCGCGCGCCATCGACTGCGCCAGGGCGCGCAGGCCGAACTTCGCCGAGGCGAAGGCGGCAAAGCCCGCGCCGCCGCGCACGCTGGCGGTGGCGCCCGTGAACAGGATGGTCCCGTGGCCGCGCTGCAGCATGTAGCGCGCCGCCTCGCGGCCGGTGAGGAAGCCGCCGTAGCAGGCGAGTTCCCAGGACTTGCGGAACAGGGACTCACTCGTCTCGAGCAGCGGCGTGTTGACGTTCGAGCCGGCGTTGTAGAGGCAGACCTCGATGGGCCCGACTTCGCGTTCGACCTCGGCGAACAGGTCCTGGACCGCGGCCTCCTGGCGGGCGTCGACGCTGAACGCCTGCAGCGCGCCGCCGCTGGCCACGACCTCGTCGATCAGCGCCTTGGCCTTGGCGGCGTCGCGCCGCGCCATGCAGACCTGCAGCCCGCCGGCAGCGAAGCGTCGGGCCACCGCGGCGCCGATGGCATCGCCGGCACCCACGAGCAGGGCGACAGGCCCGCCGGCTATGCTGCTGGCTGTCATGTGCGTTTCCCTATTCGATCATTGTTAGTTTGAAAACAGCACTAACTAGTGTCGACTTGTTCGCCGCGCGTCGCAAGTGGATTCCCTACGGATGTGCGCGAGAAGATCTAACCGGACGCCGTTGTTTTCTGTCGCCGGCCGGCACGTCGGCCGGCATATGGCGCGGGCTCGCCGCGCCCGGCCCGCGATGGACATGGACCTGCTTGGGACTGAGCGGCTCGCCGCATTCCGAGCAGATCATCACCGGGTCGAAGGTCTTGCCGCAGTTCGTGTGCTGGTGAAGCAGGGGCCGGCCCTTCTTGCCGGCCATGTGGATGTCGCCCCAATGCACGATGGCCATGACAATAGGGTAGAGATCGAGCCCCTTCTGCGTCAGCCGGTACTCGTAGCGCAGGGGCCGCTCCTGGTAGGGCACCTTGGCCAGCACGAAGTCCTTCACCAGCTTGCGCAGGCGGCTGGCGAGGATCGGCCGGGTCACGCCGAGCCGCGCCTGGAATTCCTCGAAGCGGCGCACGCGCAGGAAGCAGTCGCGCAGGATCAAGAGGGTCCAGCGGTCGCCGATGACCGACACCGTGCGCGCCACCGAGCACGCCTCGTCCTCGAGCTTGTTCCAACGCATGGTTGAGCTTAACCCAGGTTCAATAAGAAAACCAACTGACGGCCTGGGATTAGTTTTGGTCGCGACATCATGACTCCGATGACGTTGTGAGACCGCCAGTCCGTCGCCAGTATACGTGCTGAAACGAAACGGGAGACGACGCATGACAGGTCCGTTGTCGGGGGTGCGGGTCATCGACCTCACCAGCGTGGTGTCGGGGCCGTTCGCGACGATGTTCCTGGCCGACCAGGGCGCCGACGTGATCAAGGTCGAGCCGCCGGGCGGCGACATCACGCGGCGCAGCCGCCAGTCGGTCGACCCGACCGGCCAGTTCTCGGCCCTGTTCATCTCGACCAACCGCGGCAAGCGCTCGCTGTCGGTCGACCTCAAGCAAGCTGAGGGCGTCGAGATCCTGAAGAAGCTGATCGCCCGCTCCGACGTGCTGGTGCAGAACTTCCGGCCGCAGGTCATGGAGCGGCTGGGCCTCGGCGAGCCCGCGATGCGCGCGCTCAATCCACGCCTGATCTACGTCTCGATCAGCGGCGCCGGCGACAGCGGCCCGTACGCCGAGAAGCGCATCTACGATCCCATCATCCAGGGCCTCTCGGGCTTCGCCGACGTGCAGTCCAATGCGGAGACCGGGCGTCCGCAGATGATCCGGACCATCGTGGCCGACAAGACCACCTCGGTCTTCACCGCCCAGGCGGTCGCATCGGCCCTGTACGCGCGGGAAAAGACGGGCGTGGGCCAGCACATCAAGGTGGCGATGCTCGACACCATGATCTCCTATCTCTGGCCGGAAGCCATGATGCAGTACACGGTGGTCGGGCAGGAGGCCGCGGCGAACGACCCCAAGGCGCGGCCCGACCTGATCTTCAAGACGCTCGACGGCTACATGACCGCCGGCACGATCTCGGACTCCGAATGGCAAGGCTTCTGCCGCGCCGTCGAGCAGCCAGCGCTGATCGAGGACAAGAGGTTCAACACGCCGGCAGCGCGCACCGCCAACGCTGCCGAGCGCATCACCCTGATGGGCGACATCCTCGCCAAGCGCACCACCGCCGACTGGCTGAAGCGCCTCGACGACGCCGACGTGCCGTGCGCACCGGTGCTGCGCCGCGGCGAGGTGATGCACAACGAGCAGGTCGTGGCGCGCAGCCTGATCGCCGAGTTCGACCATCCCGGCATCGGCCGCGTGCGCCAGGCAAAGCCCGCGGCGGAATTTTTAGGCACGCCGGCCCGCGCGCCCTCGGCGGCGCCAGGAATCGGCCAGCACGGCGGCGAGATCCTCACCGAGCTCGGCTACGCCCGGGCGGACATAGAGCGTCTGACCAAAGCCAAGGTCGTGCGCCTGCCGAAGTAGATTCCCTCCCCCACGCTGACTCAGGCTCCTCTCCCCCGCTAGGGGGAGAGGAATTTGAAGAAAAGGAGGAAGCGTCTATTTCCTCGCAGCGATCGCTTCCTCGACGTCGCGCAGTCGGTCCTTGCCGAAGTAAATGTCGTCGTCGACGAAGAAGGTCGGCGAGCCGAAGGTGCCGCGCTCGACGGCGCGCGTGGTCTCGGCCAGCAGGCCGTCCTTGATCTCGGCGGTCTGCGCCAGCTCGAACAGCTTGTCGGCCGGCAGGTTCGACTCGAGCAACGCGGCCTTCAGGACGGCCGGATCATCGAGCTTCTTCGGCTCGGCCCACATGTGGCGGTAAACCTCGTCGACATAGCGCTCGAAGATGCCGAGCTTCTTCGCCGCCACCGCGCCGCGCATGATCATCAGCGTATTGACCGGGAAGAACGGGTTGGACTTGAAGCGCGTAATGCCGTGCTGGCGTACGAAGCGCTCGGTCTCGAGCCGCTGATATTCGGGCTTGTTCTTGATGCCGGCGTTGGTCTCGGCCGGCGAGCGGTTGCCGGTCATCTTGAACACGCCGCCCAGCAAGACCGGCAGGTAGTCGAATTTCACGCCCTGGCGCTTCTCGATCCCCGGGATGACGAGGTGGCTCAGGTAGGCGTTAGGGCTGCCGAAATCGAAGAGGAAGTCTACTTTGGGCATGGCTCACCATTTCTCGCCGAAGGGACGGATTTCCATTTCCGAGCTCCAGGCGTCGCGCGGCTGCTGGTAGAGCGCCCAGTACGCCTCGGCGACGGCCTCTGGCCGCATCAGCCGGTCAGGCGACAGCTTGGCCAGCGCTTCGGCGCCCTCGCGTTCCTTGATGCGCTCGCGCACCCACGCGGTGTCGACGCCGGAGTCGATCACGAGATGTGCGACATGGATGTTCTTGGGGCCAAGCTCGCGCGCTGCCGCCTGGGCCACGGCGCGCAACCCTGCCTTGGCCGCCGAGAAGGCTGCATAGCCCACCCCGCCGCGCATGCTGGCCGTCGCGCCGGTGAAGAAGATCGCGCCCTTGCCGCGCGGCAGCATCAGCCTGGCGGCTTCGCGGCCGGCCAGGAACCCCGAGTAGCAGGCCATCTCCCAGACCTTGCGAAAGACGCGTTCGGTCGTCTCGGTGAAGGGGAAATTGACGTTGGCGCCGACGTTGAAGATGCAGACTTCGAGCGGCGCCTGCCGGTCGGCCTCCTGCAGGAAGGCGGTGATGTCCTCCTCCTTGCGCGCATCGAGCGAGCGCGCCGAGACCTGCCCGCCGGCTGCCTTGATGTCGGCCACCAAGGGCGCGAGCTTGTCGCCGTTGCGCCGGCCGGCGAACACGGTGAAGCCCTCGCCCGCGAACTTCTTGGCGATGGCGCCGCCGATGAAGTCGCCCGCGCCGATCACGGCTGCCGTCGCATTGCGTGCTGCCACTTGTTCCTCCTATGCGCTGAGCCGATGTTTCAGGATCTTGCCCGCCGAAGACGTCGGCAGTGCCTCCAGGATCACGATCTCGCTCGGCCGTTTGTAGGCGGTGAGCTGGCGCGCGGCGTGCGCCATGAGATCGTCGACCGTGGCCTGCGCTCCGGCCAGGAGCTGCACGTAGGCCACGACTTCCTCGTTGGCCTGCACGGCGCGGCCGACCGCGGCCGACTGCATGACCGCCGGATGGGCGTTGAGCACCGCTTCGACCTCGGCCGGATAGACGTTGAAACCCGACCGGATGATCAGTTCCTTGGTGCGGCCGGCGATGAACAAGGTCTCACCTTCGAAGCGGGCAAGGTCGCCGGTATTGAACCAGCCCTCCTTGTCGATGGCGGCCGCCGTCGCCTCGGGCGCGCGATAGTAGCCGCGCATGACATTGGGGCCACGGACATGCAGCTCGCCGACCGTGCCCTCGGCGACCGCGGCGCCGTCGCGGCCGACCAGGCGCACTTCGATGCCGGGGATGACCGTGCCCACCGACGTGTCGGATCGTGGCGCTTCGGCGCGCACGCCCGATATGCCGGGCGCGCACTCGGTGATGCCGTAGCCGTTGAGCAACGGCAGGCCGAACTCCTGCTCGACCATGGCTTTCAGGGTGGGATCGAGCGGCGCGCCGGCAACGTAGAGGCCGCGCAGGCGGCCGCGCGGCAAGGCATTGAGGCCCGCCGTCGCCTTGTATTCGAGCAGGCGCTGATAGGTCGTCGGCACGCCGAACAGCAGCGAGATGCCATGGTCGCGCACGGCGCCGACGAAAGCCGCCGGATCGTACTTGGGCACCAGATGGACAGCGCTGCCGCCGATCAGCGTGCCCGCCAGGATGATCGAAAAGCCGACAATGTGCGACATCGGCAGCACGCCATAGATGATGTCCTCGGGCGTGGGCTTGCGCAGCAGGCGCGAGACGCTGGCGTTGAACAGGATGTTGCGGTGGCTGAGCATCACCCCCTTGGGGTTCCCCGTGGTGCCCGACGTGTAGAGCAGCGCCGCCACCTGCTGCGCGCTGTCCTGCGCCACCGGCTCCGGTTCGGTCGCCTCGTTGAGCGGGCTTACGGCAAGCGTGCCGAGCGGGCCCATCTCGACTTCGTGCGCCTCGTGGCGGCGCGCGTGCGCTGCGGCTAGCTCGGAAACCTCGACCGTGTAGTACAGCACGCGCGCGCCGCAGTGGCCGCGGATCTGGTCGATCTCCCGTTCGGACAGGCGCGGATTGACGGAGACCGACCAGGCGTCCAGCGCCGATATCGCAAGGATGAGGGCCGCGAGCGCGGGACTGTTCTCGCTGACCACCATCACCCGATCGCCCGGCCGCACGCCGTGTTTGCTGAGCTCCGCCGCCACGTCATCGACGATGCCGGCGAGCGCGCCGTAGGTCCACACCTTGCCATCGCCGATCAGGGCGGGCTGCTTCGGCGCGCTCCTGGCCCACGGCCGGAAGACCTGGTCGAGACGCTGCGGCAATCCCGCGAGAAGCTGCTGGGCTGCGGCCTCGACCTGCGATGGCGCCATGTTTCCTCCGCCTATTCGTTGGCTGGCACTGTCAGTGTCTTTTTAGAACTTGTCAATCTGCCAACAGGGCCGCAACTCGTGCGGTCATGAGTTTTGTGTGTTTGATCCGTGCTTTTTTCACATGCACGATCCGGCCGTGGTCAGAAAACGGAGCCAACCATGAGCCGTCCCCTCGCCCTCGTAACCGGAGTCGGCCCCGGCACCGGCAGTGCCATCGCCCGGCGCTTGTCAGCCGGCGGCTACGACGTCGCCATGCTGGCCCGCACCAAGGATCGACTGGCGACGTTCGAACGGGAGATCGCCAACGCGAAAGCCTTCGCCTGCGACGTCACCGACGAGGCCGAGCTCGATGCGGCGCTGGCGATGGTGCGCCAGCAGCTCGGCGAGCCCTCGGTCCTGGTGCACAACGCGGTCGGCGGCGCGTGGGGCAGCTTCCTGGACATCGATCCCAAGGTCCTGAACGCCAATTTCCAGGTCAACACCATGGCGCTCTTGCACCTGGCCCGGCGCCTCGCGCCGGCGATGGTGCAGGCGGGCAAGGGCGCGATCGTTGTCACCGGCAACACCTCGGCGCTGCGCGGCCGGGCGAAC
Organism: Reyranella soli; assembly: GCF_007992495.1. Taxonomy (GTDB): domain Bacteria; phylum Pseudomonadota; class Alphaproteobacteria; order Reyranellales; family Reyranellaceae; genus Reyranella; species Reyranella soli. The sequence goes on from NZ_BKAJ01000065.1 coordinate 55,133, forward strand.
TTCGCGGGCTTCGCGCCAACCAAGGCGGCGCAGCGCATCCTGGCCGAAGCCATGGCGCGCGACCTCGGGCCGAAGGGCGTCCACGTCGCCTACATCGTCATCGATGCGGTGATCGATCTTGCCTGGACGCGCAAACGCTATCCCGACGCGCCCGACGGCTTCTTCATCAAGCCGGCCGCCATCGCCGACGAGGTCTGGCACGTCATCCACCAGGACAGGAGCGCCTGGTCGTTCAACGTCGAGATTCGCCCCTTCGGCGAGAAATGGTGAGTGCCATGGCCGACCTCCGGATCTTCTCCTATCTCCCCAATCCCAGGATCATGAAGGCGACGATCGCCGCGCGCCTGTGCGGCGTCGATGTCGAGCTCCGCGGCGCCAAGCCTGCCGAGCTGAAGGACTGGCTGTGGGACTTCGACGCCCGTCCCCTCTCCGAAGCCGATCGCCGCAAGACCAAGGCGCGCGCCGGCCGGGTCGGCTTCAAGGGCGGGCAGTTGGTCAAGACCGACGCCTTCCTGGCCGCCCACCCCTTTGCCACGGTGCCCGCGGCCTTCAGCCCGGACGGGACGACCGGCATCTTCGAATCCAACAGCATCATGCGGGCCGTGGCGCGGCTCGACCGCAAGCGGTCGAAGCTCTACGGCAGCACCCCCTACGAGGCCGCGCGCATCGACAGCTTCCTCGACGCCAGCCTGGTCTTCGCCCGCGATTCGCAGATCTACCTACTGGCCCTGCGCGACCCGGACTTCGCCGCCGACATCCATGCGCGGACAGCGGAGGCCTTTGCGATCTATGCCGCGGGTATCGACCAGGCCCTGCAGCCCGACCGCAGCTTCCTGGTCGGCGAGACGCTGTCGCTGGCAGACATCTGCTTCGTGGCCGAGCTCTGCCTGTTCCTGAACGAGCGGCACCATCGCCCGACGCTTGCCAAGCGTGGCCTGACGCCGATCGTGAACGAGCAATGGCGCGAGCAATTCCCGAACGCCTCCAGCCATTTCAACCGGCTGATCGCCCATCCGGCGTTTGCGCCGGATGTCGGCCCCTACCTGCAGAAGCTTTACGCGCGAGCGGCGTAAGGCGCTGACGTTAGGCGCCAAAATCCCGTCATCCCGACCGGAGCCTCGCGAAGCGAGGCGTAGTGGAGGGACCTGTTTTGTTGATGCGACGACAAAACAGGTCCCTCGACTGCGCCGCCCTTCGGGCGGCTCCGCTCGGGATGACGGGAAAGAAGCTACCGCGCCTTCATCGGCAGGCTGGCGAGGTGGATGCCGGCGTCGACGATCAGGAACTCGCCGGTGATGTTTGACGCGCTGGTCAGGAAGAACATCACCGCCTCGGCCATCTGCTCGGGCGTGCCGGCCTGGCGCAGCGGCGCGGTCTGCTCCTGGCTCTGCTTCAGCTTATTGTAGTTCTCCTCACCCATGCCGCCCAGCAGCCAGCGCGTCTGGATGAAGCCCGGGCACACGGTGTTGACGCGCGCCGACGGCGAGAACCAGCGGGCGAGCGTCAGGGTGAGCGTATTGAGCGCGCCCTTGGAGCAGGCATAGGGAATCGAGCTGCCGACGCCCATCACACCCGCGATCGAGGAGATGTTCACGATCGACCCGCGCTCCTGCTTCTCCTCCCACTGCTTCTTCATGGTCGGGAAGACGGCGCGGCTCATCATGTAGGGGCCGGTGACGTTGACCCTGAGGATGCGGTCGAAATCCTCGGGCGTGACGCCGTCGAGGTCGCCCTGGTTCTGGAACTTGGTGGTGCCGGCATTGTTCACCAGGCCGTCGATGCGGTCCCACTTCTTCAGGGTCTCGGCCGCGAGCTTCTTGCAATCGGCGTCCTGGCCCATGTCGGCCTGCACCAGGATCGCCTCGACGCCCTTGGCCTTGACCGCCTCATAGGTCTCGTCGGCTTCCTTTTTGCTCTTGGTGTAGTTGATGGCGACGTTCCAGCCGCGCTCCGCCAGGTCGATCGCACATGAGGCGCCCAACCCGGTCGCCGAGCCCGTCACGATCGCCACCTTGCCCGATTTCGCCATGTCGTCTCTCCCGATATCTACCGGCGCCTTTCATAGGCTAGGATTGGCCCCCAAGGCAAAGAACGGCAGGACACGGACAGGGCATGGCCGACCTCTTTTCGATGAAGAACCGCGTGGTGCTGCTGACCGGCGCCTCGCGCGGGCTGGGCCGCGACATGGCGCTGACCCTGGGGGCTGCCGGCGCCACGGTGCTGTGCGCTGGCCGCACGGTGAAAGAACTGGAGGTGACGGCGCGTGCCATCAAGCGCAAGGGTGGCAAGGCCGAGGTCACGCCGCTCGACATCACCGATGAAGCCGCCGTCCGCGAGCAGGTCGCCAGCATCATCGCCAGGCACCGCCGCATCGACGTGCTGGTCAACAATGCCGGCATCATCTACCGCGAGGCGATCGTCGACACCTCGACCGACACCTTCCGCTCCGCGATCGAGACCGACCTCGTCTCGCAGTTCATGCTGGCGCGCGAGGTCGGCCGCCACATGCTGGCGCGCAAGTACGGCCGCATCGTCAATATTTCCTCGATCATGGGCATCCTGGGGCGCGCCACGGTCGCGGGCTATGTCGCGGCCAAGCACGGCCTGATCGGGCTCACCAAGAACCTGGCGGCCGAGTACGGCCCGAACGTCACCTGCAACGCCATCGCCCCGGGCTATATCCGCACCGAGCTCAACGTCCCGCTGCAGCAGAACAAGGCCTTCAACGCCATGCTCGAGCAGCGCACCGCGCTGCATCGCTGGGGCAAGCCAGAGGACCTGCGCGGCCCCCTGCTGCTGCTGGCCTCCGACGCCGGCGCCTACATGAGCGGCCATACGCTGGTGGTCGATGGCGGCATGACCGTCATCCTGGGCTGACATGCTCTCGATCCCGCGTTGGGCGATCCTGGCTCTGGGCGCGGCCCTCCTGCTGTTCGGCCTTGCCGTGCACATGGGCTGGCTGCGCGATCCCTCGTTCGCCAAGTCCGACTATGTCGGCAGCATCGACGTGTCGGCCGACGACGCCAAGCTCTATCGCGCCGTGCCGTTCGAATGGCGCGTCACCTCCAACGCCGGCTCCTTCACCGGTACCGATACGGCCTACATCCGCATCAACAATTCCGGCGAGCGCCCCACCATCTGCGGCTGGCTGCGGCTCGACAAGGGCGGCAACTCGATCCGCGCCACGCGCTGGCTGAGCGAGGCCCGGCTGTTCGCCGGCGACATGAAGCTGACCGCATTGTTCGTCGCCCCCGTCGACAAGGCGCCGGGCGACGGCCTGACCGCAGGCTGCCTCAGGATCGACGAGCCCACGCGCCCGGCGACCGACGCGCCGTTCAAGCTCGAAGGCAGTCCCGTTCGCGAGTAGCCGCCCTCAGATGTCGATCAGGTTGGGATCGCCGATACTCCAGAACCACACCCTCGGCCGCGTAAGCGAGGCAAAGTTGTTTCGCATGAAGCCCTGATTGAAATTGTCGCCGGTCCAGATCTCGGTATGGATGCCGTAGGTCTGCTGGCCCATGAAGACCACGATGCCCGGCTTGTCCTCGATGTCGGCCCGGCTCGTGATCTCCACGCCTTCTTCGAAGGTGTTGTCGAGAAAATCCTTCATCTCGTCGACGGCGGCGATGTAGCGGAACACCCTGTTCGCTGCCGACCTGATCGCAAACCCATTGGTCCGGCGCCGGTAGCTCTGCTCGCCCACCATCTTCGTCTGATCCTCATGCAGGAAGGATACGTTGATGGCGTGCGACATCTGAATGCAGCACGTCGTGTAGCTGATGTTCTCGTTGATGAGCCCGGTGACCCAGCCATCGAGCTCTCCCGCCAGTGACCCGCCGGGATCCTTCAATTTGAGATCGATCCGGGGGCCGGCCTTGGTGTTTATCGACGTCTTGGTGAAGAGCGGATAGTTGTTCACGAAGGCGTCGATGCGAACAGGAATGGCGAAATGCGTCACGGCACAATCTCCTGTCTGGCCCATCCCCAGCGAAGGGATTTGGCGCCAACAATTTGGCGAATTCGCGACGCGCACTTGAGCTTGGTTGTTCACTCGTAGCGAAATTACAGATTCCCGAGTAACAAGTAGGACGTACGGAGGAACGCATGCCCACCTTTCGCGAATCCCGCGACTTCCTGCTGGCCAACCGCGCCGACTACGCCAAGGCGGTCGCGGGCTTTCGCTGGCCCGATCCTGTGCCGTTCAACTGGGCGATCGACTGGTTCGACGCCGAGCTGGCGAGCGCTGCGAGCAAGGACCGCTGCGGCCTCTGGATCGTCGACGTGGCGAGCGGACGCGAGACCAAGCTCACCTTCGGCGAACTCTCGCAGCGATCGAACCAGGTCGCCAACTGGCTGCGCCAGCAGGGCCTGAAACGCGGCGATCACCTCCTGCTGGTGCTGAACAACGTGGCGCCGCTGTGGGAGATCATGCTGGCCGCCATGAAGCTCGGCGTGGTCGTGATCCCGGCCACGACACTCCTCACAACCGAGGAGCTGGCCGACCGCGTCGAGCGCGGCCGAGCCCGCATGATCGTCACTGACGAGGACCAAGTCGCCAAATGCGCAGGCCTGCCGCGCGATGGTGTGACGTTCGTCACCACCAGCGCCAAGCCCATCGCGGGCTGGCAGCCGTTGAGCGATGCCTATAAGTGCCCGACCGAGTTCAAGGCCGACGGCACGACCAACGCCGACGACCCACTGTTGCTCTATTTCACCTCGGGCACGACAGCCAAGCCCAAGCTGGTGCGCCACAGCCATCGCAGTTACCCGGTCGGCTCGCTCTCGACGATGTACTGGCTCGGCCTGCAGCCCGGCGACGTGCACGTCAACATCTCCTCACCCGGCTGGGCCAAGCATGCCTGGAGCACCTTCTTCGCGCCGTGGAATGCCGGCGCGACGGTGCTGATGGTCAACCAGGCGCCGTTCAACGCCAAAGCGCTTTTAGGCGTGCTGGAGCGCTGCAAGGTCACGACCTTCTGCGCGCCGCCGACCGTGTGGCGCCTCATGATCCAGGAAGATCTCGCCGTTGCAAAAGTCTCCTTGCGTGAAGTCTGCGGCGCGGGCGAACCCTTGAACCCGGAGGTCATCAACAAGGTCCAGGACGCCTGGGGCCTCACCATCCGCGACGGCTACGGCCAGACCGAGACGACGGCGCAGATCGCCAACTCGCCCGGCCAGACGGTCAAGCCAGGCGCGATGGGCCGGCCGATGCCGGGCTATCGCATCCTGGTGCTGGATGCCGACGGCATGCCGACCGATGAGGGCGAGATCTGCCTCGACCTCAACGAGGACCGTCCGGCCGGCCTGATGCAGGGCTATGCCGACGCCGAGGGCAAGCTCTCGGGCGCCAACGACAAGGTCTATCGCACCGGCGACGTCGCGAACCTCGACGCCGACGGCTACCTGACATTCGTCGGCCGCGCCGACGACGTCTTCAAGTCGTCCGACTACCGCATCAGCCCGTTCGAGCTGGAGAGCGTGCTGATCGAGCACGATGCCGTCGCCGAGGCAGCCATCGTGCCGACGCCGGACGACATCCGGCTCAGCATCCCGAAGGCCTATATCCTGCTGACCGCCGGGACGCCGCCCAGCAAGGAAACCGCGCGGTCGATCCTGGAATACACCCATCAGCGGCTGGCGCCGTTCAAGCGCATCCGCCGGCTGGAGTTCGTCACCGAGCTGCCCAAGACGATCTCCGGCAAGATCCGGCGCAACCAGCTGCGCCGCGTCGAGTACCAGGGCAGCGCCGCCGACGTCACGCGCGGCGTGGAGTTTCACGAGAAGGACGTTTTGGGCTGACGCACGACACCGGCCCAAAGCACAACTGTCATCCCGAGCGTAGCGAGGGACCTTTGAGGCAGCAGGAACGGTCCCTCGCTGCGCTCGGGATGACAAGGTCGACTGCAACAACGATCTGCTGAAAGAGTTCCATGATTTCCAAACCCGGCATCACCCAATCGCTCGCCCGCTTCATCGTCGACACGACGTGGGAGGACATCCCCGAGCAGGCGCGCCACGAGGCCAAGCGCGCGCTGCTGAACTTCTTCGCCGTGGCCATCGCCGGCTGCCGGACCGAGCCGGTCGAGCTGGCGCTCGCCACTCTGGCGGATTTCTCCGGCGGCAAGCAGGCGACGGTCGTTGGCCGCAGCGAGCGTATCGACGCGCTGAGTGCCGCCTTCCTGAACGGCGCCGGCGCCAACGTCTTCGACTATTGCGACACGCACCTGCCGACCGTGGTCCATCCGACCGCGCCGCTCGCGCCTGCCCTGCTGGCGATGGCCGAGCTGCGGCGCGTGAGCGGCCCGCAGCTGCTGACGGCCTTCGTGCTGGGCTTCGAGATCGAATGCCGGGTCGGCGCCGCGGTGTCGCCCGGCCACTATCCCCGGGGTTGGCACATCACCTCGACCTGCGGCGTGTTCGGCTCGGCGGCCGGCGCCGCCAAGCTGCTCGGCCTCGCGGCGGACCAGGTCGTATGGGCGCTGGGCAATGCGTCGACCCAATCCGGCGGCCTGTGCGAATGCCTGGGCTGGCCGGCCAAGAGCGTCAGCGTTGGCAATGCCGCGCGCAACGGGCTGTTCTCCGCCCTGCTGGCGGAGAAGGGCTTTTCCGGTCCGGCCGAACCGATCGCCGGCGCCCAGGGCTGGCTGGCCGCCATGGGCGAGCCGCCCAACTGGGAAGCCTTCGACGGCCTCGGCGCGACCTGGGAAGTCTTAGACAATTCGCTGAAACCCTACCCGGCAGGCTTCGTGATCCATCCCCTGCTCGACTGCGCGCTCGACTGGCGCAAGCAGAATCCCGACGCCGTCGTCGAGCGTGTGGCCGTGCGCGGCAATCCGCTGCTGCTGCAGCGGACCGACCGGCCCGAGGTCGCGACCGGCCGCGAGGCGCAGGTGAGCCTGCAGCACGCCACCGCTGCCGCGCTGGTGCTGGGCAAGGCGGGCCCGCAAGAGTTCACCGATGCCTGCGTCAACGATCCCGCGGTCAAGGCGATGCGGCGCAAGATCGAGGTGGCGGAAGATCCCGCCATCTCCACCATCGCCATCGAGGTCGATTTCTTCACGTCCGACGGCAAGAAGCATCACGCCTCGACCGACGCAGCGCGCGGTTCGTCGGCCAATCCCCTGAAGGACGCCGAGATCGAGCAGAAGCTTTTGGACGAGGCGAAGAGCTGGCGGCCGCAGCACGACGTCCGGCCGCTGATCGACGCCGTGTGGGCGCTCGACAAGAGCGGTGACGTCTCGACTTTGGCCGCACTGACCGTCCCGCGTTAATGGGAGCACGGGCCTCCGGCCCGCTCATGATCATGATGCGGGCCAGAGGCCCGCGCTCCCGCTACTCCACCGTCACCTTCGCCGCCTCGGCCACGCCCTTCCACACGGCGATGTCCTTCTGGATGAAGGCGGCGAATTCCTCCGGCGTGTTGCCGACCGGCTGCATGGCCTGGTTTTCCAGCAGCTCGCGGGCGGCCGGGTCCTTGATCGCCTTCACGATCTCCTCGTTTAGCTTCTTGATCACCGCCGGCGGCGTCTTGGCCGGTGCCAGGATGCCGTGCCAGGCCAGCGCCTCGAAGTCCGGATAGCCGCTCTCGGCCACGGTCGGCACCTCGGGCGCCACGGGTGAGCGTTCCAGGCTGGTCACGGCGAGCGCGCGCAGCTTGCCCGACTTGATGTGCGGCAGGACGCTGATCGGATCGCCGAACACCACGGTGAGCTGGCCGCCCAAAAGGTCGCCGACGGCCAGCGCCGTGCCGCGATAGGGCACGTGGGTCATCCTGATGCCGGCCTTGCTGTTGAACAGCTCGGCAACCAGGTGGTTGGCCGCGCCGACGCCCGTCGAGCCGTAGTTCATGGCGTCGGGCTTGCTCTTGGCCAGCGCCACCAGCTCCTGCAGCGTCTTGACCGGCAGCTCGGCATTGACGACCAGGATGTAGGGATAGGCCGTCGTCATGGTGATCGGCGCAAAGTCCTTCACCGGATCGTAGGGCAGGCTTTTGTAGACGGCGGGATTGATCGAGATCGGGCCGGACTGGCCGAGCAGCAGCGTGTAGCCGTCGGGCTCGGCCTTGGCGACCTGGTCGGTGCCCAGGATCGCGCCGGCACCGCCCTTGTTTTCGATCACGATGGTGTAGCCCGTGTTTTCGCTCACCTTGCGGGCGACGATGCGGGCCACCGAGTCCGCGCCGCCGCCCGGCGCATAGGGCACGACGATCTTGATGGGCTTCGTCGGATAGTCGGCGGCGAGCGCCGCACCGCTCGCGCCCGATAGCGCGAGCGCAAGAACAAGCGCTGCGCGCCGCCGCATCCTCATGGCTCTGCTACGCGTCGACCTTGGCCGCGGCCTTGATGTTGGAGCGCTTGATGCGGTCGAGGTTGGCGCCTTCGATGCGCACCAGCTTGGTCAAGCCATCGCGCTTGGGCGAATGCACGACGCCGACATCGTAGAAGTGCGCGTCGCCCGGCCGCAGGACGTAGACCTTCTCCGGCTCGACCAATGACGGCGTCTCGCCGTCGCCCTTCCTGACGATGCGCCAGTCGGTCATCTCGGTGTCGCCGACGGCCAGGCCGTAGATGGCCCAGCTCGAGCCGTGGTCGTGCGGCGCGCCGTGCGCCGGCTTCTCGTAGACATGGCCGCAGACGCAGAAGCCGAGCTCGGGATCCTCGTACAGCACCTTGCGCGGCTTGCAGTCCTCGGCCCGCAGGTGCTTTTCGACGAAGTCCTTGTCGAGCAGGACCTTGGAGACGAGCTTGACGACGGCCTGCTTGCCGCCGACGCCAGGGTCGGCCTTCAGGGCGGCGCGGATGTCGTCGCTCAGCTGCTCGAGCGTATAAGCCATGGGTTCCTCCATAGGACGCGTTGGCGAAAGTCTAGCTCAGCCGGTGGGCTTGTGTCCCATAACGCAGTGCATGGGATGGGCCATGAAAAGGAGACCCTGCCCTGCAGCAACCTCGCGCACGGCCTGCCAGGCGGCCAGTTCCGGCGGCGAAAGCTGCGCCGTCAGGTGATCCTCGCGATAGCGCCAGATCGGCCCCTCGGGGCGATCCAGGGTCACCAGGGCGGGAAAGCAGGTGAGACCGCGCAAGCCTGCCTGCCGGGCGCGCCGGTAGAGACTGGCATCGGCCACGCCCTTGGCGCCGACGGATTGCGGCGGCGTCACCGCCCGCCGGCGCAGCGCTTCCGGCACGTCGACGCTCCACCATTGCGGCAGGTCGATCGACCGCACGATCACGCCGATGCGCCCACCCGGCCGCGCCACGCGCATCATCTCGGCGAGCGCGCGGTCGGCATCGCACTCCTCCAGCACCGTCACCGAGAAGATGCAGTCGAACGAGGCGTCGGCGAACGGCAGCGCCTCCGCGTTGCCAGGCAGGAAGCGGATCAGGCCGTCGAGGCCCTCCGCCTTCGCCAGCGCCTCGGCCTCGCTCAGTAGAAAGCCGTTGGTGTCGATCGCCGTGATCGGGTTGGCCTTGCCCAGACGTCCGGCCAGCAACCGATCGAGCGAACCCGCACCGCAGCCGACATCGAGGATCGTCTCCCCCGGCTTGGGCGCCAAAAGGTCGATCAGGGTCCTGAACATCGCCTGGTAGGTCGGCGCTTGGGCGCGGTCCTCGAGCGTGGCGACGCCGCCGAGATGCGCGCCGCCCAGGGTGATGACCGTGAACTGCCGCGCCAGGCGCTCGACCGCGGGCGCCCATTGCGACGGCGCCAGGAAGAACGGCAGCAGCATCAGGGCCGGCCCAGAGCCGTCGATGCTATAGGAGATGCCGGCGTGACTGCCCTCGCGTGACGGCCTCGCCGGAGCGTCGGCCTCGAGCTTGCCCAGGAAGCCCGACATCGCCTCGACGATCTCGTCGGTGCGGTCGGCGACAACGTCGGCCCAGCCGGGCGCGTCGTAACCGGCAAGCACGATCCGCCGCGACCCGGACAGCCGCGCCTCGGCCCGGGCAGTCACGTCGGCGGTGAGGCCGCCCTCGCCGCTGATCATCAGCAGGCGCTCAGGCATGACGCCGAAGGAAACCGGATCGAGGCGCGTTGGCACACAGAGCACGATACCGCCCAGCCGCGAGCCGAAGCCCGAGGCAAGACCCGCGATGTCGCCGGGCATTTGGGTGGCGACATGTGCGGCGCCGATGCCGAGATGATCCCACAGCGCGAGCAGTCGTTCGGTCGGCGTCATCTACGCGATCCCGTTACGGCCATGCTTGAGGAAAGCGGGCCGCGCACTTAGCCGCTCATAGTAGGCTCCGACATGAGCGAACGCCGGCCGCTCGAACGGCGTCATGAACCAGCGGTTGACCGACAGACCGATCGGGATGTCGGCCAGGGTGAACGCCGCGCCCGCGACGTGGGCGCCGGTGCGGGCAAGCTGGCTGTCGAGAATCTCCATCATGCGCGACCACTGCTTCTTCGAGGCCTCGATGTCGCGCGGATCGTTGAAAGCCGGATTGCGCCGCACGATCGCCGAGAAGGCATAGCGCCAGGCGCTGTTGAACTCCGTCGCCTGCCAGTCGATCCAGCGGTCGACCTCGGCGCGCGCCCTCGGCTCGGTCGGCTGCAACGTGTGCGCCGACCATTTGTTGGCGAGATAGCGGATGATGCTGTTGCTCTCCCACAGCACGAAGTCGTCGTCGACGATCACCGGCACCAGCCCGTTGGGATTCTGCGCCATCTCCGGGCCGTCGTCGGCGCGGCTGTAGGCGATGCCGATCTCCTCGCAGGCCCACGGGACCTTGCGCACGTTGATCGACGAGGCCTTGCCGAGAATGCGGATCACAGGAAGGAAAGCCCGCCGCTCAGCGCCACCGTCTGGCCGGTCATGTACTCGTTCTCGATCAGCATCATGACGATCAACGAGCATTCTTCCGGCTTGCCGAAGCGGCCGAGCGGGATGCGCGACGCCGACGAGGCGACGGCGCCCACCATGTCGGTCTGGATCAGCGACGGCGCCACCGCGTTGACCGTGATGCCGTCCTTCACCAGCCGCGCCGCGTAGCCGCGAGTCATGCCCTCCATGCCGGCCTTGGAGGTGTTGTAGTGCGGGCCGACGCCGCCCGCGCCACGCGCCGCACCCGAGGAGATGTTGACGATGCGGCCCCAGCGGCGCTTGCGCATGCCCGGCAGCACGGCCTGGGTGCAGAGGAACACCGACTTGAGATTGACCGCCATGGTGCGGTCGAAGTCGTCCTCGGTCAGTTCGTCGACGGGACGGTTGATGGCGATGCCGGCGTTGTTGATCAGGATGTCCACGGGACCCAGCTCGCGCTCGACGCCGGCCACCATGCCCTTCACCGCCGCGGCCTGGGAGACGTCCGCGCCGACCGAAACCGCCCGACCACCCTGGCCGTGGATGGCCTCGACCACGGCCTGGGCTTCGGCCGACTTGCTGAGATAGTTCACCGCCACCGCGGCGCCGGCTTCGGCCAGCGAAATCGCGATGGCGCGGCCGATGCCGCGCGACCCGCCCGTTACCAGCGCAACCCTGCCTTTCAACGCCGCCATTCGTCCCTCCGGTTGTCGACCCCGTTGGCCCGGCATGTTACCCGTTTACCAACGAACAGGAGCATAGACATGCCTCGCATGGGTTTCGGCGCGTTTCTCGCGCCCCATCATCCGATCGGCGAAAATCCCACCCTGCAGTTCCGCCGCGACCTCAAGTTCGTCGAGCACCTGGACGAGCTGGGCTATGACGAGTTCTGGTGCGGCGAGCACCATTCCTCGGGCTGGGAGATGATCGCCTCGCCCGAGATGTTCCTGGCCGCCGCCGGCGAGCGCACCAAGCGCATCAAGCTCGGCACCGGCGTGATCTCGCTGCCCTATCACCATCCCTACAACGTGGCCCAGCGCATGGTGCAGCTCGACCACATGACGGGTGGGCGCGCCATCTTCGGCTCGGGCCCGGGCGCACTCCCGTCCGACGCCCACACGCTCGGCATCGACCCGATGACCCAGCGCGACCGCCAGGACGACGCGATCGACGTGATCCGCCGCCTGTTCAAGGGTGAGCGCATCACCAAGAAGACCGAGTGGTACACCTTGCAGGACGCGGCCCTGCAGCTCCTGCCCTTGCAGGAGGACATGGAGTTCGTCGTCGCCTCGCAGGTCAGCCCCTCGGGCATGACCTTGGCCGGCAAGTACGGCATCGGCATCATCTCGCTGGGCTCGATGTCGAGCCAGGGCCTGCTGTCGCTGCCGACGCAATGGGGCTTCGCCGAGCAGGCGGCCGTCAAGCACGGCACCAAGGTCGACCGCAAGAACTGGCGCGTGCTGCTCAGCTGGCACGTCGCCGAAACGCGCGAGAAGGCACGCGAGGAGGCCCGGCACGGGCTGATGCGCTGGCACAACGAATACATCGTCGGCACCCTGCAGCGGCCGGGCGACCAGCCCTTCACGTCGCCCGACGAGGCCGTGGACAAGACAGCCTTCGAGGACGGCGCGGCCTCGGTGATCGGCACGCCCGACGACCTCGTGAAGGTGATCAAGTCGGTCTATGCCCAGAGCGGCGGTTTCGGCACGGTGATCGGCTTCGTGCACGACTGGGCGAATCCCGAGAACACCATGCGCAGCTGGGACATGGTGGCGCGCTACGTCATCCCCGAGATCAATGGCTACGTGACCAAGCTGCGCGAATCGCAGAAGTTCCTGATCGAGAATCGCGACGTGTTCGTGCGCGCGGGCCAGGCCATCATGGCCAAGATCATGGAGAACAAGGACGCGGTCGAGGCGCTCAAGGTCACCGAGTCGCCGCGCTTCGCCGCCGCCAACGCCGCCCTGCCCCGTCTCCTCAAGGAGAAGGAGGATGAGGAGAAGAAGGGCAAGCAGCAGGCGGCCGAGTAACCAGAGCGGCCGCCTGCCGTATCGATCAGGAGCAAGTCGGAGGCTCTTGGCCAGGCTTGTGCGTCATGATCTCGGACGCTTGCGCCAGCCCGCCGCCGGTTTGCTGCAGCCGTCGGACGATGTCCGTCAGCACCGCGATTTGCTCGGTCGTGAAAGCCGCCGTCAGCGCCGGAGGCGCGCCGGCCGCGGTCGGTGCCGCGATGCCCTCGCGCCTGCGGATCTCATCCGGCGACAGCTCGCGCCCCTTGCACCACTGCTCGATGCATTTGCGGACGGCGTCGACGTCGATCTTGTGCTCAGCCAGGAGACGTCCGAACGCCTCCGGCTTCAGCAGGCACTCGAGCAGATCGCACATCTCATGCCCACGCTTGGGATCCCCAACCGGCGACGGGTTGTTGCCGCCGAGCACGACCGAGCCAGTCAGCAGCTGCTCGCGCGTGAAGGGGACTTTCCGCAACGTGCCCCCCTGGGCGATTAACCGGAAGCGGTACACGCCGGCGATGGCAGCGACCATGCTCGCCTCGAAGCGGCCAGGCTCGCCTTCCATCAGCAGGATGGTCGTGGACGATCCATCCGGCCTTTCCACCTCGGCATAGACGCCGGCTCGGTGGTCCACCGGAACGCCGTACTCGGCGAGCGATGCCCTGATCGTCATCGTCGCACCTGGTTCGAGGCTGTTCTGCGACAGGTTCGCTGCCATCCGCAGGTTCGAGTAGGCCTGCACGCTCACGTTGTAGCGGATGCCATGAACCAGCCACGAGCGCAGGGCCGAGATCGCCTTGTCGTTGCCATGGGCCAGTCGCTTCAGCGTCGCTTCGTCGACCTCGAGCAGCGCATGCCAAGTCCCGGCATGTGCCGGTTGCGGACCCAGCGGCAAGGGTAGCGTGTAGCGGTAGTAGGCGAGATTGGTGCCGGTCCCATAGGTCGCCCCCAGCGCCGCCGCCCCTGCCGGGTCCATCACGACGCCCGCCGGAGTTTCGACCATGAAGCGGATCGCCCTGAGGTCGGTCAGGAGAATGACCGTGCTGTCGATGTCAGTGTCGCTCAGCACAAATGGGATGCGGACCTTCATGCCCGGCGTGATGTAACCTGACGGGTCGGTGACGATCTCGGTGTTCTGCACGCCGGCCAGCACCTGCATAAAGAACTTGCTGAGCCGGAAGTAGTCGTCAATGGCCGGGCTGAGGCGGCCGCTCAGCAGCAGGCGTCCGCCGGTGTTATTGGCCAGCGCCGTCAGCGCGCCGGCACTGACCTGCTGGGCGGTGCCAAGACCGATGGCGAAGGTCCGGTCGTTGATGCTGCCCATCACGTCGGAGATCATCAATGGTGTGTTCTCGAGGCCGTCGGTGAAGATCACCATCGCCTTGCGGTCGTAGCCCGCAACCGGATCGAGTGTGCTTCGGCCGAGGGCCACGCCGTTGCCGATCGACGTGGCGCCGGCTGGGTGAAGGTTCTGGATCGCCGTGGCGACCGGCCCGAGATCGAAGCCCGTCCCGTTGTTGCGGGTAACGCCAATGCCTGGGTAGGCATTATGATCGAAGCTGACCATGCCGACGCCGTCGCCGACGCGGCTGCTGTCCTGCGCGAGCTGGACGAACTGCGTGGCCGCTTGGTGCAGCACGTCGATCCTCTTGGTCGTAGCGTCGATCCCGGCTGTCCAATCCATGCTACCGGATTGATCCAGCACCAGCATCACGGCCACCGAGAGCCGCGCGATGGTGTTTGCGGCGATGTTGACGACGAAATCCTGGCCTGTCTCGGTGCAGTGCACGGTGACCGTGCCTGTCGCCATGTCACCGTCGGCGGTGCCCTTGTAGCTGATCCAGAGACGTCCCTTGGGCGGCGTTACGCTCGAGATATGGGGGATCGACATGGACGTGCCAAGCGGCGCGGGGAAGGTCCCGAAGACAGTGCCCGGCGGCCCGGTCAGTACGGCCGGTCCCGAGGTGATTGAGAAGTGCAGGTCGTCGCAGGAGAGCGCGGTAAAGACGATGGCGCGCGCCGCCGTCTCCCCGACCGGCACATCGTTGAAATTGATGCTCATCGTTTCGAGCGTGATCAACGGCGGGGAGATCGGCAGTGTGTCGTAACACGGTGGACGCACCACTGTCGGATGCTTGCTCGTCTTGGTAAACTGCTGGCTGTCCGGCGTGTACCAGGGCCGCGTCGGCCAGGGGCCGGTGCCCGCCCAGGGCTGCAGGGGCTCGTTGATCTCGGGATCCGCTCCCAACCCACCGTAGACCAAGTTCGGATCGAGGCGGTCGGTGTGCCCCGCCTGCGTCTGCCACATGGCCCATAGCCGATCGACGTTGGAGTGCAGCAGGAAGACCAGGGGATCGCGGAACGACGTATGGGCATTGCCGAGCCCGAGCCAGCTGTGCGCGTTGGAGTGCGCATTGCCCGCCGGACCCTGCATCAGGCTGTCGAAGGAGGCGTAGTCCGCCGCATTGACGAAGTCGGAGTCGCTTGGCCAGTCGCCACTGCCGACCGGCGGCATGCCGGTCTGCACGGCACGCACCCGCGCCTTGGGAGGATCGGCAGGATTGCCGTGCAGGTCGTAGTGTCCCTGCCATGGCGAAAACGGGTTGCCGTGGATGATTTCATCGCGCCAGTTGTCGCCCGGCGCGGCCGGGTCGTAGAACTTGGCGCTCAGCCAGGGCTCCCCTGCGTCGCCGCTCGTATTGCCGAACAGAGGGAACAGCGGCGCGATCGATTGGTTCCAGTCCCAATAGTGCAGCGACAGGTCGGGATCGACCTCGCGCAGCAGCGATTCGAAGAGGTTACACATCTCGCGGTGCCACGGCAGGAAAGCCGGCCCGCCGTGGACGTGAGTGGCCTGATGGATCTCGTCCATCTTGAACCAGTACGACACGCCGCCGGCCGGGAAGTCGGTGCGGCTGCCAGGATACTTACGGTTGTTGAGCTCAACGATCGCGTTCACGAACCGTTGGCGTTCCGAGGCAGAAACGGAAAGGATGTTCCTGCGAATGCCATCGCCGAGTGCCATGGTCCCCTCCTGTCGGTGCTGACCGGTTACGGTCGATCACGATCGAGCCAGGGTGTACCGGCTGCCTATTTGGTCCTGCCCGATCTTCGAAAACTCGATGAAAGGCGGGAGCAAGAAGTGTTGGGCGACAATCTTGGCCCGCCACATCCTGCGAGAGCCAACGCCACACTAATAAATTGTATGAAAGTGAATTTATTCTACCATATAGTCGATGGCGATGTCAGCATCAAATGCGCACATCTGCCCGATGCCTTGAGCCAAGCATATGTGACGTTGTTGCTACACGACTCCATCACAAGCATATCGCGACGGTCGGGCCACCAGCCCTTGGGCTCCCTCGATCGGGCTAGGCCACCTTGAGCCAGATCGCAGTGTCATGGAACGCAGCGCCGCCGTTCGGCGGCACAGGATCGGCGCCGATCAACGTATTGATCCCAACGCCATCGAGATAGGCGCCGCTCGGCCAGTTGCCTTCGACGATGACGACGCCCTGCCGCGCGGTGAGCGACGGGCGCGCCTTCACGCGCACCTCGCCTCGGGCGTTACCCAGCCGCACCACAGCTCCCTCCGTCACGCCGAGCCGCGTCGCATCGTCCTCGTGGATCAGCGCCCGCGGCTCGCCCTCGCGGCTGATCGAGCCCGGCGTTTCGGTGAAGGTGGTGTTGAGGAAGGCGCGGGCCGGCGGCACGACCAGCCGGAACGGCATGTCCTCGCTCTCGCGCTCATAGTTCTCGAGGTGGTCGGGCAGCGGCTTGAGGCCGGCATGGTACGGGCCGACGGCGCTCCAGTCGGGCTTGAAGTGGAAGCGGCCATCGCTCGACGGGAAGCCGTCGAGGAAGTGCGACGACTGGAAGTCCTCGGCAAAGTCGATCCAGCCCTTCGCCACCGCCTCGTCCCAGGTGCCGCGGCCCGAGGCGCGCAGCGTCGCGTCCAGAAGCTCGACGGCGCTCATGCGGAAGCTCGGCTGGTTGGAGCCCAGCCGCTGCGCCAAGCCGCAGATCAGCTCGTGGTTGGTGTGGCAGTCCTCGTAGCGGTCGAGCACGGCCGGCCCGACCGTCAGATGGGTATGGCCCAGCCCGTAATAGAGGTCGTCGTATTCGAGGAACATCGCGGCCGGCAGCAGGATGTCGGCGTATTTCGCCGTCGCCGTTATGAACTGCTCGTGCACGCAGGTGAACAGATCCTCGCGGCCGAGCCCGCGCGCCACGGCGGCACTGTCGGGCGCGACGTTGGCCGAGTTGGCGTTCTGCATGAGCATGGCCATGACCGGCGGGCCGCCGGCCAGCGCATCCTTGTCGCCGCACAGGATCGGGCCGATGCGCGACTGGTCGATGATCCGGGTCTTGGGATCGATCATATCGAGCCCGTGCGCCAGCGTGGTGTCGAGCCGCCAGTTGTCCCAGCTCAGGAAGAAGGCGCCGCCGCCCTGGTGCCGCCAGGCGCCGGTGATCGCCGGCAGGCAGGTCACGGCGTGCATGGCGGCCGAGCCGTTGCGCGAGCGCGTGAAGCCGAAACCCAGGCGCAGGAAGGAGCGTTGCGTCCGGCCATAGAGCCGCGCGAAGTCTTCGATCTCGGCCGCCGCCAGCCCGGTGATGGCCGATGCCCATTGCGGCGTCTTGTCGGCGATATGCTGCTCGATGTCGGCCCCGAAGTCGGTATAGCGCGCGAGGTAATCGCGGTCGGCGAAGCCCTCCTTCAGCAGCACATGCATCATGGCGAGCGCCAGGGCGGCGTCGGTCCCCGGCCGCAGCACCAGGCCGATGTCGGCGGTCTCGACCGTCGGCGTGCGGTAGACGTCGATCACCGCCAGCTTGGCGCCGCGCTGCTTGCGTGCCTTGGCGATGTGGGTCATCGCATTGACCTGAGTCGACACCGGATTGCCGCCCCAGACGACGATCAGGTCCGACTGCGCCATCTCGCGCGGATCGGGCCCCCACAGCTTGCCGACTCCGGCGCGCCAGCCCGAATCGGCCGGCGTCACGCAGATCGTGCTCTTCTGCCGCGAGTAGCCGAAAGCATGGCGCAGTCGGTCGATGCCCCAACGCTGCACGACGCCCATGGTGCCGCCGGAATGATACGGCCAGACCGCCTCGGGCCCATGCGTTCGCGCGGCGCGCGTGAACGCCTCGGCGACCTCGTTCAGGGCGTCGTCCCAGGAGATCGGCCGGAACTCGCCCTTGCCCTTCTCGCCCACCCGCTGCAGCGGCTGCTTCAGCCGGTCGGGATGGTGAACCCGCTCGGCGTAGCGCGCGACCTTGGCGCAGACGACGCCGTCGGTGTAGGTGTTCGCCGCAGCGCCGCGGATGCGGCCGATGCGCGTCGACGACAGGCGCTCGACTTCCAGCGAGCAGGCGCTGGGGCAATCGTGCGGACAGGCCGACTTCCAGAATTCCTTGCCCATCGTGCTCCTCGGCGTTCGGGGACGTTCGAGCCCCGGAGCCGAAGTCTACAAGGAACTGCTACTCGAACGCCAACCGCTGCCTGCTTTAGCGCGATACGGCGCGTTGTCGCCCTCGCCGTGATAGGCCTCCAACGTCACCCCAAGCCGGACAGCGAAAAACATCCCCAAATGGAAGGGCTGGAGCCTTATGGCGCCTCGTAAGCCATGTAACGCGATATTCGCCACATGCCATCGGGCTGCCGACGGAAGACGTCGAGGCCCGGTTCCTTGGTCTCGATCACCTGGCCAGAGTCCGAACGTGAAAGCTTCGAGGTCCAGACCAGGCGCACGATCGCCATGTCACCCGAGACGATAATCTCCTTGATGTCGAACGCGTAGCTCAGCGTCTTCGACCGGTCAGCGAGCGCCTGCTTGAGCCCGCTGCACATCGCGTTGAAGTCGCGCTCGGGCTGGCCGCGGAAATCGTAGCGCAGGTCCGGCGCGAAAAGATCGCAGATGCGCGAAGCATCGCGCGCATTGAAGTCGGCGGTCCATCGCGTCAAGGCATCGCGAATGGCCTTCTCGGCCGTCGTGTCCGCTATCGCAGGCGATCCGGTCAGGGCCCAACTGCCCATCAACAAGGTCGCGAGCGCGCGGCCCTTCATCGCGCGAATTCCACCACCGAAAGATCCAGCGGCAGGACCCGCGACAGGACCTGCGGCGGCGATACCGGCGTCAGGGTGAGCGGTGAGCCGGTCGCCTCGGCCTTGTCGAAATCGGCGGTGCCTGCCTTGTCGACGGCGGTCAGCTTGAACGAGTCGAAGACGTAGGGAAGGCCGTTCGATGCCAGCGGCGACGGGCCGTCCATCACATGCAGGTGGAGGTGCGGCGCCTGGGTGTTGCCGGTGTTGCCCACCTTCCCCAGCACGTCGCCGCGCTTCACCCTGGCCCCGGCCTTCACCGTCACGCTGCCGGGCTGCATGTGGGCGTACAGCACGTAGTTGCCGCCGCCGATGTCGAGCACCACGAAGTTGCCGTCGGCCTGGTCGATGGTCATGCCCTGCGGCAGCGCGCCCGGCACCTGCTCCGGCAGGTCGTTGCGCGAGGACACCACGGTGCCGTCGGCGACGGCCAGGACGTCGCGTCCATAGATGACGTAGTTCGACAACGTCTTGGTGTCCCCCTTGACCACACGGTTCTCGGAGTCGATCTGTTCCCAATCGATCGCGAAACGCTGCGCCAGGGTGAAGTGCCCGTTCAGCGCCAACAGGGCGCGCACGTGACGGATGGAATCGCAGCAGCCGTCGGCGGCAACGTAGCCCGTGCCGAGGAGCGGCGGCCCCAGCACGACCTCAGGGCGACCGACGACGGGCGTGCGGGCAACCGTCGCGGAGAAGTCGATGTCGGGCTGCACGAGACGCAGCGAGAGGCGGTGCGCGATCGCGCGCGGCAGGTCGCCTGGCTCGAGCGCCACGTGCAGGAACAGCACACCGAACTGACCGACGCCGAGGTCGGCCGATTCCGAGCCGCGCCGGCCGCCGATCGAGAAGCGCGTGCCAAGGCCGTCACGATCCAGGCTCAGCAACAGCTTGCCGGACGGCTCGTCCAGCACCTCGACCTTGTTGAGCGCGAGGCCGCTTGCGGTCGTGTTGGCAACGCGCAGCTCGTAGACCAGGTGGCGCCGCCCGTCCGATCCGGAGGCGGGATTGGGCGCCCACAACACGTCGGCGACGAACGGCGTGAGCACGGGTTCCTGGCCCACGGCGGGAACCGCTGCCAGCGCCAGGCACCAGGCGAAGGCGACGGCAAGGGCTGCAAGGGCGCGCGCCGGCATCGTACCCTCAGACTTCGTCGACGCCGAATGCCTGGCGCATCGCCTTGACGCCCTCCTGATGCGGCGTCCACAGGCGGCCGCCGACGACGCCGCCATCGACCACCAGATCATGGCCGTTGATGAAGCTCGATTCGTCGGACGCCAGGAACACGGCGGCGTTGGCGATGTCGTCGACGCTGCCGGCACGTGGGATGGGCTGCAGCTTGGCCATCATGGCCTTCATCGACTCGGCGAAGGCGTCGGCCTTGTCGGGCGCCAGGCCGAGCGCCTTGGCGAAGATGCCGGTGGCGATGCCGCCCGGCGAGATCGAGTTGCAGCGCACACCCTGCTCGCCGAGCTGCATGGAGGCACAGACCGTCAGATGGTTCACGGCGGCCTTGGCGGCGCCGTAGATCATCGAGGTCGAGTAGCCGGCACGGCGACCGGCCACGCTGCCGTTGTTGATGATGCTGCCGGAACCCTGCTTCATCATGATCGGCGCGGCGTGCTTCATGCCCAGCATCACCGAGCGCACCAGCGTCGCCATGGCGGCGTCGAAGCCCTCGACCGGAATGGTTTCGATGCCGCCCACCGGCGCCGGGCCGCCGGCATTGTTGAACAGGCAGTCAAGGCGGCCCCACTTCGATAGGCAGGCGTCGACCATCGCCTGGACGTCGGCTTCCTCGGTGGCGTCGGCTTTGACGAACAGGCACTTGTCCTTGCCGACCGAGGCCTCGAGCGAGCGACCCAGCTCCTCGCGCCGGCCAGTCGCCACGACCTTGGCGCCCTCGCGGGCGAAAACCTCGACGGTCCGCCGGCCGATGCCGCTGGTCGCGCCGGTGACAATGGTGATCTTGCCGTCGAGCCTGCCCATGGATTACTCCCAATTCGTGCGGCAGTGATGATACACCACCGCCCGTAAGGAGAAGCAAATGACGGTGTTGGGAATCATGGGCGGCAGCGGGGTCTATGACATCGCCGGCCTGAAAGACGCGAAATGGCAGCGAATCGCCTCGCCGTTCGGCGAGACCTCGGACGAGTTCCTGTTCGGCGTGCTGGACGGGCTCGACGTGGTGTTCGTGCCGCGCCACGGCCGCGGCCATCGCCATTCGCCGACCTCGATCAACTACCGCGCCAACATCGACGCCCTGAAGCGCATCGGCGTCACCGATATCCTTTCACTGTCAGCCTGCGGCTCGCTGCGCGAGGACCTGCCGCCCGGTTATTTCGTGGTGGTCGACCAGTTCATCGATCGCACCTTCGCGCGCGACAAGAGCTTCTTCGGCGAGGGCTTCGTCGCCCATGTGTCGATGGCCCATCCGACCTGCAATCGCCTCGCCCACGCCGTGCACGACTGCGCGCGACAGGCAGGCTTCCCCATCAAGTTCGGCGGCACGTACCTCGCCATGGAAGGCCCGCAATTCTCCAGCCTGGCCGAATCGCGGCTCTATCGGAGCTGGGGCTGCGACGTGATCGGCATGACCAACATGCCCGAGGCCAAGCTCGCCCGTGAAGCGGAGATCTGTTACGTCACCGTCGCCATGGTCACCGACTTCGACTGCTGGCATCCCGATCACGACCATGTGCAGGTCGCCGACATCGTGCGCGTCCTGCTCGACAACGCCGAGAAGGCCAAGACGCTGGTCACGATGGTGGCGCCGCTCCTGAAGGAGTCGCGACCCACCCCCTGCCCGCACGGCTGCGACCGCGCGCTGGAGCATGCGCTGATCACTGCGCCGGCCGCGCGGTCGGCGGAGGTGGCGAAGAAGCTCGACGCCGTCGCCGGGCGTGTCTTGAAGGCAAGCTGATCTGGGAGCGCGGGCCTCTGGCCCGCTCATGATCATGATGCGGGCCAGAGGCCCGCGCTCCCAGATCAGATCACCGGCGCTAGCCGGTGCGCGACCTGCGAGGCGAGCCGAGAGGCGACGGGCAGGAAGGCGCGAAAGTCGAGATGGCTTTCGCTGCTGGCGAGATCGCTCAGGCAGCGCACATTGACGAATGGAATGTCCTCGCCCCAGCGGCGCGCCACCTGCGCCACGGCGCCGCCCTCCATCTCGACCGCCTGCGCCTGGAACGTCGCGCGCAGCCGCTCGCGCAGTGAATCGGCGTTGACGAAGGCATCGCCCGTCAGGATGCCGCCGAAATGCACGGCAGGCACGCGCCGCCCCACGCCGACCGCTTCCGGCAGCGGCTCCAATGCGAGCCCCATCACGGCCGCGCGCAAACGCGCCACAACCGCGTCGGCCACCGCATAGCCCGGCTTCCATTCCTCGCCCTTGGACGGCCGGCTGCCCGGCTGGATGGTGTGAAAGCCTGCTTCGCGGTGCATGCCGAAATCGTGCTGGGTGTTGCTGGTGCCGACCACGATGTCGCCCACGCCCAGCGCCGGATCGAGGCCGCCCGCCACGCCGCACATCAGGAGCGCACGGCAGTCGAAACGATCCAGCAGCAACGACGCCGCCACGCCGGCATTGACCTTGCCGGCGCCCGATTCGACGAATACCGCCTCGCGGCCGGCGATCTCACTCTGCCAGAACGCGAAGCCGCCGATTTCCCGCACCTGGCCCGAACGGTCGCTGAGATGGGCGAGTTCCTCGGGCAGGGCCGATATGACGCCGAGGGGCCTTTCTGCCATGCAGGGATGGGTTATAAGGTCGGCGCCATCAACGCAACGGATTCCGTGACCCTGCCCTCCCGCGAGACGCTCCGCCAGTCCTGCACCGAATTTGCCGAAGAAGCGGCGCGCGAGATCATGCGCATCTATGCCGGCGATCTCGGCGTGCGCAACAAGGCCGACAAGAGCCCGGTGACCGACGCCGACAACGCCGCCGAGGCGATCATCGTCAAGGGCCTGCGCGCCCTCACGCCCGACACACCCGTGGTGGCCGAAGAGGAGATGGCGGGCGGCCGCGTGCCCGTGCTGAAGAACGGCGGGCCGTTCTGGCTGGTCGACCCGCTCGACGGCACCAAGGAATTCATCAAGAGGAACGGCGAGTTCACCGTGAACATCGCGTTGATCGAGGACGGCAAGCCGACACTCGGCATCGTGCTGGCGCCGGCCAGCGGCACGCTGTGGCGCGGCATCGTCGGCGAGGGCGCCGACAAGCGCGAAGGTGATGGTCCCTTCACGCCGATCCATACCCGGCCGGCGCCGGCCAACGGCCTCACCGCCTGTGCCAGCCGCAGCCACGCCATCTACAGCGATCTCGACATCTGGTTCCGCAGCAACAATCTCACCGTCGCCGATCGCGTGCAGGCAGGCTCGTCGCTGAAATTCTGCCTGATCGCCGAGGGCAAGGCCGACATCTACCCGCGCTTCGGGCCGACCAACGAATGGGACACTGCGGCGGGCCATGCCGTGCTCGAGGCGGCCGGCGGCGAAGTCGTGACGACCGACGGTCGGCAGCTCGGCTACGGCAAGCCGACCTTCAAGAATCCGCACTTCATCGCCCGCAGCAAGGACGCCAGGTGAGCATCGCCGACGCCGCGCGGCTGATCCGCGAGGGCGAGCTGGTGGCCTTCCCGACCGAGACGGTCTACGGCCTGGGCGGCGACGCCACCAACGAACGCGCGGTCGCGAAGATCTTCGAGGCCAAGGGCCGGCCGCAGTTCAATCCGCTGATCTCCCATGTGCTCGATGCCGGTGAGGCCAAGCGGCTGGTCCAGTGGAACGAGACCGCCGACAAGCTCGCCGCGCGCTTCTGGCCGGGGCCGCTGACGCTGGTCCTGCCGCGAATCAAGGGCTCGCCGATCGCCCTGCTGGCGACAGCCGGCCTCGACACCGCGGCGATCCGAGCGCCGGCCCATCCCATGGCCCAGGCGCTGATCCGCGCCGCCGGCCGGCCGATCGCCGGGCCCTCGGCCAATCGCAGCGGCGCCGTCAGCCCGACGCGCGCCGAGCACGTCGCGGAGTCGCTGGGCGATCGGGTGAAGCTGATCCTCGATGGCGGGCCGTGCGAGGTCGGACTGGAATCGACCGTGCTCGATCTCTCGACCTCGACGCCGACGCTGCTGCGGCCCGGCGGCGCCACGCGCGAGGCGATCGAGGCCGTGATCGGCCCCATCGCTGTGAGCGACGCCATTCCGAGCGGCGACTCCGCTCGCAAGTCGCCCGGACAACTCGCCAGTCATTATGCTCCGGCGCGGCCTGTGCGATTGAACGCGACAAATATTGCCGCTGATGAGGCCCTGCTTGCCTTCGGTCCGCAGTCGCCGTCCGGTGCTCGCCAAACGCTCAATCTCAGCCCCAATGGCGATCTCACCGAAGCAGCCGCCAACCTGTTCACCTACCTGCGCGCCCTGGACCAGGCGGGCAACGTGCGTATCGCGGTCATGCCCATTCCGCAAACCGGACTTGGTCTTGCGATCAACGACCGCCTGCGCCGCGCGGCCGCGGATGACGGCACGGATGGGCGGCGGTAGGCTCCAATCAAGGAGAGGAAATCGATGCCCGACACGTTCGCCCCGCCCAGCATCCCCACTGTCCCCGTGACGCCGGCCGTGCTCGACGGCCTGCGCGCCATCGTCGGCGACAAGGGCCTGATCCTGGACGAGCAGGGCAAGGAGCCGTTCGTGCGCGACTGGCGCGGCTCGCTGGTGGGCACCGCCGCCGTCGTGGTGCGGCCGGGCACGACCGAGGAAGTCTCGAAAGTCGTGAAGCTTTGCTACCAGCACGGCATCGCCATCGTGCCGCAGGGCGGCAACACCGGGCTGATGGGCGGCGCTACGCCCTACCCTACGCATAGCGGCATCGTCCTCTCGCTCGGCCGCATGAACAAAGTGATCGAGGTCGATCCGGTCGGCTATTCGATGACCGTCGAGGCCGGCTGCATTCTGCAGACGCTGCAGGAGACCGCGGCGAGCCACGATCGCTTCTTTCCGCTGAGCCTGGGCGCCCAGGGCTCCTGCCTCATCGGCGGTAACCTGTCGACCAATGCCGGCGGCGTGCAGGTGCTGCGCTATGGCAATGCGCGCAACCTGGTGATGGGTCTCGAAGTCGTGCTGCCCAACGGCGACGTGTGGAACGGCCTGCGTTCGCTCAAGAAGGACAACACGGGCTACGACCTGAAACACCTGTTCATGGGCGCCGAGGGCACGCTCGGCATCATCACCAAGGCGGTGCTGAAGCTGTGGCCCGCGCCCAAGGACGTGGCGACGGCCTGGCTCGCCGTGCGCGATCCGCAGGCTGCCATCGAAATCCTGTCGGAGGCGCATGCCGCGTCGGACGACAATGTCGGGTCGTGCGAGCTGATGAGCCGCGCCGGCACCGACGTGGTGCTGCGCCACATTCCCGGCGTGCAGGATCCGCTCAAGGCCGACACCAACTGGTACCTGCTGCTCGAATGGTCGTCGTCGCGGCCCAAGGCCGACGGCGCCGAGGGCATGTCGGAAAAGTTGGAGCATTTCCTCGCCGAGCAGTTCGAGACAGGCCGCGTGCGCGACGCCGTGATCGCCCAGAACGAAGCGCAGGCGCGCAACATGTGGACCATCCGCGAATCGGTGGCGCCGGCCTCGCGCGCCGAGGGCGGAGGCTTGAGCTTCGACATCTCGGTGTCGACCTCCAAGGTACCGAGCTTCATCGACAAGGGCCTGAAGGCGGTGCTAGAGATCCTGCCCAGCATCCGGCCCTATCCGCTGGGCCATATCGGCGACGGCAACATCCACTTCTCCTTCATGTCCCCGGTCGGCATGGACCGCGAGACGCTGCGCCAGTATGCGCCCGCCATCACGCGCGCGGTGAACGACCTGGTGCGCGACATGGCGGGCTCGATCTCGGCCGAGCACGGCATCGGTGTCGACAAGATCGACGAGCTGGCGCACTACCGCAGCAAGATCGAGCTCGACACCATGCGCTCGCTGAAGCGCGCGCTCGATCCGAAGAACATCATGAACCCCGGCAAGATTTTGCGGCTCTAACTCATCACCTCCCCCGTCATAAGGGGAAGGCAGGGAGGGGGAAAGCCCCGGTCGCGATGCCTGCCAATTTCAGATCTGAAACTTTCAAGAACCTGCTTTGGGGCCTTCCCCCTCCCTACCCTCCCCCGTATGACGGGGGAGGAGGTTGAGAGTTGAGATGACCGACTTCATTTCCAAGCTTCAGGCCATCGTCGGCGAGCGTGGGCTGATCCTCGACGAGCCGGGCAAGCACCCCTACCTCACCGACTGGCGCGAGAACTATCTCGGCGCCGCATTGGCCGTGGTGCGGCCAGCAACCACCGAGGAAGTGGCGGCCGTCGTAAAGCTCTGCATCGCCGAGAAGGTCGCGATCGTGCCGCAAGGCGGCAACACTGGCATGATGGGTGGCGGCACACCGCACCCACAGGGCCGCGAGATCGTGCTGTCGCTCAACCGCATGAACCGCATCGTCGAGGTCGATACCATCGGCTACACCATGACGGTCGAGGCGGGCGTGGTGCTCAAGATCATCCAGGAGACGGCGGCCCAGCACGACCGGCTGTTTCCGCTGAGCCTTGCCGCCGAGGGCAGCTGCACCATCGGCGGCAACCTTTCGACCAATGCCGGCGGCGTCCAGGTGCTGCACTACGGCAATGCCCGCCAGCTTGTGCTGGGCCTGGAAGTCGTGACGCCGCAGGGCGAGGTGTGGAACGGCCTGCGCGCGCTCAAGAAAGACAATACCGGCTACGACCTGCGCGATCTCTACCTTGGCGCCGAAGGCACGCTCGGCATCATCACCAAGGCAGTGCTGAAGCTCTGGCCCAAGCCCAAGGACATCGCGACCTCGTGGATCGCCGTGCCCTCGCCTGAGGCCGCCGTGGCATTGCTGAGCGGCGCCCATGCCGCCAGCGAGGACAACGTCACCTCCTGCGAGCTGATGGCCCGCCAGGGCGTCGATCTGGTGCTGCAGCACATCCCGGGCTCGGCCGATCCGCTCAGCGAGCGTCACGACTGGTACGTGCTGCTGGAATGGTCATCGACCCGGCCGCGCCGCGCCGGCGCCAACGAGACCGGACTCCTGGAGAAGATGGAAGCCTATCTCGGCGAAGCCATGGAACAAGGCCTGGTGCTCGATGCGGCGCTGGCTCAGAACGAGGCGCAGGCCAAAGCCTTCTGGGCCCTGCGCGAGAACCACTCCGAATCCCAAAAGCGCGAGGGTCCGTCGATCAAGCACGACATCTCGGTGTCGGTGAGCAAGATCCCGGCCTTCATGAGCGAAGGGCTGACGGCCATGAAGAAGGTCCTGCCCGAGTGCCGGCCGGTGCCGTTCGGCCATGTCGGCGACGGCAACCTGCATTTCAACTGCCAGGCGCCGGCGGGCTGGGACAAGCCGCGTTTCATGGCGCACGCCCATGACATCAGCACGGCGGTCTACGACATCGTCGTGCGCTACGGCGGCTCGATCTCGGCCGAGCACGGCATTGGCCAGATGAAGGTCGAGGAGCTCGCGCACTATCGCAGCAAGATCGAGCTCGACACCATGCGCGCCATCAAGCGCGCGCTCGATCCGCAGAACCTGATGAACCCGGGCAAGATCCTGGATCTGTCGGTGTAAGCTGCACTCGCGATTGATCCGCCAGGACGACATCGAAACGCCGCGATTGCTGTTGCGGCTCATCGCCCCCTCTGCCCTTCGTGCCGGCCTTGACGGTGATCGACGGGCGGTCGAGCTCAGCCTCGACGCCACCGTTCCCTCCGACCTGATCGACGAGCCCGACGTGCTGCGGTACGCCGAGGCGCGGCTGGCGGAGGACATCGACTATCTGCCGTGGTCGGCGCGCGCGATCCTTCTCAAGGAGTCCAGGCGCATGGTCGGGCACGTCCGGTTCCACAGCCGCCCCGACCCGGACTACCTGCACCCCTATGCGCGGCACGCCGTCGAGTTCGGCTATGTCGTCTTCGCCGACTGCCGGCGGCGCGGCTATGCCGAGGAGGCGGTCGGCGGCCTGATGCGCTGGGCCGGCGAGACGCACGGCGTTGGCCGCTTCGTCGCCACGATAGCGCCCGACAACCAGCCATCGATAGGACTGGCCGCGAAGCTCGGTTTCAAAAGGATCGGCGAGCATGTCGATCCAGTCGACGGGATCGAATATGTCTATCTTCTGGACCTGAGCGGAAGACCCTAAACGGATACGGAGGTCGTGATGCCCGATACCCATGCCGCGGAACAGCTCGAACCCTGGCAGTGGAGCGAGGAGCACTGGCGCAAGCTGGTAAAGCAAGTCCGCGCCGGCAAACGCTACCGACCCGATGCCTGGCCCGGCGGCGCGCGCTGCGCCATGGCGCTCAGCTTCGATTCCGACCATGAGACCAACGAGCTGCGCGACGGCGGCAAGTCGATCGGCCGGCTGTGCTGGGGCGAGTACGGCAGCCGGGTCGGCGTGCCGCGCATCCGCGCCCTGCTCGAGCGCCACGACGTCAAGGCGACGTTCTACGTGCCCGCGGTCTCCGCCCTGTTGCATCCCGAGGAGCAGCGCGCCTTGATTGCCGAAGGCCACGAGATCGGCATCCACGGCTGGATCCACGAGCTCAACTCGGTGCTGCCCTACGAGGCCGAACGCGACCTGATGCTGCGCTCGGCCGACACGCTGGAGAAGGTCACCGGCAAGCGCGCCGTCGGGATGCGCACGCCGTCGTGGGACTTCAGCCCCAATACGCTCGCCATCGAGAAGGAGATGGGGCTGTTCTACGACTCCTCGCTGATGGCCGACGAGGATTGCTACGAGCTGCTGCTGCACGGCGAGCCGACCGGCGTGCTCGAACTGCCCGTCGAATGGGTGCGCGACGATGCGGTCTACTTCTCCATGCACCGCTTCTCCTCGCTCCGGCCCTACACGCCGCCGACCGACGTGCTGGAAACCTTCAGGCGCGAGCTCGACGCGGCATGGGACGAGGGCGGCATCTTCCAGCTCACCATGCATCCGCACATCATCGGCTACCGCTCGCGCATCTGGATCGTCGACGAGCTGATCCGCCACGCCAAGGCGAAGGGCAAGGTGTGGTTCGCCACCCACGAGCAGGTCGCACGCTACGCCAAGGAACACGCGGCATGAGCAAGACGGCTATCGTTACCGGCGGCGCGCGCGGCATCGGCCGCGGCTGCGCCCTGGAACTGGCAAGGCGCGGCTACGACATCGCCCTGGTCGATCTTCTCGAGCCCGAGATGAAGCGCACCGCGGGCGAGATCGAAGCGCTCGGCCGCAAGGCGCTCACCTACCAGGCCGACGTCGCCTCGTTCGCACGCGCCCACGACGTGGTGGACGATGTCGCCCGGCAGTGGGGCGCCATCGACTTCCTGCTGAACGACGCCGGCGCCTCCAACGCCAAGGGCATCCTGGAGATCAAGGAGGAGGAATTCGACCGCACCATCGCGGTCAACCTGAAGAGCTGCTTCAACTACATCCATGCCGTGGCGCCGATCATGCTGAAGCAGGATGGCGGCGGGCGCATCGCCAGCATGTCGTCGCTCAACGCGCTGTCGGGCGGCGTCACCAGCGCCGTCAGCAAGCACGCCTATGCCACGGCCAAGGCCGGCATCCTGGGGCTGACGCGGTCGCTGGCCAAGGAACTCGGGCCCAAGATCATGATCAACGCCATCTGCCCCGGCGTGATCGAGACCGAGCTCGGCAACAGCCTGACCCGTTCGCGCGGCGAGGAGATGAAGAAGGGCATCATGCTGAACCGCCTCGGCACACCCGCCGACGTCGCCCAGCTCGTGGCCTTTCTCGCCACCTCCGAGCCCTGCTTCATCACCGGCCAGCACTTCGTGATCGACGGCTTCCAGTGGTCGTGTTGAGGCTGGGGGCGCGCCACTCCAGTGGCGCGTCATGGTCTTCCGGACCGCGAGCTTCCAGCTCGCTCATGATTCATGAGCGCGCAAGATGCGCGCGGTCCGGAAGAGCATGAGAAGACGCGCCACTGGAGTGGCGCGCCCCCAGCAAAGACTAACGCTTCACATCATCCTTGGAGCGGTCGACGATCTCGTACTGGACGTCGATCACCTTGCGGTCCTGACGGGCCGGCGGCTCGGGCATCGGGCTGCCGGTGAAGAGGCTCGCCAGCCACTGGCGCGCCTTGAAGATCAGGATCGCCACCAGCACGACGGCCGCCACGCCCGCGATCACGGCGAAGCCCAGCACCGCCAGCACGACGAAGCCGATCAGGCCCAGGATGGCCTGCAGCCAGACCCGCGCCGGCAGGCGCGCCAGCATTTCAAGGAACTGCTTGCCGTTCATGACACCCAGCGCTTTTCGAAGTCCCACACTTCGGGGAACCCCATCAGCTCGTGCATGCCGCGATATTGTGGCACTTCGATGCCCGCGCTGGTGCCCTTGTCCTTCAAATAAGACCAGGCTTCGCGCATGGCCTCTGCAGCAACGCTGAAGCCCAGCCCGGGATAGATGGCGATGTCGAAGCCCCACTTCTTCAGCCGGTCGGCCTCGACCCGCGGCGTTTTGCCGAACTCGACCATGTTGGCGAGCAGGGGCTTGCTCACTTCCTTACCGATGCGTTCCAGCTCAGCCTCGGTCTCGGGCGATTCGACAAAGATCACGTCGGCACCCGCCTCCTCGTAGAGCCGGGCGCGGCGCAGCGCCTCGTCGAGACCGTGCGCGGTGCGCGCGTCGGTGCGCGCCACGATCATGGTCTCGGCATGGCGCCGCGCGTCGGCGGCGACGCGGATCTTCATCACCATCTCCTCGGCCGGCACGACGCGCCGGCCGGGCGTATGGCCGCACTTCTTGGGCATCTCCTGATCCTCGATCTGAATCGCCGCGACGCCCGCCGCCTCGTAGCCGCGCACCGTGCGCTGCACGTTCAGCAATCCGCCGTAGCCGGTGTCGGCATCGGCGATCAGCGGCGTCTTCACCACCGAGCAGATCATCTCGGCGCGACCCACCATGTCAGAGTATGTCGCGAGGCCGGCGTCGGGCAGCCCCAGCATCGAGGCCGTGGCGCCATAACCCGTCATGTAGAGCGCCGGGAAACCCATACTGTCGGCGACGCGCGCCGAGATGCCGTCATAGATGCCAGGGGCCAGGATGAACTCGCCCTGCGCCAGCAGCCGGCGCAGCTCCGCCGCCTTGAGATTGCCTGCCATGATCCGTCCTTGTGTATGTGCTGCCGCTATTGCGCCCGACTGAGCGAGATATCGCAAGTGCGACCGCCACTATTGTGCTCGGGACCCGAGCCCGTGATGCTGTTGCCTTCGAAGCGTCCCGCCATCGTCGCGGTCTGGAACACGCCGACGCGGTTGCCCGGCGTGTAGACGCGCGAGACCACGACGTGCGCGCCCGTGATCCGGATCGAGATCGACTGGTTGCCGACCATCGTACCGCCTTCGGAACCCGGCCGGACCCAGGTGCCGGTGTCGCCCGATAGCGTAATGTGGAACCGTGCCGAGAATTCGCCGCCGCCGGCCCGTGACGGCGAGCAATGATAAGTCCCGGTCCACAGGCCGTCGGGCCCTGACCTGGGGACTGCGGCCGCGACATTGGGCGCGGCTGGCGGGGGCGCAAGTGGTGGCGGCGCAGGCGCGGCGGCCGGCGCAGGCGTCCGGGCTGCCGCTTCGGCCGTGGCCTTGTCCTCTTCGGCCTTCTTGCGCGCCTCCTCGAGCTTCCTTTCCTCGTCGAAGCGCGCGACCGCCGGCGAGGCGTCGCGCAGAAGGGCCTGGTTCTGGGCGCCTGTCAGATAACCCGTTGCCGGCTCGTTCCGCGATTTCTGCCAACTCGCAATCATCTCGCGCGTGCGGTTGCCGAAGGTCCCGTTGGTGTTGTTGGGCGAAAAGCCCAGGGCCGTCAGCGCGACCTGGACGTGCTGGCGGTCGAGCATCGACAATCGCAAGCCGGCCTCGCCCGCCTCGGCAAGTTTCTTCGCTGCCTCCTCGGCCTGGCGTTGCGCCGTGGCATCGGCTTCGGCCTTTTGCCGCGCCTCGTCCTCCTGACGCTTCTTCTCCGCCGTCTCGTCCTCGAGCCGTTTCTTCTCGGCCATTTCGGCTTCGGCCTTGCGCCTTGCCTCGTCGGCGCGCAAACGGGCCAGTTCCTCCTGATCCTTGAGCCGTTGGGCCTCGGCCGCCAGCAGCGTGTCCTGCGCTGCCGTCTGCGGCGCGCGCTTGTCGCCGACCAGGGCATAGTAGCCTCCGGCCAGCAGAAGGACAGCCGCAACGGCACCGCCGAGCCACAGGCCGATGCCGCGCTTCTTCGATGGCGCAGGCGCCGCTGCGGGCGGCGACGCAACGGCGGGCGATGACGCAACGGCGGGCTGCGCCATCGGCGGCGACGACGCCATCACCGCCGTCACTGCGGCGTCGGGCGCCGCAACCTGGCCCAGGATCGGCCGCCATCCGGCGATGTTCTGCGGCCGGTCGCTGGCGCGCACGGCCAGGCCGGCATCGAGGCCGGCCAGCAGGCCGCGGCCGAAGCCTGTCAGCCCCACCTTGCCCAATGGCTCGTAGGCATCATCGAGCATGCGGTCGAAGGCGCTTGGCGGCGCCCTGCCGGTAATGGCGTGATAGAGCGTGGCGGACAGGCTGTAGATATCCGTCCACGGCCCCTGCTTCGCCGATGTCATCTGCTCGGCCGCCGCGTAGCCCGGCGTGAAGACAGCGGTGAGCGCCGTGCTGCGCCCCGCCATTGCCGCACGCGAGGCGCCGAAATCGATCAGTGTCGGATGTCCCGCCGCGTCGAGCAGGATGTTGGCGGGCTTGATGTCACGATGCAGGAAGCCCGCGCCGTGCACCTGCTCCAGGCCGTCGAGCAGCGGCCATAGGATGCGATCGATGGCGGCCGGCGGCAGGGTGCCCTGCTTCAGGCGGCTCTCCAGGGTCTCGCCCTGGATGAGCTGCATGACGATGTAGGCCGTGCCATTGGCCTCGAGGAAATCGAACACCCGCACGATGCCGGGCGCATTCTGCAGGCTGGCGAGCGTGCGGCCTTCGGCGACGAAGCGGTCGCGACCCCAGGCGAAGTCCTGCGCTGCCGTCGTCGAGCGCGGCAGCACCGTCGTGCCGTCCTGGCGCACGGCGAGCGCCAGCGGCAGGTATTCCTTGATCGCGACCTCGCGCCCGAGCTGGCCATCACGGGCGCGATAGGTAATGCCGAAGCCGCCCTGCCCCAGGACAGAGACGACCTCGTAGCGGCCGATCATGCGACCGGCCGCCAAAGCCACAAGATCGATCGGCGTGGCGGCCTGCGTCTGGCCAGTCGAATCGCTCATGAGCCCCTGCCCGGTGCAGAGGCTGCCACGAAGCGATGGTTGCGGCCAGACGACGTTGGCTACACCGAAACCGGCTTCAGCTCGTTGGAGCCCGCCGACTTGCAGAAGGTCGTGGTCTCGGTCGTGGTCTGACCGTTCTTGGTGGCGGTGAGCTCCATCGGACGGCAGGTGCTGCCGTCGGCGCGCGTCGTCGCCGGCGCTACCGGCTTGGCGGCCACCACCGTAGGCGGCGCCGTAGTCTGCGTCGTCGGCTCGACCGTGTAGGTGGTCGGCTGGTTGGTCTCGGCGGTGAAGGCGTTCTGCGTCGCCTGCGCCAGGCGCGCGCGCTCCTGGTTGTCGAGCGCGCGGCCGACCAGGTTGCCCGCCAGCGCGCCGACCAGGGCGCCGCCAACGACACCGCCCGCCGAACCGAAGGCGAGACCGCCCACCGCTCCGCCGACTGCAGCGCCCATGAAGGTGCCCATCGCCTGGTTGGAAGGCCCGCCGCTCTCACTGGTCGTGCACGCCGTCGCCAAGCCGAGGGCGGCGACGATGCCGACCGCTTGCATCGCGAGCTTCCGGCCAGCCATGCGCACGGTCGTCGTCTGGGCAATCAATGCAGTCATCTGGTGCATCTCCGTTTGTATTCCTGAACCGTTACTCTACCCCATAGGGCCTGTTTGCGACCACGCGCATCGTCTTCAGCGTCAGCGTAAGAACGCGGCGCATCGCATGAAGCGAGCACCAGGCCGTTCTTCACCAACTGCAGAGCAAGGTCGACGCGGTCGGTATCGGGAATGTCGTTCAGCGGCTGCTTGGCATTGAGCTGGGTGATCAGGCAGCGATAGAGCGGCGTGCCGTCGGTCAACCGGTCGGTCTGCCGGCAGTGCAGGTCACGCGGCTGGGCGGCCAGCGCCTGGGCGGCGACCGCGTGCAGGTCCGGATCGTTGACGACGTCGACGCCCTGCAGGCGGACCTCATCCGGGCGACCCTTGATGCCGATCACCATCAGCGTCTTGCCGAAATGATCGAAGGCGCCTGACACGAACTCGACGGCCTTGCGGGCGTCCTCGACTGCCTTGCGGCGTGCCTCGGCCTCCTCGTCGGCCTTGCGCTTGGCCTCCTCCTCGGCCTTCTTCTGGGCGGCCATCTCGGCCTCCAGCTTGCGCCGGGTCTCTTCCTCGAATTGCTTCTTGGCCGCGGCCTCGGCCGCCTGCTGGCGCTCGCGCGCAGCGGCGATCTCGGCAGCTTTCTGGCGCTCCGCCTCGTCCTTCTGGCGCTGCTCATTCTCAGCGCGCAGCTTGGCTGATTCCTCCTCCGCCTTGAGGCGACGCGCCTCGGCCTCCTCGGCCGCCTGGCGCGCCTTGACGGTCTCCGGATCAGGACCGCGCATGGCGTAGTAGTAGCCGCCACCGCCCAGGAGAACGAGCAAGACAGCCGCCAGCGCGAGCCACAGGCCGGTCCGGCTGGTCCGGCCGGACGTGCCGGGCGCCTCGGGCGTCGGCAGGGTGGAGACATGCCGTACTTGCGGTGGTGGCAGCGACGGCGGCGCGCCGATGGCGACCGTGGAATCGGCTGCCGGCGCCTCGGCCATGGCGAGGATCGGCCGCCAACCGGCGATGCTCTGCGGCCGGTCGCTCGCCACCACGGCAAGGCCCGCATCGACGCCAGCCAGCACGCCCGGCGGGAATCCGGTCAGCTTCATCTGCGACAGCGGTTCGTACGTGTCGCTCAGCATGCGATCGAAGGCGCCGGGCGGCCTCTTGCCGGCAATGGCGTGATAGAGCGTGGCCGACAGGCCGTAGATGTCCGTCCACGGTCCCTGCTTGGCCGAGGTCATCTGCTCGGCGGCGGCATAGCCCGGGGTGAAGATGGCCGTGAGCGCCGTGCTGCGTCCGGCCATCGCCGCGCGCGAGGCGCCGAAGTCGATCAGCGTCGGATTGCCGGGCGCATCGAGCAGGATATTGGCGGGCTTGATGTCGCGATGCAGGAAGCCCGCATTGTGCACCTGCTCCAGGCCGTCGAGCAGCGGCCACAGGATGCGGTCGACTGCTTCAGCCGAGAGCTTGCCGTTCTTGGCGATGCGGTCCTCGAGCGTCTCGCCGCTCAGGAGCTCCATCACGATGTAGGCGGTGCCGTTGGCCTCGAGGTAGTCGAAGACGTGAACGATCGCCGTCGCGCGATGCAGGCTCGCCAGCGTGCGGCCCTCGGTGACGAAGCGATCGCGGCCCCAACCAAAATCGTCGGCCATCTTGGTGCTGCGCGGCAGCACGGTCGTGCCGTCCTGGCGGATGGCCAGAGCGGACGGCAGGTATTCCTTGATCGCCACCTCGCGGCCGAGCTGCACGTCTCGCGCGCGGTAGGTGATGCCGAAGCCGCCCTGTCCCAGCACCGAGACGATCTCGTAACGGCCGATCGTCTGTCCCGGCTGCAGGGCCTCGTAGTCGACCTCGGGAACGACGTCCGTCGGTTGGCCGGTTATGTGTGTCGGCTCGCTCATGATTCGCTACAGATGGCGCAGCATCATGTCGACATCGCCGATGCGCAGCTTGGTGCCCACATGCAGCGACACGGGTTCGCCGGCCTTCAGCGCCTGCTCGCCCACCTTGGTGCCGTTGGTCGAGCCGAGATCCTCGACCTGCAGCGCTTCACCCGCCACACGCAGCCGGGCATGCCGGCGCGACACGGTCGGATGGGCGAGGACGAAGTCGCACTGGTCGGCGGCGCGGCCGATCACCATGCCGTCCGAGCGGCTCATCAGCTTCTCGAGCGTGACCTCGAAACTGTGCTTGGTCTTGGCCGAATCGGTGCCTTCGAAGCGCAAGGTGATCTGCGGCACCATGCGCGTCGTGGTGTTGGCCAGCGCGGCCGTGTTGGCCGGCACGGCCGTCTTGGTGTGGTGGACGTGGAAGATCTGCACCGTGCGGCTGACATTCTTCAGCGATTGCTCGCCGCCGTCGACGAAGGCGTATTCGACGCGCAGCTCGACCAGGTCGCGCACGGCGCGCGACACGGCGATGCCGCCGGGCTCCGCCATCGCCTGGATACGGGCGGCCAGGTTCACACCGTCGCCGAAGATGTTCTGGTCCTCGTCGTCGACGATGACCTCGCCGAGGTGCACGCCGATGCGGAAGTTCATCCGCTGCTCGGGCTCGATCGTGTCGTTGAACTTCGCCATGCGCTCCTGGATGTCGAGCGCGGCGCTGACGGCGGTCACGGCCGAGCCGAACTCGGCCAGCATGGCATCACCCGCCGTGCCGACCAGGCGGCCGTTCGACGCCTGGATCGCCGGCCGCCAGACCTCGATCTGGGCCGTCTTCAGATGCCGGAAGGTGCGCGTCTCCGAGCCCTCCATCATACGGGTAAAGCCCGCGATGTCGGCATGGACGATGGCGGCTAGGCGTCGTTGCATGATCGATCAGCGGCCCTTGAAGTCAGGCTGCCGCCGCTCTCGCAGCGCAGCCAGACCT
Organism: Reyranella soli; assembly: GCF_007992495.1. Classification (GTDB taxonomy): domain Bacteria; phylum Pseudomonadota; class Alphaproteobacteria; order Reyranellales; family Reyranellaceae; genus Reyranella; species Reyranella soli. Next base: position 91,780 of record NZ_BKAJ01000065.1, read on the forward strand.
TCGCGGAGGTCTTCGGAGGTGGCGCACTCGCGCATGTTCTGGCGGATTGCCGGGATGTCGGGTTCAGCCTGGGCAAACTGCTCGATGGCACGCTTCATGTTCACCATGGAAAGCGGCGCCAACGTGGCAAGCCGGTTGGATATCTCGTCGATTTTTCCCTTGAACTCGCTTCGTTCCACCAACCAGTCCAGGTAACCCACAGCCAGCAGGTCGGCGTCGCCAAAATTCTCCGACAGCAGGAAGGCGCGCTTGGCAAAGCTCGGGCTGACCTTCTGGGTATAGCGGCGCAGTCCGCTCGGATAGTAGTGCAGGCCAAAGCGCGCCGCCGGCATGAAGAACTTCATGCCCTTGACGCCGAGGCGGAAGTCGCAGGCCAGCGCCATGTCGGTCGCCCCGCCATAGACGCCGCCGTTCAGGGCGCACAGGGTCGGCATGCGCATCGCCTCGATGCGGTCCATGACGTTCTCGAAGGCCGAGTCCTTGTGGGCGGTCTGCTTCTGGCTGCTGGCCGGGATCGAGCCGAGATCGTAGCCCGAGCAGAAAGTCTTATCGCCCGCCCCGGTGATCACCGTGACGCGCACGTCGGGGTTGGCATCGGCCGTCTCGACCGCCGCCATCAGAAGGTCGAGCCCCTCCGGATCGAGGCGATTGTGCTTGGCTGGATCGTTCAGCGTGATGGTGGCCCGCGGGCCGTCGATGGCGAGAAGAACGGTGTCGGACATGATGCCTGGAAAATACCTGAGCCGGTCGCCAAAAGCGACCGAGCGCGGCATATTGCGGCCCGGAGGAAAGCAGATGACCTATACCGCACCACTCGCCGATATGCGTTTCGCGCTGCGCGAAGTGGCAGGATTGCAACAGATTTCCGCGCTGCCGGGCTACGAGCATGCCACGGACGACACGGTCGACGCGGTCCTGGAGGAAGCGGCCAAGCTTGCCGGCAACGGCCTGGCGCCGCTCAACCGAGACGGCGACAAGGTCGGCGCCAAGCTCGAGAACGGCGTGGTGCGCACAGCGCCCGGCTTCGCCGGAATCTACAAGGAATTCGTCGAGGGCGGCTGGAACTCGCTGCCCTTCGATCCCGAGTTCGGCGGTCAGGGAATGCCATGGCTGCTTGCGGCGACAGTGCAAGAGATGTGGCAGGCGGCCAACATGGGCTTCGGCCTGGTGCTGCTGCTGAACCAGGGCGCGATCGACGCCATCCACCATCACGGCTCGGCCGACCAGAAGTCGACCTTCCTGCCCCGGATGATCTCGGGCGAATGGACGGGGACCATGAACCTGACCGAGCCGCAGGCGGGGTCGGACCTGGCGCAGCTCAAGAGCCGCGCGGTCAAGAACGGCGACCATTACCTCGTCACCGGCCAGAAGATCTTCATCACCTACGGCGAGCACGACATGGCCGAGAACATCGTGCACCTCGTGCTGGCGCGCACACCCGATGCGCCGGCCGGCGTGCGCGGCATCTCGCTGTTCATCGTGCCGAAGTTCCTGGTCGGCGCCGACGGCAAGCTTGCTGCGCGCAACGACCTGCGCTGCGTGTCGCTGGAGCACAAGCTCGGCATCCACGCCAGCCCGACCTGCGTGATGTCGTTCGGCGACGACGGCGGCGCCGTGGGCTACCTCGTGGGCGAGGAAGGCCGCGGGCTTTCCTACATGTTCACCATGATGAACAACGCGCGGCTCTCGGTCGGCATCCAGGGCCTGGCGATCGCCGAGCGCGCCTATCAACAGGCCGCCGCCTTCGCCAAGCAGCGCGTGCAATCCAAGGACGACGGCAGCGACAAGGCGCAGCCGGTGTCGATCGTCCATCACGCCGACGTGCGCCGCATGCTGATGACCATGCGCGCCCAGATCGAGGCGATGCGCGCTCTGGGCTACTACACGGCGGCGGGCATCGACGGCGCGCTGAAGCATCCCGACCGGGGTGCCGCGAAAAAGATCCAGGACCGCGTCGATCTCCTGATCCCCATCGTCAAGGCGTGGTTCACCGACCTCGGCAACGAGATCGCCTCGACCGGCGTGCAGATCCATGGCGGCATGGGCTTCATCGAGGAGACGGGTGCCGCCCAGCACCTGCGCGACGCCCGCATCCTGCCGATCTACGAGGGCACCAACGGCATCCAGGCGCGCGACCTGGTGGGCCGCAAGGTCGCCAAGGACGGCGGCGAGACCATGCTGGCCCTGGTGGCCGAGATGCGCTCCACGGCCGAGGAGCTCAAGGCGGCGCCGGGAGACGACCTGGCGGCCATCCGCACGGCCCTGGAGGCCGCCGCGGACGCCCTGGAGGACGCCACCAAGTGGGTGGCCCAGTCGGTCAAGGCCGACCTCGTCGCCGCCCTGGCGGGCTCTGTGCCCTTCCTGAGGCTGGCCGGGACGGCCCTGGGTGGCTGGCTGCTGGCCAGGAGCGCCCTCGCGGCCCAGGCCAAGCTGGCCGGCCGCGACGGCGACCCCGACTTCCTCGAAGCCAAGGTCGTGACCGCCCGCTTCTACGCCGAGGTCATCCTGCCGCCGGCCCTGGCCCAGCTCGGGCCGCTCAAGGCTGCCGGCCGTACGGTGTTTGCCCTTTCGGAGGCGCAGCTCTGAGCGCTGGTCTGATCGAGCTGCCGGCGGACGAGGCGGAGGCCTTCGCCCGCCGGTTCGACCTCGCCAGTCTCGAACGTGCCTTCCTCGACGATCCCTTCCCCTACTATCACGCGCTGCGCCGGTTCGCGCCGCTGAAGCGCCTGCCCGACGGCAGCGTGTTCCTGTCGCGCTATGCCGACGTCGCGGTCTGCTATCGAGACCCAGTGATGCGGTCCGACAAGAAAGCCGAGTTCGGTCCCAAGTTCGGCGTCGGCACGCCCCTCTACAGGCATCACACCACGAGCCTGGTGTTCAACGACCCGCCCTTGCACACGCGCGTGCGCAAGCTTTTGGCCGCGGCCTTCACGCCACGCGCGCTGGCGGCCCTGCAGCCGCGCATCGAGGCCGTGGTCGACGGGCTGCTGGCCGAGCATGCCGACAAGGGCCGCATGGACCTGATCGAGGACTTCGCCTTCCGGCTGCCCGTCGAGGTGATCTGCGACATGCTGGGCGTGCGGTCGGGCGAACGGGCGCCGTTCCGGCGCTATTCGCTCGCCATCCTCGGAGCGCTCGAACCGGTGGCCGGACCCGAGCGCCAGGCGGCGGGCAATGCCGCCGTCGCCGAGTTCTCGGCCTACCTCGACGATCTCGTCGCCGAGCGGCGCAAGCGGCCGGCCGACGACCGCGATGTGCTGGGCACGCTGATCCACGGCGAGGTCGACAGCGAGCGGCTGACGCATGACGAGCTGGTGCAGAACTGCATCTTCCTGCTGAACGCCGGCCACGAGACCACGACCAACCTGATCGGCAACACGATCGATGCCCTGCTGCGCTTTCCCGATGAGCTGCGGCGATTGCAGGAGAACCCGGCGCTGCTCAAGAGCTGCGTCGAGGAAGGGCTGCGCTTCGAGAGCTCCAACCAGCTCGGCAATCGCCGCCTCGCCTCCGACCTCGAAATCGGCGGCGAAAAGCTTGCCGCCGGCACCTACATCCATATCGGCATTGGCGCCGCCAACCGAGATCCGGCGCAGTTCGCCGAACCCGACCGTTTCGACGCCGGCCGCGAGCCCAACCGCCACTTCGCCTTCGGCTCGGGGGTGCACATGTGCCTGGGCGCCGTGCTGGCGCGCATGGAGGGCACGATCGCCATCGGCCGGCTGGTCGACCGCTTCGACGGTCTTCACCGTGACGGCACGCCCGAGCGCGGCGGCCGCGCCCGCTTCCGCGGCTTCAACCGCTATCCCATCGCCTGGGACGCGTGATGCTCGTTTTCCCGGGTGCGCCAGCATGACTTCCGGTCAATCAAGGCACTTTGGCCGCCGGCTGGCAGCCGCCTTCGGAAACGGTCGTCGCGCCTGCGGACGGGCGATGAATCACTGGCCGGTGAGGCTTCTCGTCGTGCTCACGGGCATCGTGGTGTCCGATGCCACCGTTCATTGGACGGCCACCCACCATACGATCCATGACTACTATCTGACCATCAAGGAGCACAACATATTCGGGGAGCTTTGCCGGATCTCACTCTGGTTCCTTCGTGGCATCTTCATTGCAATCTTCTTTGCAAGATACCTTCCTCGGATGATCGTGATTTTTCTCCTGGTATTTTCCTGTGCTTCCTATGCGATTTTCCTGATGGGCCACTTTCCAGCTTTCCACGCGGAGCTGCGGGGGTATCGGGACGTTGTTGCAGCTGCCCCGGTCTTCATCCTGGTGAACTTGCCGGTGGGATACATTGCCATCGATTACGGATTGCTGCCCCTGAAAATCTATTCTCCCTTGGTTCTTCTGATTTCTTTTTTTCTACGCCACGTCATTTCCATACTGATCATATCGTTCCTTTACGAACTCGCCTTCGGCGCCCGTAAAACTCGGCCGAGCTAGAACACCTTCGCCATATGGACGCGCATGTGCGCATCCAGGCCGTGGTCGGGTGGGCGACGGTCCACGATCTCGAAGCCGTGCCGCCGGTAGAGGCGAATGTTGGCCTCGGCCATCTCGGCGGTCTCGAGCGTCAGGCCGCCAAGGCCGCGCGATCGGGCCAGCTCATCGATCCGCGCCAGCAGCCAGCTGCCGACGCCGGTGCCCTGTCGGGGCGGATCGACGGCGATCTGGTCGATGTAGAGCGCGTTCTCCTGCGGTTTCGTCCTGACGGCGCCGACGATCTGCTCGCCGTCCAAAGCGACATAGACGTCGCCGCGCTCGAGTTCCGCCACAAATCGCGCCAACGCTTCGGCAAACCCAGCAGATCCGGCGGTAGGCCACTCGCGCCCCAGGGCGCGGACATAGGGCGTGAAGGCCGCGCGTATGACACGCCCGACCTCTTCGCTCTCGGACAGCATCGCCGTTCTGAAGGTCAGCATCATGGACGCAGACTACCAAACAAAACGCCCGCCGGCGCGGCCGGCGGGCGTGTCGTGCAATCCGTGGAAAGAGGCTTACGCCGCTTCCTGCTGCTCGGCCTGCTCGGCCGACGGACCGGAGTCCTGGCCCTTGGCGGCGGTGTCGCGCTCGACGAACTCGATCACGGCCATCGGCGCGGCGTCGCCGAAGCGGAAGCCCGCCTTCAGCACACGCAGGTAGCCGCCGGAGCGCTTGGCGTAGCGCGGGCCCAGCGTGGTGAACAGCTTGTCGGCGATATAGGGATCGCGCAGGAAGCCGATCGCCTGGCGGCGGGCGTGCAGGCCGCCCCGCTTGCCGAGCGTGACCAGCTTCTCGACGATCGGACGCAGGTCCTTCGCCTTGTGCAGCGTGGTCGTGATCTGCTCGTGCTTGATGAGAGCACCGGCCAGATTCATGAACATCGCCTTGCGATGCTCCGCCGTGCGGTGGAACTTCCGACCGCGATTGTTGTGACGCATGACTAAATCCCTTCTGCCGGCCTAGTACGGCTCTTCCAGCCGCTTTGCCATCTCTTCGATGTTGTCCGGCGGCCAGCCCGGGATTTCCATGCCCAGGTGGAGGCCCATGCCGGCCAGCACTTCCTTGATCTCGTTCAGCGACTTGCGGCCGAAGTTCGGCGTGCGCAGCATCTCCGCCTCGGTCTTCTGCACCAGATCGCCGATGTAGATGATGTTGTCGTTCTTCAGGCAGTTGGCCGAACGCACCGACAGCTCGAGCTCGTCGACCTTGCGCAGCAGGTTGCGGTTGAACGGGAAGTCGTCCTGCTGCTCTTCCTTGCGGACCTCGCGCGGCTCCTCGAAGTTGATGAAGAGCTGCAGCTGGTCCTGCAGGATGCGCGCGGCGAGCGCCACGGCATCGTCCGGACGGGTCGTCCCGTTGGTCTCGACCGTCATCGACAGCTTGTCGTAGTCGGTGACCTGGCCGACGCGGCTGTTCTCGATCTTGTAGGAGACGCGCTTGACCGGGCTGAACACCGAATCGACCGGGATCAGGCCGATCGGCGCATCCTCTGGCCGGTTGGCCGAGGCCGGGATGTAGCCCTTGCCGGTGGCGACCATCAGCTCCATCGAGATCGAGGCGCCGTCGTCGAGCGTGCAGATCAGGTGCTTGGGATCCATGATCTGGACGTCGCCCGGCAGCTCGATCATGCCGGCCGTGACCTCTCCGGGACCAACGGCGCGCAGGTATAGACGCTGCGGGCGATCGCCCTGCATCTTCACGGCCATGGCCTTGATGTTGAGCACGATGTCGACCACGTCCTCGCGGACGCCGGGAATCGACGAAAACTCATGCAGCACGTTGTCGATCTTGATCGACGTGACGGCCGCACCCTGCAGCGAGGAGAGCAACACGCGACGCAGCGCGTTGCCGAGCGTGAGACCGAAGCCGCGCTCGAGCGGCTCGGCGACGATGGTCGCGGTACGACCTGAATCGACGCCGGCTTCGGTGACAAGCTTCTCCGGCTTGATCAGGTCCTGCCAGTTCTTCTGAAGCACGTGGGCTACCCCTCTAGACCGGTTGGTTCAGGCGCGCCCGGTGGGCACGCCGCAACGTTCTCAAAAGCGGGCGGCGCAAGAAGCGCGCCGCCACGGCAAAAACTCAGACGCGACGACGCTTCGGCGGACGGCAGCCGTTATGCGGGATCGGCGTCACGTCGCGGATGGCGGTGACGGCAAGGCCGACCGCCTGCAGCGCGCGCAGCGCCGACTCGCGTCCCGAACCCGGGCCGCGCACTTCGATCTCGAGCGTGCGCATGCCGTGCTCCATGGCCTTGCGGCCGGCATTCTCGGCGGCCATCTGGGCGGCGAACGGCGTCGACTTGCGCGAGCCCTTGAAGCCCTGCTGGCCCGACGACGACCAGGCGATGGTGTTGCCCTGCGCGTCGGTGATCGTGACGATCGTGTTGTTGAACGAGGCGTTCACGTGAGCGACGCCGGCGATGATGTTCTTGCGCTCCTTGCGGCGGGGGCGCGCGCCGGAGGCGGCGCCGCCGGTCGCGGCGGCTGCAGGCTTGGCCATGATCCGGATCCCTTCGACTTACTTCGTGACTTTCTTCTTGCCGGCGATCGGCTTGGCCGGGCCCTTGCGGGTGCGCGCATTGGTATGCGTGCGCTGGCCACGGACGGGCAACCCGCGGCGGTGCCGCAGGCCGCGGTAGCAGGCGAGGTCCATCAGACGCTTGATGTTCATCGACACTTCGCGCCGCAGATCACCCTCGACCGTGTAGTCGCGGTCGATGGTCTCGCGGATGCGGATGACCTCGTCGTCGGTCAGCGTATTCACACGCCGCGACACGTCGATCCCCACTTTCCCCAGGATCTCCTTGGCTTTCGCCTCGCCGATCCCGTGGATGTATTGCAGCCCCACCACGACGCGCTTGGCGGTGGGAATGTTCACGCCGGCTATACGAGCCAAAGTTCCAACTCCTTCAAAGACTTACGGCGCGCTAATGCGCGCCCGTCACACGTTCCGCTGGCCCCGGAAAAGCGCGCGATTATAGGGATGCGCGCGGCCGAGTCAACGGAACTCAAACTTGTCAAGCCCCCGATAAAACCCCGGAGATTTGACGGTAAACTTCGTCCATGGCGGCCATGCCATCGACCTTCCTGAGCACCCCGCGGGCCCCGTAATAGGGCAGCAGAGGCTCGGTCTGGGCGCGATAGGCCACCATACGTGTCTTCATGGTCTCTGCATTATCATCCTTGCGGCGGGTGAATTCCTTCGACCCGCAGACGTCGCAGACCCCATCGACCTTGGGCCGCTTGAACTTGTCGTGGTAGCCCGTGCCGCACTTGGCGCAGGTAAAGCGGCCGACGATGCGCTCGGTCAGGGCCTGCTCGTCGACTTCCATCTCGACCACGCGATCGAGCTTCTTGCCGGCCTTGGCCAGCATGTCGTCCAGCGCCTTGGCCTGGGCCTCGGTGCGCGGGAAGCCGTCCAGGATGAAGCCCTTGGCGGCGTCGGGCTGGGCGATGCGGTCCTGGATCAGGCCGACCATCAGCGAATCGGGCACCAGCTCGCCCCGCTCCATGATGCCCTTGGCCTTCATGCCGAGCTCACTGCCCGAGGCCACCGCGGCACGCAGCATGTCGCCGGTCGAGAGCTGGACCATGCCCTTCTCGGCCTGCAGGCGCTGCGCCTGGGTGCCCTTTCCGGCGCCCGGCGGTCCCAGAAGGATGATGTTCATCGACCCGCTGCTCACCGGCGACCCCGCAAGCGAGCCTTCTTGATGAGGCCCTCGTACTGATGCGCCAGCAGGTGCGCCTGGATCTGGGTCACCGTGTCGAGCGTCACCGAGACCACGATCAGGAGGCTGGTGCCGCCGAAGTAGAACGGCACGCCGCCGCGGGCGATCAGCAGCTCGGGCAGGATGCAGACCGCCGAGAGGTAGAGGGCGCCGATCACGGTCAGGCGATTCAGGATGTATTCCAGGTACTCGGCGGTGTTCTTGCCCGGACGGATGCCCGGCACGAAGCCGCCGTTCTTCTTCAGGTTGTCGGCCGTGTCGGTCGGGTTGAAGACGACGGTCGTATAGAAGAAGCAGAAGAAGACGATCAAGCCGACATAGGCAAGCAGGTAGAGCGGCTGGCCGTGGCCGAGATAGGTCGAAATCCACTGGACCCAGCCGGGCTCGCCGGCATTGCCCTGGATGCCGGCGATGGTCGCCGGGAAGAGCAGCAGCGAAGACGCGAAGATCGGCGGGATGACGCCCGAGGTGTTGATCTTGAGCGGCAGGTGCGAGGCCTCGCCGCCATACATGCGGTTGCCGACCTGGCGTTTGGGATATTGGACGATGATGCGCCGCTGCGCCGTCTCCATGAACACCACGACCGCCACGACGACCACGACGCCGACCATCAGCGCAATGATGAACAGCGCCGACAAGGCGCCGGTACGGCCGAGCTCGAGGGTCTGGATCATGGCGCCCGGCAGTGCGGCCACGATGCCGGCGAAGATGATCAATGAAACGCCGTTGCCGACGCCGCGGGCGGTGATCTGCTCGCCGAGCCACATCAGGAACAGCGTGCCGCCGACCAGGGTGACCACGGTGACGAAGCGGAAGAACAGTCCGGGATCGATCACGACCGGCCCCATCGAGGCCGACTGGCTCTCCAGCCCGACCGCGATACCGTAAGCCTGGAAGGCCGCCAGGATCACCGTGCCGTAGCGCGTGTACTGGTTGATCTTCTTGCGGCCGGCCTCACCTTCCTTTTTCAGCGCTTCGAGCGACGGCACGACCGTCGTCAGGATCTGCATGATGATGGAGGCCGAGATGTACGGCATGATCGAGAGCGCCAGCACCGACATGCGGCCGATCGAGCCGCCCGAGAACACGTCGAGCATGCCGGCGATGCCGCCGGCGTTCTGCTGGAAGATCTCGGCCAGGGCGTGCGGATCGACGCCGGGCACCGGCACGTAGGCGCCGATGCGAAAGACAACCAGCGCGGCCACGGTGAACCACAGGCGCTTCTTGAGCTCGGTCGCCTTACCGATCGCGCCCCAGTTCAGGTTGGATGCAAGTTGCTCAGCCGCGGACGCCATGGAACCTCACGCGTGAAGGGTTCAGGCCGCCTCGGCTTGGGCCTTGGGCGGCAGCTCGACCTTGCCGCCGGCCTTCTCGACCGCGGCGATCGCCGACGCCGAGGCGCCCGCGACCTTCACTTCGATCTTGGTCTTGATCTCGCCTTTTCCAAGGAGGCGCACGCCATCGAACGCCCTCTTGAACAGGCCGGCCGCCAGCATGGCGGCAGCGTCGATCGGCTTGGTGGCATCGAGCTTGTTCTCGTCGATCGCCTTCTGCAGCGTGCCGAGGTTGACCACCTGCCAGGACTTCTGATTCGGCGGCAGGAAGCCGCGCTTGGGGATGCGGCGGTAGAGCGGCATCTGGCCGCCTTCGAAGCCCTTGATGGCCACGCCCGTACGCGACTTCTGGCCCTTCACGCCACGACCGGCGGTCTTGCCCTTGCCCGAGCCGATGCCGCGGCCGACGCGCATGCGCGCCTTGCGGGCTCCGGCGTTGTCGGCGATTTCGTTGAGTTTCATCGTCGATCCCTTCAAGCCACCGACTTAGGCGGCCTTGTCGTCTTCAACGCGCACCAAGTGGCGCACCTTGTTGATCATGCCGCGCACCTCGGGGCTGTCCACGAGCTCGCGGGTGCGATGGCGCTTGTTCAGCCCCAGGCCGATCAGCGTGGCGCGCTGGTCGTCCGTGCGGCCGATGTGGCTGCCGGTCTGGGTGATCCTGATCTTCTTGCCTTCGGCCATGACCGTGCTCCTTAAGCCGTCGCCTCGGCGGCGCCGGTCGTCTCGTCACGACGGCCCAGCAGGTCGCCGACCTTCTTGCCGCGGCGGGTGGCGACCATGCGCGGCGAGTTGAGCTGCTGCAGGGCCACGAACGTCGCCTTGATCATGTTGTGCGGGTTCGATGTGCCGACCGACTTGGCGACGATGTCCTTGATACCGAGCGTCTCGAACACGGCGCGCATCGGGCCACCGGCGATGATGCCGGTACCGGCCGGAGCCGCGCGCAGCGTCACCTTGCCGGCGCCGAAGCGCCCCTTGACGTCGTGATGCAGCGTGCGGCCGTCGCGCAGCGGCACGCGGATCAGGCCGCGCTTGGCGGCTTCCGTCGCCTTGCGGATCGCCTCGGGAACCTCACGCGCCTTGCCGGCGCCGTGGCCGACACGGCCGCGCTGGTCGCCGACCACCACGATCGCCGCGAAGGCGAAGCGCCGGCCGCCCTTCACCACCTTCGCCACGCGATTGATGGTGACCAGCTTGTCCTTCAGTTCGTTTTCCTCGTCGCGGTCGCGGTCACGACCACGATCGCGCGGGCCACGGCCGGAACCACCGGGTGAACGAGCCATGTGCTAACTCCTCAGAACGACAGGCCGCCCTCACGGGCGGCAGTGGCCAGCGCAGCAACGCGGCCGTGATACATGTAACCGCCGCGGTCGAAGACCACTTCCTTGACGCCGGCGGCGATGGCGCGGGCGGCGATAAGCTTGCCGACCTCGGCCGCCGCCGACTTGTCGGCGCCGGTCTTGATCTTGCCCTTGACGTCGGCATCGAGCGACGAGGCGGAGGCGAGCGTCGCCCCCTTCTTGTCGTCGATGACCTGGGCGTAGATGTGCTTGCCCGAGCGGAAGACGCTGAGGCGTGGGCGGCCACCGGCAGCCTGGCGCAGCGCGTAACGCGTGCGCCGCTGGCGGCGAGCAAAAAGAGCGTTGGTCTTGGACATGATCGGCCTCTACTTCTTCTTGCCTTCCTTGCGCCGGATCGTCTCGGTCGAGTATTTGATGCCCTTGCCCTTGTAGGGCTCGGGCGGACGCAGGCTGCGGATCTCGGCCGCGAGCTGGCCCACCTTCTGACGATCTGCGCCGGTGATCTCGATCTCGGTCGGCTTCAGCGCCTTGATCTGGATGCCGGCGGGAATCGGCACCTCGACGTCATGGCTGAAGCCGAGCTGCAGCTTCAGGTTCTTGGCATCGGCCTGGGCGCGATAGCCGACGCCGTTGATCTCGAGGTTGATGGTGAAGCCATCCGACACGCCCTTCACCAGATTGCTGGCGAGGTTGCGTGCCGTGCCCCACTGCATGCGGGCGCGGCGGCTATCGTTGCGCGGCTTGAAGCTGAGCGCATCGCCGTCACGGGTGACCTCGACATCGTCGTGCACCGTGAACTGCAGCTCACCACGCTTGCCCTTGGCCTTGAGATGCTGGCCCTTAAGATCGACAGTCACCCCTGCGGGGACGACGACCGGATTCTTGCCGACGCGCGACATGGCTAGAACACCTTGCAGATGACTTCGCCGCCGACATTGGCGGCACGCGCCTCGGCGTCGGACATGACGCCGCGCGGCGTGGACAGGATCGAGATGCCAAGCCCGTTGAAGTGGCGCGGCAGCTCGCGGATCTTCGAATAGACGCGGCGACCCGGGGTGGAGACGCGCTTGATCTCCTTGATGACCGGACGGCCGTTGTCGTACTTCAGCTCGACGCGAATCTCCTTCACGCCTGGACGAAGCTCCTCCTCGAACCAGCCGCGGATGTAGCCTTCGCGCTGCAGCACATCGAGAACGTTCGACCGGAGCCGCGAGGCCGGCACGGTCACGCTGTCGAGGCGCGCCGACTGGCCGTTGCGGATGCGTGTCAGCAAATCACCGACAGGATCTGTCATAGACATGGTCTACGGCCCCCGTTACCAGCTCGACTTCACGACGCCGGGCAGAGCGCCCAGCGAGGCCAGCTGACGCAGCGCCAGGCGCGACAGCTTGAACTTGCGATAAACGGCGCGCGGGCGCCCGGTTATCTCGCACCGATTGCGAACGCGCGTCGGCGACGAATTGCGCGGCAGCTTGGCAAGCTTGAGCCGCGCGCCGAAGCGCTCCTCCGGAGTCAGCCTGTCGTCGACAGCCATCTCTTTCAGCTTGGCGCGCTTGGCGGCGTACTGCTCCACCATCTTGGCGCGCCGGTTGTTCTTCTCGACTGAACTCGTCTTGGCCATTTTGTTCTCCGGCCTCAGTTCACGAACGGGAAGTCGAAAGCACGGAGAAGCGCCTTGGCTTCCGCGTCCGTCTTCGCTGTCGTGCAGATGATGATGTCCATGCCGCGCACCTGGTCGACCTTGTCGTAGTCGATCTCTGGGAACACGATCTGCTCCTTGAGGCCCATGGCGAAGTTGCCACGGCCGTCGAACGACTTGCCGTTCAGGCCGCGGAAGTCGCGGACGCGCGGCAGGGCGATGTTGATCAGGCGATCGATGAACTCGTACATGCGGTCGCGACGCAGCGTGACCTTGGCGCCGATTGCCATGCCTTCGCGCAGCTTGAAGGTCGCGATCGATGTGCGCGACTTGGTCACCACCGGCTTCTGACCGGTGATGGCGGCAAGCTCCGCCGCGGCACCGTCGACGGCCTTGCGGTCGTTGACCGCCTCGCCGACGCCCATGTTGATGACGATCTTGTCGAGCTTCGGCACCTCGAAGGCGTTCTTGTAGGAGAACTCCTTCGTGAGCGCCTCACGAACGGTCTTGGTGTAGTGTTCTTGCAGTCGCGCGGGCATGGCCCGTTCTCCTAGCGGTCGATTGTTTCGCCGGAACCGCGCGCGAAGCGCACCTTCCGACCATCTTCGAGGAACTTGAAGCCGATCTTGGTCGGCTTGTCGGTCTTTGGATCAAGCAGGGCCACGTTCGACACGTGGATCGCGGCCTCGCGTTCGATGATGCCGCCCTGCTCGCTACGGCTGGGCTTGGTGTGGCGCTTGATGACGTTGACGCCCGACACGACCACGCGCTGGTCAGCGGCGTTCACGCGCAGGACGTCGCCGATCTTGCCCTTGCTGCGGCCGGCGATGACCTTCACGCGGTCGCCCTTGCGGATCTTGAGCTTGTTGGCCATGGCTCAGAGCACCTCCGGCGCGAGCGAGATGATCTTCATGAACTTCTTGGCGCGCAGCTCGCGCGTCACCGGTCCGAAGATACGGGTGCCGATCGGCTCGTCCTGCTTGCTGATCAGGACGGCAGCGTTGCGGTCGAAGCGGATGGCGCTGCCATCGACGCGGCGCAGCGGGAACGACGTGCGCACGACGACGGCGCGATGCACCTCGCCCTTCTTCACGCGGCCGCGCGGGATCGCCTCCTTGATGGAGACGACGATGACATCACCGACGCTGGCATACTTGCGGCGCGAGCCGCCCAGCACCTTGATGCACTGCACTCGACGGGCGCCGGAATTGTCGGCGACCTCGAGGTTCGTACGCATCTGGATCATGACTGTTGCTCCGTCCTAGGCCTTGGCTGCCTCGACCAGAACTTCCCAGCTCTTGGTCTTGGACAGCGGGCGGCACTCGCGGATGCGCACGAGCTCGCCGACCTTGCCCTTGTAGGCATTGGCCTCGTCGTGCGCGTGATACTTCTTCGAGCGGCGAATGAACTTCTTGTAGATCGGATGCTGAACGCGCCGCTCGACCTTGACGACGATGGTCTTGTCCATCTTGTCGCTGACGATGACGCCTTCCAGAACTCGCTTCGGCATGTCTTGCTCCTTAACCCGCGGCCTTCTCGCCCAGCACCGTCTTGATGCGGGCGATGTCGCGGCGCACCTGGCGCACGCGACCCGTCTTGCCGAGCTGTCCGCCGGCCTTCTGGAAACGCAGGTTGAATGCTTCCTTGCGCAGGCTGCCGAGCTCTTCCTTGAGCTGGTCCTGGGTCTTGGGGCGCAGATCGCTGGCCTTCATGACTATCTCCTCAGCCTTCGGCGCCGACGCGGGCGACGAAGCGCGTCTTGATCGGCAGCTTGGCGGCGGCCAGCTCGAGCGCCTCGCGGGCGACCTGGACCGACACGCCATCGAGCTCGAACAGCACGCGGCCGGGCTTGACGCGGGCCGCCCAGAATTCCGGCGCGCCCTTGCCCGAGCCCATGCGGACCTCGGCCGGCTTCTTGGACACCGGCACGTCCGGGAAAACGCGGATCCACACACGACCGGCGCGCTTCATGTGGCGCGTGATGGCGCGGCGGGCGGCCTCGATCTGGCGCGCCGTCAGGCGGTCGGGCTCCATCGCCTTCAGGCCGAAGGCGCCGAAGTCGAGGTTGAAACCGCCCTTGGCGGCGCCGCGAATACGGCCCTTGAAGGCCTTGCGGTACTTGGTGCGCTTGGGTTGCAGCATGATGTCTTACGCGTCCCTCTGCTCCGAACGCTCGACCCGGGCGGGCGTGCGCTGCGGGGCGGCTTCCTCGGCGCGCTTGTCGTGCGCCATCGGGTCGTGGGCCATGATCTCGCCCTTGAACACCCAGACCTTGACGCCGCAGGTGCCGAAGGTGGTGAAGGCGGTAGCGGTGCCGTAGTCGATGTCGGCGCGCAGCGTGTGCAGCGGCACGCGACCCTCGCGGTACCATTCCATGCGGGCGATTTCGGCGCCGCCCAGGCGACCCGAGCAGTTGATGCGGATGCCCTGGGCGCCCAGACGCATGGCCGACTGCACGGCGCGCTTCATGGCGCGACGGAAGGCGACGCGGCGCTCGAGCTGCTGGGCGATGTTCTCGGCGATCAGCGTGGCGTCGATCTCGGGCTTGCGGATCTCGACGATGTTCAGGGCCACTTCGCCCTTGGTCATCTTGGCGAGGTCGCCGCGCAGCTTCTCGATGTCGGCGCCCTTCTTGCCGATCACCACGCCCGGACGGGCCGTATGGATGGTGACGCGGGCGCGCTTGGCCGGACGCTCGATGACGATCTTGGCCACGCCCGCCTGGGCCAGGCGCTCGCGCAGCACCTTGCGGATGTGGATGTCCTCATGGAGCATCTTGGAGTATTCGCCGCCCTCGGCGTACCAGCGGGAGTCCCAGGTGCGGTTGATGCCGAGCCTGAGGCCGATGGGATTGACCTTCTGACCCATTACTTTTCCTCCGCCTCGGCGCGCTCACGCACCACGATGGTGAGATGGCTGAACGGCTTGACGATGCCGGCCGCGCGGCCGCGGCCACGGGTGTGGAAGCGCTTCATGACGAGGCCCTTGCCGACCGAAGCCTCGGCCACGATCAGGCGATCGACGTCGAGGTTGTGGTTGTTCTCGGCGTTGGCGATGGCCGAGTTCAGCGCCTTCTTCACGTCCTGCGCGATGCGCTTCTTGGAGAAGGTGAGCTCGTTGACGGCATAGGCCGCCTTCTTGCCGCGGATGGTGGCGGCCACGAGGTCGAGCTTGCGCGGGCTGATGCGGATGGTGCGCAGCACGACCTTGGCCTCGTTGTCCGCCTCGCGGCGGGGATTGGATGCCTTGCTCATCGGTTAGTCCTTCGAGACCTTCTTGTCGCCCGAGTGGTTATGGAAGGTCCGCGTCGGCGAGAACTCGCCGAGCTTGTGACCGACCATTTCCTCGGTGACGTTCACCGGGATGAACTTCTTGCCGTTGTAGACGCCGAACGTCAGGCCGACGAACTGCGGCAGGATCGTCGAGCGCCGCGACCAGGTCTTGATGACCTCGCTGCGCACGGTCTGCCGCGACTTCTCGGCCTTCTTGATGAGGCTCCCCTCGACGAAGGGACCCTTCCAAACGGAACGTGCCACTGTGCTGTCTCCTCGTCAGCGCGTCGCGCTACGGCGGCGGATGATGAACTTGTCCGTCGCCTTGTTCTTGCGGGTCTTCTTGCCCTTGGTCGGCTTGCCCCACGGGGTGACCGGGTGGCGGCCGCCCGAGGTGCGGCCTTCGCCGCCGCCGTGCGGGTGATCGACCGGGTTCATGGCGACGCCGCGAACGACCGGGCGACGGCCCAGCCAACGCTGGCGGCCGGCCTTGCCGATCACGATGTTCTGGTTGTCGGGGTTCGACACCGCGCCGACGGTGGCCAGGCAGTCGCCCGGCACCAGGCGCAGCTCGCCCGAGTTGAGCTTGATCTGGGCGTAGCCCGCGTCCTTGCCGACGAGCTGGGCGTAGGTGCCGGCCGAACGCGCCAGCTGGCCGCCCTTGCCGATCTTCAGCTCGACGTTATGCACGATGGTGCCCACCGGCATGTTGCCAAGCGGCATGGCGTTGCCCGGCTTGATGTCGACGCGCTGGCCCGACACGACCTCGTCGCCCGCCTTGAGGCGCTGCGGCGCCAGGATGTAGGCGAGCTCGCCGTCGGCATACTTGATCAGGGCGATGAAGGCCGACCGGTTGGGGTCGTACTCCAGGCGCTCGACGGTCGCGGCAACATCGAACTTGCGGCGCTTGAAGTCGACCAGGCGCAGGCGCTGCTTGTGCCCGCCGCCCATGTGGTTGCTGGTGATTCGGCCGTGGTTGTTGCGGCCGCCGGTCTTCTTCTTACCGCGCGTCAGCGCCTTGACCGGCTTGCCCTTCCACAGGCCCGTACGGTCGACGATGACCAGCTGTCGCAGCGACGGCGTGATCGGCTTGTAAGTCTTAAGAGCCATACTTCTGTCCCCCGTCCTACAGGCCCGTGGTCACGTCGATCTTGTGACCCTCGACCAGCGAGACGATCGCTTTCTTCCAGTCGCTCCGCACGCCGGGACGGCCGCGGAAGATCTTCTTCTTGCCCTTCACGGTGACGGTGTTGATCGCCTTCACCTTGACCTTGAACAGGCCTTCGACGGCCTGCTTGATCTCGGGCTTGGTGGCGTCCGACGCCACACGGAAGGTCACCTGGCCGTGCTCGGAGCCGTTGGTGGTCTTTTCCGTGATCAGCGGCGAGCGGATCACTTCGTACATGCGGGCGCGGGAAACGGTGGCTCCCACAGCGGCCCTGTTCGCCTTGACGCTCATTGCAGGCGCTCCTCGAGATGCTTCACGGCATCCTTGGTCAGCACCAGCGTGTCGCGGCGCAGGATGTCGTAGACGTTGGCGCCCTGCTGCGGCAGCACATCGACGTGGGCGATGTTGGCCGCGGCGCGCGCGAAGTTGGTGTCGACCTCAGCGCCGGCGATGACCAGCACGCTCGACACGCCGAGCTTGCCGAAGTGGGTCTTGAGCTGGGCCGTCTTGGGCTCGGCGAGCGTCGCGGCCTCGACCACGATCAGCTTGCCCTCGGCCGCCTTGGCCGACAGCGCCGTGCGCAGCGCGAGCTTGCGCACCTTCTTCGGCAGGTCGGAGGCATGGCTGCGCACCACCGGACCGAAGGCCTTGCCGCCGCCGCGGAACTGCGGCGCCGCCTCGTTGCCGTGGCGGGCGCGGCCGGTACCCTTCTGGGCGTACATCTTCTTGGCCGTCGCCGTCACTTCGGCGCGCCCCTTGGTCTTGTGCGTGCCCTGCTGGCGACGCGACAGCTGCCACACGATGCAGCGCTGCAGGATGTCCTTGCGGACGGGGACGGCGAACACGCCGTCGGCGAGTTCGATCTCGCCGGCACTGCCGCCCTCGATGGTCTTGACTGCGATCTTCATGGTTCCGTCCTTAAGCCGCAGGCCCGGTGGCTTCCGGGGCCGCCGCCGGCGCTTCCGCCGCGGGAGCCGCCGCCTCGCCAGCAGCCTTGCGCAGGCCGGCCGGATACGGGGCATCCTTGGGGCGGGCGCGCTTGGAGGCGTCCTTGACGATGATGTAGCCGCCACGCGGGCCGGGGACGGCGCCGGAGACCAGCAGCAGGCCCTTCTCGTCGTCGGCGGCGACGATCTTGAGGTTCTGCGTGGTCACGCGCTCGTGGCCGTAGTGGCCGGCCATCTTCTTGCCGGGGAAGGTGCGGCCAGGATCCTGGCGGTTACCAGTCGAGCCGTGGCTGCGGTGCGAGACCGACACGCCGTGGCTGGCTTCCAGGCCGTGGAAGTTCCAGCGCACCATCGAGCCGGTGAAGCCGCGGCCGATGGTGGTGCCGATGACGTCGACGAACTGGCCGGGCACGAAGTGGCTCGGCACGAGCTCGGCGCCGACCTCGAGCACGGCGTCCTTGGCGACGCGGAACTCGACCAGCTTCTTCTTCGGCTCGACCTTGGCCTTGGCGAAGTGGCCGCGGTTGGGCTGGCTCACGTTCTTGACCTTGGCCTTGCCGTAGCCGAGCTGGACGGCGGTGTACTTGTCCTTCTCTTCCGAGCGGACGGCGACGACCTGGAGCTGGTCGACCTTCAGAACGGTCACAGGCACATGCTCACCAGCGTCGTTGAAGACGCGGGTCATGCCGACCTTCTGGGTGACGAGACCGCAACGCATGGTCCTGTTCCTTCTCTTCCTGTCCCTTAGGCGCCGAGCTTGATCTCGACGTCCACGCCCGAGGCGAGGTCGAGCTTCATCAGCGCGTCGACCGTCTGCGGGGTGGGATCGACGATATCGAGGACCCGCTTGTGGGTGCGGATCTCGAACTGCTCGCGCGACTTCTTGTCGATGTGCGGCGAGCGATTGACCGTGAACTTCTCGATGCCGGTCGGCAGCGGGATCGGACCGCGAACCTGCGCGCCCGTCCGCTTGGCCGTGCTCACGATCTCGCTCGTCGACGTGTCGAGCACGCGATGATCGAAAGCCTTCAGCCGGATTCGGATATTGGTGTTGTCCATGGTCTTTGCTCGCTTAAGCGCTGGCAGCGTTACTT